>JAISTQ010000002.1 GCA_031272505.1 Propionibacteriaceae bacterium
CGCCCAACAGTGAGCCGGCGCAGATCACCTGGTAGGGAACGGCTGACTCGGCGAAGAACTTGCAGGCCGTCAGTACTTCCTCGCTCACCTGGGCCTCGTCGAAGAAGATGGCGGTGCGTCCCCAATCGATGGTGTGGCCCACAATCAGTTCCAGCCGGTCCAGCTTCGCCTGAGTGGGAATGGCTTCCGCGAACAGTGAGACGATGTCAGGCCGCTCAGTCAATGTGAACGTCAGATGCTGCTCGTACTCTCTGGCGAGGAACTCTTCTACGAGGTACGTCTTGCCCGTCTGGCGCGCCCCGATCAACAAGTACGGCTTCTGGCCGCCACGCTGCTTCCAATCGAGCAGTTCTGAGTATGCCCGGCGTTCCACCCTAGCCTCCCTTTACACATTTTTAGTGTTTTTTCGAGTCCCAGTTTACACGTTTTTAGTGAAATTTGGCGTTAGGAGCGGAAGACCGGGGCCTATCGAGTTGCCTTGCGAGGAGCGGAAAGGGTAGAGTTTTGGAAAGCGTTGTTCCGATTTTTTGAAGGAGAACACCAATGTACACCCCCCTACTCGTTAGCGTAAAAACCCCTAGTCGCGCCAAAGTTGTCGGTATCAGCGTCGCCATGGCGCTGGTGGCTGGGCTCGGTTTAAGTGCCACGGCGCCGGTGGCGCAGGCGGCCAACACGTACGTCACCCCGGTGAATGGGAAATTGATCATCGGTGATCTGGAGTTGTTCACTTCGGGCGCGATTACGGCGGCACCACCCCGGGTTTCCTGCGTTTACAACTATATGTATGGCCAGTTGGTGGGAAAGTCTTGTCGTACCAATGTCTCCACCACACTGCTGGTGGTGGATGCCAAGACTGGCAGCCACGTCACCCCAGACAAGGTGACGTCGATCACCGGTCGGGTGGTCACGGACAAGGAGACTTATGGCGGACCGACCCCAGGGCCAACGACCGATTGGAAGGCCATTGAGAGTTTTACAAACAATCTGTCGGCGGACGGTTCCAAAGAGTCTTCAGGGACGCTGCTCGGCTATGATCCGTCCAAAGCCACCATCAAGGACGGCGACATCCAGTCGATAACGGTGCTGTTCCATCACTTCTCCGGTTCCAGCGAGATGTCGGAGAGCAACCGGTCACTCGCTGCTAGCCAGATTCGCTACGTTGAATACACCATCAACGGGGTGAAGGTGCTGCGCGATTACGAGAAGGACGTGTGGCTTGCGAATGATCCGTACACCACTCCGGCTGGTACCGATGACGACGGCACGAAGACGCCGTCGGGTACGGACGAGGCGTCCGGCACTTTGACCAACGAGCAGGGCCAGTCGGTGGCCGTCTATGTGGAGCTTCCGACGTGGACGGGCAAGAAGATCACGAATCTGACGGTGATCGTGGACGGCAAGACGCTGGTGAAGGGCACCGATTACACCATCACCATCAACGGTGATACCACCAAGATTGGGAAGTACACCGCCACAATCACTGGGATCGGCAAGTATTCGGGCACGGTCACGGGTGTTTTCACCGTCCTGCCGACGAAGCCGACACTCTCGAAGGTGACCGCGGGCAAGAAGCAGGTGACGGCAAAGTGGAAGAAGGTGGCCGCCGCGCAGAAGATCACCGGCTACCAGATCCGCTACCGGGTGAAGGGCACCACTTCCTGGTCGTCAGTGAAGACGGTGAAGGCCTCCAAGCTGAGCTACGTGGCCAAGAAGCTGAAGAAAGGCAAGAAGTATCAAGTGCAGGTGCGCGCCTACAAGAAGATCACCTCCGGCACCTCGAAAGGCACCTACTACTCCGTTTGGTCCACCACCAAAACCAGCGCCAAAGTAAAGTAGTCGGGCTCAAGCTGCTGTGTGCGGGTAGCTAAGATTGGGGCATGACGTCTGTAGCCGCGCCCCGCGCTTTTGCCGAGGAAGGCCGTCGGGATACCCGGCAGCGCCGCACCTTGCGTGAGTGCCTGGCTGGCTCGGAGTCGTTCGTGAGCGCCCAGCAGCTCTACGACGCCATCCGGGCGCGCGGTGACAAGATCGCGTTGGCCACCATCTACCGCACCTTGCAGGCGATGGCCGAGGCCGGCGAGGTGGACACCGTGCGCACCGCCGAAGGGGAGACGCTCTACCGCAAGTGCGGCACCCACCATCACCACCACCTGGTGTGCCGCTCCTGCGGCCTGACGATCGAGGTGGACGGCCCGCCCGTCGAACAGTGGGCCTCCAAAGCCGCCAAAGCCCACGGCTTCACCGAAGTCGAACACATCGTCGAACTCTTCGGCTTCTGCTCCACTTGCTCCAAGTAACCCTCGGAAGTCTCCAGGAAAAAGTAGCGGGAAAACTCCAAAATCAGATTTTTTTCACGATTTTGGAGGTTCGGTGCTTTCGCGGGGGGCGACTTGGGGTTGGGCGCGGTGTGAGTGGTCTCGCGGCTGGAGTTTCCGCGAAGATCGCGCGCGACTGACTGGGTGCGTCAGCGCAGGGCGGTGAGCAACTGATCCAAGGCGAGTTGGAGGGAGGTCATGCCGCCGGGTTTGGTGGTGGCCCAGAAGGTGGCGGCTTGGTCGTCGGCGCCGGCTTCGTCGCTGATGGTCTTGATCAGGGTGACGGGGAGGCTGTGGAGGCGGGCGGTGCGGGTGACGCCAGCGGCTTCCATTTCGCAGATGTCGGCCCCGTAATCGCGGACGAGTTGGGCGGCCAGGGCCGGATCGGAGCAGAATTTGTCGCCGCTGGCCAGGGTGGCCCGCTGGAAATCGGGCAGCAGGCCGGCCACGTCGAGGGGCAGCAGGGCGCTGGGCTCGCCAGGGTACTGGCCGGGCATCAGCGCCTCGATGGGGGAGAGGTCGAACTCGTAGTGCACCACTTTCTCCACCACCAGCGGCTCCCCGAGGGCGAACTTGCCGGGCACCAGCGCGCCGCAGACCCCGGCGTTGATCACGCGGGTGAGCGGAGCGCCTTGGGAGCGGGCGAACCACACCAGGGCTTCGGTGGCGGAGGCGGCCGCCAGCTCGCCGATCCCGGATTCGATGGCGAACACGCCTGGCCCCACCCAGAACGTCCGCCCGGCGGCAGCCACCGAGATAAGCGGGGGCAGCACCGCCTTGAGCTGCTCCAGCTCGGATTCCATCGCGATCACGAAACCCAGCGATTCCCCGGCATCCCCAGCCGGATAGCGGGTGTGCTCGGCCGCCCCGGCCGCGATCTCATCCAACACCGAAAGGTAGCTGCGGGCGGCGACCTTCGCCATGGCCAGATCGTGGCTGAGGTAGTTGCCGCATTCGGCAGGTGACGCGCCCGGCACTTCGCCGTCAAACGCCACGATCCCCTCCATCACCCGGATCACCAGCGGCAGCGCCAACGCGGTGTCCACCTCGCCGGCGAGCAGCAGGTAGAACCCGGTGCGGCAGCCCATCGGGCCGAAATAAAGCACCTGCTCGCCCCACTGCTCGTCGTTGCGCAGCAGCGTGGCCCCCAGATGTTCGATGGTGTGGATGGCGGGCACATCCAATACCGGCTCGAAGTTCGGCCGGGTGAACCGCAGATCAAAGGTGGTGACGATCTGGCCGCCTACCGCGTCAATGCGGGAGACGTAGAGCCCCGGAAGCAATCGCAGATGATCGACGGTGAAACTGCTTATCTTGTCCATATTCAAACCTCTACGTACAGCATAACGGGGGTTTGGAGGGGGGTGGTATGTCCGTCCGGGAATAACTGGGCCTTTGGATCGGTTGTGTATGCCGACGAAGGCAAATTGTGAGGTAACACCATGCACAGCGTCCCCCCTACGCACACTAATCATGCTCGGAAGGCGATAGCCGCCCTGCTCGCGCTGCTGATCGCCATCGGCGCGGTGGTCGGGATCGGCACCCTGCAAGCCGGCGCGGACACCTGGACGCCCACCCCGGCCGCCAAGGTGGCTGACTGGCCGACTTCCCATGAGTTCCCCGGTCACGGTGACGGCGAGAGCTTCTACGCGGCCTCGCGCAACCCCGGCCGGATCTGGACGGACAAGACCGTCTACACCGACGAAACCCTCTACGAGGAAGACGAGGTGGCGGATACGAACGAGCTGATCGTCTCGCTCTCCGGGCTGGGCTCCACCCGGCACATCACCGGCACCTCCAAGATCCCGGTGGACGTGGTGATGGTGCTCGACAACTCCTACTCCATGGTGCAGTGCATCAACGCCTCCGATTCCTCCGACGGCTACTGTGACGACCAGAACAACTTTGAGAAATCCCGCGCCTTCGCGATGGCGGAGGCCGTCAACGAGGCGATCCGGATCATCGGCGAGAACAACTCCGAGAACCGGGTGGCCTTGATGCGTTTCGGCACCGACGCGGGCGAACTCGTCAAGCTGAGCACCCCCGTCAAGGTGACCGACTCCGACAGGTACGTCACGCTCACTTACAAGAGCGGCACCATGACGCTCACCGCGGGCGGCAACAAGACGATGACCATCGGCAAGAACAACAACGTCGCCCAGGGCACCAACACCCAGGCGGGCATCTATGCGGGCATGAACGTCCTCGCCACCCAGACCAACGTCTCCGGTGAGAACCAGCGCGTCCCGAACGTGCTCATCTTCTCCGACGGCGAGACGACGCTCTCCTACAGCTCCGAAACCTGGTGGAGCCCCAGCACCGCCACCCAAGGCCCGAACTCGCCCTGCTCGGCCTCCGCGACGTCCTGCACCCAGTATTACGGCAACGGCTTCAAGGCCGCGCTCACCGCCGCCTATCTGAAGGCGAAGATCACCGCCGCCTACAACGACGAAGAGTACAACAAAGAGCACGGCACCAACATCGTCCCGAAGGTCTACACCGTCGGCTTGGGGCTGAGTTCGCTGCACCCGGTGGCCCGCGATTTGGCCCGGGCCACGCTGGATCCCAGCTCCCAGCTCGGCCTGTCGAACACTTCGGCGGCCGGCTTCACCTCCGCGTGGACCACCTATGTGAACGGCGGCACTCCGAGCGTCCCGGTGGCCTCCGGCACGGCTTCCTACGTCGTCAAGCATCCCACCAGCACGGCGAAGGCCTACGATCCGACCTCACTGGCCTACAACGACGAGTTCTATGAGCCGATGACCACCTCCGACATGAAAGAGGCGTTCGAGTCAATCGCCAAATCCATGGTGGATTCGCCGCACTTCCCGGTCAAATCCACCTCCGGCACCCCCGGCGCGGGCTACGTCACCTTCACCGACCCGCTCGGCGACTTCATGGAAGTCTCCGAGGTGCGCAAGCTGTACTTCTGCTCGGTGCCCACCGGCTCGACCAACCCCGACTCCTGCAACGAGAAGGTGTTCTCCAATCCGGTGAAGACCACCGACACCACCAACGGCGTGGAGAAATACACCTTCTCGGGCGGCTACCAGGCGAACACCCTGGCTGGTGAGACCGACGTGAGCAAGATCGTGATCAGCGTGCGCAAGTCGGAGTCGTTGGCGCAAGGCGACGTGGTCACCGTGCAGATTCCCACCACCCTGCTCCCGCTGCGGGACGCGCAGATCACCTTGGACAACAACGGCCAGCCCATCTCGATGAAGCAGACCGCCTCCCACCCGTTCCACCTGGATTACTCGGTGGCCCCGAAAGCCCAGGTGCTGGAGCATCTCGCCGACCCGATGGCGCTGAACCAGATCGACTCCGCCGCTGGCACCGCGCTCGCCGAGTACCTGATCCAGCACACCTCCAAAGGGCAGGTGCGCTTCTACGCGGGCAGCTTCACCGGGAAGGGCGAGGGCGCGCAGGCGCAGACCACCGTCAGCTTCATCCCGGATTCGGCCAACGAGTTCTACCGCTTCAGCACCGCCACTCCGCTGTTTGCGGACCCGGAGCTTTCCACCGAGCTTTCTTGGGCGGCCTGGGTGGAGCTTCCCGGCGCGGGAGTCGTCTACTATCCCACCGACGAGTACTACTACACCGCTAACGGCGTAGAGTTGGTCGACCGGACCGCCCAGATCACCAAGGACGAGCTGATCGCCGCCCAGGACGACACCCACCAGATGGCGGACGTGAAAGGCGTGGCCACCGTCCCCGCCGGCCTGATCGGCGTCAACTTCCCCCACACCCTGGACCACGGCAAGTGCGAGGTGCTCAACTGGGTGGACGGCTCCCCGGTCTGCGAGACCCCGGACAACCAGACGCAGACCGCCCCGCTGGTGCGCTCCAGCCAGCTTTCGGGCGAGACGGTGGTCACCCGGCTGGGCAACAACGGCTACCTCGCCTATGACGTGCCGGGCGCGCTGACGATCACCAAAGAGGTGGATGCCGCCACCGGCTTGAATCCGAGCGTAGCCACCGAGTTCAGCTTCCAGGTGGAGTTGACGGACGCGGACGACGTCCCGCTGACCGGCTCGTTCGCCTACGCGGTCTTCGACAACACCAACCTCACCACCCCGAAGACGCTGGGCACCTTGGAGTATGGCGGCCTGTTCGGCGATGACGACGTGATCACCTTCACCGCCAACCAGCAGGTGAACCTGATCGGGCTTCCCGATGGCACCAAGTACACCATCACCGAGGTGAATCTGCCCGCTGGCTACACCCAGACCTCGCCCGCCGGGCCGGCTACCGGTCAGATTTCGGTCTCCGCCGCGCAGAGCACCACCGTCGCCTTCAAGAACACTTACACCGCCGCCGCTGTCACCGTTGCGGGTGCGCCGCAGGCGTCGAAGCTGTTCACCGGCCGCGATTGGCGCGTTGACGACGAGTTCACCGTCAAGATGTGCGGGCCGGCCGAAGTGACGGCCGAGGTCTGCGAGACCGTCACCTTCACCGCCGCTGACCACGGCGCGAAGGCGTTCGAGGCGCGGGAATTCACCGCCCCCGGCAACTACACCTACACCATCACCGAGGTGGGCGGGCAGAGCGTCGGCGTCTCCTACTCGGGCGCCGAGTACCAGTGGCACGTGTCGGTGACGGACAACGGCTCGGGCCAACTGTCCGCCGACCACACCCTCTACCAGGTGCGTGACGACGCCGGTTCGAACATGGCGGCCGACAAGGCCGAAACCGCCCAGTTCCACAACACCTTCGCGGTGGGCGAGGTGCAGGGCAACCTGGAGGTCACCAAGCTGGTGAAGGATTCCACCCTGGGCGGCGACCAGCTCCGCGCCCCCGCGCTCTCACACGAGTTCAGCTTCGAATATATGGGCGCCATCCCGTCGTACTCGGATCTGGCCCCGCTCTTCGCCGGTGAGCTGGCGCAGGTGAACACCGAAAACGCGGAGGGCAGTTCTTCGGTGGTCTCCCCGGCGCTCACCTTCCGGGCGGCGCACGACGGCCACTACTTCTACTACAAGGTCTCCGAAGTCTCCGACGAGCTCTCCTACGTCAACTATGACGATTCGGTGTGGTTCTACCGGCTCTACGTGGACACCGTGCAGGGCGAAACCGGCCCGACCATCCAGGTCACCTCCGCGCACTGCCAGACCACCCAGCAGGCGGTCGCCAGTATGGTGGCGGCGAACGGCTTCGGCGAGTGCGACCCGGATGACGGCGTCTACACCGACGAGCCGGTGCGCTTCGTGAATGAATACACCCCAAGCGAAGGCAAGATCAGCATCACCGCCACCAAGGAATTGGTGGGCCGCGACTGGGCGGCCGGTGATGAGTTCACCTTCAAGCTGATCCCGAACGACACCGTCACCGCCAAAGCGATCGCGGATGGCGCGATCTGGCTGGAGGGCAGCGACGAGCAGACCGTCACCTTCGCCGACCAGACCAACTCGGTGGCCGAGTTCAGCTACACGCTGTGGGCGAACAAACAGGGCAACTACCAGTTCGCGCTCAAGGAAATCGTGCCCGTCAACGGCATCCACGGCGTCGTCTATGACCGCAGCGTGGTTGTCTATGACGTGGTGGTGGACGACCTGAACGTGGACGGCCTGCTCTTCCCCGACGTCTACGTGCGCGGTGACGACCAGGTCGATCCGGTGGGCAAGGGCAGCTTCGTCAACCGCTACCAGGCCACCACCCGGTTCAGCGGCGTGATGGTGGAGAAGACGCTCACCGGGCGCAATCCGGTGGCTGGCGAGTTCTCCTTCACGGTGACGCCGGTGGCGACCTCGACCGTCACCGCTGCCGAGGCGCAGGCGAAGGCCCGTTTCGCGGACGCGGCGGAGCCCGAGCAGGTGGGTACCATGAGCGTCACCAACGGCTATGGCAACGCCAACCCGAAGCTGGCGACACTGCCCGGCGACTTCGAGTTCACCCAGGCGGATCTGGGCAAGGAATTCGGCTATCTGGTCACCGAGGACAACACTGCGGTGAGCGGGGTCAGCTATGACACCACCAGCTATCTGCTGACGCTCCGCCCGCTGTTCGACGCGGAGACCGGCAAGCTCCACGTCCAGACCATCATTGACGACCTCAGCAAGACCAACGACGGCGAGGGCGAGCCGGTGGTGCACGATTCGCGCACCGACTCGATGCCGTCGCTGACTTTCGTGAACCACTACCAGGCGGCGGGCACCTCCGTCACCCCGACCTTCACCAAGGAACTGGTGGGCCGGGACTGGAAGGAAGACGAGAGCTTCGACTTCACCCTGACGGCGGGCGACGACCTGACGAAGGCGGCCATCGCGAACGGTTCCGTGGTGCTGCCCGAGGGCGCCAACTCGCTGTCGATTACCGTGGAGAATGGGACCAGCTCCCGGCTGGTGGGCTTCGATGTCGGGGAGATCAGCTTCAACGCGGCGGGGGAGTACACCTTCCGGGTGGCCGAGATCGAGCCCGAAAACCCGGCTGGCGGGCTCATCTATGACCCGGATACCGCCGAGGTCACGGTGACGGTCACCGACGAGGGTACCGGCCAGCTTGTCGCCGAGGTCGAGTACGACAGCAACCGGGGTTTCGTGAACAGCTACTTCGCCCGTCACCACTGGCATATCGCGGTGGGCAAGACACTCGTTGGCGCCGCGATGGACGAAGGCCAGTTCACCTTCCTGGCGGTCCCGGTGGACGAGGCTTCGGCGCAGGCGGCCGACATCACCATGGACGGCGTGACTTTCACCAACTCGGCGGCCGAGGATGGCGAAGAGGCGCTGATGGAGCGGCTCAGCGGCCTGCACTTGACCGAAGCGAGCTCCGGCACTTATTGCTATAACTACTCCGAGGTGGTGCCGCAGCAGCCGCAGCCCGGCATCATTTACGACGACACCGTCTACCTGCTCTGCGCGACGGTGACTGACGACGGCGAAGGCCACCTGATCGTCGACGCCACCTTGGACTCGGTGGATGACGCCGAGGACGAGGAAGGCACGCATGAGACGTACCAGCAGTCGTCCGCCGACGTGGACCCGGAGGTGCCGGTGTTGCACTTCGTGAACACCTGCGATCCGGACGCCGCCGACTCGATCTGCGCCCCGCCGGCGCAGCCGCTGCCCGGGCCCGTCCCGCCGACCGAAGAACCGGTGTTCGATCCGGTTCCGGCTCCGGAGCCGCCGGTGAGCGACCCGGCCGGGGAGCCGGTCTCCGATCCGGGGCTCAATCCCACGGAAGATCCGACGACAACGCCAACCGAAAGCCCGGCGGATGAGCCGACCAGCGATCCCGCCGACGAGCCGACCGCGGAACCCGTGAAGGAGCCGCGCGATGAGCCGACGGATGAGTCCAAGCCGTCCATCTCCGACATCGACCGGGTCGGGGGTGCCAACGAGGAGACGCCGACGGATACGGATACGCCGACGCCCACTCAGACGCAGACGCCGACGCCGACTCCGGAGCCGTCCAGTGCGGAGCCCACACCCACCGCGACGTCCAAGGACAGCGCAACCTCAGCTACCAGCGACGACGACGATCACTACGCCACTACCGGGGGCGAAGTGGTCGGCATGGGGCTCACCGCGATCCTGATCGGGCTCGCCGTAGGCGTCAGCTTGGTGGTGGCTGCCGGAATTATTTGGCTAAGGGCTAATCGTTACCGGCCAGCTCGTCATCTGCCGCGTCAGTGATCCCGAAGTGCTTGATGTCGGGGCAAGGATCGTCGCCTTGCCCTGACTGCTCGCTGATCCACTTGTTGACGCATTCGAGCTTCTCTTCAATGGTGCCCAGGTCTTCGCCGTAGTACACCTTGATGCCCACCCAATCGCCGAGATTGGTGGAGGTGAGGGCCATGGCCTGGATCAGGTCGGAAGTCAGCTTCGAGAAGTGCTTGTTGCAGTCACCCAGGCACGGGTCTTCGGTCCACTTCTTATCGGTCGGCGTCACGTTGATGGTGTAGTAACCGTCCGCGTACTTGATCTCGCCGAGCTTGTTCTCTTTCCAGACGTCAGCCGACTCCAGCGCGGTCTTCACCGCGGCCACATCGCCGGCGGCCGGAGTGGCCGTGGTGGTGGCGGTCTCCGTGACGGTGACCGTCGGGGCCGGGGCCGGGGTGGCGGTCTCGGTGACCGTCACGGTCGGCGTGGCTTCCGGCGTGGTTGCACAGGCACCCAGAGCCAGTAGTAGCGAAACAATGGCAATATTACGAATCCTCATGAAAACTACAGTAACGCCCGATTCCGCATTGTGTGCCCGTTTTTGGAAAAACTGGCGACGGCCCGGTTTGATGGTTTTTAGAGAATGATTGAACCGAGTTGATCCATAAGTCGAGTTCGTAGCGAGGATGGGCTATGGGAGCCGCATCGTAAGGCGGAAGGTCGCCTGGATACTGGTGGTATCCCGGCTGACCTGACAACGCCACGAGGTGGTTTCCAGAGGCCACCAAAGTAGGACGGGACTTATGAACCAACTCTTAAAACGGACTGCCATTCGGTGGGGCTGTACCAGAGGAGTTCGCCGGTGGCGTCGGTGGTGAAGAGGGAGATGGTGTTGGGAAAACGGGGTTCCCCTTCGGTGACGGCGACGATGTCGGCCTGGGCGGCGGCGGCCCGGAGGGCTTCATGTTCGGCGGCTTCGTCTTCGCGGGGCAGGGTAATGACGCCCGCATCCGGGACGAAAGTGCCCGCCACGAACTCCGGCAGTTCAGCAGGTGTCAACGGGACGAACGTGAGCGCGGCCATGGTTGATTATCCCGCATACGGGGTGATCGCGGCAGCCGCTTGGGCGGCGCGGGCGCGGGCCGTCTCGATTTCGTCGGCGGTCGCCAAAGCCACGCCCAGGCGGCGGTGCGGGCTGGCCGAAGAAGGCTTGCCGAAGAGCCGGATGTCGGATTCGGGCACCGTGAGGGCCTGCTCCACGTTCGGATATTGGATGTCCTTGCCGTCAAAGAGCCCATAGATCACCGCCGAGGCGCCCGGACGGTATTGGCTCACGTCCACCGGCAGGCCGAGGATCGCGCGGGCGTGCAATTCGAACTCGCTGAGCCGCTGCGTCACCATGGTCACCATCCCAGTGTCATGCGGGCGCGGGCTGACTTCCGAGAACAGCACCTGATCCCCCTTGACGAACAACTCGACACCGAAGATGCCCCGGCCCCCGAGCGCGTCGGTGACCGCTCCGGCGATCTGCCGCGCGTGCCCAAGCGCGGCCTCGCTCATCGGCTGCGGCTGCCAGGATTCGACGTAGTCGCCGGAGACCTGCCGATGCCCCACCGGGTTGCAAAAATGCGTGCCGTCGGCGGCCCGCACAGTCAACAAGGTGATCTCGTAATCGAAATCCACGAAGCCTTCCACGATCACCCGCTTGGTGGCCACCCGGCCCGCCGAGGTGGCGTACTCCCAGGCGAACTCGATCTCGCCGGCGTCCCGCACCACCGACTGCCCATGCCCGGACGACGACATCACCGGCTTGACGACCGCGGGCAGCCCGATCTCGGCGACCGCGGCCTGGAACTCCTCCAGCGAGGACGCGAAACGGTACGGCGACGTCGGCAGCCCCAATTCCTCGGCGGCCAGCCGCCGGATGCCCTCGCGGTTCATCGTCAACTGGGTGGCGCGCGCGGTGGGGATCACCGTGGCCAGCCCTTCGTCCTCAATCTCCGCCAGCGCCTGGGTGGCGATGGCCTCGATCTCCGGCACCAGGTAATCCGGCTTCTCTTTGCCGACCAGTTCCTTGATGGCGTCCGGATCGGACATGTTGATGGTATAGGCGCGATGCGCGACCTGCTGGCCGGGAGCGTTGTGGTAGCGGTCGACGGCGATGGTCTCCACGCCGAGCCGCTGGAAGGCGATCAACACCTCTTTGCCCAACTCGCCGGCGCCGAGCAGCATCACTTTGGTGGGTTTCGAGCTTAACGGAGTTCCGATGGTAGTCACGAGACGCCACCTTAGCCCATTGAGCTAGAGATGAAAAAGCAGTGTCGCTGAGTGAAAACTGAGATGGCTACAGCCAGGACGGCGGCTCGAAATGCGCCTGCGAGGCTTCCTCGGCCTCGATGTCCGCCTCCACGCGCTGCCAGGCGGTGATGCCGAGCACGGCCCCGGCCAGCATCAACACGAAGCCGATCACCGAGATATACCACTGGGTGCGCAACCCCCAGATGAGCGCCACAATGCCGATTACAAAGATGAAGCCCGCCAGCGCGGCCCGCCGCCCGTGCAGCTTGCGCGGGCTGTGCGACTTCAGCTTCTTGGCCAGCTTCGGATCTTCCTCGGTGAGCTGCGCCTGCAACTCCTCGAAGATCCTTTGCTCTTCTTCCGACAACGGCATGTGGTAATCCTAGCTCACTAATCAAAGCCCAGTGGTGGCGCTAGCTACGCTACTACTTCACGGTGATGGTCTTGGTGTACTTCTTGGAGCCGACTTTGACGGTCAGTTTGGCCTTTCCGGCCTTCAGGGCCGTCAACTTCCCATGTTTGTCCACCGTCAACACCGATTTCTTGTTTGACGCGAAAGTCACCAACTGGTTCGTCGCGGAAGTCTTCACGCTCACCCAGCCGATCTTGCCCTTGGCCAGCTTGGCTGGGGCGGTGATCTTCGCGGTCTTCACCGTCTTCGCCTTCGGCAGCACATAGACGGTGAACTTCTTCGACTTGCCGTCCGAGGTGGCGGTGATCACCACCTTCGTCTTCTTGGTGACCTTCTTGGTGGTGATCTTGCCGCTGGCGGAGACCGTCGCCACCTTCTTGTTTGACGACTTGTAGGTGATCTGGTGCGCGGTGGCCTTCCCAAACAGGTACGCGCCCACGTTCAACGTATAGCTGGACTTCTGCTTCAAATAGAGCGTGGCGAGCGGCCCGCGCAGCGTGTCCACCGCGACGGTGGTGTTCACCTGGTACGCGAAGGTGTACCCGAAGGCGGTGACGTTGACGGTCTGCAGGCCGGTCTTCGTCCCGTCATAGCCGCTCACGCCGACCACCCCGGCGGAGAGCGGCAGCAGTTCGGTGCGCCCGTCGGAGAAGGTGAAGGCGATGTTGCCTTGACGCAGGTTGGTGGCCTCGTTGCGGCGCGCGGTGGTGATCTGCCCGCCATCAAGGGTGGCGGAGACCACCGACACCGGGTTCGCGAAGCCGGCCAGCATCACGTTGCCGTACTTGTAGGCCCGACTCCGGGAGATCGAGGAGGCGTCCAGCCAAGCGCGGGTGTCCACCGCCATGTAGCTCTGCCCCGCCTGGATCTGGCGATCCGCGGGCACGCTGTACTTGATCACCGAGCCGTAGTCGGTGGTGTAATTCACCTCGGCCTCCAGCAGCGGCCCGCCCATCCCAGCTTGCGGCAGGGCGTAGGTGACCACGATCGAGTACTTCTCCCCCGGCAGCAAATCCACCGGCTGGGAGAGCTTGTCGGTGTATACGCCCGCCTCCGCGCTGCTGCGGGAGGCGACCGCTTGGGTCAACACCCCGCTCATCGGCTCCGCGATCACGCCCCGATAGATGGCCACCGTGTAGGAAATGCCCGGGTTGCCGACCGCGACCAGCACCGCCTCCAGCCGCTGTGCCTCGGCGGCGGTGTAGACGTTCGCGGCATACATCACGCTCTTTGCCTGATTGGTGGAGGTATACGCCGGGTACGCGTACACCAAGTTCTGCGCGTAGTTCTGGTTGATGGTGTACTCGCTGGCGGAGCTGAACGAGTAGTAATCGAAATCCGGGATGCTCTTGTCGTAGTAGGAGACCCAGTGGTAGCCGCCGTCACCGAAGCTGGTGCCCCAAGAGTTCTGCACCAGCCAGGCGCCCGGGCCGGGCGGGGTGTCGCCGACGAAGCTGTTGTAGCTGTCATCCCAGCCGATCACCAATTCCATATGGTCGGTATCGTTCGTGGACACCCGGTTGGAGTAGGCGTTCGGCACGTCTCCCGGTCGGGCAGCCAGCGAGATCGCCACCGGCCCGTTGTCGAGGATGAACTGCTTCACTTTGTTGGTATTTGACGCCTGATACCGGCCGTAGGCATCGTAGGAGCCGGACAGGGTGACGGCGTCCTTGAGATGGTAATCGGCTGCTTTGAGCTGCGCCGGGTCGGAGATCACCGAGCCGTCATAGGGGTACTTGGTGGCCAGTGTCGGCCCATACCAGTTTGACCAGGCGCCGATGGTCTGCGAGAGGTTGCCGCCGCGCTCCAGCGGCTCGTCTGCCGCCCCACCGACGGCGGAGTACCCCAGCACCCCGTAGGCCGCGAAAGCCAGATGGTTGACGCTCAACTCGGTGACGTTGGCGCTCGCCGCCAGCCCGGCGCGGGCAACCGTTCCCGAGCCCACCGCGGTGGCGGCGAACCCCCAGCAGGTGTTGAAATCTCCCTGATCCCGCACCGCGAGCACTTGGTTCGCGGCAGCGGTGCGCAGATCATAGCTGGACGGCAAAGCGGCATCCGCGCCCAGCCGCGTCCGTCCGCTGGTGGACGAATCCGCGTAGCGGGGCAGCTGGGTGACGCCGTCGTCAGCTACCCACAAGTTCTCGCTGAACTCGCTCACGTCGCTGATGAGGGCGATGCTGTCATCGCTGCCAACGCTGGTATCCGCAACCGCGACACCGCCCATCGGCAGGCACAACGCCAAGCTCAGAATCAACGCAGAAATACTTGCACGTTTGGCCAAAACCATCTTGACACCTCTTAATCCGTTCAGTCCCCAGCGGTCACTCTACTAGAGTTTCCTTATGACATTGTTGCCTTTGCCCAGAATCCCCGATCCCCTTGAAGCCCCCGCCATCCGCTGGGGCATCCTCGGCGCCGGCGGGATCGCCACCGCTTTCGCCACCGCCGTCAGCGCCTTCACCCGCTCGCAATTGGTGGCCGTCGGCTCCCGCGACGCGGATCGCGGCCAAGCCTTCGCCTCCCGTTTCGGCATCCCGAAGGTCTACCAGTCCTATGACGAGTTGGTCGCCGATGCGGAGGTGGACGCCATCTATGTGGCCACCCCGCACAGCCACCACCTGCAGCACGCGCTGCTCGCCATCACCGCCGGCAAGCACGTGCTGGTGGAGAAGGCGTTCGCCCGCAACGCCGCCGAGGCCGGCCTGATCGTGGGTGCCGCCCGCTCCGCGAACGTGACGGTGATGGAGGCGATGTGGACGCGCTTCCTGCCCCGCACCGACATCGTGCGCCAATTGCTGCAATCCGGCGAGCTGGGCGAGATCATCACCCTGATCGCGGATCACGGCCAGGCGCTCACCCACGTGCCCCGGCTGATGCAGCCGGATTTGGCCGGCGGGGCGCTGCTGGATCTGGGCATCTACCCGGTCTCCTGGACGGTCTTCGCGCTCGGAATGCCCACGCAGATCGTCGCCCAGGCGGTGCCCACGGAGACGGGGGTGGACGGGCAGATCACCATCTTGCTCTCCGGCTTCCAAAACCATCCGCGCGCCCACGCGGTGCTCACCACCACCCTCTGGGCGCAGACCCCGACGACGGCCAGCCTCTCGGGCACCAAGGCTTCCGTGGAGCTCACCGGCACCCCGTTCTATCAGCCCGGCCCGGTGACGCTCGTCGACGCCGATCTGGTGCGCACCGAAAGCGCCCCCAGCAAACTCGTCGCCCACCAGGGGCTGGCCTACGAGGCCGCCCACTTCGCCGAGTTGGTGGTCGGCGGGCAGACCGAATCGCCGCTGCTGCCGCTGGACGAGTCGGTGGGCATCTTGGCCATTTTGGACGAGGCGCGTCGGCAAATTGGCTTCAAGCTCCCGGGGGAATGATGGTCCATCTCACCGGCATCACCACCAAGACCGGCGACGGCGGCCGCACCCGGCTGGCGGACGGCTCGTCAGTGCCGAAAACCGATCCGCGCGTGGACGCCTACGGCACCGTCGACGAGGCGAACTCGGTGCTCGGCGTGCTGCTCAGTTCAGGCGAGCTGCCCGTGGACATCGCGGATTTGCTCGCCCAGGTGCAGAACGATCTCTTTGACGTCGGCGCCGACTTGGCCACCCCGCTCTCCGCCGAGCGGGCGCACCCCCCGCTGCGGATCAAGCCCAAGCAAGTGGCCGCCTTGGAGCAGGCCATCGCCGCCTACAACGCCGATCTGCCTGAGCTACCCTCCTTCGTGCTGCCCGGCGGCAACCAACCCGCCGCCCTCGCGCAGTTGGCCCGCGCCGTCGTCCGCCGCGCCGAACGCGCCGCCTGGGCTTTGGAAGACGCCAACACCGAGGCCATCAAATACCTGAACCGCCTCTCCGACCTGCTCTTCGTCCTCGGCCGCGTCCTCGCCCAACCCCACGAAGTCCTTTGGCGGCCCTCACAGGCCGAGGGCTCTCACTAGGTCGGGAGAGGTGGTCTCTTCGCCGAGGAAGTGGCCGGTTTTGCCGGTGCCGTGGTAGTCCGACGAGCCAGTGGTGAAGAGGCCGAGGTTAGCGGCGATGGCGTGGAGTTCGGCGCGCTGTTCGGGGGTGTGGTCGGGGTAGTCGACCTCGATGCCGTCCAGGTGGAATTCGGCGGCAAGCCGGGCGAACTCGGCGGCGGTGAGCACCTCGATGGAGGCGCGCGCCCAGGGGTGGGCGATCACCGCGAGGCCGCCCGCCGCGTGGATTTGGGCGATGGCGTCTTCGAGTTCCACCACGATGTCGCGCTGGTAGGCCGGGCCCTCCTCGTGCAGGTATTTCGCGAAAGCCTCGTCGCGGTTGGCCACATATCCTTTGGCCACCATCGCGTCGGCGATGTGCGGGCGCTGCACCGCCGAATCGTCGATGGAGAACTCCTCCACCTCGTCCATGGTGAGCGGCATCCCCAACTCGGCCAGCTTCGCGAGGATCTGCGGGGCGCGGTCGTCCTTGGCCTTCCGGTTGAAAGCCATCGCCGCCAGCAGGCCAGGGTGCGTCTCGTCCACCTGGTAGCCGAGCAGATGCACGCTCACCTCGTGATGCTGCGCGGAAACCTCCACCCCCCGGATCAGCTTGAAGCCCAACTCGTCCGCCTTCGCTTGCGCCTCGTCCAGCCCGTCGAAGGTGTCGTGGTCCGTCAACGCCACCGCCGCCAGCCCCAGCTCGTGGGCTTTGGCGACCAACTCGGCCGGGGTGTCCGTCCCGTCAGAGATGTCGGAATGGGTGTGCAGATCAATGGCGCCGCGGGGGTTGTACATGGGTACAGTCTATGCAACGCCCGCGCGGCAGGCGGAAAATAGCCGCGCAACCTATAATTCAGACATGAGCGCGCGGAAGCTGGTGGCCACTCTGGCGACGCTGGCGCTCGCCTTCCCCTACTTCGCCTGGGCCACATCCGCGTTCGCCGATCCGCCCAACGCGGGCGCGTTGACCAGCGGCGATCCGCTTTTCCCCAACATCGGCAACGGCGGCTATGACGTCCAACACTATGACATCGACCTCGCCTTCACCCCCGGCCCGACGGCCGCGGGCACGATCGTCGCCACCACCACCATCACCGCCATCGCCCCCGCCGAGCTCGGCTCCTTCGGCTTGGATTTCTACTGGCCGACCGCCCCCAGCGTCACCGTGGACGGGGTGGCTGCCGCAGTGGAGCGGCGTGACGATCCGGACGCCGAAATGCACAAGATCGTGATCACCCCGGCCACCCCGGTGGTCGGCGAGTTCACGGTGGCCGTCAGCTACACCGGCGCCCCGGCGAAATACACTTTCCTGGCCGGTTTCACCATGAGCGAGGGCTGGATGCCCACGCTGGCCTACGGCGAGAATCCGGCGGACGGCGGCGCGACGGGCATCGGCCAGCCGAACGGCAACTTCACCTGGTTCCCGAACAACACCACCCCGCTGGACAAAGCCACCTTCACCACCAAGCTGACGGTGCCCAACCAGTTCGCAGGGGTGAGCATCGGCACGTTGGCGGCGAAGACCCCGGTGGGCGAGGACGCCACCCAATGGGTCTGGGAGGAGACGATCCCCACCACCACCTTCATGGCGGTGGCTTCCATCGGCACCTTCGCCGAGCACCAAGACAGCATCACGCTGAACCCCGGCACCGCCGCGCAGCGGACGATCCCCTTCCAGGCCTTCGGCGATCCGGTGCTGGAGGCCACCTGGGGCGAGGGCGGCGTGCAGACCCACATCGATCAAATAAAAGAGATCGTGCGCTGGGGCAACGAGCGTTTCGGCGATTATCCGGCCCCCACCGCCGGGTACATCCTGAAGAACATCGGCGCGGGCTGGGCCTTGGAAATCCTGGGCCGGCCGTTCTGGTCGCAGGCGTATTTCATGACTCCGACGGTGATGGCGCACGAATACACACACCAGTGGGCGGGCAACTCGGTCTCCGTAAAGGGCTGGAAGGATCTGTGGCTGGCCGAGGGCTTCGCCACCTACGCCGAGTGGCTCTACCTCGAAGACCACCCCAGCCCCTCCCCCGTGGTCAAGGCGAATGACCGCGCCAAAGGGTATTGGGAGATCTGGTCGGCGAGTTCCTCGGTGTTCGCCGCCCCGGTGGCCGATCCGGGCCGCATGGACATCTGGGGCGACACCAGCTATGACGGCGGTGGCCTGGCCTTCGCCGCGCTGCGTTCCGGCGTCGGGGATGAAGCCTTCGACGAGCTGATCCACACCTGGTTCGCCACCTACCGCGATTCCAACGCGGACACCGCCGATTTCATCGCTCTGGCCGAAGCGGTGACGGGCCGGGACCTCTCCGCCTGGGCGCACGACTGGCTCTACACCGCGGGCAAGCCCGCCACCTGGCCCACCGAGACCAGCTACCCCTTCATCACGCCTACCGAATCACCCACTCCCACCGATTCCCCCACCGCCTCAGCGTCGCCCACTGAGTCGCCCACTGAGTCGGAATCGCCCACCCCGACGCCCAGCGAAAATCTTTCTTCGTCCCCTTCGGCGTCGATTTCTCCCACCCCAAGCGAAACTGTTTCTTCGACCCCCACGACGTCGCCGACAACCACTGCCACCCCGTCGGCCACCTCATCCCCGTCGATCACCGCGTCCCCATCCGTGACCAGTTCGCCCTCGGTGACCAGTTCGCCGTCAGCGTCCAAAACCCCGACGCACAGCGCCACCCCGACGCCCTCAAGCTCACCCTCAACCTCAGCTTCCCCGTCACCCTCAACCCCCACTACTCCGACGCCTTCACCTACCCCCACGCCGTCCGTCTCGCTGACCGCGTCGCCCACGCCCCAGGCCAGCCAAGCCCCCACCACCACCAAGTACCCGCTCACTACCGTCAAGTTCACCAAGGTGAAACGCACCGCGACCGGGGCGAAACTCACCTGGAAAAAGGCCCCGAAGGCCGACAAGATCACCGGCTACCAGCTCCAATACCGGCAGCGCGGCACCGCCAAATGGAAGACCGTGAAGACCAAGAAGACCACGCTCACCCTCCCGAAGCTGAAACGCGGCAAGGTCTATGACGTGCGGATTCGCGCCTACCGCACCACCGCGAAGGCAAAGTACTTCTCCCGCTGGTATCTGATCGGCGTGGTGCGCAAGTGATGCACCGCCTCGCCCTCGTCCCCGCCTTGCTGCTGCTGGGCGGCTGCGGGCTGATCGAGTTTGACGAGCTCCGCGAGACCCCCACGCCCACGCCCACGCCGACGTTCACCGTCGAATACACCGTGCCCGAGCCCAGCGATGGAACGGTCATCTGGATTGCGGAGGACGGCACCACTAACGCGGTGGAATGGGGTGATCCGGTGATCACCGTAGCCCAAGGTGAGCGCAGGACTTGGTTGCGCAACGACAGCCAGGTGAAGGAAGGGAAGCTGGGCTACTATTCCGGCACCGAGGTGGAAATCAACACGCTCGCCGCCACCAACCGGGAGGCCGTGGGCGTCGACATCGACCATTTCTACATCACCTCCGAGCTCACAGAGCTGCAACTCTGGATCACCGTCTACCACGATGGCAAGCTGGAAAAAAGGCTGCCGCTCGGCAGTTTCGCCACCGAGTCCACCGACAACGTGGTGGAGATCGATTACTACGCCATCATCGGCCCGCAATCCCGCTTCATCGTGAACTACGAGAGCTTCGACGGGCAGAGCACCACCCCGGAGACAATCCACTCCGGTTTCGACGAGGCCAGCTACCAACTGCAAGGCCTCAGCGAGAGCCTGTGGATGGCCGCCAACGTCCCCTTTCCGAATCCTTCGCCGGGTTGGGGCGAGATCGACGCGGGCGGCGTCGGCTACGGCACCGCCGTCCCGCTGGCCACCGCCTCCGTCGGCGACGACACCTCTTCGAGCACCCTCGTCCCCGAATACCGCAACCTCGCCGGCGAACCCGGCGAAATTCCCTCCCACAACGCCTACGACTTCGTCCTCTACGCCACCGCGTATTAGCCTTTTCCCCCCTCCCCACCAAAATTGGCGCTTTTGCGAAATCTTTTCGTCCCCAACGCGCTTTCGCGTTGTTGCGATAGCTGTTTATCATTGTTAGCTACCTGATGATTTGTGTGGTTTCGAAGGGAGTACCGTGCGAGTCCATGTGGTGACTTCCGCGAAAGGTGTCAAGTACGTCTACGTGCAAGTGAGATGACCCCGTGATTCGGTCCAGCTGGTCGCGAGGGCTGTTAAAAACAAAAACCCCGTCCGAAGACAGGGTTTTGTTATAGTGCCGGCGACGACCTACTCTCCCACAGGCTCCCGCCTGCAGTACCATCGGCGCAGAGAGGCTTAGCTTCCGGGTTCGGAATGGGACCGGGCGTTTCCCTCTCGCTATGGTCACCGAAACTCTATGGAGTTGTGTGCGGTTCGACCGCTTCTCCAGAACAACACAGTGGACGCGAAACATCAAAGTATATGTGATAGCAAGCCCTCGGCCTATTAGTATCGGTCAGCTCCATGCGTTGCCGCACTTCCACGTCCGACCTATCAACCCGGTGGTCTTCCGGGGGCCTTACCAGATTAACTCTGTGGGAATCCTCATCTTGAGACACGCTTCCCGCTTAGATGCTTTCAGCGGTTATCGCTTCCAAACGTAGCCAACCAGCCGTGCCCTTGGCAGAACAACTGGCACACCAGAGGTTTGTCCGTCCCGGTCCTCTCGTACTAAGGACAGCTTCTCTCAAGATTCCTACGCGCGCAGCGGATAGGGACCGAACTGTCTCACGACGTTCTGAACCCAGCTCGCGTGCCGCTTTAATGGGCGAACAGCCCAACCCTTGGGACCGACTCCAGCCCCAGGATGCGACGAGCCGACATCGAGGTGCCAAACCATGCCGTCGCTATGGACGCTCGGGCAAGATCAGCCTGTTATCCCCGGGGTACCTTTTATCCGTTGAGTGACGGCGCTTCCACGTGCCACCGTCAGATCACTAATCCCGACTTTCGTCCCTGCTTGAGATGTCTCTCTCACAGTCAAGCTCCCTTTTGCATTTACACTCGAAACCTGATTGCCAACCAGGCTGAGGGAACCTTTGGGCGCCTCCGTTACCTTTTGGGAGGCGACCGCCCCAGTCAAACTACCCACCAGGCACTGTCCCTGATCCAGATAATGGACCTAGGTTAGATAACCAGA
>JAISTQ010000011.1 GCA_031272505.1 Propionibacteriaceae bacterium
GGCGGGGCCCTGTCTCCGCCCCCACAACCTTGTCTCAGCGTCCCCGGTCGTCATCTTCCCCGGTCGTCATCTTCCCCGGTCGTCATCTTCCCCGGTCGTCATCTTCCCCGGTCGTCATCTTCCCCGGTCGTCATCTTCCCCGGTCGTCATCTTCCCCGGCCGTCATCTTCCCCGGCCGTCATCTTCCCCGGCCGTCATCTTCCCCGGCCGTCATCCTCGACCGCAGGTCGGGGATCCAGTCCGACCATGCCGGAGGCATTAGGGAGGACAAAAAACGCCTGAGGGCGCAGCCCGAAGCCAATTCGGCCACCAAGCCCGACTCATAGTCCAACCCGTTATCATTGCAAGGTGCGAAACGTGAAAAAGACACTATCCCTCCTAGTCCCGCTGCTGTTGCTGGGCGCGTGCAGCTCGCCAGCCAGCCCTATCCCGGCGGAGCCCGGCACCCCCAGCGTGCCCGTCCGTTTCGTCACCCGTGACGATTCCTACCGCGTCCCCGGCGATGTCTGCACCGCCTCGCGTCCGTACATGTACATCCACAACGGCTCCACCATCACACTGGCGGCCGTGGACGGCTCCTTCACCCACGAGCAGGTGCTGCCGCTGGGCTACGCCGAGCGCTCGGACGATTCCGAAACCCCGTGGGGCGAGGATCAGTTCCTGACAAACTGCGTCTTCATCATCGAGGGGGCCGGCCTGGTGGACGGCACCAAGTACTCGCTCTCCATCAACGGCAAGCAGCTAGTGGAGAGCTTCACCTACAACGCCTCGTTGATCGTCGAAGGTACCCCCGCTTTCCCGTTCCCCGCGCTGGTCGAAGGGGAGGACAGTGGCCAGCCCGACGGCATGATCACCGACGCTGGCCCGGCCGGAGACGGCACCCCGACCCCGACCCCGACCGAGGAGTAGCCATGAAAGCCACCAAACTCGTTTCCCTCGTTGCGCTGGCCGCCCTCGCCTTGGCGGGCTGCACTTCCTCGTCCGCCGACATTGACCGTTCCGCCTACGGGCTGGACGCCAACACCCCGGAGATTCCCGCGGGCGTCACCTACAACCCCGCCGACAACGAACCGGTGGCCACCCCGGCCATCAACGGCGTCACCCTGGAAGGGGAGCAGGTGCAGACGGCCGACTTCCTCAACGACAAGGTGACGATCATCCACTTCTTTGGCTCCTGGTGCACCGAGTGCCTGGAGGCCGAGGAGGATTTCAACGTGCTCCGCGAGCAGTACGGTGACGCCCTCGACTTCGTCTACATCAACGGCGACACCAAGTTTGACGAGACCGGCACCCAGGTGGCCGACCAAGAAAAGGCCGAGCAATACATCGCCTACTCCGGCCTCAAAGGAGTGGTCATCATCGACGGCTCCCTGAAGACCTGGTCCAACTACGCCGTCTTCGAGCCCCCCGCCACCGGCATCATCACCGCCGACGGCAAACTCACCCGCCTCTGGCTCGACGGCACCTCCTTGGAAAACCTCCAAGAAAAACTCGCCCCCCTCATCACCCAGCCCTAGCCCCTCGGCCCTCGCTCCGCTCCGCGCAATTGTCTTCGCGCGTTTCACGCGCTCAGGCACTATCTGTGCGGTTCGGGCTCCGCCCTATCAGACTCAATCGTCTCGGTCGAATGAGCAAGCTCACTCTCCCGCTCCTCAATCGTCTGCCGCACGGGTTGAGGCCACACTTTCACGTCATCCTCGACCGAAGGTCGGGGATCCAGTCCGACGGGCGCCTGGCGCCTTCGGAGGACCAAGAGCGCGGGAGCGAGGCGACAGCCGAGCGACCACCGATTGGAAGGCACTCCGCGAGCACTTGTGAGTGTCGCGAACACCCGTAAACAAGGCTGTGTAGACCCTCGCATCGTGGGAACAGCGTCTCACTATGTGGTGAGGGGTGCTGACAGTGCCCCCTTCGTAGCCGTTTTTGCCCAGTTTCGCGTGGTAGATTCGTGGCAAGTGAGGGGCGAAAATCTTTCGTTCAACACCCTTCTGGCAACGAGGCAGTTGTTAGAACCCATCTTTAGTAAAGGAGAACCAAGACACATGTCTAGTCCTATTCATATCAAGGCTCGGCTCCGCGGTTTATGTGTGGCCGCGCTCACGCTCGGGCTGCTTGGGGGCGGGCTCACTGTAGCTAACGCCTGGACCCCAGGCCATCCAGATGATTCCGTCACCGCATTGGAGACGGCCCACGCCAATCTGGCGCGCACGGCCGCCACCGAGGCCGTGGTATTGCTGGACAACTCCGGCAAAGCCCTACCGCTGGCCAGCTCCGGGAACGTCGCCCTCTTCGGCACCAGCGCCTACGCCACCGTCAAGGGCGGCACTGGTTCCGGTGATGTCTACCAGCGCTACGTGGTGAACGTCCATGACGGCTTCGTAAACGGCGGTTACACCGTTACCACCAATCCCACCTACTGGAATGCGCTGGTTGCGGAAGTCGACACCGGCACCACTTGCGTTGCCAGCTCCTTCATGAGCAGCAGCGTTGACTACGCCTGCGCCGATCCGACGCTCACCAACGCCTCCGTGCAGCCGACTGCGAAGACGGACACCGCCGTCTACGTCATCGGCCGGAACTCCGGCGAAGGCGCGGACCGCTCTCAGGGCGCGGGCGACTATCTGCTCGCCGCCAATGAGCTGTCCAACCTGAAGTTGGTCGCCAAGACGTACAAGAACGTCATCGTGCTGCTGAACGTCGGCGCCGTCGTGGACACCGAGTTCTACAACGAGATCAACGACGCGGTGAAGGATCCGGCCGGCGGCCAGGCGCTTGACGCGCTGGTGTTGATGAGCCAGCTGGGCCAAGAGGGCGGCAACGCGATTGTGGACGTGCTCTCCGGCAAGGTGAACCCGTCCGGCAAGACGGTCGATACCTGGGCTTCCGAGTATCGCTTCTATCCGGCTTCCGAGACGATCGCCATGCATGACGGCATCTCCACCCAAGAGGATTACACCGAGGGCATCTACGTCGGCTACCGCTACTTCGATTCCTTCTACAAGTCCTTGAAGCCGAACTCTCCGGAGACGGTGGTCAACTATCCGTTCGGCTATGGCCTCAGCTACACCACCTTCAACATCGTCACCGATTCGGTCACCGCCGATAAGGACAAGGTGACGGTCAAGGCCACCGTGCAGAACACTGGCTCCGTGGCGGGCAAGGAAGTCGTGCAGGTCTACTTCTCGGCGCCGACCACCGGCCTCGACAAGCCGTACCAGGAACTGGCTGCCTATGCCAAGACGGATCTGATTCCGGCCGGCCAGCAGCAGCAGGTCACCATCACCTTCGATCCGAAGGAAATGTCCTCCTATGACGAGGCGCTGTCGGCTTATCGGCTCGAGGGTGGCGATTACATCATCCGCGTCGGCAACTCTTCGCGGAGCACCTCGGTAGCCGCGATTCTGCAGATTCCGGCCACCGTCACCGAGCAGCTCTCCACCCAGGGCGCTGACGAGACGCTGGCGAGCGAGTTGACCTCCAACCCGGCGAACTTCTACTCCTACGACGCCGAAGCCGCCCAGATCGCGGCCGCGCCGAAGATCTCGGTGAGCTTCGCGGGCTTCACCGCCCCGAACAACGCTTCGCAGTATCAGCCTTCGGTGACGCTGCCGAGCACCTCGCCGCTGTACTACTTGGATAATGGCGTGTTGGCCACCACCACCGCCTACATCGATTCCGCCAACGCCTCCAACTGGGATGGCACTGGTTCGGCCTATGTGGCCAAGGAAGGTGAGACGATCCAGCTGGTCACCGTGCCGTCTGGCATCACGCTCTTCGACGTCGCCAAGGGCACCTACACCATTGAGCAGTTCGTGGCCTCTCTGAGCCTCGTCCAGTTGGCGGACATCACCCAGGGCGGCACTGGCCTTTCGGGCGCTGCGGTTCCGTCCACGTTGACGGCGCAGGGCGCGGCTGGCTACACCACCGCTAAGTGGGAGAGCCTCGGCATCGCCTCCATGGTGCTCGCTGACGGCCCGGCTGGCTGCCGCATCACGCAGTCTGGTGTTCTGAACGGCGTCAACTACTGGCAGTTCTGCACCGCGTGGCCGATTGGCACCGCGCTCGCGCAGACTTGGAACCCCGATCTGATCAAGCAGGTTGGCGCGGCAGTGGGCGAAGAGTTCATCGAGTACGGCATCACCCTGTGGCTGGCGCCGGGCATGAACATCCACCGCGACCCGATGAACGGCCGTAACTTCGAGTATTACTCCGAAGATCCGCTGGTCACCGGTTTGACGGCCGCCGCGATTACCGGTGGCGTACAATCCTCACCTGGCGTGGGCGTCACCTTGAAGCACTACTTGGGTAACAACCAGGAGACCAGCCGCTCGGGCGGCAATGACACCATCAGCGAGCGGGCCACCCGCGAGATCTACCTGAAGGGGTTCGAGATCGCGGTGAAGCAGGTGCAGCCGATGGCCATCATGTCTTCGTACAACAAGGTGAACGGCACCTGCGTCGCCGCCGAGCATGATTATCTCGATGACATGCTGCGCGGCGAATGGGGCTATGACGGCCTGGTCATGACGGACTGGGGCGGCTGCGGCTCTGACGTGATCGCCTACGCCTATGCTGGCAACGACCTGATTGAGCCCGGTGGCTCCTACAGCTCCGTGATCAACTCCATGACGGTGGTGCCGCCCACGATTGACGTGGATGGCCTCCCGGTGGCGGCGTACACTGCGGCATCTTCGTCCCCGTGGGGTTCCAGCCCGGCTTCGTATACTTGGTCGGTCGGCAACCTCGCTTTGAGCCAGACTGGCACCCAGGTGATCACCACCACCGTGAACAGCTCCATCATCGGGGTCACCCCCGGTTCGGGCACCTCCAGTGGTGGTGGATGGGGCGGCGCTCCCGCCACCATCACGCCGAATGCGCCGTACACCTCGGTGCAGGATGCGTACGACCATGTGATGGCGGTCATCTCGGACACCACCTATGCTCCGCCGACCAGCTTGTTCGGCACTGTCAGCGGCACCCCGGTGAACAGCTACAGCTTGTCGCAGGCACAGGTTGAGGCCATCACGGTATCTAACGTGGTGGGCTCTCCTCCGAGCGTCACCTCCTTCGATGTGACGATCAAGGGCGAATATGCCACCAACATGCGCCTTGGTGATCTGCAGAAGTCCGCGATCCGCATCCTCAAGGTGGTCGCCCGCTCCCAGCAGTTCGCTGAGTTGGCCCAGGTGCAGGGTGTCTCCGGCATTACCGCCGTCCCGTACACCGCCTCCTTCAGCAACCTGACGAACTATGTTGGCGTTACCAAGGGCGCGCTCGCGGCCATTCCGCCCGCCCCGCAGGATCCGACGACACCGTCGTCCACCAAGGTGAACTTGGCGACCGCGACGGTGAAGGCCGGTTGGCGCTCCTACACCGGCAAGCAGGTCAAGCCCGGTTCGATCACGGTGAACGGCGTGAAACTGGTTGAAGGCACCGACTTCACCTACACTTCGCTGGGCACCAACAAGGCGATCGGCAAGGGCACCGCGGTGATCACCGGCACCGGCAATCATGAGGGCACCAAGACGGTCACCTTCAAGATTGTGCCGGCGAAGAGCAAGATCAAGGCGCTCACGCCTGGAAAGAAGACCCTGAAGGTGACGTGGAAGAAGTCCTCCTCGGCGCAGGCAGTGTCCGGCTATCAGGTCGCCTACAAGGTGAAGGGCGCGGCTTCGTTCAAGACGAAGACCGTCACCGGCGCCTCGAAGACGTCCTTGACGCTGTCTGGCCTGAAGAAGGGCAAGCAGTACACCATCAAGGTCCGCGCCTACAAGAAGATCTCCGGTGTCTCCTATGTGGGCCCGTGGACCCAGAAAACATCAGCCAAAAAAGTGAAGTAACCACTCAGTTACCTCCCTAGTAGAGATGGGCATGTGGCCTCGGAGCAATCCGAGGCCACTGCCTTCCCCACCTACCCCCACCCTCACCCACAACCCTTCACCCGTTCGTCGCCCCCATCTCGCGGGCCCGACCTCCCCGCCATGTCTGTCTGACGGCCCGCGTCGGACGAGGAGTCTTGGCGCGTTGGCTCAAACGCAGGAGCTAGATGAGGTAGGGTCAGCGGGGCTACAACCCCCAGAATCCGTGGCGGAGTGAGCTGGCCAGCTTGAACTGCGGGGAAAAAGCGGGTAGGATAGCCCCTTGGGTCTTTTGCCGTGCGCGGCTGGGCCTAAAACCACAAATGAGCGCAGCGAAGTCCTGCGCTCCTGAGAGAAAGAACGAAGAGCAGGTGCCTACTATTCAGCAGTTGGTCCGCAAGGGCCGCACTGACAAGGTCAGCAAGTCGAAGACGCCCGCGCTGAAAGGTTCGCCGCAGCGCCGTGGGGTTTGCACTCGCGTCTACACCACCACCCCGAAGAAGCCGAATTCGGCGCTGCGCAAGGTGGCCCGGGTGCGCTTGTCCTCGCAGGTCGAGGTCACCGCGTATATTCCCGGTGTGGGGCACAATCTGCAAGAGCACTCAATGGTGCTGGTGCGCGGCGGCCGCGTGAAGGATCTGCCCGGTGTGCGTTACAAGATCATCCGGGGCTCACTGGATACCCAGGGCGTGAAGGGCCGCAAGCAGGCCCGCAGCCGCTATGGCGCAAAGAAGGAGAAATAATGCCAAGGAAGGGTCCTGCACCGAAGCGTCCGGTCATCAACGATCCCGTTTACGATTCGCCGCTGGTCTCCCAGCTGGTATCCAAGATCCTGCTCGACGGCAAGAAGACCGTCGCCCAGTCGATCGTCTATGGCGCCTTGGAAGGCACCCGGGAGAAGACCGGCGTCGATCCCATCCAGACTTTGAAGAAAGCCCTCGACAACATCCGTCCGCAGCTGGAGGTCAAGTCCCGCCGCGTCGGTGGCGCCACCTATCAGGTGCCGGTCGAGGTCAAGCCCGCCCGCGCGAACACTTTGGCGATGCGCTGGCTGGTCGGCTTCTCCCGGCAGCGCCGCGAGAAGACGATGACACTCCGCTTGATGAACGAGTTGTTGGATGCCTCCAATGGTCTCGGCGCGTCCGTGAAGAAACGCGAAGACACGCACAAAATGGCCGAGGCGAACCGCGCCTTCGCCCATTATCGTTGGTAATTACGCAACGTTGCGAGCCAATGAGCCGTTCCGGCAATAAGCTGGACGGTGCACTGGCTCGCTTTTATTTGCCCCAAAAGAAAGACAGATCATGGCTGTAACGCTTGAGACCGATCTCACCAAGGTGCGCAACATCGGCATCATGGCGCATATCGACGCTGGCAAGACCACCACCACCGAGCGCATCCTGTTCTACACCGGCATCAACTACAAGATCGGCGAGGTGCATGACGGCGCCGCGACGATGGACTGGATGGAGCAGGAGCAGGAGCGCGGAATCACCATCACCTCGGCGGCGACGACGGCGTTCTGGAAGGACCACCAGATCAACATCATCGACACCCCCGGACACGTGGACTTCACCGTGGAGGTGGAACGTTCCTTGCGGGTGTTGGACGGCGCGGTCGCGGTCTTTGACGGCGTGGCCGGCGTCGAACCGCAGTCGCAGACGGTGTGGCGCCAGGCCAGCAAGTATGGCGTGCCCCGCATCTGTTTCGTGAACAAGCTGGATCGCACCGGCGCTTCGTTTGAGTACTGCGTGAAGACCATCCGCGAGCGGCTGAACGCGGTGGCCGTGGTGGTGCAGCTCCCGATCGGCGCGGAAGCCGATTTCGTCGGCGTCGTCGACCTCATCGAGGGCAAGGCCCTGACGTGGCGGGGCGAGACGGAGATGGGCGAAGACTTCGCCGTCGAGGAAATCCCCGACGACATGAAAGAACAGGCCGCCCAGGCCTCCGAGGAACTGGTGATGCTGCTCACCCAGCATGACGAGGAGTTCGAGACCGAGTGGCTGCAAGCCGAAGAGGAGGGCGTGCTGGTCACCCCGGAGCAGATTAAGGCGGCGCTGCGCCGCGCGGTGATCGCGAACAAGGTGACGGCGGTGCTCTGTGGCACGGCTTTCAAGAACAAGGGCGTGCAGCCGCTGCTGGACGCGGTGATCGACTATCTGCCCGCCCCGGTGGACGTGCCCGCCATCAAGGGCTACTCGCCGAACAACCAGGAGTTGGAAATCGAGCGGCATCCGTCCGAGGACGATCCGCTGGCCATCCTGGCCTTCAAGATCGCCGCCGATCCGCACATCGGCAAGCTGACGTTCATCCGCATCTACTCTGGGCGGCTGAAGGCTGGCCAGCAGGTGCTGAACTCCAATAATGGACGCAAGGAGCGCATCGGCAAGATCTACCAGATCCACGCCGACAAGCGCGAGGAGATCGATTCCATCGGCGCCGGCATGATTTGCGCGGTGATGGGCCTGAAGGAGACGACGACGGGCGAGACGCTCTGCGATCCGCAAAGCCCGGTGGTGCTCGAATCGATGGACTTCCCAGCCCCGGTGATCGAGCAGGCCATCGAGCCGAAGACGAAGTCCGACCAGGAAAAGCTCTCCGCCGCGATCCAGAAGCTGGCCGAGGAGGATCCGACTTTCCGCGTCCACACTGACGAGGAGACCGGCCAGACCATCATCGCCGGCATGGGCGAGCTGCACCTGGAGATCCTGATCGACCGGATGAAGCGCGAGTTCCGCGTGGAGGCGAACATCGGCAAGCCGCAGGTGGCCTACCGCGAGACGCTGCGCAAGAAGGTGGACAAGGTCGAGTACACCCACAAGAAGCAGTCCGGCGGTTCGGGCCAGTACGGCAAGGTGGTCATCTCCCTGGAGCCGCTGGAGACCGGCGCTGGCTACGAGTTCGTGGACAAGGTGGTCGGCGGCCACATCCCGCGCGAGTTCATCCCGGCGGTCGACAAGGGCATCCAGGAGGCGATGGCCTTCGGCCCGCTGGCCGGCTATCCGGTGGAGGACGTCCGGGTGACGCTGCTGGACGGCCAATCCCACGACGTCGACTCGTCCGAGCTGGCCTTCAAGGTGGCCGGTTCGATGGCGTTCAAAGACGCCGCCCGCAAAGCCGACCCGGCGCTGCTAGAGCCGCTGATGGCCGTCGAGGTGACGACCCCGGAGGAGTACCTCGGCACCGTGATCGGCGACATCAACTCCCGCCGTGGCCAAGTCAAGGGGATGACGGAGGCGCACGGCAACCAGGTGGTGAACGCGGTCGTCCCGCTGAACGAGATGTTCGGCTACGTGGGCGATCTGCGGTCCAAGACTTCCGGCCAAGCAAACTACTCCATGGAGTTCGATTCCTACGGCGAGGTGCCAAAATCCATCGCCGAAGAGATCGTCGCCAAGGGGCGCGCCGGGGCTTAACAGCGTTTCAGCTTGACTATCTGCCGCTGTTAGACCAAACTTGATATGGTCTGCCCATTTCGGGGAGGCTGTATCCTGAAACAAGTACAAATCAACCTAAGCCTGCAACACCAGGCGACAACGAAAAGGAGCCCAAGTGGCAAAGGCCAAGTTCGAGCGCACTAAGCCGCACTGTAACATCGGCACCATCGGGCATATCGACCACGGCAAGACCACGCTCACCGCGGCGATTACGAAGGTGCTCCACGAGAAATACCCTGATCTCCCGGCGAACCAGTTCACGCCGTTCGACGCCATCGACAAGGCGCCGGAGGAACGGCAGCGGGGTATCACCATCTCCATCGCCCACGTCGAGTACGAGACCGAGAAGCGTCACTACGCCCACGTAGACTGCCCCGGCCACGCTGATTATGTGAAGAACATGATCACCGGTGCCGCGCAGATGGACGGCGCGATCCTCGTTGTCGCCGCAACCGACGGCCCGATGCCGCAGACGCACGAGCACGTGCTGCTCGCCCGTCAGGTCGGCGTGCCGGCCATCGTCGTGGCGCTGAACAAGTGCGACATGATTGACGATGCAGACGCCGATCTGATTGATCTCGTCGAGATGGAGATCCGCGAGCTGCTCACCAACCAGGAGTTCGATGGCGACGGCTGCCCGGTCGTCCGCCTCTCCGCCTTCCTCGCCCTCAACGGTGATGAGAAGTGGACGCCGACCATCATGGAGTTGATGGACGCTGTTGACGACTACATCCCGCAGCCGGAGCGCGAGACGGAGAAGCCCTTCCTGATGCCGATCGAGGATGTCTTCACGATCACCGGCCGTGGCACGGTAGTCACCGGCCGTATCGAGCGCGGCATCATCAAGACCGGCGAGCAGGTCGACATCATCGGTATCCGCGACGAGAAGCTCACCACCACCATCACTGGCGTAGAGATGTTCCGCAAGATCCTCGACGAGGGTCGCGCGGGCGAGAACGTCGGCCTGTTGCTGCGTGGCACGAAGAAGGATGACGTGGAGCGCGGCATGGTCGTGATCAAGCCCGGTTCCACCTCTCCGCACACCGATTTCGAAGGCAACGTCTACGTGCTGACGAAGGAAGAGGGCGGGCGTCACAAGCCGTTCTTTGACGGCTACTCCCCGCAGTTCTACTTCCGCACCACCGACGTCACCGGTGTGGTGAAGTTGCCGGACGGCACCGAGATGGTCATGCCTGGCGACAACACCGACATGACGGTCCACCTGAACAAGGCCATCGCCATGGAAGACGGCCTGAAGTTCGCCATCCGCGAGGGCGGCCGCACCGTCGGCGCCGGTCGCGTTACCAAGATCAACAAGTAAACACCTTCTGGGGAGCCGGCCTTCGGGCCGGCTTTCCCATATCTGATGAAGATCCAACGCCATCCGCTTGCCCCGATGCTCGGCCGCAACCCCGATCAGGTCGGCCGGGCCGCCACCCCCTTGGAGCTGCTCTACGATTTGACGCTGGTGGTGGCCTTCGGCGTGGCCGCCGACCAACTCGCCGACGCGCTGGCCAAGGGTCATATCCTCTCGGGCATCGTCGGCTTCGTGCTGGCCATGTACGCGGTGGTGTGGTGCTGGATCAACTTCACCTGGTTTTCCTCGGCCTACGACAACGACGACCTCTTCATGCGCGCCTGCGTCACCGCGCAGATGGTCGGGGTGGTGATCCTCTCGCTCGGTCTGCCCGCGCTGTTCACCGGCCTGCACAACCACTGGGAACTCCAAGAGCAGACGGTGGTGGCTGGCTACGTGGTGATGCGGGTCGCCCTGATCGCGCTCTGGATCCGCGCCTGGAAACACGACAAGGCCCGGCGTCCCACCACCTCCACCTACATCATCGGGATCACCATCGCGCAGTTGATGTGGATCACGCTGATCCTGATCGACGTGCCGGTGCTCATCTGGGGCAGCCTGGTGGTGGTCATCTACATCGTGGAGATGCTGGTACCGTACATCGCCGAGAACCGCCAGGGCCGCACCCCGTGGCATCCGCACCACATCGCGGAGCGCTATGGGCTGCTCGCTTTGATCGCCCTCGGCGAAGGGGTGGTGGGCACCGTCGACGCCCTCAACTCGCTGATCGGCGCGCACGGCTGGACGCTCGAAGTTTGGATGCTCGCCTTCTGCGGCATGGGTCTCACCGTCGGCATGTGGTGGCTCTACTTCGGAATGCCGTCCGCTGAGCTCATCGCCGCCAACGTCGAGCGGGTCTTCGCCTGGGCCTACGGCCACATCCCGGTCTACGCCGCCATCGCCGCCACCGGGGCCGGCCTGGAGCTCATCGCGCTCGGCTTCGCCGGCGACTCCGTCATCTCGCGCGGCAACACCGTGCTGGTGGTCGCCATCGCCCTCGGCGTCTACATGACCCTCGTCTTCGGCCTCTTCCACTACATCGACGGCCAGATCCCGTTCCGCACCGTACTCGCCCTGTTCCTCTCCCTGCTGCTGCTCGCCGCCGCCGTCATCGGCATCTTCTTCGGCCTCCCCGACTACTTCGCCCTCATCCTGATCACCCTCACCTCCTGGATCCCCATCTTCCACTGGGAACTTCGCCCCGCCTAGCTCCGCGAAATTGTCCTCGCTCGTTTCACTCTCGACCAACCTACTGCCAGTACGGAGCATAAGTCTCTCGGCACCCCCTTGCCGTCATCCTCGGGCGAAGCCCGGGGATCCAGTTCGGAGGAGCCGTAGGCACTCCGACGAACAAAGAGTGCCTGAGCTCCGCGAAGACAATTTCTCGGGACCACACACGCGATAGACTGGGCGATTGTGACTGGAGCGAGAGTAAGAGTGGCGCCGTCGCCGACGGGCGATCCGCATGTGGGGACGGCGTATATGTCGTTGTTCAATCTGGCGTACGCGCGCCAGACCGGTGGGCAGTTCGTGTTGCGGATCGAGGATACGGATCGGGCGCGGTTCCGGGCGGATTCGGAGGCGCAGATCTTTGAGAGTTTGCAGTGGTTGGGGCTGGGCTGGGACGAGGGGCCGGATGTCGGCGGGCCGTACGGGCCGTATCGGCAGTCCGAGCGGCTGGAGACGTATCAGCCGTTCGTGGAGCGGTTGCTGGCCGCCGGGCACGCCTATTACTGCTGGTGCAGCCCGGAGCGGCTCCAGGAACTGCGGAAGGCGCAGGAGGCGTCCAAGCAGGCGGTGACGGGCTATGACCGGCTCTGCTATGGGAAGACGCGCGAAGAGCGGGCGGCGTTGCCGGGCTTCAGCGAGCAGCCGGTGGTGCGGCTGTTGATCCCCGATGACGTGCAGCTCAGCTTCACGGACATCATCCGCGGCGAGATCAAGGCGCCCAAGCCGGACGACCAGGTGATCCTGAAGGCGGACGGCTTCCCCACCTACCATCTGGCGGTAGTCGTCGACGACGCGCTGATGGGGATCACCCATGTGGTGCGCGGCGAGGAGTGGATTTCGTCGACACCGAAGCACCTGCTGCTCTATAAGCTGCTGGGGCTGGAGCCGCCGCAGTACGCGCACATGCCGTTGCTGCGCAACCCGGACAAGTCGAAAATCTCGAAACGGAAGAATCCGGCCGCCCGGCTGCTCTGGTTCCGCGAGCAGGGGTATCTGCCCGAGGCGTTGCGCAACTTCCTGCAGTTGATGGGCTATCCGCCCGCCGATGACGAGCACGAGGTGGCCAGCTTTGACGAGTTCGTCGCCGATTTCGACTGGGCGAAGGTGAACACCGTCGGCCCGGTGTTCGACGTGCAGAAGCTGGATTGGCTGAACGGGCACTACATCCGTTCGCTTTCCGACGACGAGTTGGCCGCGCGGGTGCGCGAGCACTGGGATTACGTGGGGGTGAGCGCCGATCCGCAGCTTATGCGTCAGGCCATTCCGATCATCAAGGAGCGGCTGGTGACGCTCAGCGACGTGCTGCCCAAGATCCAGTTCCTGTTGACGCCCGATGACGAACTGCAGATCGAGCCGGACGCGCGGGCCGCGCTGCGCGAGGACGCCCCCCAGGTTGTCGCCGCCGCCATCACCGCCCTGGAGCAAGTGGGGGAGTGGAGCACCGACGTCCTCCACGAGACGCTGCAGCGGGCGCTGGTCGACGGCCTGGAATTGAAGCCGAAGTTCGCGTTTGCCCCAGTGCGCGTCGCAATTACGGGGTCGCGCGTGTCGCCGCCGCTGTTCGAGTCGATGGCGATTTTGGGGCGGGATTCCTGCCTGCGCCGCCTCAAAGCGCTGTGATTTGCGGCAAAAACCGGGCAATCGCGTGTAAGACGACTTGGCAAAATCGAGGGTTTGTGGTTGAATAGGAGGGTTGCTCTTCGGAGCCCAAGCCCCGCTGCCTGGATTTCTAGGTGCTGGCCAAGCAAGACAAACTCAGTTTTGTGGGGTTAGTACGGCGTAAATCCATGGATACGCGCTCGCGCGTGTCGCCGGGGCTGAGGCGAAAAAGAGCTAGGAGACGAAAGGAAGGCTGAAGTGGCGGATGACAAGATCCGGATCAAGCTCCGGGCATACGACCACGAGGTCATCGATCAGTCGGCGAAGCGCATCGTCGAGATCGTGACCCGTACCGGCGCCAAGGTGGCCGGCCCCGTGCCGCTGCCCACCGAGAAGAACGTGTATTGCGTGATTCGCTCCCCGCACAAGTACAAGGATTCGCGGGAGCATTTCGAGAAGCGCACGCACAAACGTCTCATCGACATCCTCAACCCCAACCCGAAGACGATCGACGCCCTGATGCGCCTGGATCTGGCCGCTGGCGTCGACATCAACATCAAACTTCCGTGAGGCAATGATGAGTGAGCGTAACGTAAAAGGATTGATCGGGACGAAGCTCGGCATGACCCAATTGTGGGACGAGGCCGGCAAGGTGGTCCCAGTCACGGTGATTCAGGCTGGGCCCAACGTGGTTACCCAGATCCGCACCACCGAGACCGACGGCTATTCCGCCGTCCAGCTCGGTTTCGGCGCGATAAAGGCCAAGGCGGTGACGAAGCCGCAGGCGGGGCATTTCGCCAAGGCAGACGTCACCCCGAGGAAGCACCTGGTGGAGCTGCGCACCGCTGACGCCTCCAGCTATGAGCTGGGTCAGGAGTTGACGGTGGACACCTTCGCCGTCGGCGAATTCGTCGACGTATCGGGGATCACCAAGGGCAAAGGGACCGCTGGTGTCATGAAACGGCATGGCTTCGGCGGTCTTCGTGCTTCTCACGGTGTGCACCGCAAGCACCGCGCTCCGGGTTCGATCGGCGCCTGCGCCACCCCCGCGCGCGTCTTCAAGGGCACCCGGATGGCCGGCCGCACCGGCGTCGAGAAGGTGACGGTCCAGAATCTGTTGATCGCCCAGATCGACGAGGAGAACAACCTGCTGCTGGTCAAAGGCGCGATCCCAGGGCCGAAGGGCACCTTGGTGGTCGTCCGCAACGCGGCAAAGAAGGTGGCTTCATGAGCACTGTAGACATCATTGGCGCGAAGGGCACGGCAGAGCTTCCCGCCGAGCTGTTTGACGCGCAGACGAACATCCCGCTGATCCACCAGGTCGTGGTGGCCCAGTTGGCCGCGGCCCGGCAGGGTACCGCCTCCACCAAGACCCGTTCCGAGGTCGCCGGTGGCGGTGCGAAGCCGTGGCGGCAGAAAGGCACCGGCCGGGCCCGTCAGGGTTCGCGTCGCGCCCCGCAGTGGGCCGGCGGCGGTGTGGTGCACGGCCCGAAGCCGCGTTCCTACGCCCAGCGCACCCCGAAGAAGATGATCGCCGCCGCTCTGGCTGGCGCGCTCTCGGATCGCGCCCGCGAAGGCCATATCCACGTGATCGCCCAGATCACCGCTGGCGAGACGCCCTCCACGAAGGCGGCGCTGAAGGCCTTGGCCTCCATCTCCGGCGCGCGGCTGCTGGTGGTGCTCTCCCGCGAAGAGGACAACGCCTGGCTCAGCTTGCGCAACGTGATGAGCGTGCATCTCTTGTCCATCGACCAGCTAAACGCATATGACGTGCTGGTGGCGGACGATGTTGTTTTTACCGCCAAATCTTTCGCCGAGTTGACGGGCCAGGAGCTCGAATACACGCTCGACGAGGCCGAGGAAGTGCCCGTAGCGGACAAGGCCGAGGCCAAGGAGGAAGCGAAGCCGAAGCGCTCCAAGAAGGCTGCCGAGCCGGTCGCCGACGAACCCGAGGCGGAAGCGCCGGTGGTTGACGCGGCCGAGGAGCCCGCCGCGGAGGCTGAAGAGCCTGCCGCAGCGGCCGAAGAAGTGGCCGAGGAGCCGGTCGCGGAAGCCGTCGAGGCCGCCGCCGAGAAGGACGCCGAGGCCGAAGCCGCCGTGGAGGCCGCCGCAGACGCCGCGGAGATCACGGAAGCTGAGGAGCCGGAAGCCGAAGCGCCGGTAGCCGAGGAAAAGCCGAAGCGCACCCGCAAGCCCAAGGCTGAGAAGGAAGAGGAGGCCGAGTAATGAGCGTCAAGTTCAAAGATCCGCGCGACATCCTGTTGGGCCCGATCACTTCGGAGAAGACGTACGGCCTGGTGGACGACAACAACAAGTACACCTTCGAGGTGTCGCCGGACGCCAACAAGACTGAGATCAAGATCGCCATCGAGCGCATCTTCCACGTGAAGGTGATCTCGGTGAACACACTGAACCGCAAGGGGAAGCGTCGTCGCACCCGCTACGGCTGGGGCAAGCAGAAAGACACCAAGCGCGCCATCGTCGGCCTCGCCGAGGGTGACCGCATCGACATCTTCGCCTCGCCGGGCGTCTAGGAAGGCAGACAAATGGGTATCCGTAAGTACAAGCCGACCACTCCGGGCCGTCGCGGCTCCTCGGTGGCGGACTTCGTGGAGTTGACGCGCTCAACTCCGGAGAAGTCGCTGCTGAAGCCGAAGCCGAAGACCGGCGGCCGCAACAACCAAGGCCGGGTCACCACCCGTCACATCGGCGGTGGCCACAAGCAGGCTTTCCGAGTGATCGATTTCAAGCGTTATGACAAGGACGGCGTGCCGGCCAAGGTCGCTCACATCGAGTACGACCCGAACCGCACCGCCCGCATCGCCTTGTTGCACTATCTGGACGGCGAGAAGCGCTACATCCTGGCGCCGCTGGGCCTGTCCCAGGGCGACATGGTAGAGGCCGGGCCGAACGCCGACATCAAGCCGGGCAACAACCTGCCGCTGCGCAACATCCCCGTCGGCACCGTGATCCACGCCGTGGAGTTGCGGCCGGGCGGCGGCGCCAAGTTGGGCCGCAGCGCCGGCGCGCGGGTGCAGTTGATCGCCCGTGAAGGCAAATATGCCACGCTGCGTCTCCCCTCGGGCGAGATGCGCATGGTGGACGTCCGCGGCCGGGCCACGGTGGGCGAGGTCGGCAATGCCGAGCAGTCCAACATCAACTGGGGCAAGGCCGGCCGGATGCGCTGGAAGGGCGTCCGTCCCACGGTCCGTGGCGTCGCCATGAACCCGATTGACCACCCGATGGGCGGTGGCGAAGGCAAGTCCTCCGGTGGCCGGCATCCGGTCTCCCCGTGGGGCAAGCCCGAAGGCCGCACCCGGGACAAGAACAAGGCCAGCTCGCGGTTGATCATCCGTCGCCGCCGGTCCGGCAAGAAGCGTAAGTGAGTAGGTGGAGATAAGAAATGCCACGTAGCTTGAAGAAAGGTCCGTTCGTCGACGAGCATCTGCAGAAGAAGGTCGACGCGCAGAACGAGAAGAACAGCAAGCAGGTCATCAAGACCTGGTCGCGCCGCTCGATGGTGGTTCCCGACATGATCGGCCACACCATCGCCGTGCATGACGGCCGCAAGCATGTGCCGGTGTTCATCACCGAGTCGATGATCGGGCACAAGCTGGGCGAGTTCGCCCCCACCCGCACCTTCCGCGGGCACGTGAAGGACGACAAGAAAGCGCGTCGGCGCTAGAAAGGCTTTGAAGAATGAGTGACAAAGCAACGCGCCCGACGCTGCGCAGCCGGTTGCTGGGGGAGCGCCCCGGCGCCTACGCCGTCGCCAAGCATGTGCGCATCTCGCCGACGAAGGTCCGCCGCGTGGTGGATCTGGTCCGCGGTCTGGACGTGCAGGACGCCTTAGACACCTTGAAGTTCGCCCCGCAGGGCGCCTCCACTCCGGTCTACAAGTGCTTGGCCTCGGCCATCGCGAACGCCGAGAGCTCCGAGGGCCTGCGCGCTGACGAACTCTACGTCGCCGCCGCCTTTGTGGACGAGGGGATGACGCTGCGCCGGATTCGCCCGCGCGCCAAGGGCCGCGCTGACCGCATCATGAAGCGGGCCAGCCACATCACCGTCGTCGTCGAGCCGAGGTTAGGAGACTAAGCATGGGTCAGAAAGTAAATCCGAACGGCTTCCGCCTCGGGATCACCACCGATCACAAGACGCGCTGGTTCGCCGACCGCGAATACGCCGCCCTGGTGGACGAGGACGTCAAGATCCGCCGCTTCCTGAACAAGAATCTGGAGCGCGCCGGCGTGTCCTCGATCGAGATCGAGCGCCGTGGCGAGCGGGTGTCCATCTATCTGCACGCCGCCCGTCCCGGCATCGTGATCGGCCGCTCCGGCGCCGAGGCCGAAAGGGTGCGCGCCGATCTGGAGAAGCTCACCGGCAAGCAGGTGCAGTTGAACATCCTGGAGGTCAAGAACCCGGAGACCGACGCCCAGTTGGTCGCCCAGGGCATCGCCGAGCAGCTCGGCGCCCGCGTGGCTTTCCGCCGCGCGATGCGCAAGGCGCAGCAGTCCGCGATGCGCGCTGGCGCGTTGGGCATCCGGATCCAGTGCTCCGGCCGTCTCGGCGGCGCTGAGATGAGCCGTTCCGAGTTCTACCGGGAAGGCCGCGTCCCGCTGCACACGCTGCGCGCGGACATCGATTACGGGTTCTATGAGGCCCGCACCACCTTCGGGCGCATCGGCGTCAAGGTATGGATTTACAACGGCGACGTCTCCGGCAACCGCACTGAGCGCATGGCGCAGCGGGCCGCCCGGCAGGCCGCCGGTGGTCGGCAGCGTCCCGGCCGGGGTCCGCGTCGTGATGGCGCCCCCCGAGGCGAGCGCAACGAGCGTGGCGGCCGCCGCCGGGCTGACGAAGCCCGCGCTGCGGACGACGGCTCGGGCACGAATGAGGCAGGAGCATAAACATGTTGATTCCCCGCAGGTTGAAGCACCGCAAGCAGCACCACCCGAAGCGTGGTGGCACCGCCAAGGGCGGCACCAAGCTGGCTTTCGGCGATTACGGCATCCAAGCGTTGGAGCCCTCGTATCTGACGAACCGCCAGATTGAGAGCGCCCGTATCGCGATGACCCGTCACATCAAGCGTGGCGGCAAGGTCTGGATCAATGTCTATCCGGACCGTCCGCTCACCAAGAAGCCCGCCGAGACCCGCATGGGTTCGGGCAAAGGCTCCCCGGAATGGTGGGTGGCCAACATCAAGCCGGGCCGGGTGCTCTTCGAGCTCTCCGGCGTCAGCGAGGAGGTCGCCCGCGAAGCCATGCGGCTGGCCATCCACAAGCTGCCGTTCAAGGCCCGTTTCATCAAGCGTGAGGTCGGTGATATCTGATGGCGAAACTTGAGACCGCGCAGTTGCGCGCGATGAGCCGCGACGAGTTGAACGCCAAAGTCGTCGAGTTGAAGGACGAGCTGTTCGGGCTGCGCTTTGCCGCCGCCACCGGCCAGCTGGAGTCCCATGGCCGGCTCCGCGAGGCCCGCAAGGACATCGCCCGTGTCTACACCGTGCTCCAGGAGCGCGCGTTGGGCATCATTCCCGATCCGGATGAGGTATAGCAATGAGTGAAGCAGTAAGTGAAGTTACCGAGGTGAACCGGAGCGCGCGGAAGGTCCGTGAGGGCATCGTGATCTCCGACAAGATGGACAAGACGATCACCGTCGCCATCGAGTTGCGCGTGAAGCATCCGCTCTACGGCAAGATCATCACCAAGAACCGCAAGCTGAAGGCGCATGACGAGCTCAACCAGGCTGGCGTGGGAGACCGCGTCCGCGTGATGGAGACCCGTCCGATCTCCGCCACGAAGCGCTGGCGGCTGGCCGAGATCGTCGAGAAGGCGAAGTAAGGACGAAAGAGACATGATCCAGCAAGAAACTCGGCTGAAGGTCGCCGACAACACTGGGGCCAAGGAGCTGCTCTGCATCCGGGTGCTCGGTGGTTCGAAGCGCCGCTATGCCGGCTTGGGCGACTTGATCGTCGCCACTGTGAAAGACGCCATCCCCGGTGGTGGCGTGAAGAAGGGCGAAGTGGTCCGCGCCGTGGTGGTCCGCACCGTGAAGCCGACCCGCCGCCCCGATGGCTCGTATATCAAGTTTGACGAGAACGCCGCCGTCATCCTCAAGCCGGATGGCGATCCGCGCGGTACCCGCATCTTCGGCCCGGTCGGCCGCGAGCTGCGTGAGAAGCGCTACATGCGGATCATCTCGCTGGCCCCGGAGGTGCTGTAATGGCTAAATCGCTCCATGTGAAGAAGGGTGACCGCGTGCAGGTCATCGCCGGCAAGGACAAAGGCCGCAAGGGTGAGATCATCGCCGTCAACCCCGAGAAGGGTACGGTCGTGGTGCAGGGCGTCAACGTGGTGAAGAAGCACCGCAAAGAGCAGCCGAACACCCAGACCCGGCAGAACATCCCGGGCGGCATCATCACCACCGAGGCCCCCATCGACGCCTCCAACGTGCAGCTTTTGGTGCGCGTGGACGGCAAAGAGGTGGTCACCCGGGTGGGTTACCAGCGCAAAGCAGTCACCAAGCGCCGCAAGGACGGGTCGGAATATGAGGCCACCCGCTCGGTGCGGATCGCCCGGAAGACGGGGAAGGAGGTCTAGCAATGGCCAAAGCTAAAGAAGCAAAAGAGGCTCCCGAGGCCAAGGCGCCAGTCGAGGTGCCGCCGCCGCGGTTGAAGCTGAAGTACCGCGAGGAGATCGCGCCGGCTCTGAAGGAAGAGTTCGGCTATGCCAATGTGATGCAGATCCCGTCGTTGACGAAGATCATCGTCAACATGGGTGTCGGCGAGGCGGCCCGCGATTCCAAGGTCATCGACCACGCGGTCTCCGATTTGACGCAGATCACCGGGCAGAAGCCGGTGATCACCAAGGCGCGCAAGTCGATCGCCCAGTTCAAGCTGCGTGAGGGGATGCCGATCGGCACCCACGTCACCCTGCGCGGGGATCGGATGTGGGAGTTCGCCGACCGGCTGCTCACCCTCGCCCTGCCCCGCATCCGCGACTTCCGCGGCCTCTCGGCCCGGCAGTTTGACGGCAAGGGCAACTACACCTTCGGTCTCACCGAGCAGGTGATGTTCCACGAGATCGACCAGGACAAGATCGACAAGAGCCGTGGCATGGACATCACCTTCGTGACCACCGCCACCAATGACGACGAGGGCCGGGCGCTGCTCAAGGCGCTGGGCTTCCCGTTCAAGTCCCCGGAGAACGACATCCCGGACGAGAAGAAACTCCGCCGCAAGACGGTCTACACCGGCAAGAAGAGGAAGTGACATGGCAACAACTGCAATCAAGGCAAAGCAGGCCCGCAAGCCCAAGTTCGCGGTCCGCGCTTACACCCGCTGCAACCGCTGCGGCCGTCCGAAGAGCGTCTATCGCGCCTTCGGCCTGTGCCGCATCTGCCTCCGTGAGTTGGCCCACCGCGGCGAGCTCCCCGGCGTCACAAAGTCCTCCTGGTAAACCAAGCGCCGCAGGTCGTAAAGAAACCACGGCGAGAAAGAAGCCAAAGTCATGACAATGACTGATCCAATCGCGGATATGCTGACTCGCATCCGCAACGCCAATCAGGCGTACCACGAGTCCACGTCGATGCCGCACTCGAACATCAAGGCGGGCATCGCCGAGATCCTGAAAGCCCAAGGCTACATCCGGGATTACGAGGTCCGAGAGCCCGAAGCCGGAGAGGTGGCCAAGACGCTGAAGGTCACCTTGAAGTACGGCCCGGCCCGCGAGCGTTCGCTGGCTGGCCTGCGCCGCATCTCCAAGCCCGGCCTGCGCGTCTACGCCAAGTCCACCGCCCTTCCCAAGGTGCTCGGCGGGCTCGGCATCGCGATCATTTCCACGTCCCAAGGCCTGCTCACTGACAAAGAGGCCAAGGCCAAGAACATCGGCGGCGAAGTGCTCGCCTATATCTGGTAGGAGGTGTAGAGATGTCACGAATCGGAAGGCTTCCCATCACCATCCCGGCTGGGGTGGATGTGAAATTGGACGGCCAGTACGTCGAGGTGAAGGGCCCGAAGGGCACGCTCAGCCTCACCGTCACTGAGCCGATCAAGGTGGCGCAGGAGGAGGGCCAGTTGGTGGTCACCCGTCCGGACGACGAGCGGCTTTCCCGCTCGCTGCACGGCCTGAGCCGCACCCTGATCAACAACATGATCGTCGGCGTGACCGACGGCTACAAGAAGGTCCTGGAGATCGTCGGAGTCGGCTACCGCGCCGTCTCCAAGGGTCCGAAGCAGATTGAGTTCGCGCTCGGCTTCTCGCACCCGGTGATCGTGGATGCCCCCGAGGGCATCACCTTCGAGGTGGAGACGAACACCCGCTTCACCGTTTCCGGGATTGACAAGCAGCAGGTGGGCCAAGTGGCCGCCAATATCCGCAAGATCCGCCCGCCGGAGCCGTACAAGGGCAAGGGCGTGCGCTATCAAGGCGAGCATGTGCGCCGCAAGGCTGGAAAGGCTGGTAAGTAATGGCCATCACATTGAAGACTCCCAAGCATTTGGGTCCGCGCCAGGCGGCGAAGGTCCGTCGGCAGTCGCGCGGGCGGAAGAAGCTGTTCGGCACCGCAGAGCGTCCGCGCTTGGTGGTGACGCGCTCCAACCGGCATATCGTCGCCCAGGTGGTCGACGACACCGTCGGCAACACCGTGGCGTCGGCTTCTTCGTTGGAAGCGGCGGTGCGGGCGATCAGCGGCGACAAGAAGGCCAAGGCGGCCGAGGTCGGCAAGCTGGTGGCCGGGCGCGCCAAGGAAAAGGGCATCTCCCAGGTAGTGTTCGACCGGGCTGGCAATCAATATCACGGACGGGTAGCGGCGTTGGCTGACAGCGCGCGCGAAGCCGGGTTGGGCTTCTAGGAAGGAATCTGATGGCAATCAATACTGCACGTGAAGGCAACGAGCGTCGGGGCGGGCGAGACCGCCGGGAGCGCGATCAGGCAGCCGAGCGGGAGAAGAGCCCGTATCTGGAGCGCGTGGTCTCCATCAACCGCGTCGCCAAGGTCGTCAAGGGCGGCCGTCGCTTCAGCTTCACCGCCTTGGTGGTGGTAGGTGACGGCGATGGTACCGTCGGCGTCGGCTACGGCAAGGCGAAGGAAGTCCCGGCGGCGATCGCGAAGGGCGTCGAGGAGGCCAAGAAGCATTTCTTCAAGGTGCCCCGGATCGCGTCCACCATTCCGCACCCGGTGCAGGGCGAGCGGGCGGCCGGCATCGTGATGCTGCGCCCGGCCTCTCCCGGTACTGGCGTGATCGCCGGTGGCAGCGCCCGCGCGGTGCTGGAATGCGCCGGCATCCATGATGTGCTCGCGAAGTCTTTGGGTTCGGACAACGCCATCAACGTGGTGCACGCCACGGTGGCCGCGCTGCAGAGCCTGGAAGAGCCCGAGCAGGTGGCCAAGCGCCGCGGGCTGCCGGTGGCGGATGTCACCCCGGCGGCGGTGCTGCGGGCCCGGAAAGAAGGGGTTAAGTAATGGCCAAGGCAAAAGTGAGCCAGCTCAAGATCACCCAGATCCGTTCTGGCGTGGGCGGGCTGCGAAACCAGAAGGAGACGCTGCGCAGCCTCGGGCTGAAGCGGATCGGTCATAGTGTCGTGAAAGAGGCCAAGCCGGAAGTTGTCGGTATGATCAATACGGTCAGCCATCTGGTGAAGGTCGAGGAGGTTTAGGCATGTCTTTGAAAGTGCATCACCTGCGTCCGGCTCCGGGCGCCAAGACGGCGAAGACCCGCGTAGGCCGCGGCGAGGCCTCCAAGGGCAAGAGCGCCGGCCGTGGCACCAAGGGCTCTGGCGCGCGCAAGAACGTCCCGGCGAACTTCGAGGGCGGGCAGATGCCGCTGCACATGCGGCTGCCGAAGCTGCGCGGCTTCAAGAACCCGTTCAAGGTGGAGTTCCAGGTCGTCAACGTCGCCAAGTTGGCCGAGTTGTTCCCCGAAGGTGGGGAAGTCACCCCGGCGGAGTTGGTGCTGAAGGGCGCCGTGCGGGACAACTCGCCGGTGAAAGTGCTCGGCAACGGGGAAATCTCCGTCGCGTTGAGCGTCAGCGCCCACGCCTTCTCGGCGTCGGCCAAGGAAAAGATTGAAAAGGCCGGCGGCACCGTCGTCGAGCTGTAACCAAGAGATGTAGGTACCAAATATGCTGTCAGCATTCGTCGACGCATTTCGCACCCCGGATCTGCGGAAGAAGATTCTGTTCACGCTGATGATCCTCGCGGTGTCCCGCATCGGCTCGGTGATCCCGACGCCGAACGTGAACATGGTCGCGGTGGACGCCTGCCGGACGGTCGCCCAGGAGGGCGATTCGGCGGGCCTGTACTCCATGATCAACCTGTTCTCCGGCGGCGCACTGCTGCAATTGGCGATCTTCGCGTTGGGCATCATGCCGTACATCACCGCGTCCATCATCTTGCAGTTGCTGGCCGTCGTCATCCCGAAGCTGGAGGCTTTGAAGAAGGAAGGCGGCGCCGGGCAGCAGAAGATCACGCAGTACACCCGTTATCTGACGCTGGTGCTCGCGGTGCTCAACTCCACCACCTTCGTCACGTTGGCGGTGAACAACCAGCTCTTCCAAGGCTGCAACCAGGAGGTCGTCTACAACAAGGACATCTTCACCATCATCGTGATGATCCTGGTGATGACGGCTGGCTGCGGCGTGATCATGTGGCTCGGCGAGCTGATCACCGAGCGCGGTGTGGGCAACGGCATGTCGGTGATCATCTTCACCCAGATCGCCGCGCAGTTCCCGTCCTCGCTGTGGGGCATCAAGGAGAGCCGCGGCTCCGAGGGTGAGGGCTGGCTGGCCTTCTCGCTGGTGATGGCGATCGGCTTGTGCGTGATGGCGGCGGTCATCTTCGTGGAGCAGGCACAGCGGCGCATCCCGGTGCAGTACGCCAAGCGGATGGTCGGGCGTCGCCTGGTCGGCGGCTCGACGACCTACATCCCGTTGAAGGTGAACCAGTCCGGCGTCATTCCGGTGATTTTCGCCTCCTCGCTGCTTTACATCCCGGCTTTGTACGCGCAGTTCCAGCCCGGCTCTTATGACGCCGAGGGCAACTTCGTGGCGAACCCGGTGGCTTCGTGGATCGCCGCCTATTTGACGAAGTACGACGGCCTCGTCTACAACCTGGTCTTCGGCGGGTTGATCATCGCCTTCTGCTACTTCTACGTTTCGATCACCTTCAACCCGACCGAGGTCTCCGACAACATGAAGAAGTACGGCGGGTTCATTCCGGGTGTTCGCGCCGGCGAGCCGACGGCCCGCTATCTGAAGTATGTGCTTTCCCGTTTGACGGCTCCGGGCTCGCTCTATTTGGCGGTCATCTCGCTGATCCCAATGCTGGCGTACTCGCTGTTCGGGACGACGAGCAAGTTCCCGTTCGGCGGCACCTCGGTGCTGATTATCGTCGGTGTCGGTTTGGACACCGTGAAACAAATCCAGAGCCAGTTGCAGCAGCGCAACTACGAAGGCTTCCTAAGGTAGAAAGGCATTTTCATGCGGTTGTTGATCATGGGCCCTCCTGGGGTAGGCAAAGGCACGCAAGCCAAGGGCATCGCCGAGCATTACGGCGTTCCGGCGATCTCCACTGGCGACATGTTCCGCGCCATGAAGAACGCCGACACCCCGCTGGCCCGCCAGGTGCAGGAGATCATGAACTCGGGCGCGCTGGTGCCCGATGAGATCACTGACGCGATCGTCAAGGATCGGCTGGAGCAGCCGGACGCCCAGGGCGGCTGGCTGCTGGACGGCTATCCGCGGGCGATCGGCCAGGTGAAGGCCCTCGACGGCATCCTGGAGACCACCGGCACCGAGATCGACGCGGTGATTTCCCTGACGGCGGACACCGACGTGTTGGTGTCCCGGTTGTTGAAGCGCGCCGAGATTGAAGGCCGCGCGGACGACAACGAGGAGACAATCAAGAACCGCATGATGGTCTACCACGAATCCACTGATCCGCTGCTCGCCATCTACCGGGATCGCGAGCTGCTGGTCGAGGTGGACGGCGTGGGCGCCATCGAAGAGGTCGCCGAGCGGATCACCGCCGCGCTGGACGCCAAGCTCGCCTAGCCACTTCCCGAGAGCGGCGTAGTGGCTGTATACGTCAAGACGGCGGAGCAGATTCGGGCGATGCGCCCGGCGGGGCTGGTCACCGGCCAGATTCTCACGCAGTTGCGCGCCGCCACCGTGCCCGGCGTCACACCCAAACAGTTGGACGCGCTCGCCGCCGAGCTGATCGCGCAGGCTGGGGCGAAGTCGTCATTTTTGAACTATGTGCCCTATGCGGGCTGTGTCCCCTTCCCGGCGGTGACTTGCATCTCCGTCAACGACACCGTGGTGCACGGCATCCCCGATGCCAGGCCGTTGGCGCTGGGGGATTTGGTATCCATAGATTTCGGGGTCTCCATTGACGGCTGGCACGGCGATTCGGCCGTCTCCTTCCTGGTGGGGGAGCCCGACGCCGGGGTTTCCCGGCGGCTGAACCAGGCCACCTACGAGGCGCTTTGGGCGGGCATCGCGCAGGCCCGGGTCGGGAATCGGCTCGGCGACGTCGGCCACGCCATCGCCACCACCATCCGCAAGGCGGATCGGCGCTTCTCGGTGGTCCGCGACTTCACCGGCCACGGCATCGGCCGCGCCATGCACGAGGATCCGGACGTGCCCAACTATGGCCGTCCCGACAAAGGGATGCGCATTGAGGAGGGTCTGGTGATCGCCATCGAGCCGATCATCTCCGCCGGCTCGGGCCGCACCGTCGAGATTGACGACGGCTGGACTATCAAGACCGCCGACAAATCCGTCGCCTCCCACTTCGAACACACCGTCGCCATCACCAAGGCCGGCGTCTGGGTGCTCACCTCCGCCGACGGCGGCGAATCCGAATGCGCCGCCCGCTCCATCCCCTTCGCCCCTCTCCTTTGACAAGGTCTTCGCTTCGCTCAGGCACTCTTTGTCCTCCCGAATGCCTCCGGCATGGTCGGACTGGATTCCCAGCCTACGGCTGAGAATGACGGGATAGTGTGGCGCAGTACCGATGCCATAGCAGACAGGTGCGGCCCGGTAGATGAGCCTCCATGCGCCCCACTGGCCGTCATCCTCGACCGCAGGTCGGGGATCCAGTGAGCGACGCACCGAAGGTGCTTGGAGCGAACAGAGTACGCCTGAGCGTAGCGAAGTCCGATACGTCGGCGCTGGCCCTCTCGTCAGTTAGACTTAGGGGGATGAACGAATGGGGGGATCCGTTGATCGGGCAGTTGATCGACGGACGTTATCAGGTAACTGCCGTGATCGACGCTGGGGGAATGGCGACGGTCTACCGGGCGCACGCGGTGCGGCTGAACCGGGAGGTGGCGGTCAAGGTCATCCATGAGCACCTGGCGAACAACCCGACGTTCGTGGCGCGGTTTGACCGGGAGGCGCGGGCGTTGGCGCGGTTGAACCACCCGTCTGTGATCCAAATCTACGATCTGGGGACGGTGGCCGGACGGCTCTACATCGCAATGGAACTGGTGGACGGCGAGACGCTGAAGCAGATCGAGGCGCAGGTGGGCCGGTTGAGCCCGCACGAGGCGTTGGGGATGGTGGAGCAGATCCTGGAGGGGCTGCATCAGGCGCATCAGGCCGGGCTGATCCACCGCGACATCAAGCCCGCGAACCTGCTGGTGGCCCCGAACGGGCGGATCAAGATCGCCGATTTCGGCATCGCCCGGGCTTTGGACGAGGCGGGGGTGACGGCAAAGGGCGCGGTGGTCGGCACGGTGGCGTACATGGCCCCTGAGTTGCTGCGCAACGGCACGCTCACGCCCGCGATCGACATCTACGCGCTCGGCATCACCCTGTATGAGATGCTCACCGGCGCGCAGCCCTACCTGGGCGCGGACCCGGTGGAGGTGCTCTGGCGGCTGGAGCACGAGACGTTGCCGCCGGTCTCGACGGTGGTGCCGGTGGCCCCGCAGGTGGACGCGCTGGTGGCCGCGATGACGGCTGCCGATCCGGCTGCCCGCATCCCGGACGCGGCGACGGCCACGCCGCAGGTGCAGGCATTGGCTGCCGCTTTGGCTCCGGTGGGCCAGGATCTGCACGCCTGGAACGCGCTGGGTTCGCGGGTCACCGAGGTGCGCACCGCCCGCCGCCCGGTCCCACCCACGCCAACGCCAGCCACCCCGCCGACTCCCGCCGTCACGCCGCCGACTCCCAGCGTCACCCCGCCGGCTCCGCGCGTCACCCCGTCGAATGCCGCCGCCGCCCTGGTGGCCGACACCCCGACCCCGTGGGCGGTCCCGCAATCCGCGGAGACCGCGGTGGCCACCCGCATCAACCCGCACGCCCACGTGCCCGAGCCCACCACCACCCCGGATTCGCCCACCGAGCAGATCGCGGCGCCGAATCCGATCACCTTCCGCGGCCCGACGAAACTGGCTCCGTCGGGGCCAGCCTTCAACCCGGTGGATTCGCCACTGGTAGAGCCGAAGCGCAAACGCTCCATCGTGGTTCCGGTGATCGCCGGATTGCTGGCGACGGTGCTGGTCGGGTCGATCATCTGGGCGGTGATGGTCTTCTGGCCGGGGCCGGAACCAGAGTGGATGAGCCAGCCCGCCGACACCGCTCCCACCGTCACCTTGCCGCCGGTTTTGCCCAGCGAAACCGCCGCCGGGCACGTCGAGCCCATCGACGATGGCGACGACATCGAGCCGTCCGACACCCCGGAGCCGACGGTGGAACAGCCCGTGGCGCCCGCCGACAACCCGTTGTACATCACCGCTGAGGAAGACAATGGGCTCACCCACTACACCTGGGAGGACAACGACCGCACGCTGCGGCTGGGCAACAACTCGCAGTTGGCGTGGACGGCGGGCAAACAACTGCCCGACGTGATCTACTCCGCAGCGGGGGAAATAATGTTGGACTTCACCCAGTACCCGTTGGAGACCGACCAAACCATCAAGATCTACGGGGTCACCGGCAACACCGACATCTGGCTGCCCGAAGGCACCAATCTCACCATCAAGTGGAGCGGCGCGAAAGGCGTCATGACGCTCAAGGACGGGCTGGACAAGGGCAAGCCGTGGACGTATGCGGAGGCGAAAGGCTCGCGCAAGATCACCGAAGTGGAAGGCGGCCCCCGGCTCACCATCAGCTTGATTGACCCGGTCGGCAACTACATCATCGGGAGAGACAAATATGGTGTCTGATCCTTACGTGGGGCGGATCATCGACGACCGCTACCAGGTGATCGAGCGGATCGCCGCCGGCGGCATGGCCACCGTCTACCGGGCGCGGGCGCTGCGGCTGGATCGGGATGTGGCCTTGAAGGTGATGCACGGGCATCTGGCTGTGGACGCCGATTTCGTGAAGCGCTTCGAATCGGAGGCCCGGCAGGCCGCCCGGCTGAACCACACCAACATCGTGCAGGTCTTCGACCAGGGGGTGGATTCCCAGGGCGTCTACCTGGTGATGGAGTTGGTGGACGGCCAATCGCTGCGCGAGGTGCTGCACGAGCACGGCCCGGCCTCGCTGGGGCAGGCGCTGGGCATCGTCACCCAGGTGTTGGAGGCGCTCAGCGTCGCCCACGCCCAGGGCATCGTGCACCGGGACATCAAGCCCGAGAACATCATGATCGCGCATGGGGCGGTGAAGGTGACCGACTTCGGCATCGCGCGGGCGATGACGGATTCGCGGATCACCAAGAGCGGTGAGGCGATCGGCACGGTGGGATACATGGCCCCCGAGCTGATCATGACCGGCACCATCAGCCCGGCGCTGGACGTCTACGCGGTGGGCGTGATGCTCTTCGAGTTGCTCTGCGGCCGCTTCCCGTTCACCGGGGAGAACGCGGTGCAGGTGGCCCTGCAGCAGACCTCCGCGCCCTTCCCGCAACTGCGCGACTCGATTCCCTGGATGCCCCCGGAGGTGGACCAACTGATCGCGGGGATGACGAACCCGAACCCGGCGCTGCGCTACCCGACGGCGGCGCAGGCGTTGCAGGCGCTGCATTCGGTGGCCGCCCTGCTCTCCCCGCAGTTGCTGGCCCAAAAGGCCCCGCGCGCCCCGGAGTACGCCCCGGTGACCAACGCGCTGCAGCCCAAACCAGGGCCGGGGATCGTCACCCAGGCGCGGGAGCAGCGCGCGCTGAGTTCCCAGTTGGCGCGAGTGTTCTCCGTGGTCGGCGCCTTCGCGGTGGCGGTGGTGGTTTTCTTCGCCGTGATACTCCCGAACCTAAACCCCGGGACGGGCACGCCCTCCCAGGGCACCACCACCTGGATCACGCCGCCCAGCGAGGCCAGCGAGTCGCCCACGGCCGCGCCCAGCGACACCGCCGAACCCACCGTCAACAGCGATGACCCCGGCACCGACGTCACCGACACCACTGAACCGATAGACACCACCGAGCCAATCGACACCACCGAGCCCACCACAGCCGGTTCCGATCCGCAAAAGATCGACGACAACCCCTTCGGCATCGACGCGGACGCCTATTTCTATGAGGGCACCACGCTGGTGGTGAAAGACACCAGCCCGTCCTTGAAGATCACCAACGACAAGCAACTGCCCGAAAAGGTGCTGTTCGAGGGAGGCATCCCGCATCTCGACCTCTCCGAGTACGTCTTCGAAAAAGACACCAAGATCACCATGTCCAACAGCAACAACGCCGGGCAGCCGATGATCTACGTGCCGCCGGGCATGAACGTCACCGTGAAGTGGACGGACGCCTCGGTCTCCCTCAACGACGGGCTGGACAACGGCAAGCGCGCCCCGATCACCGAGACCAGCGGCAGCCGCAAAATCACCCCGGTGAAGGATGGGCCCCGGCTCACCATCGTGCTGAAAAATTGCACCGGCATCATACACGTCGGGACATTCCCGCCATAGCCCCGAAGATTTGGTAGAGTCAGCAGGACATGGCAAACTTCTTCGATACTGCAAGAGTGCCTGCGCTATTGGTTTTAGAAGACGGGACGGCCTTCGAGGGCGTCTCGTTCGGGGCCACCGGGGAGGCTTTCGGGGAGGCAGTTTTCGCCACCGGCATGACGGGCTACCAGGAGACGCTCACCGATCCCAGCTACCGGCGTCAGGTCGTAATCCAAACCGCACCGCATATCGGCAACACCGGCTGGAATGACGAGGACAACGAGTCCCGCCAGATCTGGGTGGCCGGCTACGTGGTGCGCGATCTCAGCCGGGTGCGCTCGAACTGGCGCTCAAACCGCTCCCTGGACGCCGAGCTGAAGGCCCAGGGCGTGGTGGGCATCTGCGAGTTGGACACCCGGGCGTTGACCCGCCACCTGCGCGAGCGCGGCGCGATGCGGGTGGGCATCTCCACCGAGACGCTCGATGTGGACGTGCTGCTGCACCAGGTGCTGGAGCAGCCGCCGATGGCCGGCTCGAATCTGGTCGCCGAGGTGACGATCGACACCCCCGACGTGGTGCCCGCCCAAGGCGAAGCCCGCTTCAAGGTGGCGGCGCTGGATCTGGGCATCAAGGATATGAGCCCGACGCGGATGAGCGAGCGCGGCATGGAGGTACACGTGCTGCCCGCCGACGTCAGCATTGCCGACGTCAAGGCCCTCGCCCCCGATGGCGTCTTCTTCTCCAACGGGCCGGGCGATCCGGCCACCGCCGACGCCGAGGTGGAGCTGCTGCAGCAGGTGTTGGACGCCGGCATCCCCTTCTTCGGCATCTGTTTTGGCAACCAGCTCTTCGGCCGGGCGCTCGGATTCGGCACCTACAAGCTCAAATACGGCCATCGCGGCATCAACCAGCCCGTGATGGACTTGACCACCGGCAAGGTGGAGATCACCGCGCAGAACCATGGCTTCGCCGTCGACGCGCCGCTGGGCCAGCCGGTCGAGACCAAGTGGGGGACGGCCACCGTCTCGCACATCTGCCTCAACGACGACGTGGTCGAGGGCTTGGAGCTGCGCGACGCGAACGGCAAGCTGCGCGGCTTCTCGGTGCAGTACCACCCGGAGGCCTCCGCCGGGCCGCACGATTCGGCTTACCTGTTCGACCGGTTCGCCGCGATGATGGGTGGTGCCGATGCCGCGTAGGACAGACATTGAATCAATCCTGGTGATCGGGTCGGGGCCGATTGTGATCGGCCAGGCCTGCGAGTTCGACTATTCGGGCACCCAGGCCTGCCGGGTGCTGCGCGAAGAGGGCTTCCGCGTCATCCTGTTGAACTCGAATCCGGCCACGATTATGACCGATCCGGAGTTCGCCGACGCCACCTACATCGAGCCGATCACGCCCGAATACCTGGCCAAGGTGATCGAAAAAGAGCGTCCGGACGCGATGCTGGCCACCTTGGGCGGCCAGACGGCCCTGAACGCCGCCGTCGCCCTCTATGAGGACGGCACCCTGGCCAAATACGGGGTGGAGCTGATCGGCGCCTCGATAGATGCCATCAACGCCGGTGAGAACCGGGAGCGCTTCAAGGAGATCATCGAGGGCCTGGACGTCGCCTCCATCAAACCCGAGGTGGCCCGCTCGTTGATCTGCCATTCGCTCGACGAGGTTTTCGCGGCGGCGGAGCAGCTCAGCTACCCGGTGGTGGTGCGCCCGTCGTTCACCATGGGCGGCATGGGTTCGGGCTTGGCCCACGATCATGACGAACTGGCGGACATCGCGGGCACCGGCCTGTCGGCCTCCCCGGTGCACGAGGTGCTGATCGAGGAATCGGTGCTCGGCTGGAAGGAATTCGAGCTGGAGGTGATGCGGGACCGCAAGGACAACGTGGTGATCGTCTGCTCCATCGAGAACTTCGATCCGATGGGCGTGCACACCGGCGATTCGATCACCGTCGCCCCCGCGATGACGCTCACCGACGTCGAATACCAGGCGATGCGGGACGTGGGGATCGCCGCGATCCGGGCGGTCGGGGTGGACACCGGCGGCTGCAACATCCAGTTCGCCATCCATCCGGACAATGGCCGGATGATCGTGATCGAGATGAATCCGCGCGTCTCCCGCTCCTCGGCGCTCGCCTCCAAGGCCACCGGCTTCCCGATCGCGAAGATCGCCGCCAAGGTCGCCGTCGGCTACACCCTGGACGAGATCCCGAACGACATCACCGCCGAGACGCCCGCGTCCTTTGAGCCGACGTTGGATTACGTGGTCGTCAAGGCGCCGCGTTTCGCGTTTGAGAAATTCCCCACCGCGGACACCACGCTCACCACCCACATGAAATCGGTGGGCGAGGCGATGGCCATCGGACGGAACTTCGCCGAGGCGCTGGGCAAGGCGCTGCGCTCTTTGGAGGACGGCAAGAGCCCCTTGGACTTCACCGCCGAGCTGGACGGCACGTTGGACGACTATTTGACGTCTATGGCCCGCCCGCACGATGGCCGGCTGCACGACATCCTGGCGGCGCTGCGCTTGGGCGGCACCAGCGAGCAGATCTTCGCAGCCACCCAGATCGATCCGTGGTTCATCGACCAGTTGCGGCTGATCCTGGACGTCGCCGAATGGGCGAAGGCGCATGGGCCGAGCGAGCCGGTGCTGCGGCAGGCGAAACGCTACGGCCTCTCCGACGCCCAGTTGGCCCAGCTTTGGGACACCACCGAGCAGGCCGTCCGCGAGCTGCGCTGGGAGCTGGGGGTCCGTCCCGTCTACAAGACGGTGGACACCTGCGCCGCCGAGTTCGCCGCCCGCACCCCCTACCACTATTCCGCCTACGACGCGGAGACGGAGGTGGAGCCGCGCACCAAGCCCGCGGTGTTGATCCTGGGCTCCGGCCCGAACCGGATCGGCCAGGGCATCGAGTTCGATTACTCCTGCGTCCACGCCGCGATGACGCTCAAGGAAGCCGGCTACGAGACGGTGATGATCAACTGCAACCCGGAGACGGTCTCCACCGACTACGACACCTCTGACCGCCTCTATTTCGAGCCGCTCACCTTGGAGGACGTGCTGGAGATCGTCCACGTGGAGCAGCAGGCCGGGCCGGTCGCCGGGGTGATCGTGCAGCTGGGCGGGCAGACCCCGCTGAAGCTGGCCCAGGCGCTGAAGGACAACGGGGTGCCGATTGTGGGCACCCAGCCCGAGGCGATCAATCTGGCGGAGGAACGCGGCGCGTTCGGCAAGGTGCTCGCCGAAGCCGACCTGATCGCCCCGCAATACGGGATGGCGGTGTCCGCTCCCGACGCGGTGCGCATCGCCCAGGAGATCGGCTATCCGGTGCTGGTGCGTCCCTCCTATGTGCTCGGCGGGCGCGGCATGGAAATCGTCTATGACGACGAATCGCTGACGGGCTACATCGAACGGGCCACCTTGATCACCCCCGATCAGCCGGTGCTGGTGGACCGCTTCCTGGACGAGGCGATTGAGATTGACGTCGACGCCCTCTATGACGGCGCAGAGCTATATCTGGGCGGGGTGATGGAGCACATCGAGGAGGCGGGCATCCATTCGGGCGATTCCGCCTGCGCGCTGCCGCCGATTTCGCTCGGCAACGAGGTGGTGGAGTCGATCCGGGACGCGATGGGCAAGATCGCCGCCGGGGTGGGGGTGCGCGGCCTGTTGAACGTCCAATTCGCGCTTGCCGCTGACACCCTCTACGTGTTGGAGGCCAACCCGCGCGCCTCGCGGACGGTTCCCTTCGTCTCCAAAGCCACCAGCACCCAGTTGGCCAAGGCGGCCGCTCGGATTTCGCTGGGGGAGTCCATCGCGCAGTTGCGCGCCAACGGGATGCTGCGCCAGGTGGGGGACGGGGCGAAGATCCTGCGCCACGCGCCGATGGCCGTCAAAGAGGCCGTGATGCCGTTCAACCGCTTCCGCACCCGGGACGGCTCCTGGGTAGATTCGCTGCTCGGCCCGGAGATGAAGTCCACCGGCGAGGTGATGGGGCTGTCGTCCACCTTCGGCGTCTCCTACGCGAAGAGCCAGCAGGCCTCGTATGGGCACATGCCCACCAAGGGCACGGTGTTCGTCTCCATCTCGAATCGGGACAAGCGCCACGCCGTCTTCCCGATCAAGGTCTTGTCCGATCTGGGGCTGGACATTCTGGCCACCGAAGGCACCGCGCAGGTGCTGCGGCGGCACGGGGTGGATGTCCACACCATCCGCAAGTCCTTCCAGGGCCGCGGCCCGAACGGGGAGCCCACCATCGTCGACGCCCTGCTGGCCGGGGAGGTGGCGCTGGTGGTGAACACCCCGCAAGGCCACTCGCAGGACGGCTCGCCCCGGCGCGACGGCTGGCAGATCCGCTCCACCGCGATCCTGGCGGACGTGCCGATCATCACCAACATCCAAGGCTTGGCCGCCTGTGTGGAGGGCATTGACGCCCTGAAGCGCGAGCAGGTCGGGGTGCGCTCGCTGCAAGAGTGGAACCAAGCCGTCGAAGCCGAGTTGGCCAGCGATGGCGATTAGGACCAAGATCGTCTCCGGCGGCTACACCCGGCTGTTGCGCCCGCTGCTGTTTCGGGCGGCTCACGGCGATCCAGAGGTGATCCACACCCGGATGATCAAGGCGCTCGGCGGGCCGGGCTCCTGGTGGCCCACCCGCGCGCTGCTGCGGCTGCTGATTCCGCAACGCGGCAAGCCCACCACGGTGGCGGGTATCGATTTCCCCTCCCGGATCGGCTTGGCCGCCGGCATGGACAAGGACGGGCTGGCGGTGAAGGCTTGGGCGGCGCTCGGCTTCGGCTTCGCCGAGTTGGGCACGGTGACGGCGCAGGCGCAACCGGGCAACGAGAAGCCCCGGGTCTTCCGGCTGGTTTCCGCGAGCGCGTTGATCAACCGGATGGGCTTCAACAATGACGGGGCGCCGGCGTTGGCGGCGCGGTTGGCCAAGCGCGGCGTCTATCGTGGCAACGGCAAGGCCGGGCTGCCGGTGGGCATCTCCATCGGGAAGACGAAGGTGGTGCCGCTGGCGGAAGCCATTCCGGACTATCTGGCCAGCCTGGAGGCGGTGCTGCCGCACGCCGACTATGTGGCCATCAACGTCTCCAGCCCGAACACCCCGAACCTGCGCGAGCTGCAGGGGGAGGGGCTGCGCGATTTGGTGCAGGCGCTGATCGCGCGGGCGGCGCAGGCGGACGTCAACCCCACTCCGCTGTTCATCAAGATCGCCCCGGATCTGTCTTGGGCGGAGATCGACGCCATCCTCGCGGTGGCCGAGGAGCTGGGGGCCGCCGGGATCATCGCCACCAACACCACCGTCAGCCGCGACCGGCTGCATCCGGCGCACGAGAGCCACGATTACGGCCCCGGTGGGCTTTCGGGCCGTCCGCTCACCCGCCGCGCCCGCGAGGTGGCCGGGTATGTGACCGCGAAGACGTCGCTGCCGGTGATCGGCTCCGGCGGCATCATGAACACCGACGACGCCCAGGCGATGTTTGACGTGGGGGCGGCGCTGATCCAGCTCTACACCGGGTTCATCTATTCCGGGCCGGGGCTGGCGTTGCGCATCAACGCCATCGAGAAAGGATGAGCATGGGCTATTTCGAGCGTCTGCGGGGGCTGCAAGCCAGCCGGGAGAACATCTGCGTCGGCATTGATCCGCATCCGGCCCTGCTGGCCGCCTGGGGGCTGCCGGACGACGCCGCCGGCTTGGAGCGGTTCAGCCGCACGGTGGTGGCCGCGCTGGGGGAGCAAGTGGCCGCCGTCAAGCCGCAGTCGGCCTTCTTCGAGCAGTACGGGGCGGCGGGCATAGCGGTGTTGGAGCAGGTGCTGGCCGACATCAAGGCCGCCGGGGCGGTGGCCATCCTGGACGCCAAACGCGGCGACATCGGCTCCACCATGAGCGCCTACGCCCGCGCCTATCTGGCCGACGGTTCGCCCTTGGCGGCGGACGCCGTCACCCTCTCGCCGTTCCTGGGTCCGGAGTCGTTGCGCCCGGCGGTGGAGCTGGCCGCGCAGACGGGTAGGGGAGTGTACTTGCTGGCCCGCACGTCGAACCCGGAAGGGGCCGCGTTGCAGCTCGCCCGACACGCCAACGGAGTCTCCGTTGCTCAAAATGTGGTCAACTTCGCGAACGAATGTAACCAAACCGGGCAAGAAAGTTTTACCGGATTGGTGGTGGGTGGCACCCTCACCACCCTCGACATCGACCTCTCCGGCTTCACCGGATCACTGCTCGTCCCCGGCATCGGAGCCCAAGGAGGCTCCATTTCGGCTCTGAGTAGGCTTTTTGGTCAGACATTTAGCCAAGTTTTGCCGATGGCGGGCCGCGCGATTCTGGCCGCCGGGCCGCGCGAAGCCGATCTCGTCAGCGCGCTCGAAAATCTACTGAAAGACAACGAACACTAGCAACGTCTTCGCTTTCGTCAGCCCGGTGCCCGTATTTTGGTACAAAATCGTGCAATTTCGGTTGAAAAACGTGATACTTTGTCGCAAATAGGATAAGTTGTTTCTAGGTTCCAGTTCTGGAGCCGACAAAGCGGAAAAGATGAGGGACAGCAGTGAACATTCCACGTCTCACAGATGAACAGCTCAAGCAGGCCAGAGCTGCGGCCACCGCCGCCCGCGCGAAGCGGGCTGCCTTCAAGGCGCAGATCGGCAATCGCGAAATCACCTTCTGCGACGCGCTCGACCTGGCCACCCAGGACGATGTCCTGGCCCATATCAAAGTATGTACCCTGCTGAAATCCATGCCGCGCATTGGCGACAAGCGCGCCTCGCTCACGGTGGAGCGGCTCGGCATCTCGCCGAACCGGCGCATCCGCGGCCTGGGCAAGCACCAGATTGACGCCCTCAAGCAGGAGTTCGCCACCAAGTAACCATTCGCGGACCAGACTCGCTATGCTTTGCCCATGAGCGTGGGTTTGGGCGATGTCACGGTGATCTCCGGGCCGACCGCGGTCGGCAAGGGCACGCTGGTGCGAGAGCTCACCAAGCGACATCCGCAAGTCTGGGTCTCCATCTCCGCCACCACCCGCAAACCCCGGGTCGGCGAGGTGGACGGGACGCACTACCACTTCATCACCGATGCTGAATTTGACGAATTGCTGGCCACCAACGGCTTCCTGGAGTGGGCCACCGTACACGGGGCCGCCCGCTACGGGACGCTCAAGGCTCCGGTGTTGCAGGCGGTCGCCGCAGGCAAACACGTGGTGTTGGAGATCGATCTGCAGGGAGCCCGGCAGATTCGCGAGCAGCTACCAGGAGCTCGCTTCATCTTCGTGGTTCCACCGGATTTCGGCACCCTGCGGCAGCGCTTGGCGGGCCGGGGTACGGAGACGGCAGCCGAAATGGAACGCCGATTGGCCACCGCGAAGGCCGAATTGGCCGCCCAGAGCGAGTTTGACCGCGTGTTGGTCAACGATGACCTGGGCAGAGCGGTGGATGAGTTGGTAGACTTGATTGGCTTATAGGCACGAGTAAAAGGAAGATTTTGAGCACACAGATTCCCGAGGGTATCACCAATCCACCCATTGACGAGCTGCTGGACAGCGTCGATTCGAAGTACCGGCTGGTGCTGTTCGCCGCGAAGCGCGCCCGGCAGATCAACGCCTACTACTCCCAGCTCGGCGAAGGGCTGTTGGAGAATGTCGGCCCGCTCATCGACGTCGACCACAACGAGAAGCCGCTTTCCATCGCGCTGCGCGAGATCGACGCCGGGGTGCTGCAGTACAACGAGGTCGATCCGGAAGCCGAAGCCGCCGCCCGCGCCGCCGCCGAAGCTGCCCCGTCCATTCCTTTGGAGTTGGCCCCCTTCGACGATTTCACCGACGACCCCTTCGCGGACACCGAGTTATAGGCGGTTATCATGGCCAAGATCGTCCTGGGAGTTTCTGGTGGGATCGCGGCGTACAAGTCGTGTTATCTGCTCCGGCGGTTGAAAGAAGACGGCCATGACGTCAAGGTTGTCCCCACGGAAAACTCCTTGGAGTTCGTCGGCAAGTCCACCTGGCAGGCGCTGAGCGGCCATCGGGTGCAGTCGAACGTCTTTGAGGATTCCGAGCGGGTCAACCACGTGCACATCGGGCGGATCGCCGAATTGGTGATCGTCTGCCCCGCCACCGCTGATCTGATCGCGCGGGCCGCCCAAGGCCGGGCCGTCGATCTGCTCACCAACGTCTTGCTCACCACCTCCTCTCCGGTGATCATGGTGCCCGCCATGCACACCGAGATGTTCCTGCACCAATCCACCCAGGAGAACATCGCCACCTTGCGCAAGCGCGGGGTGGTGGTGATGAATCCGGCGGTCGGCCAGTTGACGGGTGACGAAGCCGGCCCCGGCAGGCTGCCCGCCCCGGAGGACATCCTCGCCCTCGTCAACGCGGTGCTCGCCTCGCCCCGGATCGTGGAGTCGCTGTGCGCCCAGGATTATTCCGGGTGCTCGGTGCTGGTGAACGCCGGGGGCACCCACGAACAGCTTGATCCGGTCCGCTTCCTGGGCAATTCGTCCTCGGGAAAGATGGGCATCTCCATCGCCCGCGCCGCCTACCAGCGCGGCGCCTGGGTCACCTTGGTGGCCGCGAATATGCTCTTGCCCGCTCCGGCCGGGGCCCAGGTGGTTCCGGTGAGCACCACCAATGAGCTGCTGCTGGCGATGCGGATGCACGCGCCCGACGCCGATTTCATCATCATGGCGGCCGCTCCCGCCGACTTCCAGCCCCGCGATCCGACGGGTAAGAAGATCAAGAAGCAGGGCGACGGCGGCATCACCCTGGAGTTGGTGCAGACGCCCGATGTGCTCAAAGACATCTCGGCCAGCCGGGAAGGCGACCAAGTGGTGGTCGGTTTCGCCGCCGAGACGGTCGACAGCCGCGAAGAGTTGGTCTTCGAGGGGGTGCGCAAGCTGAAGCGCAAGGGCTGCAACCTGATGATTCTCAACGACGTCTCCGGTGGCGAGGTCTTCGGCGCCGACTACAACGACGCCATCATTGTCTCCGCGGAAGGCGTGGTCGCCGAGATCGCCGCCTCCAAGGACGTGGTGGCGCACACGATTCTCGACGAGGCGTTCTACGCCGTCCCGTCAAACGAAACCGCCCTCAACTACGCCGAAGGCGAGGATGAGTAGGGCCGATGAGTAGGCTCTTCACCTCCGAATCCGTCACCGAAGGCCACCCGGACAAGCTGGCCGATTCCATCTCCGACGCCGTGCTGGACGCCCTCATCAGCGACGATCCGGCCAGCCGCGTCGCCGTGGAAACTTTGGTCACCACCGGCACCGTGGTGGTCGCCGGCGAAGTGACGACGGAGTCCTACGCGGACGTCGCCCAGATCGTCCGGGACCGCATCCTGGAGGTCGGCTACGATTCCTCCGCGAAGAGCTTTGACGGGGGTTCGTGCGGCGTGCTGGTTTCCATCGGAATGCAGTCGCCGGACATCGCCCAAGGGGTGGATCGGGCCCTGGAGGCCCGCGCCGAGGGCTCACACGACGTGCTCGACGCCCAGGGTGCTGGCGACCAGGGGCTGATGTTCGGGTACGCCTGCGACGAGACGCCCAACCTGATGCCATTGCCCATTGACGTGGCCCACCGGCTCGCCGAGCAGCTCGCCTATGTGCGCAAGCAGGGCATCCTCGACTACCTGCTGCCGGACGGCAAGACGCAGGTCACCGTCGAATATGACGGCGGCCGCCCGGTGCGCATCGACACCGTGGTCGTTTCCGCCCAGCATCGCGAAGGGGTTGATCTCGCCCGCGTGATCCAGCCCGGCATCGAGGCCGAGGTGATTCAGCCCGTCCTGGAGCGCTACGACGTCTCCACCGCCGATCTGCGCGTGCTGGTGAATCCCACCGGCAAGTTCGTGATCGGCGGCCCGATGGGCGACGCCGGGCTCACCGGCCGCAAGATCATCGTGGACACCTACGGCGGCATGGCCCGCCACGGCGGCGGCGCCTTTTCCGGCAAAGACCCCTCCAAGGTCGACCGCTCCGGCTCCTACGCGATGCGCTGGGTCGCCAAGCACGTGGTCGCCGCCGGCCTCGCCCGCCGCTGCGAAGTGCAGGTGGCCTACGCCATCGGCCGCGCCCACCCCGTCGGCTTCCACCTCGACTGCTTCGGCACCGAAGCCGTCCCGCTGCCCGAGCTGGCCCGCGCCCTCCAAGCCACCTTCGACCTCCGCCCCGCCGCCATCATCCGCGACCTCGACCTCATCCGCCCCATCTACACCCAAACCACCAACTACGGCCACTTCGGCCGCGAACTCCCCGCCCTCACCTGGGAACACCCCACCCGCCTCACCCCCCTCACCAACGCCCTCTAACCCACCATTTCGCGCACCCCCTCGCCATGCCATCTATTGGCCCGCTAGACGGCGATGGGGTCGATTTCGACTTTGACGTAGTCGGGGAGTTTGCGGGCGGAGCGCATCGCCAGCATGGTTTTCATGGCGGTGGAGAGCGCTGCGCCGTCGGGGAGGGAGGCGGTGACTACGGCGCGGGAGAGCGGGGGGCCGTGTTCTTCGAGGGGGAGGGGCCAGGGGCCGCGGACGGTGGCGCTGGGTGGGAGTTCGAGCATTCCGAGGGCGTCCAGGAGGGCGGATTCGCGGCCGGTGAGTTGGGCGAGGCGGACGGCGGGAGGCAGCTGGGCGGCGGTGCGGTCGGCCAGCTCGCGCTCGGCGAAGCCAACCGGGTCGAGCCGCATGAACCCCTGGATGGCCCGCTCGGAGGGGTTGCCGACCAGCAGCACCGTGCCCCCGTCGGCGGCGGGACGGGTGAGCGCCGCCACTTTGAGCCAGCGCCGCAGCGACTCTTCGTCAACGCGCAGATCGGGCCGCATCAGCGTGTAGGTGACGTCGAGGATCACGGTGGCGCTGTAGCCGACGTAAGCCGTCGGCTCCGCGCCTGGGGTGGCCATCACCAGCGCCGGCTCGTGGGGCACCTCGTCGAGGTGCTTGGTCGCCGACGAGACCATCACCTTGTGGCCGGGGAACGCCTTGCCCAACTCCAGGGCGGTCTGCGAGACGCCCAACGAGGATTCGCGGCGCGGCACCTGGATCAGCACCGGCCCGGAGGCCAGCCCGGTGCGGATCACTTCGAACACCTCGTGCGGCAGCCGCCAGCCGGTGGTGAAATCGACCTTCTCGGCGAAATCGTTGATGGACGTCTGCGGCTTCGGGCCCAACTGCCGCATGGTCGCCGCCGGGTGCCCGATGCTCGTCAGCCAGCCGGTGGCCACCAGCCGCGCCACCTCGGCGGTGCGCGAATAGCCGCAGCAGAGCATTGCCGCCTGCTCCTGCCAGGCCCGCAACGCCGCCACCTCCCGCACGTGCGGGTAGGGGGTGCGCTCATTCGCGTAGCTGTCGTTGCCGTCGTCCACCATCGCGATCAAACCCAAATCCTTGATCGGGGCGTAGACCGCCGACTCGGTGCCCAACACCAGCCGCGCCACCCCGCGTTCAGCCGCCAAGAACGCCCGATACCGCGGTGACGGCCCCTGTTCCGCGCTCAGCATCACGAAACTGCCGACGCCGAACCGCTGCTTCGCCGCCGCCGCCAGTACCGTCAACGCCAGATTGTCGGGCACCAACAGCAACGCCCCCCGACCGGAAGCCAAACTCGCCGCCGCCGCCTCCAGCATCCCAGTTGCCCACGGCACCTCCGGCTGGAACACCGGCACCAGCGTCCACGCCGCCCGCGGCCGCCCGCCAGCCTCCAGCGCCGCCAAAAACTCCGCGCCACCCGGCTCGTCCAGCAAAACCCGCGCCGCCTGGCCCAACTCCGGCTCCTTCACCGCCGACTTCGCCTTCTCTACCGCCGCATGACGCGGTGGCACCGCGAACCGCAACACGTCCTGCAGCGTCCCCGCATAGTGATCCGCCACCTTGCGGCACAACTGCGCGATCTGCGGCGCCAAGACCGGCTCGTCCGACACCACCCGCTGCAGCGGCAACAAGCCGTCCCGGGGCTCGTCCTCATCCTCGATCCCCAACACGAAACCACTGCGCTGCTTCCCCGCAAACGGCACCTGCACCCGGCAGCCCACCACTACCTCCACCCCATCGGGCACCTCATAATCAAACTCCCGATCCAAGTGCGACAACGGCGTATCCACCACCACTTTCGCCACTCGAATCGCCATGTGCCCAGTCTATGCCGGTTGGCCCTCGCCGTGGCAGTCGCTCCGCTCCCGCACCCCGCTGTGCTTGTGGCCAGTCCCCGTTCTACCGTGATGAGTTGTTGTCGTTTCCCGCGAAAAAAAGTGCAAGAACTCAAATCTGAACGCCTATCTGCCCTCCGCCCCGCGCCCCCGCATCCCCGCAACTCTGCCCCTCCCTCTGCCATCCCTTCTCCCGCATGTCCATCCGCGCGGGCCAGGCTTCTCGCCATGCACACCCCACGGCCCGCGCCGACCACTGAAGAATGAGCGGTTCCGGCGCTATTCCAGCCACTTTTGCCTCCGGAATCGCTCATTCTTTCACCCGCTCTCTCTTTTGCTCCCTCACTCCTTTGCGGAGTCGTTTCGCCCTCGGGGATGGTTCGGGTTGTGTCTCTGTTCCATCTCCCCTCCTTTTCGGTGTCGATTCCCCCACTCGCGGGCCAGGCTT
>JAISTQ010000066.1 GCA_031272505.1 Propionibacteriaceae bacterium
GTGTTTTCCGCGTGGACGACCACTAAGAACGGCTCGACGGTAGTGACGGCGAAGAGCATCGTCACCTCCACCGCCGACACCATTACCCTGTACGCGAAGTGGCAGCGGCTCACCAAGACGATCACCGTCAGCGCTTCCGGCTCCGGCGTGAAGTTCTCCAAGCTCGCCACCGTGAAGGTGGGCAAGAAGGGCAAGCTGGTGATCAAGTCCGCGCTGAAAGATTCCACGAAGGTGGACGTCACCGGCGCGAAGTTCACGGTGAAGAAAGGCTCCAAGACGGTTGCCAAGAACAAGGCCACCGTCACCCTTGGGCCGGGCACCTATAAGGTGACGACCACCGCCAGTTACAAAGTCGCCAGTGTGAAGACCGTCCCCGCGAAGACGGAAACCACCACCACCGCGAAAGCCGGCGACGTGATTGACGTGAAATGCTCGGCCAGTTGGAGCACCAGCTTCACCGGCGCTGGCGGAGCGATTCTTTCAACCGTAGCGACGGACATGACGTGCACTTCCGACCTGCTCGCCGCGCCCTTGACCTGGAGTTCAAACAGCTGTCTCTATGGCACCACTTGCGACGGAGGGATCCGCTTCACTTCCGCCGTCAGTGGCGGCGGCTTCTCCGGCAAGGCGGCAAAGTACACCGTGCCCGCAGACATCGTGAAGACGGTCACCACCCCGGCCACCACTGAGACCGTCTGGTCCGCCACCAAGACCACCACCAAGACCCAATCCCTGAAGGTGAAGTAGCGGGCCCCCCAGTCCCGGACACCGATCTTGGAGTGTTACGACGCGGAACTGAAGGGATCGGAGTCGTCTCGGGTTGGTCGGCCGGATCGGATCTCTTTCCAGCGGGACGAAACGGGGTCGGCGGCTAGATAGGAGCGGCCGCGATTCTCGCCCTCGGGAACCAGCAGGCCCTTGTCGACCAACTGCCTGAGGTCTCTTCCGGCACTCTGCTCGGAGATTTCATCGCCATTTGCCGCCAGTTGCGCCAAGTAGTTGCCGCGAGTGATCCGCATTCCCAAGGCCGCGTCAAAGAGCGCGGGAAGAAATCTGGATTCGTCATCCCCGCCTAACAGGGCGACCAACTGGAGCCACAAACGCTCATAGTCCCGCATCCGCTGACGCTGTGTTCTCGCCTGCCGCAGGTGCGCGGTGAGCATGAACCGAATCCATGGACGGGTATCACGGCTGGGATTCCAGCGCCCGGTTCCCACCTTTTCCAGCACCTCGTAATACGCCGCGGTATTCCGCCCCAGGTACTCTTCCACGCTCATGAACACCGGCGACAGCACGCCGTCGCGTCCCAACACCAGGCTCTGCAGGCACCTTGCCATCCGCCCGTTCCCGTCACGGAAAGGATGGATCATCACCAAATTGAGGTGCGCCATCGCCGCGTCGATGATGGAGTGCTCGGTAGGCGAGTTCAAGGTGTCCACGAGTTCGTCAACCAACTGCGGGACTTCATCAACATCAGGCCCCTCGTAGACAACGGTGTTCAACTCGTCATTTCGCACGTAGATCCCGCCGCTGCGCCACAACCCAGGCCGGTTCTTCATATCGTACGAGGTCATCATGAAATGAATCGACTTGATGAGTTGGACGTTGTAGGCGAATTGCCCGGAGTCGTTGCATAACTGCAGCACGTAGGTCATGGCGTTGCGGTAGCCCTCCAGCGCGCGCCGCACCGCGTCAACAACGTCGGCAGGCGCTTCCCCATCGACCACCGCAGCGGCATCATCCAAGCTCGCATTGATGCCTTCAATGCTGTTGGAGCCTTGGACGTTCCGAGCGAACGAGAGCCGGCGCAACGAACCCGTCCAGCGGCGCGGCTCATACAATGCCGTCCGCATACTTACGCGCAGTTCCGCAATGTCCTGCAGCACCCGCAGCTCGGCTTCTCCGAGTTCCGGCTGAACGAACAACATGACTACTCCAATCCCTCCAAATGATAGATATAATCTATCACCGCGATATATTGATTTCAACTATCTATCACGACAGCCGCCAGCTACAAAGTCGCCAGCGAGAAGGCTGTCCCCGCAAAGACCGAGACGACGGTGGTCGCCAAGGCCGGCGAGGTAATCGACGTGACCTGTTCGAGTAGCTGGAGCACGAAGCTGTCCTTCGGAGCGACTTACACAGTTCTCGTCACTGACCTGAAATGCACGGGCGACAAGTTGGCCGAGCCGCTCAGTCTGGGCTCCGTAAGCTGCAATTTAGGCTATGACTGCGGAACCTCCGGAATTGCGTTCTCTCCGGCGCTGAAGGACGGCGGAAAGGTAACCGCTGCTCCGGCGAAGTACACCGTGCCCGCCGACATCGTGAAGACCGTTACCACCCCGGCCACCACCGAGACCGTCTGGTCGGCTGTGAAGAAGGCCACCAAAACCCAATCCCTTAAGGTGAAGTAGCAGACCGGCCGTTGCCTTGGTCGTCACCACGCTTCCCAGAGGGCCGCGACGGGGAGGCCGATTAGGTTGTCTGTATAGCGCCAGGCGTGGTCTGCGGTGGTGAGGACGATTCCGGCGACAAAACGGTCGCCGAGTTTCGCGGCGAGTTTCTTAATGGAATCGAATTGCCCCGAATGGTAGCTGGAGGAGGCTTTCACCTCGATTAGGATGACTCGGTCACCGGCTAGTTCGATGACGGCATCCACCTCCAGGCCGGTGGTGTCGCGGTAATGCGACAAACTCCAGCGTTCAGCGGACCAGTCGCGTTGTTTCAGCAATTCGGCGATAACCACCGCTTCCAGGGTGCGTCCAAACCAATCGTTGCCATGTGGACTCGCACTCGCCAACTGTTCGACCGTGATGTTGTTCAATTGCAACGCGAGGCTGGTGTCTGAAATGACGGCCTTGGTGCGATCCGTTTCCCGCTTGGTGAGATTCACCGTTGCCGCAGGCACAGTATCGACGAGGTACAACGCCTTCAAAGTGTCCAAGCAGGTGGTGACCGAGTTGGTGGAGATTCCCGCCGCCTGGGCGATTCGCGCTTTGACGAGCTCTCCGCCTTGATTGGCGGCTATCAGCCGCAGCACCGCCCGCACCCTTGCGGCAGATACCTTCTCGGTGACGGACTGGGCGTCACGCGCGGTCAACCGATCAAGATACGAATCGATCCAGAGGCTCCGCCACGGCTCTTCCAACCCCAGCACTTCCGGATAACCACCCCGCCAAGCCATTTGGGCGTAGTTTTCGCGCGTCCATGTCGAACGGCATTCAAGAGCCTCAAAACCCCGCAACAGCCGAGCTACGAAATCCTCCTGGCGACCAGCCAGCTCACCCTGGCTGAAAGGCCGCAATCGAATTGTGGCCGCCCGGCCAGCCAGCGAATCCGGAATATCAGGCAAAGCCATAAAATCTGACGAGCCAGCGAGGATGAACCTTCCGGGCTGCTTGTCCTTGTCCACCACCGACTTCACCGCCAAGATCAAGCCGGGAACCCGTTGCACCTCATCTATCACCATCAGGCTATCCGCAGCGGGTTTGAGCAGGGTGTCTGGATCGCTCAGCGCGCTCTCCCGCGACTCGGTATCATCCATGGACACCAAGGTGTGCGGCCTTCCGGCAGCAAGCTGTGCGGCCAAAGTGGACTTTCCCGCGCGCCGAACCCCTTGGATCACCAACACCGGAAAATGCCCCAACGCACCCTCAGCCAGCGCGTGGATATTCCGCTTGACCAAACTCTCCATGAACCCAGTATATGACAAATCACCCGGCAACGGATGATTTATCACCCGGCAACGCACGATTTATCATGCCGGGAGACCTGCCCTTCGGGGTACGGCTAGGGTGCCGGGGAGGGGCTGCTCGTACGGGGAGGGTTAGTCTTCGAGGGGTGAGATGTCGACGACGCCGCGGCGGGCTTGGGCGATGAGGAGGCGGGCGGTGGTGGCAAGCTGGGTGCCGGGGACGGCGTTGGCGAGTTGGGAGGCTTGGTCGATGACTTGGCGGGTCCAGCGGACGAAGTCGCCAGCGGAGAGATCTTCGGTGAGCACATCGGAGAGTTCGGCGCCGTTGGTCCAGTCGTAGACCGGCTCGGCGAAGCCGATGTCCAGCGGACGGGCGGCGGGGAGGCGGAAATCGCGCTCCAGGCGTCCCACCTCGTTCCACAGCCCGCGCAGGCGGGATTCGGCGGTCTCGCAGGCGCGGTCGGGCATCCGGTGCCGGGCGTAGCTGTTGCGCGACTCATAGACCAAGCTGGAGAGGATGGCGGCCAACTGCGGCGGGCGCAGGTTGTCGAGGATGCCCGCCTTGATCGCCTCCACCGTCACCAGATCAAGCTCAGAGTAGATGCGCTGCAAGAGCTGCCCCTGCGGCGTGATCTGCAGGCCGGCGTCGGGGCCCGCCTCCAGGTAGCCCAGCGCCTCCAGCACCCCGCAGACCCGGTCGAAGCGATCCGCGATGGTGTTGGTGCGCTTTTGCGCGCGGGCGGTCTCCTTGCCGTTGCGACGCCTCGGGACGGCCGCCAACCGCCGCTCCAGGGCGGCATCGGCCTGGAACTGGGCGAACGAGAGCAGCAGCAATTCGCGGGCCCGCTCCTGGCCGACGGTGGCCACCAGGTTCACCGCCATGTTGTAGCTGGGCGCGAAGGACGAGTTGAGCGGGAACGTCCGCGACGACGCCAGCGAGGAAAGCGCGCGCGGATCCATTCCGGGCGCCCAGAGCACCACCGCGTGCCCCTCGACGTCGATGCCGCGCCGCCCGGCCCGGCCCGTCAACTGGGTGTACTCCCCCGGCGTGATGTCCGCGTGCGACTCGCCGTTGTACTTGACCAGCTTCTCGATGACGACCGAACGGGCCGGCATGTTGATGCCCAGCGCGAGCGTTTCGGTGGCGAAGACCGCCTTGATCAGCCCGGCGGTGAATGCCTCCTCCACGCACTCCTTGATGGCTGGCAGCAGCCCGGCGTGGTGCGCGGTGAACCCCCGGCAGAACGCCTCCTTGAAGCTCCCCCAGCCCAGCGCCCACAGATCCGCGTCGCTGAGCTGCTCGGTGTGCCGCGCGGCAATCTGAGCCAGCTCGGCATACTCGGCGCGGGTGGTGAAGCGCAGCCCGGATTTCAACAGTTGCCGCACCGCCTTGTCGCAGCCCGCCCGCGAGAAGATGAAGTAGATGGCCGGGGTGAGCTCGGCGGCGGTGAGCTGCTCCAGCACCGTCTCGCGTTTGGGGATCATCCGCCGCGCCGCGCTGGTCCGTTCCGCGCTGGCCGCGCCCCCGAACCGGCCGGAACCATACGTCACCCGCCGCTTCCCGTTGCCGCTGCGCCCGCGCGGACGACGGGCATCGTCACGCAAAACGCCCGCCTCCTGCTTGGCGAGCCGCACCAGTTCGGGATTGACGGCGGTGGCTTCGGCATTGAACAGGTCGTAGAGCTGCCTCCCGGCCATCACATGCTGGAAGAGCGGCACCGGGCGTTTCTCGGTGACCACCAGCGCCACATCCCCGCGCACCTGGTTCAGCCACTGGCCGAACTCCTCGGCGTTGGAGACGGTGGCCGAGAGCGCCACCAACTGCACGTCGGCGGCGAGCGAGATGATCACCTCCTCCCAGGCCGCGCCCCGGAACCTATCGGAGAGGTAGTGCACCTCGTCCATCACCACATAGCCGAGCCCGTCCAGGGTGGACGAACGCGCGTAGATCATGTTGCGCAGCACCTCGGTGGTCATCACCACCACCGGGGCCTCGCCGTTGATGGAGGTGTCGCCGGTGAGCAGGCCGACCTGCTCCTCGCCGTGCCGCCGCACCAGATCGTGGTACTTCTGGTTCGACAAAGCCTTGATCGGGGTGGTGTAGAAACACTTCGAGCCCTCCGCCACCGCCAGATAGCAGGCGAACTCCCCCACCACCGTCTTGCCCGCGCCCGTCGGGGCGGCCACCAAGACCCCCTGCCGGGCGGCGATGGCGGCGCAGGCGTCCAACTGGTACTGCTCCAGCTCGAACGGGTAACGGGCGGCGAAATCGGCGATACTCATGCGGCCTTCCGGCGGTCATGGATGTGCGCGATCACCTCGGCGGCGACGTACAGGATCACCATCGGCAGCGAGAGCGCCAGCATCGAGAACGGATCGGTGGACGGCGTGGCCACCGCCCCGAAGACGAAGATGCCGAAGATCACGTACGGACGGGCCTTCGCCAGCCGTTTCGCGCTCACCGCCCCGGCGAAGTTCATCCCCACCACGATCAGCGGCAGCAGGAACCCGGCGCCGAAGATCAGCATCAGCCGCAAGGTGAGCGAGAGGAACGAGCGGAGCTCCAGCAGGTTCGTCGCCTGCGCGGCGTCCGGGGTGAAGGAGAGCATCACCCAGATGCCCTGCGGCATGATGTAATACCCGACGGCCACCCCGCCCAAAAACAGCGGGATGCCGATGCCGAGGAAGATCAGCGCGTAGCGGCGCTCCTTGTCGTGCAGCGCCGGCGAGATGAACCGCCAGATCTGAAACAGCCACAGCGGGCTGGAGGCGATGACGCCGGCCACCACACAGACCGTCAGCGCGAGGGTGAAGGGGGCCGTCACCCCCTCGATCACGGTGGTGGCGTGGATGTCCGGGAAGTTTTGGGCGAGGATGCCCATCGCGATGCGATACGGGCGCATCAGCAGCTCAAAGAGCCAATCGTAGAAAAACGCGGCGGCGATGGAGCAGACGATGATGCCAATCACGGCGATGATGAGTCGATAACGAAGCTCGCGCAGGTGATCGGAGATGGACATGACGCCGCCCTCGGTGCGCTTCGGCGGCCGCAGCCATTTCGGCAGGCTGGGCATCAGCTTTCAGGCTGGGCCTCGTCAGCCTCCGGGGCCGCGTCGGCCTCCTTATCCGGGGTGTCCGCCTTGGCGTCGTCCTTGTTCAACTCTTCCTTGAAATCGTGGATCGCCTTGCCGGCGCTCTTGCCGACGCCCGCCAGCCGGGTGCCGCCAAAAATCAACACCGCGACCACCGCGATGATTACCCATTCCCAGCCACCAGGCATGTCTACTCCTGTTCAGCGCGGGGCCGCAACGTGCCCAGCGTCTCCAAAAAGTCACTCACGTGACCGCCGATCATCTTGAACTCCGAGAACAGATCCCCGGCCTTGTGCGCCAGCCAAATGACGAAAAAGACCGTCATCACCAAGCCCGCGAACGCGATGCCCAGGAAGATCCATACCCACATCATGTGCTCAGCCTACCAACTCCCGGTACTGCGCCAGGGCTTCCGCCGCGGCTTGCTTCGCGGGCGTGGCCGCCGCCGGGGGGTTGACCTGCCGGACTTGGCTGCCCAGCAGCAGCAGTTGCGCGGTGAGCCAGGCCTGATCGGCCACCAAAAGCTCCACCTGCAAGCCGTCGGCAGTCTCCGTGGTGGCGAGCACCGGCCAATACTCGGCGATCCAAGCCGCTTCCGGGCTGACGGTGAGGGTGACGGTGGCCGCCCCCGCCGCCCGTTCCAACCAGCCCTCCAATTGCGGTGGCTCCGGGCGGGCCTGTGCCGCCTGCCCGGTGGGCGTAACCGTCTCGATGCGGTCCAGCCGGTAGGTGCGCCAGTCGTCAAGCTCCACATTAAACGCCTGCAGGTAGGAGTATCTGCCCGAGTTGACGATCTGCTTGGGCTCCACCACCGGGGTGATCCGGGCCTGATTCCCATAGTTCAGCCGCACCACCTCGTCGGCTTCGATGGCTTTCGTGAGCGCGGCCAGGATCTCGGTGGGGTGGGTATCCAGCACCACCGGCACCTCCACCGCCTCCCGCTGGGCCTGCCGCAGCTTGGCCAGCGCCCCCTCGATGGCGGCGGTGTCCGTCGTCCAGGCCTTCATCGCCTCCAAGGCGAGGGTGACGCTGCGGGCCTCGGCGGCCGAGAAGCGCATCGGGCGGGCGAGGAAATCGGCGTTGGAGAGGAAGATGTCGCCTTCGTCCAGCCCGTCCAGATCGACGTCGATCAGATTGCCCGGCCCCCGGCTCTCGTCGCCGATCAGGGAGAGCAGCGCAATCTCGCGGCGCAACTGCTTGGCGCTGACGCCGAACAACGCGGCGGTGTCGGCCAGATCGGCATAGCCGCCGCGCGTGGTCAAATATGGGACGAGGGCGAGCAGCCGCGCCACCTGCTCCGCCGAATTCAGCTTGGCCACCGCGCCACCTCCTCCAAATGCTTGACGACCTGCTGGCGCAACTCCTGAGGCTCAACGACCACCACGTCGGGGCCGAAGGCGGCCAACTGGGCCGGGAAATCCCGCTGCGTCGAATACCGCACCCGGTAGCAGCCGTATCCGGCAAACGGGGCGGCAACTTCGACCGGCTGGCCGACTCGGGTCAACGCCGGGGCGCGGCCGGCCCGCACCGCGATGACCGCCTCGGCATCCGCCTCCGGCTCGAGGCTGGCCCGCAACTCCGCCACCGCCACCTCGGGCTTTTCATACGCTCCCGCCGGGCTGATCACCGCGACCGCCGAGGTGATCCGGCTGAGCCGGAACAGCCGCGGCTCGTCACGTGCCACATCGCGCCCGTGCAGATACCAGCTGCCACCGCGCGAAAGCAGCAGCCACGGTTCCACCTCGCGGGGGTGGCCCCGATACCCGAAGCGCACCCGTTGCCGCTTGCCCAACGCCCGCGCCAACGTCTCGAACGATTCCTCCGGCACCGCCAGCGACGGCAACGCCACCGGCACCCGCTCGCTGTCCAAGCTCACCCCGGCCGCCCGCAGCTTGCCCAACGCCCGCACCGCCTGCGCCGACTGCGCTTGTGAGGTCCACACCTGCGCCGCCAACGCCACCGCCGCCGCTTCCGCCGGGGTGAAATCCAACTCCGGCAGCTCATATTCACCGCGTTCGATGCGGTAGCCCGGCTGATCGTGCCACACCGAATCATCCCCAGCCCGCAGCGGAATCCCCAACTCGCGCAGCTCTTCCTTGTCGCGCTCAAACGCCCGCTGGAAGTTCTCGTCGTCTTCGGGATACCCGGCGATGTTCGCCCGGATCTGCTCCCGCGAGACAAACCCCCGCGCGCCCAGCAGCATGATCGTCAAATTCATCAGCCGCTCAGCCCGATTCACGCTGCCCACCCCTCCAAATTATCAGTAGCATTTGCTTATGGCAGGGAGGTATGCGCCGAGTCCGACCGGGCAATTGCATTTGGGAAATCTGCGGACGGCGCTGGTGGCGGAGCGGTTGGCGCGGAGCACCGGGCGGGAGTTTTGGCTGCGGTTTGAGGATTTGGACGTGGAGCGGCTGCACGCGGCGGGGAACACCTGGCGGGCGCAGTTGGATGAGTTGCGGGCGGTGGGCGTCGAGTTTGACGGGGAGCCGATCTGGCAATCGCAGCGGCTGGACGTGTATGCCGAGGCGGCCGAAAGGCTGAAAGACCGGCTCTATGAGTGCTTTTGCACCCGCAAAGAGATCGCGCAGGCGGCGTCGGCGCCGCATGGGGACGGGTTTCGGCCGTATCCGGGCACTTGCCTGCATTTGAGCGAGGCTCAGCAGGCGGCGAAACGGGCGCTGCGGCCCCCGGCGTGGCGGATTCGCGCGGACCGGGAACGCATGAGCGTCACCGACATCTGGGCCGGCAAGGTGAGCGAGGTGGTGGACGATTTCGTGGTGCGGCGCAATGACGGCACCTGGGCTTATAACTTCGCCTGCGTGGTGGACGACTGGCTCACCGGCGTGGATCAGGTGTGCCGGGGGGCGGACCTGCTCTCCTCGGCGCCCCGGCAGGCGTGGCTGACGCGCTTGCTCGGCGGCACTCCCCCGCAGTATGCGCACGTGCCATTGCTGCTGAACGCCCAGGGCGAGCGGCTCTCCAAGCGCGACGGCGCCGTCACGCTAGAAGACCTGGCGGCCCAAGGAGTGGGCGCGGTCGAGGTACGCGAGCGGCTAATTGAGTCTCTGGAAGACTTCGCTGGCGCTCAGGCTCTCTTTGTTCGTCGGAGTGCCTCCGGCCCCTCCTCACTGGATCCCCGACCTACGGTCGAGGATGACGGGTGAGGGACGAAACCTATTCGGCGCTGAGGTAAGCGCTGGTGAAGAGGATGTCGACGACGAAGACGACGGTGTCGCCGGCTTCGACGGGCGGATCGTTGGAGCCGTTCGGGAAGGCGAGATCCGGCGGGATGATGATGAGCAGCCGGGAGCCGACCTTCTGGCCGATGATCGCCTGCTTCAGGCCATCGATGGTGGCGTCCAGATCGGCGACGTCGCCCGTCGTCCAATCATCGACTACCGCGCGGTTCTTCCACGAGTAGGCGAGGTAGTTGTCGACGATGATGTCGCCTTCGAACACCTCGTTGCCGGTGCCCTGGATGACCGGGATCACGGTGAGCTCGGTGGGCGGGGTCTCATCCGGGATGTCCACGGACGGGACGCCCTTGTCGTTCTCGGTGACCTTCACCTTGGCGGCCCAGGGGCTGGTGGAGGTGCCGGCCGCGCCCTCGGGCTTGGCCACCGACGTCTCCAGGATGTCAATCACGAAGAAGAGGGCGGTGTTCGGGCCGATGAGGCCATCAGACGTGCCCGACTCGCCGTAGGCGTCCGCCGGGGAGATGCCGACCAGCACCCGGGAATTCACCTTTTGGCCCACCAAACCGGCGGCGAAGCCGGGAATCACCTCGCTCAGCCCAAAGCTGAACGGGTAGACGTCCTTCTGCACCGTCTCGGTGGGGGTCGGGCTGGCGGACTCGCTGGCCTCCGGGGAGGCGGAATCCGTGGTGTCTTCGGTGGCGGTGGCGTCATACCACGTCTCGTCGAAGACTTCGCCGGTGGTGCCGTCGACGCCGTAATAGTAGATGGTGACGTAGCCACCCTCGGGGACGACCATGTCGTTGGCGCCGCCTTCGATCAGCACCTTCGTCATCGTCTGCTCCACGGTGACGGGGGCGTTCAACTCGACCACCGGCTCCTCGCCGATGCGGCCGGTCACCGAGATGGAATCGAGATTCGCCAATACCGTCGGCTCGACCGTCGGCGTCGGGCTGGAGGAGGCGCTCGACGAGGCCGAGGGATCGATGGAGGGATCCGAGGAGAATGAGGGGCTAGGGTTGCCGCCGCCGCAAGCCGTGAGGCTCAGCGCCAGGGCGATAACCGGGAAAACAAGATAGCTACGTTTTGACACGCGGGAAATCATACCGTGTCCGGCAATGATTCCGCTCCGGGTTCCGCATCGAGCAGATCGAGGAACTGGCCCAACTCGGCGAGCGTCAACGGACGGAGCTTCCCCGCCTTCAGGCCAGCCAGCGAAACCGGGCCGACGTCAGTGCGGGTGAGCAGCAGCACCGGATGGCCCACCGCGTCGAAAAGCCGCCGCACGATCCGGTTCCGGCCTTCGTGCAAGGTGACGGACAGCAGCGTCTTGCCCGCGTGGCGCTGCATCAACCGCACCTCGTCGGGGCGGACCGGCCCGTCGTCCAACTCCAAGCCTTGGCGCAGCCGCCGCAGCGTCTCGTTGCCGACCTCGCCGCGTACCTGGGCCACGTAGCGTTTGCGCACCTCGTGGCTCGGATGCGAAACCTTTTGGGCGAAGTCGCCGTCGTTGGTGAGCAGCAGCAGCCCGGAGGTGTCGGTGTCCAGGCGGCCCACATGGAACAGCCGTTGGCCCTCCGGAACGTAATCGGCCAGCGACGGACGGCCCTGCGGATCAGACATGGTGGAGACCACCCCGGCGGGCTTGTTCAGCGCCAGATAGACGTGCTCGCCGCCGGAGGTGACCCGCTGCCCGTCCACCCGGATCAGGTCGTGGATCGGATCGACGCGCATCCCCTGGTGGTCGACGACTTGGCCGTTCACCTCCACCCGGCCTTGGTCGATGAGCTGCTCGGCGGCCCGCCGGGAGGCCACCCCGGCCTGGGCGAGCACCTTTTGCAGCCGGACGCCTTCACTCATCGGCGGTTTCCGCTTCGGTGGGGAGCTGCGGATCGGCGGGCGCTTCCGCCGGAGCCTGGGCCACCAACTCGGCCAACTCGGCCTCCAGCAGCGAGGCGTCGGGCAGATAGGGGGCGATCGGCGGCAGCTCTTCCAAGGACTTCAAGCCCATCTTCTCCAGGAACAGCTCGGTGGTGCCGTACAGGTGCGCGCCCGTCTCCGGGTCTTGGTGGACGACGGCGACCAGCCCGCGCGCGCTGAGCGTGCGCAACACGCCCTCCACGTTCACGCCGCGAATCGCGGAGACCCGCCCCCGCGAGATCGGCTGCAGGTAGGCGACCACCGAGAGGGTCTCCAAAGCCGCGCCGGTGAGCCGTCCGACCTGCCCTTCGAGCAGCCAGCGGTTGATCACCTCGTCGTACTCCTCGCGGGTGTAATAACGCCAGCCGCCGGCCAACTCGCGCAGCGCGAAGCCGCGGCCCGTCTCGTCATACCAGGCGGCCAACGCCGCCAACGCCGCGGCCACCTCAGCCTCCGGGGCGGCCAGCGCCGTCGCCAATTCGGTGACGGTGACCGGCTCGGTGGCCAGCATCAGCATCGCCTCCAAGGCGGGGCTCAAGTCGTCATGCATCGGTTTCCTCCTGCGCTTCGGTGACGGGCGTCTCGTCGTCAAAATCGCTCTCCAGCCCCTCAAAATCCTGGCCCACCCAGTTGACCGTCAACTCCGCCAGCGGGTGCAGCTGCTCAAAGGTGATGAAATCGCCGCGGAAAAGCTCCAGCAGCGCCAGGAAGCGGCCCACCACCACCAGCGTGTCCGGGGCGTCGGAGATCAACGCCCGGAAGCTGAGCTTCTTCTTGCGGCGCAACCTCCCGGCCAGCAAGTCCGCCTGTTCGCGCACGCTCACCTTCGGCACGTGCATGTGGGTGAGCGTGACCTTCTCGGGCTCTTTGGGGATCAACGCCCGCGCGGCCAGCAAGGCCAACTGGTCGGCCAAGCCGGTGAGGTCGATCTCCGGCAGCAACTTGGTGAAGCGCTCCTCCAGCCCGCCCGGATGCGGGCGCTGCTTGGCCTGCGCGTCGAGCCGCTCGCCAAGCTGCCCGGCCACGATCTTGAAGGCCCGGTACTGCAGTAGCCGCACGAAGAGCAGATCGCGGGCCTGCAACGCGGCGAGGTCTTCCTCGTCCTCCACCTCGCCCTGGGGCAGCAGCCGGGCCGCCTTCAGATCCAGCAAGGTGGCGGCGACCACCAGGAACTGGCTCACCTGATCCATGCCCTTGCGCAGATCGGCCGCCGTCTGCAATTGCCTCACGTAGGCGATGAAGTCGTCCGTCACCATCGAGAGCGAAACCTCGGTGATGTCCAGCTTGTGCCGGGTGATCAACTGCAGCAGCAGATCGAACGGACCTTCGAATACCGGAAGTTTGACGCTGAACGCGCCCAAGGCTGGCTCGTCGTCAAGCAGGGTAACGGACATCAGGCTCCCGGAATCCGGGCCAGTACTTCACGGGCGAGCATCCGATACGCCTCCGCGCCACCCGACTCGGGGGCGTACGAGGTGATCGGCTCGCCGGCCACCGTCGTCTCCGGGAATTTCACCGTGCGGCGGATGATGGTGTGGAAGACCAGATCGCCGAAGGCCTCCACCACGCGCTCCATCACCTCGCGGCTGTGGATGGTGCGGGTGTCCACCATGGTGGCGAGCACGCCCAAGATCTCCAGATCCGGATTCAGCCGGTCTTGCACCTTCTCGATCGTCTCGGTGAGCAAGGCGATGCCGCGCAGCGCGAAGAACTCGGTCTCCAAGGGCATGATCACCCAATCGGCGGCGGTGAGCGCGTTGATCGTCAACAGGCCGAGCGAGGGGGCGCAGTCGATGATGATGATGTCGTAGCGATCCTTCACCTTGGAAAGCACCCGGCGCAGCGTCAACTCGCGGGCCACCTCGGAGACCAGCTGGATCTCGGCGGCGGCCAAGTCGATGTTTGACGGGAGCAGCTCCATGCCTTCGACCGAAGTGCCCAGGATGACGTCGTCGACATCGAGCGCCCGGTTGATGAGCAGGTTGTAGATGGTGGCCCCCAGCGTGTGCGGGTTGAAGCCCAAGCCCACCGACAGCGAGCCCTGCGGATCGAAATCCACCAGCAGCACCTTGCGGCCGGTGTCGGCCAGCGCCGCCCCCAGGTTGATCGCGGTGGTCGTCTTGCCCACGCCGCCCTTCTGATTGCACAGCGCCACCGTGATCGCCCGCTTTGGCTGATTCGGATCGACGGCTGACGCTTCCGGGATCACCGGCCACGGACGCCCGGTCGGCCCGAGCTCCTGCTGATCCTCGACGTCAACCTCGAATAAGGCTTCATTACTCACCCCCCCAGCCTATCGCCAACTGCGCCGCCCGCCCGACATTGACTTGAGAGTTATCCAAGGCGGCCCGCTCTCCGGGGGTGAGTTATCCACAGGTTGAAAAAAATTAACCGATTGGGGGTGCCGAGCCCCAATTAACCAAGTATGAAGAGATTGCTGATACTGAGCCTGGCGGTGGCCTGCGTGCTGCCGCTGTCCATTTCGCCCGCCTGGTCGCTCTCCGGGGTGCTGCCTTTGGCCGGCCCGATGGTGCGCGGCTTCGATCCCCCGGATCAACGTTGGCTGGCCGGGCATCGCGGGGTGGACATCCTCGGCCACCCTGGCGACGAGATCGTGGCGGCGGCCGCCGGAAAGGTGAGCTACGCCGGGAATGTGGGCGGCAAGCCGGTGGTCACCGTCACCCATGGGGAGCTGCGCACCACCTATGAGCCGGTGCGGGCGGCCGTCAAAGTGGGGCAGCAGGTATACGCGGGCGAGTTGATCGGCACGCTGGAGGCCGGCCATGACTGCCCCGGCGGGGACTGCCTGCACTGGGGGCTGAAACGCGGCGAGGAGTACCTTGATCCGCTCTCGCTGCTGGACGGCGGGCAGGTGCGGCTGCTGCCCGATGACGCGCTGGAGTTGGTCAAGGTGTCGGTAAAGGCGCGGGAGGCCGCCTTGGGCGCGGGCGGCGGCATACCGGGGTTCTTCTCGATGCCCACCAACGGCACGCTGGGCTCGCCGTTTGGGATGCGGATGCATCCGATCTTCCACGAAATGCGCCTGCACGAAGGCCAAGACATCTCCGCCTCCTGCGGCACCGCGATCACCGCCGCCGCGGACGGCGTGGTGCAATCGGTCAGCTATGACGATTCCGGCGGCCATCGGCTGGTGCTCGACCACGGCATCGTGGGCGGGCGGCGGCTGCGCTCCCACTACCTGCACGCCCAGGGCTATACGGTGAAAGCTGGCCAGCACGTCATCCGGGGCCAAAAGCTGGGCACCGTCGGCTCCACCGGCTGGTCCACCGGCTGCCACCTCCACTTCTCCGTCTCCCTGGACGGCAAATACGTCGACCCGAAGGGATTCTGGTGATCAGACGATGGAGGCGCCGCCGTCGACGATGATGTGTTGGCCGGTGACGTAGGCGGAGGCCGCGCTGGAGAGGTAGATGATGGTGCCGTTGAGTTCGCCGCGGGCGCCCGGGCGGCCCAGCGGGGTCTGCGCGCGGTAGGCGGCGAGGAAGCCCTCGTGTTTGAAGAGGGTGTTTTCCGTCATCTCGGATTCGAAGAGGCCGGGGCCGATGTCGTTCACGGTGATGTTGTCGGGGCCATAGGAGGCGGCCATGCCCATGGTCAGCCCCTGGACGCCGCGCTTGGTGGCGTTGTAGGCGTGCCGGGCCAACTCGGGCACCTTGTCGGCGATCATCGCGTTCACCGATGCGATGTTGACGATCTTGCCGCCCCCGTTCGCCTTCAGGTGCGGCACCACGTGCTTGCACATCAGGTAGACGCCGGTGAGGTTGGTGCCCACGATCTTGTCCCAGGCGGCCTTGGGGAGTTCGTCGACCGCTCCCCCGACAGCCACCCCGGCGTTGTTGAGCAGGATGTCGATCTTGCCGAACTCGGCGATGACGGTGGCGACGGCCGTCTGCACGCTGGCCTCGTCGGAGACGTCGCAGGCGACCGGCAGGGCTTGGCGGCCATGCGCGGCGATCTGCGCGGCGACCGCTTGGAGTTTGTCGACGCGGCGGGCCAGCAGCGCCACATCGGCGCCCGCTTCGGCGTAGGCGAGCGCGGCGTCGGCCCCCAAGCCGCTGGACGCGCCGGTGACCACGGCCACCTTGCCGCTCAAATCAAAGAGATTGCTCATGTGGCAACTCTATTTCCCGCGTTTGACGCGCGGGCGGATTTCGATCTTCACTGGGGAGCCGGTGAAGCCGAACTCCTCGCGGAGCCGCCGCTCGATGAAGCGCACGTAAGGGGCGTCGAACTGCCCGGTGGTGAAGATCACAAACGTGGGTGGGCAGGCTTGGGCTTGGGTGCCGAAAAGGATGCGCGGCTGCTTTCCGGAGCGCACCGGGTGCGGGTGCGCCGCCGTCAACCGGCCCAGGAAGGCGTTCAACTGCCCGGTGGTGACGCGGGTTTCCCAGCCCTCCAGGGCGGCCTCGATGGCCTTGCCCAGCTTGTCGACGTTCCGGCCCGTCAACGCCGAGATGTTCACGCTGGGAGCCCAGGCGAAGGCCTGGATGTCCTTTTCGATCTCGCGGGTGAGGTAGAAGCGGCGTTCGGCGTCCGTCAGATCCCACTTGTTGTAGCCGATCACCAAGGCGCGGCCGGCGTCCTCCACCGAGTTGATGATGCGCAGATCCTGATCGGTGATCGTCTCGGAGGCGTCCACCACCACGATGCAGACCTCGGCCCGCTCGATGGCGCTCTGGGTGCGCAGGCTGGCGTAGTACTCGTGCCCGGAGGCCTCCTTGATGCGGCGGCGGATGCCGGCGGTGTCGATGAAGTTGTAGACCACTCCCCCGACGGTGACCAGCTCGTCCACCGGGTCGACGGTGGTGCCCGCCACGTCGTCCACCACCGAGCGGGTCTGCCCGGCCAGCTTGTTCAGCAGCGAAGACTTGCCCACGTTCGGGCGGCCCACCAAGGCCACCTTGCGCTCCTGATCGGTTTCCGGCGCGGCGGCGTCTTCTCCCGACGGCAGCGCCTGCACCACCGCGTCGAGCAGGTCGCCGGCCCCACGGCCGTGCAGCGCGGAGACCGGATGCGGCTCCCCCAGCCCCAAGTTCCACATCAGGGCGGCGTCGGCCTCGAAACGTTGGTCGTCCACCTTGTTGGCGGCCAGCACCACCGGCTTGCCCGAGCGGCGCAGCATGGTGACCACCGCCTCGTCAATGTCCTGGATTCCCACCTGGGCGTCCACCACCAGCAGCACCGCGTCCGCGGTAGCCACCGCCAACTCGGCCTGCGCGGCGATCTGCGCGGCCATGCCCTTCACATCCGGGGCCCAGCCGCCGGTGTCCACCAGCACGAACTCGCGGCCCGCCCACTCCACGTCGTGGGAGACCCGATCCCGGGTGACGCCGGGCTGATCCTGGACGACGGCGTCCTTGCGGCCGGTCATCCGGTTCACCAGCATTGATTTGCCCACGTTCGGGCGGCCGACCACGGCGACGATCGGCTTCACTTCGCCACGCCTTTGGCGATGTCGATGACGAGCTGGATCGTCTGCTCTTTCGTCAAATCTGAATTGTCGAGCGAGATCACGCCGTCGGCGGCGGTGGTGAAGTTCACCAGCTTGGAGTCGTCGCGATCCCGGCGCAGCACCTGATCCACCAGTTGGGCCTCGTCCACCTTCTGTCCCAGCTCCTGCTTCCGGCGGGCCAGCCGGGCCGCCTCGGAGGCGCTCATCAAGATCCGCACCGGCGCGTCGGGGGCGACCACGGTGGTGATGTCGCGGCCCTCGGCGACGATTCCGGGATCGGCGTGCGCCATGATGATGTCGCGCTGCCGTTTCACCAGATCGGCCCGGCATTCGGCGATGGTGGAGACGGTGCTCACCTTCGCGGAGACGTACGGCTCGCGAATCTCCGTGGTGACGTCCCGGCCATTCACCCGCACCCAGAAATCGTCCGGATCGACGCTGATGTCGATGTCCGCGCTGCGGGTGGCGGCGATCACCGCCGCAGTGTCGGACGGCTCCACCCCGGCATCCAGGAACGCCACGGTGACCGCCCGGTACATCGCGCCGGTGTCCAGATAGCCCAGGCCCAGCGCCCGCGCCACGCCTTTGGCCGTCGAAGACTTCCCGACCCCGCTGGGGCCGTCAATGGCGATGATCATCTCACTCCTTCACTGTCCAGCCGGCAGCTCTCAGCGTAGCCGTCAACTCCTCCGCCTTCGCCGGATCCACCGAAACCTCCAGGAAGCCGACCTCGCGGTTCTGATCGTGGTCGATGGCGATGTCCTCGATGTTCACCTGGGCGGCCTCCACGGTGGCGAAGATCCGCGCCAACGAGCCGGGCGCGTCCGGAATCTCCACGGTGACGACGGCGAATTCCCGCGCTGCCGCACCATGCTTGCCCGGCAACGCCTGCCTGCCCGCCCGGCCTTCCGCCAGGAAGCCCTCGATCGCCGCCGGATCGTCAAACCGGTCCAGCAGCCACTGCAAGTGCCGCTGCAACTCCTGCAGCTGGGAAAGCACCGCCGCCGAGTTCGCGGTGATGATCTGCCGCCACAGCGACGGATCGGAGTTCGCGATGCGCGTCACGTCGCGCAAGCCCTGCCCGGCGAGCCGCAGATGCTCTTTCGGCACCCCGGTGAGCAGCCCGGCCAGCAGCGAGGAGACCAACTGCGGCAGATGCGACACCTGGGCCACCGCCTCGTCGTGGTGCGCCGCCCCCAGCGACACCGCTCGGCCGCCGCACAGCTCGATCAGCCGCCGCACATCGAGCACCGCGTGGGCGTTCGACGTGTCGTGCGGGGTGATCACCCACGTTTTGTCCGTGAACAGATCCGCCTTCGCGTGCTCCGGCCCCGACAACTCGCCCCCGGCCATCGGATGCGAGCCCACATAGCGGGTCATGTCGTGCTCGCGGCGGCTCAACGTCGCCAAAATCGTGCCTTTCACCGACCCCACGTCGGTGACCGTGGCATTCGCATACGTGTCCAGGCAGGCCGCGATCGTCTCCGCCAACGCCTCCGGCGGCGTCGCCACCACCACCAGCCGCACCGCAGCGGCCGCCACCGGCTCCGTCACCCCGGCGCCCATCGCCATTGCCACCGCCGCCTGCTGCGCGTCCGCGTCCTCCAGATGCACCTCGACGCCCTGCGCCGTCAACGCCATCCCCACCGACGCCCCGATCAGCCCGCTGCCCACCACCAGCGCGGGCGACAACGTCCTTACTTCCGGCTCTCCAAATACACTCATAACCTCTCTAGTCTAGTGG
>JAISTQ010000014.1 GCA_031272505.1 Propionibacteriaceae bacterium
TAGCCGCTGCCGCCCAATCCGCCCAGCCAGATCATGCCATCGTTATCCGACGCCGTCCCGTACACGGCGCCCAGGCCGATGTTGCCGATAAGGTCGGCTGCGGTGACCAACTCCCGCCCCTCGAAGGTGGGATTCTCCGGGTTGACAAGCGGGTCGCCGCTGGACTGGTAATTGCCGTTGAGGCCGTCCAATGAACTGGGGACACCGTTCTGATTGGCCGCATAGTATTGGCGGCTGCTCAGGTGGACGGTGTCCGCCGACGGAATGTACGACATGACGCGGTAAGGGGAGCCGCCATAGTAGTTGCCGAAGAGGCCGACGCTGCTGTTGCCTGCGGTGACTTCGTCGTACAGCCGGTTGCCGCCGTAGCTGCTGGCGGCGGAATAATAAGTCCACTTGACCGGCGAGGCGTTGGACGCGTCGCGGGCCTCCGACCCCCAGTACATCCAGTCCTGCGTGTAGAACGCGGTGGTGTAGCGGCCGTCACCCGTCGCGTAATCGGACTTGGTGGCCTCGGGGGTGATCTTCACGGTGATGGATTCGTCCACCTTGTCGGTGTTCACCGTTTCCAGGCCGGTCTTCGCGTTGACAGTGGTCTGGGCGCCCAGCACCTCGCTGGCTTTGGTGTAGCCGCTGCCTTGTTTCACATTGATGGCCAACGGCTGGACCAGCGAGTTGCTGCCCAACTCGGTGCTGTGGGTGTCCACCTCCAGGTTGAGGCTGGTGGCTTCGTTATACACCGGATCGTAAATGCTGAGGCTGGCCGAGCTGGTCCAGGCGCCCGCGAAACCGTAGATCATCCCGTCGTAGCGGGGCAGCGTGAACAACCCGAACGAAGTGGTGGCGCGCGGATAATACGCCGGCGCCGACCCGTCCGGGCACCTGTTGTCGAAGACCGAGACCACTGTCCCGGCCGGATTGTCGGCGGTGACTTCACAAGCCGTCCAGCCCTGCCAGACCGGCTCGTAGTAGGTGCCGCTGACACTGTCGCCGCTTTGGGCCGCGCCGGAAACCGAGGAGATCAACGGGGTGCCGTTGGAAGTCTGAATGGAATAGTCGAAATCGTGCGCCACGAAATTGGCGGGCTGTCCCCAGCGGACACTCACGGAGCCGCACTGGGCGCGGCCCGGGTCATGGCGGGCCAGGTGGGAGGAGAGATCGGCGGAATCAGGGTCGATCAGGTGGATGTAGCACTGCGGATAGTAGACGCCGCCGGCGTTATAGGGGTAGGCGCTGTCGTCGGTGGTGTAGAAACCGGTAAGCCCATTATCTGCACTGGGAGTGCAGGCGGCCTGGCTGACGCCGTCCACACTGAACGTCTGCCCGTTGTACGTCACCCAGCACACCTCGTCGGTGGACATCGCATAGGTACGCTCGTATGTGTTCGCGTCAGCGGTGGTCAGCGAGTACGTCCAAGAGCCGCCGGCCGCCTCGCAAGCGGCCTGCTGCGCCTTCGAGCCACCGGATTGGTACTCGTCGGCGTACGCTTCCCCGTCAGAACAGACTCCCGCTCCGTAATCGGGCAAGATCCGGGTGCCCACCATCGCGGCGTTCCCGGTGCTTGGAGTCTCGTCGTCGGCCACGGCGGTGGTGGTTTCGGCCTGTGGCAGCATTTCGGGTACGATCACCACGCCGGTCGCGCCCAGCGCCACCGCGATCACACCGATAATTGCCCGCTTAAAAGCAATTCCCCTCATCTTTTTCTCCCTCGAAGGTTCTCAACGCCTTGAATAACGGTTCCTCACCAACGAGTATTCCCAACCAGTCCAAATTCGCCCGCGCGGGCGGTGAACTGGGAGTCACCCCGAATCCTCCCTTAGCCGTGGTTGTGGAGGTCGCGCGGGGGCCATGCTGCCCCTAGACTGGGAGCTACCCATACCCGAAAGGAGCAGAAATGCCTGACGGACTGATCCAAGCCTTAGTCCCCATCATCATCGCGCTGCTGGTGATCTTCCTGATCATCCTGCCCGCCATCTTCGTGGTGCAGCAGCAGACCGCCGCCATCGTGGAGCGGTTCGGGCGTTTCCACGCGGTACGCCATCCCGGCCTGCACGTCCGGATTCCGCTGGTGGACCGCATCGCCTACCGGATGGATCTGCGGGTGCGCCAATCCGATCTGAACCTGGAAACCAAGACCAAAGACAACGTCTTCGTGCGCATCTCGGTGTCCACTCAGTACCGCGTCGATCCGCGCAAGATCGTCGAGGCCTTCTATGAGCTTTCGCATCCGGAGTTGCAGATCGCCTCCTACATCGAGGATTCGATCCGTTCCGCGCTGCCCACCCTGGCCCTCGACGAGGCATTCGAGAAGAAGGACGACATCGCGGTGCAGGTCTCGCAGCACCTTTCGGAGTCGATGGCCGGGTACGGCTACGTGATCGTGAAGACGCTGATCACCTCCATTGAGCCGGCGCTCACCGTCAAAGAGTCGATGAACGAGATCAACGCCGCGCAGCGCAAGCGGGTGGCCGCGCAGGAGCTGGCCGAGGCGGATCGGATCCGGGTGGTCACCGCCGCCAAGGCCGAGGCTGAGAAAGACCAGCTCCACGGCCTCGGTATCGCGCAGCAGCGCCAGGAGATCGTCAACGGCCTCTCCGAGTCGTTCAAGGAGTTGAGCGAATCCGGGCTGAACCAGGAGCAGATCTTCTCCATTCTGCTGGCCAACCAGTACATCGACGCGCTGCACACCTTCGCGCAGCAGGGCAACTCCACCATCTTCCTCTCCGGCTCGCCGATGGGGGCGGACGACATCCGCACCCAGGTGATGGAGGCGATGGCCGCACAGCGCCTGCCGAAATAAGCTAAAACAGTAGACTTGCTCAAGTGCGAGTCTTGGTAGGTATGTCCGGTGGCGTCGATTCCTCGGTGGCCGCCGCCCGATTGGTGGCTGCCGGGCACGACGTCACCGGCATGTACATGCAGCTTTCCAACGCCGATTCGTTCTACAAATACGGCATTGACGACGATCCGCAAGACGCCGCCGCGGTGGCCGCCCAGCTTGGCATCGACTTTCTGCTCTGGGATTTCGCGGCCGAGTACCAGCGCGAGGTCGTCGAGTATTTCGCCTCGGAGTACGCGGCCGGGCGCACCCCCAACCCATGCTTGAAATGCAACCGCACCATAAAATTTGGCCAGGCGCTGGATCGGGCTGTCGCCGAAGGGTTTGACGCCTTCGCCACCGGCCACTACGTGCAAACTAGCCGCGCCGGGGGAGTGACCTCGCTGCTGCGCTCGCGCGATCTGCTCAAGGACCAGTCGTACGTGCTCGGCGTGCTGAACCAGTGGCAGCTTTCCCACACCATTTTTCCGCTCGGCGCGGAAACCAAAGCCGAGGTGCGCGCCGAAGCCGAACGGCTCGGGTTGCCCACCTCGTCCAAGAAAGACTCCTTTGACATCTGCTTCATCCGCGAGGGGACGTCCGCGCAATTCCTGATCGACCACCTCGGCGTCCGGCCCGGCGCCATCGTCGACGAATCCGGCGCGGTGCTCGGCTCCCATGACGGGGCCTTCCAGTTCACCGTCGGCCAGCGCCGCGGCCTACACCTCGGCCACCCCGCGCCCGATGGCGCCCCGCGCTACGTGCTCAGCACCGATCCCGCCCAGGGCACCGTCACCGTCGGCCCCCACGACCACCTGCGCGTCGACACCATAAACGGCCACTCGCTCACCTTCACCGAATCTCGCCGCACCGAACCCTGGGACGGCTTCGCCCAATGGCGCGCCCACTCCCGCCCGATCCCCGCCCACTTCAGCTACTCCGGCGACACCCTCACCGCCACCCTCGCCGAACCGGCCTTCGGCATCGCCCCCGGCCAATTCCTCGTCTGCTACGACACCAACCGCGTCGTCGGCTCCGCCGTGATTGAATAGCTCCGCGAAAATGTCTTCGCTCACTTCGTTCGCTCAGGCACTATCTGTGCGGTTCGGGCACCTCCTCGCCGTCATCCTCGAACGTAGTTCGGGGATCCAGTCCGACGGGCGCCTTGCGCCTTCGGAGGACCAAGAGCGCGGGAGCGAGGCGACAGCCGAGCGACCACCGATACGGAGGCAGCGTCGGCTATTTCACTGGGACATAGCCAGCTTCGTCCACTAGGGCTTGGCCGTCGGGGGATTCGAGCCACTCCACCAATTGGCGGGCGGGGGAGTCGGCGGGTTCGGAGGCGAGGATCACGGCGTAGAAGTCGTTGACGTAGGGGTAGGCGCCGGAGGCGATGGTGGGGTTTTCGGGGGCGACGCCGTCAACGCCGAGCAGCTTGATGTCGGGGAGGGCGTACATGTTGTGGGCGTAGTAGTAGACGGAGTAGCCGAGCGCGTTGCCGCTGTTCTGGTAGGTGGAGACCCCTTCGATCAGCCCTTCCATGCCCGACGAGATGAGGTCGGTGGGGGCGGACATCATCTGGGCATCGCCCATCACGAGTTTGCGCATCAGGGCGCCGGAGCCGGAGTCTTCGGGGCGCTGGTAGGCGATGATTTCTTTGTCTTCGCCGCCGACTTCGCTCCAGTTGGTGATCTTGCCGTTGTAGATGTCTTTGATCTGCGCTCCGGTGAGGCTGTCGACGGGGTTGGCGGAGTTGGTGAGGAAGACCAGCGCGTCCCGGCCGATCGGATGGAACTCCATTTTGGCCGCGTCGCCATAATCAGCGAGGGTCTCGCGGGTGGAGTCGTCCGGCTCGTAGGCGAGCAGCACCATCGGCGTCTCGTCGGCGTCTTCGTCGGCCGACCAGGCCAACTGCAGGTAGGACGCCATGGTGGTGGAGAACGTGATGTTGTCGGCGTCGGTGGCGGGGACGCCCATGGTGCGCTGCAGGATCAGCGAGCCCAAGGGGATGGCGGCGGTGGAGCCGTCCAGCCGGAAAGCGCCAGGTTCGAAAGTCGGGTAGTCGATGTTGGTGGCGATGGATTCGGAGGGGCTGGTGTCCAGGGCAGTCGGGCTGGGGCTGGTGCTGGTGGCACAGCCGGCCAACGCCAGGGCGAACAGGGCGATCAAGGTGCGTTTCATGGTGTCTCCTTAGTCTTCGAGGAAGTAATAGGCGTTTTCGCGGTAGCGCCAACGCCCGTCAGCATCGATGTATCCCTGGTAGCCCCCGCCGTCAGCCCAGTAGTAGGGCGCGGTAATGTCGTCACCGGAATCGAAATCGTCAAGGATGAAATCGGTGACGTAGCTGTAACCGGTCAGCTCGCCCGCGTTGGTGTAGATCCGGGAGGGCAGGCCCTGGCTGGAGTAGAGGAAGAGGAACGGCCCGGCCCAGCCGTTCATGAAGTAGTTTTCCGGCGCGTCCCAAATCTTGCCACTGGCCAAGTTCAGGAAGCGGGTGCGCTCCTCGTTGGTGGCGAAGCCATTGTCGGGGAACGTCTCCACGAACTCGCCCCCTGCCGCTGCGGCGATCTCCGTGCCGCTGGGGGCCTCAGCGGCACCATATGCGGGCCACGGGCCGTACGCGGGGTCTTCGAAGACGAAATCCGTCCAGTGGTGCAACACCTCGCCGGTGTCCAGCGAATAGATGGTGCGCGAGACCGGCATTCCCTCGGTGTACTCCTCGGAGATCAACAGGCTGTTCTGGGAGCAGCGGACGCTGTAGGCGTCATCATTGGTCTCGATCACCTTTTCCAACGTGCCGTCCAGCTGCCAGACCTCGAAGCTGCCTTGCAGGCGGCCCACCAGCCGGGTGGGGATGCCGTCAGCGAAGCAGTAGTCGTAATTGAGGTACTTGGGCGGAATCACCAACTCGGCCTTTTCGTTGACGAAGCCCGTCCGATTGACGCCGGCGGGCTCGTAGGCGCCACCCACCGTGGCCCGTTCGTCAACCGCCCACAGCATGTGTTCGGTGAGATCCCAGCTCAGATCCGGGATGACGTCTTGTTGCGCGGGCAGCAGGTCGGCAGCCGGGCTCGCCGTCGGCTCAGTGGTGGACGTCGGGGGAGCGGTGGACGCGCTGGGCGAAGGCAAAGACGTATCGGGCGACAGCGCGCAGCCACACAGCAGCAGCAAAACTGCGAGACAGCCCAATCCCTTCATGCCACTACTTAACCACACAGGTCAAGGGCGGCGTCTACTTATTGATGAGATCGGAGTCCGAATAGAGCTTGTCGGTGAGCGAAATGGGCAGCGCCTCCATGCCGGGAGTGTGTTGCAGGACCTCGATCAGCGCCGCCGATCCGGCCACGATGGCGGTGTCGAAGTCGATTTCGTTCGCCAGCACCCAACTGTGATCGGCAGGCCAGCAGATCGACGGAGTGTCGTGGAAGACGGATTCGCTGTTCCAAGGGGCGCGCTGCGGCCAATCCGGTTTGATGAACTCGGTGATGCCGGCTTTGAAGAGGATGTAGTTGCGACCTGGCAGCTCAAGCTTGGGGCTGGTGTCGCACCAGGCGGGAAGGTCGCCCCAACCCTCCCAGACGGCGGCGAATCCGTCGTCAGGGGTGGCGGTGTGGGCGGCGAGCACGGTAGCCAGCGGCGTCATCGTCGCCGGTTCGATGGTTCCGATGGGCGGAATCGAGTAGCGCCAGCCGTTCACGATGGCCTCCTGGTTGCTGTTCCATTCCTGGCGCATCAGGGCGTGCGACTGCGCAAGTGGGTGCAGCACCGTCCCAAAGGCGGCGGCGACCTGCGCCCAGGTGACATCCTCATGTACCAGGGCATCCGGATCGCCGTTGATGGTGGGGGAGTTGTCGCGCCACATCGGGTAGCAGACGCGCCCGTAGGCGGCAAAGCCCGCGGGGACGAAGCTGTGCAGCCCACCCGAGAAGTCGGGGGAGAGCCGCTCGCGCAGCCAATCGCCCGCAGACACGTCAGAAATCCATTCCATAAGGCGAGATTAGTGGACTCTTGGACGGATGGGTTGGCGAAAACGGCCAACTTGCGTTAGGGTAGTCTCCGCATAAAACACGAGAAAGCAGGCGGACGTGGCTCAGTTGGTAGAGCATCACCTTGCCAAGGTGAGGGTCGCGGGTTCGAGTCCCGTCGTCCGCTCGGATCTGCACTGTTGTTGCTAATCCAAGCCCTGGTCGGGTGGCCGAGAGGCGAGGCAACGGACTGCAAATCCGTGTACGAGGGTTCAAATCCCTTCCCGACCTCGAAGCGGGAGGGTGTGCCCGTATTGCACGGGCCCGAATCCCCACACAACTGAACACGGGCGGCTGGCGCAGCGGTAGCGCGCTTCCCTGACACGGAAGAGGTCACTGGTTCAAACCCAGTGTCGCCCACAACGTTGAAGAGAGACAACGAGCCAGAGACTGGACGACGCGAGTTTGCTCGTAGGAGTCCGGTCTCTAGCTCGTTAAGCGAACGCCGAGTTGTCGACGAGGAGGCAGCGTTGCTGCCGACGAGGAATACAATGCTGGCGTTCGGCGGCGTAGCCGCCGTCTCTCTTCTTAGTTACACGCGGGGGACGACCCCCGCGGACCCCCGATGCCGCTGGCGCGGCTCATGCCTGGGTACACACTCCCTTCGTCACACACGAGAAACGACCCCTGCGGACCCCGAAGTCGCTAGCCAGGGAAGGATTGGCCGATCATCCAGGTGTCGCGGAGCCGGAAGGCGGGGATGAGAGTTGCTGCGCTCGGACGAGGAGAACTTTGCGTGAAAAAGCTCGTTTTTGAGGGCATTTTTCACGTAAAGTTGGCGGGATTTCTTGAAGGGTGCGGGGTTTGGGTAGGGGGATGTGGAGTTTGGGTGGGGGAGTGGCGGGTGAAGGGGAGCGAGTGACGGGAATCGAACCCGCGTGGCTAGCTTGGAAGGCTAGGGCTCTACCATTGAGCTACACTCGCGTGTCGGCAAAGCCGCTGCTCGTCGGGCGGACAGGATTTGAACCTGCGACCCCATGACCCCCAGTCATGTGCGCTACCAAGCTGCGCCACCGCCCGAGAAACTGTAGTGCGGGTAGAACTTTACTACGTTTTTCATCTCTCAACCCAGTGTTGAACATGTCGCGCGCCGAAACCCGCCAGATGAAAGAAAAATCTCCGTCAAGCCTTAGAATGCCAATGTGAGTGAGAATCTGTTGGCGGTCTCCCTCCTCGATGGGGTCGACGTCAGCCCTTTGAGCGAACCCCTGGAACTGGCGGGGTTGCCGCTGCAGAATCACTACGCAATGGCCCCGATGACCAGGCAATTCGCCATTGACGGCGTGCCGGGCGAGGATGTCGTCGCCTACTACACCCGCCGCGCCCCCTCACTGGGCTTGATCATCACCGAGGGCGTCTACATCGAGGAGCCTTCGGCGGGCACCAGCGCCAACGTGCCCCACATTTACGGTGAGGCGGCCCTTGATGGTTGGAAAGCCGTCATCGAATCGGTGCACGGGCTGGGCGCGAAAATCATTCCGCAGCTTTGGCATTTGGGTGCCGCGCGCCAGGCGGGCGCGCCGCCGGTGGCGGAGGCTCCCGTCGTCTCCCCGTCTGGGATTGACGGCCAGGGCAACATCGTCGGCGATCCGCTCAGCAAGGCTCAGATGGCCAATATCGCGCAAGCGTTCGCGCAAGCCGCATTGAACGCGCAAAAGACCGGTTTTGACGGGGTGGAAATCCATGGCGCGCACGGCTACCTACTGGATCAGTTCATGTGGCACGTGACCAACCGGCGCTCGGACGAATACGGCGGCCCGATCGAGAACCGGGTGCGTTTCCCCGCCGAGGTGGTGGCCGCCATCCGCAAGGCCGTCGGCCCCGACTATCCCATCGTCTTCCGCTTCTCGCAGTGGAAGGGCGGGGCCTATGACGCCAGGTTGGCCGGCGATCCGCGCGAACTGGAGGCCTACCTGCTGCCGCTGGCCGAAGCCGGGGTGGACATCTTCCACATTTCCACCCGCCGTTTCCCGGTGGCCGAATTCCCGGGCGCGTCGCTCTCCCTGGCCGGTTGGGTGAAACAGCTCACCGGCAAGCCCACCATCGCGGTCGGTTCGGTGGGCGTCCCGTACGCCTTCCATGACGAGAACGGCCCGCAGGCCGACAACCTCTCGCTGGCGCGGGTGATGGAGGCCTACACCCGCGGTGAGTTTGACGTCCTCGCCGTCGGCCGCGCGCTGCTGGCGGATCCATATTTTGTGGTTAAGCTGAGTGACGGCATTCCGGAAGCTATCAATCTGTACACAAAAACCGCCGAAGAAGTCCTTTACTGAGCGCTCAAGGTAGAATCCTCCCTATGGCTAAAAAGAAGCAATCCAATACTCCTGAAGTCACCCGTGAACAGCTCGCCAAGACCCGCGAGGCTGTCCGCGCCGCCAAGCAGGCGGAGATCGAAAAGGACCAACGCACCAAGAAAATCATCTTCTACACCATCATCGGCATCCTGCTGGCGGTGCTGGTGTTCATCATCATCTGGGTCATCATCGTCTCGGCGGAGAAGTCGAAGCCGACCGTCTCCGGTGGCGCGCTCTCGGCAGACAATTACACCGTCAACTTCGGCGATCCGAACGCGAAGGTCACCGTGGATCTCTTCTTCGATTTCCATTGCCCTGGCTGCGGCCAATTCGAACAGACCAACGGCGCTGACCTCAAGGCATTGGTGGACGACGGCACCATCTACTTGCGCAACCACCCGATGAATTTCGAGGATCGCACCTCGCTGGGCACGAACTACTCCTCGCGGGCGGCCAACGCCTTCGTCACCGTCTCCAAGGAGGATCCAGATCACGCGCTCGCCTTCGCGCAGTTGCTGTGGGACAACCAGCCGCCGCAGTCCAATGAAGGCTTGACGGACGAGCAGATCGCCGCCTATGCGGTGGAGGCGGGCGTCTCCGAGGAAATCACCGCCACCTTCGCCTCCATGACGTACCAGGAATGGGTGGACAGTTCCAACACCGCCGCCGGCAACGAGGGGCTGGTCACCACTCCGGGCATGAAGATCAACGATTCGTGGATCATGGGCGACAAAGACCACCAGAACCAGAGCGCGTCAGATTTGGAAGTCAACTACACCGTAGCTGGGGCGCTGCGAGACTATCTGGTAGAGAAAGCCAACGGATAGAGCTGAGGAAAAATGGCTAAGAAATCGGCCGCAAAGTCGGCGGCGGATCGCCGCGCCAAAATCGCGGCCTTGGAAGCCGAGCAAAAGGCGAAGAAACGGGTAAAGACCATCATCATCGTGGTGGTCTCCCTGCTGCTGGCCACCATCATTGGCGTCATCATCTTCGTGGCGCTGCAAAACAGCGCGAAACCGGATCCGACGAATCCCTCGGGGGAGACGATTCCCGCGCAGGTGGACAATTCCCAGTACCAGATCGTCTTCGGCTCTGGTGCCACCATCGTCGATGTCTATTTTGACTTCATGTGCCCCGGCTGCGGCTCGGTCGAGCGGACGATTGGCGAGGACCTCGCCAAGATGGCAGCCGAAGACCAGATCACGCTGCGGATGCACCCGCTCAGCTTTCTTGATTCGCTCTCCCAGGAGACGCGGTATTCCACCCGGGCGGCGAACGCTTTCATCACGGTGGCCATGAACGAGCCGGACAAGGCGCTGGATTTCGCCCAGATGCTCTGGAACGACCAGCCCGAAGAGAACTCCACCGGCCTGAGCGACGAATACCTCGTCAGCGACGCCCAATACGTCGGAGTTTCCGCGGAGACCACCGACAAATTCGCCGCGCTGGAATACGAGGATTGGATTGTCGCCTCTACTGAGGAATCGTTCACGTCGGGCGGCATTGAGAGTACCCCCGGCCTGAAGATCAACGGGGTGCTGATCGCTGGCAAGTCGGAAGAACCCTACAAGCTGGACCTGCAGACGCCCGGTATAGTGGTGGAGGCCTTGGAGCAAGTGATTGCGGGCAAGACCATCGAACAGGTGATCGCCGAAGCGGCAGGGGAGTAGCAGATGGATACGGCTGGTGGGTTTTTGGGGCTGCGGCAGAAGAACGCCTGGATTTTCGGTTTCATGCTCTTCTCTTCGTGCGTGTCGCTGGTGGCTTCCTTCGTGCTTTCCTATGACGCCTTGGAGTGGGCGGCGAATCCGAATCAGCTGCTGCCGTGTGACATCTCCTCCACGCTGAGCTGCACCGCGGTGGGCACCTCCTGGCAGGCGCACCTCTTCGGCTTTCCGAACTCCTTCCTGGGCTTGGTGGCCGAGCCGGTGGTGATCACCATCGCGGTGGCCTCGCTGGCCGGGGTGCGTTTCCCGCGCGGCTTCATGCTGGCCGCCCAGGTCGTCTACACCTTGGGCTTCATCTTCGCCTATTGGCTGTTCGCGCAGGCCTATTTCGCCATCAACGCGCTTTGCCCGTGGTGCCTGCTGGTCTCCCTTTCGACGACGTTGGTGTTCTCCACGCTCACCCACGTCAATATCCGCGACGGGAACCTGTTCCTCCCCGAGGGCATCTCCGCGAAGCTGCAGTGGGCTTGCCGGGTCGGCATCGATCTGCTGATCGTGCTGGTCTGGTTGTTGACCGTCGTGCTTATGATTGTGGTGAAATATGGGAGCACGATCTTTGGCTGATACCGGCGTGGGCTATGTGGACACGCAGGTCGCCCGACTGTACGCTGACGACCACCCGTTGCGTTTGGCTTCCGGCGAGTCGCTCAGCCCGGTGGACGTCGCCTACGAGACCTATGGCACCCTGAACGAGGCGAAATCAAACGCGGTCTTCATCTGCCACGCGCTCACCGGTGACGCCCACGCGGCCGGTTTCCACGTCGGCGAGACCCGCCCCGGCTGGTGGGACAACCTGATCGGGCCCGGCAGGCCGGTGGACACGAATCGCTTCTTCGTGATCTGCCCGAATCTGCTCGGCGGCTGCCAGGGGACGACCGGCCCGGCCTCTCCGCGCGGGGGAGTGGGCGAACCCTACGGCTTGGATTTCCCGATCCTCTTCATGAGCGACCTGGTGGAAGTGCATCGGGCGCTGCTGCGGCATTTGGGCATTGCGCGGCTCTACGCGGCGGTGGGTGGTTCGCTGGGCGGGATGCAGGTGCTGCAATGGGCGTTGACGTACCCAGCCGAGTTGGCCAACGCGGTGGTGGTGGCCGCCTCGTCCCGGCTCACCGCGCAGAACATCGCCTTCTCGGCGGTGGCGCGGCGGGCGATCATGAGCGATCCGCTCTTCGCCGACGGGCACTACGCCACCGAGGGCGTCAATCCGGATACCGGCCTTTCCATCGCCCGGATGCTGGCGCACATCACCTACCTTTCCGAGGACGCGCTCTCGGAAAAATTCGGCCGCGATCCGCAGTACGGCAAGCAGCATCCCGGCTTCGGCATCGATTTCGCGGTGGAAAGCTACCTCGATCACCAAGGCGAGGTTTTCGTCGAGCGTTTTGACGCGCTCAGCTATCTGTACCTGACGCGGGTGATGGATTATTTCGATCCCTTTGCGAAAGCCGACTCGCTGGCCGCGATCAGCGCCAAACCGCTGCGCTGGCTGGTGATGGCCTTCGATTCCGACTGGCGTTTCGGGGTGGAGCATTCGCGTTACATCCTGCGCAAGCTGCAAAAGGCCAAACAGGACACCACCTACCGCGAGATTCCTTCCCCGTGGGGCCACGATTCCTTCCTGCTGGAGGTGCCGCGCTACCACGACACCATCCGCGCGTTCCTGGAGGCCGGCCATGCGTAGAGACTTGCGCCTGGTGGCGAATCTGATTGAGCCGGGCAGCCGGGTGCTGGATCTCGGCTGCGGCGAGGGCGAGTTGCTCGATGAGCTCATCCGTCACAAAGACTGCCAGGGCACCGGCATGGAGGTCGATCCCGGCGAGGTGCTGAAGGCCATCTCCAAGGGCATCGCGGTCGTCGAGGGGAACGTCGACGCCGATCTCGACGTTTTCGATTCCAACTCGTTTGACGTGGTGGTGCTCTCGCGCACCATGCAGGTGCTGCAAAGCCCGGAGGCGGTGTTGCGGCAGATGGTCCGCATCGCCCCCAAGCTGGTGGTGTCGGTGCCGAACTTCGGCTGGTGGGGCAACCGGCTGCGGCTGGCGCGGGGCCGGATGCCGATGTCGAAGGATCTGCCCTTCGACTGGTTCAACTCGCCGAACATCCGCTTCACCACCTTGGTCGACTTGCAGTTGCTCTTTGACGCGGTGGGCCTGGTGATCGAGCAGCGGACGACATTGGCGCCCTCGGGGCGGCCCTTGAAGCATCGGGATCGGCTGGCGAACCTGCTGGCGGGGGCGGCGATCTACTCGCTGCGGGGCGCATGATGCCGCAGCACCGCAAGTGGGTGGAACGGCTGCTGTGCTCACTCGGGGCTTTAGCCTCGGGTGCGGCTTTAGGTTTAGCTTTTGCCCCCTATGGGCTCTGGCCGGTGGCCTTCCTCGGAATCGCCGGATTGACGGTGATCGTCGCCAAAGCCCGCTCGCTGGTCGGCGGGGCGCTCTACGGGTACCTTTTCGGCCTCGGTTTTGGGGCGCTGGGGCTGAACTGGATGTCGATCATCTTCATCGAGGCGATGTTCGCTTTGATCGCCGCCACCTCGTTTTTCTATCTGGCGGCCGGGCTGCTGATCAAACTTTCGATGCGGTTGTCGGCTTGGCCGTTGATCGCCGCCGGGGTGTGGGTCGGGGTGGAGTTCGTGATGTGCCGGTGGCCGTTCGGCGGATTCGGCTGGATGCGGCTCGGCTATGCGATGGTGGATTCGCCTTTGGCGGGCGGCTACCCGCTGATCGGAGTGGTCGGCGTCGGCTTCCTGGTGGCCTTGATCGGCCAGGTGATCGCATGGATCTGCCTCGATTTCCAACCGATGCGGCTGATCTCCGCGGTGGCCTGCGGGCTCATCGTGTTCATCTTGGCGCTCGGCGGCATCATGATCCAACCCACCCCCGCGAGCGGCACCATGCCGGTCGGCTGGGTGCAGGGCGGGCTGGCCCCCGGCGGGGGAGTGTACGGCCTCGGCGTGGAGCGCACCATCACCAAGCATGAAGTGGCGGGCACCGAGGCGCTGATGCAGGATGTCGCCTCCAACGCGCTGGAAGAGCCGGCTTTCATCGTCTGGCCGGAGAACGGCACCGACAAAGACCCCTACGAAGACCCGGAGACCTCCGCGCTGCTGCGGCAGGCGATCGCGGTGGCCGGGCGGCCAATCCTCTCCGGGCACATCACTTTGGGTCCCGGCGATGACGAACGGCAGACCGTCTCGATCTGGTGGTCGGCGGACGGGGTGGAGCAGGCCCGTTACGTCAAGCGCGAGATCGTGCCCTTCGGAGAGTTCGTGCCGGGGCGCGAGTTCATGCTCAAACTCGTCCCCAAACTCGCCTATGTGGGCCGCCAATCCGTCCCCGGCGACCAGATCGGCCTGCTCGATGTGCAACTCGATTCCGGCCCGCTGAAAATCGGCGTGCTGATGTGCTACGACGTCGCCTTCGATCAGGTGGTCTATGACACCGCCCCCGGCGAGTTGCTGGTGGTGCAAAGCTCGAACGCGATGTACCAGGGCACCGGCCAGATCGAGCAGCAGTTCGCGATCACCCGCGCCCGCGCCGCCGAACTGCGCCGCGAGATCCTGGTGGTCACCACCAGCGGCGTCTCCGGCGTGATCGACGCCCGCGGCAACGTCACCGAGAAAATCGTCGACTCCGGCGAACACCACGGCGTCGCCGACCTCCCGTTGCGCACCTCCAACACCCCCGCCCTGTGGCTCGCCCCCTTCCTCGACTGGGCCCTCACCATCCTCACCGCCCTCTCCCTCATCACCTGCATCGTCATCGCCATCGACTCCCGCCGCAAGCGGTAGGATGGTGTGATGAAGGTTTTGGTTGCGATTCCCACGTATAACGAGGTGGAGAATGTGCCGTTGATTACGGCTCGGCTGCGCAAAGAGGTGCCCGAGGCGGATATTTTAATCGCGGATGACAATTCGCCCGATGGTACCGGCAAGGTCGCCGACGAGTTGGCGGCGCAGGACGGGCACATCCAGGTGCTGCATCGGCCCGGCAAGGCGGGGCTGGGCGCGGCGTATGTGGCGGCGTTTCACTGGGGGCTGGAGCGGGGCTATGAGGTGATCGTCGAGTTTGACGCGGATGGCTCGCATCGGCCCGAAGACTTGCCGAAGCTGCTGGAGGCGCTATCCGCCGGAGCGGACGTCGCCAAGGGTTCCAGGTGGGTGAAGGGCGGCGAGGTCGTCAACTGGCCGTTATCGCGCGAGGTGCTCTCGCGCGGCGGCAATCTGTGGACGCGGCTCTGGCTCGGCATCCCAGTCAAAGACGCCACCGGTGGCTTCGCGGCTTGGCGGGCCACCACGCTGCGCGGGATTGATCTCACCTCTGTGGAGGCGGCCGGGTATGGCTTCCAGGTGGATTTGGCTTGGAAGGCCTACCGGGCGGGCTTCCGGATCGTCGAGGTGCCGATCACGTTCGAGGAGCGCCAGCTCGGCGCGTCCAAGATGAGCGGGAATATCGTCGCCGAGGCCCTGGTGTTGACTACCAAATGGGGGTTGAAGTACCGCTTGGGGCAAGCGGGGGAGTTGGGCCGCAAGGCCGCCGCGCAGACCGCCTCCGGGGCTCGCTGGCTCGCCGACAGGTTGGACGAGGTGGCGCGCAAACCGTAGCAGCGGTGCGGTGCGGAAGGCTTCCCGTACCGACGCGGCAGACTAGGCGGCAACACGATCTTCGTAGTGCAGCTCAGCCAGGCGCTCGGCGAGCAGGGTTTCCAACTCGGCGATGGTGCGACGCTCGCGCAACATCTCCCAGCTGGTGCGGTCAGACTTGTTCAGCTTGGTGTTTAGCGGGGTGACCAGCTTGCGCTGCTCGGAGTACGCGGACTCGGAGCAATGCTGGCAATCCCACTCCAGGGGCGGCTCGATGCCGACGGCGAACGTCTTTACGGTGGTGTGTCCGGCGGAGCAGGTATAGGAAATCTGCTGACGGGGGGCAAGCTCCACGGCTTCCATTGGTCGTCTCCTTGAGTGACTCTAAGCTGTCCGTTTGGCCAGCTTCACCGAAGCAGATAAGTGAAACCCGCTTCAGATCACTTCTGGTAACGCATTCCCGGCGTCAGTTATTCCCTTCCGGATGTCAACCTTCGCCAACAGAATGCCGCCGACCACGAAGAAGACTATCAAAGCCAACAGCGCAAACCGGTAAGAATGGCCGATAGAGAAGACAATCCCAAAGGTAAGCGCCCCCAACCAAGAGGTGCCGCGCTCCATCGCTTGATAGAAGCTGAAGAACTCTGATTCGCGTCCGAGCGGGATGAGTTGGCTGTAGATGGAACGCGAGAGCGCCTGGGTGCCGCCCATCACCAGGCCGATGGCCGCGCCGAGGCCGATCAGCACCCCGAGGATGCCGGCGGGCAGCACGAAGGCCACGATCACCACCAGCAGCCAGATGCCGATGCCGACGATCACCGTCTTCCGCGCCCCATACTTGGCGGCCGCCCGGCCGAAGACCAACGCGCCCACGAAGGCCACGAACTGGGTGACCAGGAAGGTGATCATCACCCCGGAAGTGGCGATCTGCAGCTCATACTGGGCATAGAGCGACGATTCCGCGATCACCGTCTGGATGCCGTCGTTGTAGAACAGATAGGCGAGCAGGAAGAGCAGCGTCTGCGGGTAGTTGCGCAGTTCCTTGAAGGTGGAGATGAGCTGCGCGATGGGCCCCGGCTGCTTGATCCCGGCCAGGTCGGCACCGTCGGAGAGGCCGCGGCGGAGCTTGCGCAGCCCGATCACCGGGATGAAGGTGAATACCGCCCACCACACGCCCGCGGAGAGCATGGAGAGCCGGATCGCCATGGTGTAGGTGATGCCCAGCGAATCGTAGAACGTCATCACCAGGAAGTTGGCCACCAGCAGCAACGCGCCGCCCATGTAGCCCCAGGCCCAGCCGCGCGAGGAGACGTGGTCGCGTTCGTCCGGCCCGGCGATGCGCACCAAAATGGCGTCATAGACGACGAAGGAGGCGCCGGCGCAGAAGGTGGCGATGATCATCAAGGTGACGCCCAACCCCCAGTTGTCGCCCTCCAGGAAGAACATCGAGGTGCCCGCGGCCGCGCCCGGCCAAGCGAACCAGCCGAGCCATTTGGCCGGCTTGTCGGAGCGGTCCACGAAGGCGCCCACGAAGAGCAGCAGGATCGCGGAGATGATGGTGGAGGCGGTCACCACAAACGGGTGCAGCGCGCCCGGCAGGATCGGGATGGCGTTGAACAAGTAGATCGGGTTCTCGCAGGTGGCCCCCGATTCCAGCCCTGGACAGGCCGCGTTGTTGGCCAACGACGTCAGATACGGGCCGATGATGACGGTCGCGGTGGTGGTGATGTAGGCCGAGTTGGCCCAGTCATACCAGTACCAAGCCCGCTGTTGTTTGGTCGATTTGCGGCTCATTTCCACATTCCTCGCTGGTGCAGCACGTCTTTGAGGACGGCTGGTTGGTCGGTCATGATTCCATCCACACCCTTGTCGATCAGTTCTTCCATCTGCGCGGCGTCGTCGATCGTCCAGACGTGCACTTTCAGCCCGTTGCGGTGCGCGATCTTGATGAAATGCCGGCGGATCACCGGGATCGGCCCGCTGCGCACCGGGACTTGCAGCGCCACCGCCGGGTATTGCGGCTTCGGCCAGCCGAGGTTCGCGTGCGCCACCCAAGCCGCCACCACCTTGCGCGGGGCGCCCAGCGCGATGGACGGATCAGCCACCTTCCGAAAGGCGTTCAGCCGGGTGACGGAGAAGGACGTCACCAGCACCCGCCGTTGGGCGTTGCAGGCGTCGATGGCGTGCGCTAGGGGAGCAGCCGCCCCGTCCGCCTTGATGTCGATGTTGAAGCTGACGTCCGGGAAGGCGTCGAGCAGCTCGGCCACCGTGGGGATGGTGCCGCCGCCGCGCAGTTGGATCTGGCGTAGCTGCTCCAGCGGATGGTCGAACACCGCGCCCACCGCGTCGGTGACCCGGCCCAGCAGCGCGTCATGGAAGATCACCGGCACCCCGTCCTTGGTGACGTGCACGTCCGTCTCGAAATAGCGGAAGCCCAGATCGTAGGCGCGCTGGAACGCGGCCAGGGAGTTCTCGGCCGCCGGATTCTCCGGATCATCGGCCCCACCTCGATGTGCAATTGCTTGAAAACCATCGAGGAAGGCTGGGGTATGCACGGGTTCAGTCTAGAGCAGGGGAGTGGAAATGAGACGCAGCGTGTCAGGTAGCGTCGTATTCGCGTGTATACACGATTTCAGGTTAGAATGGCCTCATGCCAACAATCCTTTCGATTCAATCGTCTGTCGCCTATGGCCATGTGGGCAATTCAGCGGCGACTTTTCCGTTGCAACGGCTCGGCATCGAGGTCTATCCGGTGCTCACCGTGCATTTCTCGAACCATTCCGGTTATGGCGAATGGCGCGGCCCGTTGCTTTCGCCCGAAGACGTGGCCGGGGTGATCCAGGGGATTGACGAGCGCGGCGCGCTCTCTAAAGTGGACGCGGTGCTGTCCGGCTATCTGGGGGACGGGCGGGTCGGCCAGGTGGTGTTGGATGCCGTGGCCCAGGTGAAAAACTACAATGACAAGGCAATTTACGTCTGCGACACCGTATTCGGCGACGTGGGTAGGGGAGTATACGCGCGGCCCGGCATCCCCGAATTCTTCCGTGACCACGCGGTATCGGTGGCGGACATCGTCACCCCGAACCATTTTGAGCTGAACTTCCTCACCGGCACCGAAAGCACCGATCTGGGCTCGTTGCTGGGGGCGGCGAACGCGCTGCGGGCGCGCGGCCCGAAAGTGGTGCTGGTCACCTCCGCGATCCTCTCGGCCGACCAGGATCACATCACCTTGGTGGCGGTCTCGGCCAAGGGGGCCTGGAAGATATCCACGCCGAAGCTGCCGCGCGATTTCACCGGATCGGGCGACATCACCGCCGCCTTGTTCCTGGGCTCGTATCTGAACAGTGGGGGAGATGTGCCCCGCGCGTTGGAGACCACCACCAACGTCGTCTATTCGCTGCTCAAGCGCACCCACGAGCTGGGCTGGCGGGAGCTCGCCTTGGTGCCCGCGCAGGAAGAGATCATCAACCCGACGTACCAGTTCGAGGCGGAGCGGCTTTAGTCTCTGAAGACCTCGATATTCGCGCCCAGGGCGTTCAGCCGGTTGGGCAGGTCCTCGTAGCCGCGGGCGATCACATAGGTGTTGCGCAGCACGGTGACGCCGTCGCCAGCCAAGGCGGCCAGCAGCAGGCAGACGGCGGGGCGCAGCGCCGGCGGGCAGACCAGTTCGGAGGAATGCCAGTGCGTCGGCCCGTTCACCTCCAACCGGTGCGGATCGAGCAGTTTGACGCGGGCGCCCAGCTTGTTCAGGTCGTTCAGGTAGATCGCCCGGTTCTCGTAGACCCAGTCGTGGATGGTGGTGCGGCCGTCCGCGCAGGCGGCGATCACCGCGAAGAAGGGGAGGTTGTCGATGTTCAGGCCGGGGAAGGGGAGTGGGTGGATCTTGTCCGCCTGGGCCGTCAGCTTTGAGGGGTAGACGGTGATGTCGGTGAGCCGGGTACGGCCATTCTCGGCCGCGTATTCGTCGCTCAAATCGTATTTGAGGCCCATCTCGGCCAGAATCGCCAGCTCGAAATCCAGGAACTCGATGGGGGAGCGGCGCACCGTCAACTCCGACTCGGTGACGATGGCGGCGGTGATCAGGCTCATCGCCTCGATCGGATCCTCCGACGGGGTGAAGGTGATGTCCTGATCGAAGCGCTCCACGCCCCGCACCTTCAGCGTGGTGGTGCCGATGCCCTCGATCTTGACGCCCAGATCCGTCAAGAAGAAGCACAGATCCTGCACCATGTAGTTCGCCGAGGCGTTGCGGATGATCGTCTCCTCGGGCACCTGCGCGGCCGCCATCAGCACGTTTTCGGTGACGGTGTCGCCCCGCTCGATGAGCGTGATCGCCCGGGGCTGGGCCGGCTGATGGGTGACTTTCGCGTGGTAATAGCCCGCCGAGGTGTTCACCTCCAGGCCGAATTTGCGCAGCGCCTGCAGATGCGGCGCCACCGTGCGCACCCCCAAATCGCAGCCGCCCGCGAACGGCAGCGCGAAAGCGTCCTCAGAGTGCAGCAGCGGCCCCAGGAACATGATGATCGAGCGGGTGCGCTTCGCCGCCTCCAGATCCATGGTGTCCAGCCGCAGATGCGCCGGGCGCACCAGCGTCAACTCGCTCTTGTGCTCCGACCACAGGCATTTGTAGCCGATGCTCTCCAGCACCTCGGAAATCCGATTGACCTCCTCGATGCGCGCGATCCCGCGCAAGGTGGTGCGGCCATGGTTCAACAGCGACGCGCACATCAACGCCACCGCCGCGTTCTTGCTGGTGCGCACCCCGATCTCGCCGCGCAGCTTGGTGTTGCCCGCGATCCGCAGATGCGTCGGCCCGCTCGGCCCGGCCGACATGATCGTCGACTCCAACGCCTCCGCGATCCGGTTCACCGTCTCAATCGACAGATTCTGACCACCGGCCTCAATGCGCCCGATCACCGACTGTGACGTGCCCAATTGCTCGGCCAACTGCTGCTGCGTCAATCCGCGTTGCTTCCTCGCATCCCGGATCAGCGCCCCAATGAGCTTCAAATCCAACTCAGCCATCTACCCAAGATAGCATATATGAGATAAGAATACGCTTAAGATACCCTTAATACAGTAGCGGGGGAGAGGTACATGTGGTACCGTTGATAGGTACGAGAAGGATGGAGGAAAAATGACGACATTGACGGTTGCGGAAGCACGACGCACGTTGTACCCGCTGGTAAAACAGGTGGCTGATGATCGGGTACCGGTGGAGATCGCGTCGGAGAGCGGCAATGTGGTGATAATGGCGGCCGAGGACTTCGAAGCGTGGCAGGAGACAGCATATCTGCTGGCTTCGCCGGCTAATGCGGAGCGCCTGCGCCGTTCCTACCAGGACGCGGTTGCCGGCCGCACAGTTGAGCACGCCTTGGATCTGTCGTGATCCTTTCGTTCACCCAAGACGGCTGGGAAGACTACACCTACTGGCAGAAAACCGACCGGAAGACTCTGCAACGCATCAACCGTCTGATCGCGGACACCATGCGGGAGCCCGCCGGAGGGATCGGTAAACCCGAACCATTAAAATGGGATCTAATGGGCGCGTGGTCGAAACGCATCACCGATGAACACCGGATGGTCTACCTTCCCAAAGCGGAGGAACTCATCGTTCTTTCGCTCCGTTACCACTATGACCGATAATTCACATTATGACAAAATCGCAGATTTTGTCATAGTGTCCGGGGCATGTATGTCACCCGCGTTTTGTCATAGTGTCCGGGGCATGTATGTCCCCCGCGGTGTGTCATAGTGTCCGGGGCAGGTATGTCACCC
>JAISTQ010000021.1 GCA_031272505.1 Propionibacteriaceae bacterium
CTTGGTCATGTTTCCCGAAGGGACTGGGGGTCCACGGGGGTCGCCCGTGGTGTGATAAGACATGTTTGCCCGTCAGGGCATCGGGGGCCCGCGGGGGTCGTCCTGTGGCTTGCTTGGTCATGTTTCCCGAAGGGACTGGGGGTCCACGGGGGTCGCCCGTGGTGTGATAAGACATGTTTGCCCGTCAGGGCATCGGGGGCCCGCGGGGGTCGTCCCCCGCGTGTTTGCGAAGTGCGACGGCTCATTCTCAATGAGCATGGGTATCCAAAACGTAGCGGGGGAAGGATTTGAACCTTCGACCTCTGGGTTATGAGCCCAGCGAGCTACCGAACTGCTCCACCCCGCGGTGACCACGCAATCTTACGGCACAATCTGGTTTCTGCCAAGTCTGGGGGTGGTTGTTGGTAGGCTACTTCGCGGCATTTAACACTTAGAAGGGGTGACGTGAGAGGCATTCGGTCTGGAATAGCGGGTTTGATTTGTTTGGGGCTGGCGTTGACGGGCTGTACTGGCGGGCCGGAGGCCACCGGGGTGGTGAAGACGCTGGTGATCGGGGCCACTTTGGAGCCGCCGACGCTGAATCCGTTTGAGAACACCGCCGCCTCCATCCCGCAGGTGGAGCTTTACAACGTCTACGAGACGCTGCTGAAGGTGGATTCCACCGGCCAGTTGCAGCCGCTGCTCGCCCAAGCCTGGGAGGTGAGCCAGGATCGCACCGAATACACCTTCCATCTCAACCCGGCCGCCACCTTCGCCTCTGGCAACAAGGTGGACGCGGACGCGGTGGTCGCCAACATCGAGCGGCTGCAGGGCGACCCGAAGCTCTCCGAGACGCTCGCCGCGCAGCTCAAGGTCGTCGCCGGGGCGGAAAAGGTCGATGCCGAGACGGTGGTGATCAAGCTCACCCGGCCTTCGATGATGTGGCTCTACGACATGACGTCCACGCTGGGCATGATGGTCGATCCATCCAGCGAGGTGGATCTGGCGAAGGACACCGCCGGCTCTGGCCCCTACCAACTCCGGGAGTACAACATCGGGCAGTCGGTGGTGCTGGAGAAGAACCCGAATTATTGGGGCACCCCGGCCCGGTTCGACGAGGTGACGTTCCGTTACTTCCTCGATCCGAACGCCATGAACGCCGCGATGCTGGCTGGCGACCTGGACATCATCTCCAACCTGCAGGCTCCCGACGCGATGAGCCAGTTCGCCGACGAAACGCGCTTCACCACCGTGGTGGGCAGCACCAACGGCGAGGTGGTGCTCGGGCTGAACCACGACAATCCGGCGCTCGCGAAGCTGGAGGTGCGCCAGGCGATCACCATGGCGATTGACCGTCAGGCTTTGATGGACACCGTCTGGAATGGCCAAGGCACCCTGATCGGCTCGATGACCGTCCCCACCGATCCGTGGTACGAAGATCTCTCCGGCACCAACCCGTACGATCCGGCTAAGGCCAAGCAGTTGCTCGCCCAGGCGGGCTACGCCTCCGGTTTGACGTTGAAGCTGCGCGTCCCCGTCGTCCCCTATGCGACGAAATCCGCCCAGTTCGTCACCTCCGCGCTGCGCGACATCGGGGTGACGGCCACCATCGAGGAATTGGAGTTCTCCCGCTGGATCCAGGAGGTGCTGGTCGACGGCAACTACGATCTCACCATCGTCTCGCACGTGGAGGCGCGCGATCTGGGCAAGTTCGCCGATTCGTCCTACTACTGGCACAACGACGACCCCACCTTCGCGGAGCTATACCAGGCCGCCGACGAGGCGGACAGCGCCAACCAGGTGCCGCTGATGCAGCAGGCCGCCCGGCGCCTCGCCGATCAAGCCGCCGCCGTCTGGCTCTTCTGCCTGCCGAACATCGTGATCGCCAAGCCCGGCTTGTCGGGCATCGCCGACAACATGACCACGCTTAGTTTCGACTTGACGACCATCGCGCATTCGTAGAATCCGTAGACTGTTTTCATGGCCCGAAAGATCGCCCAACGGCTGGCGATTTTCGCTGTCTGCCTGCTCGGGTCCTCGCTGTTGGTCTTCCTGATCACCGCCGCGCTGCCCGGCAACGTCGCCCAGGTGATGCTGGGCACCGACGCGACGCCGGAGGCGGTGGCCCGGTTGAGCGCCGAGTTAGGACTGGATCGGCCGTGGCCGGTGCGCTACTTCGAATGGCTGGGCCACATGCTGGTCGGCGATTTCGGCACCTCGCCGCTCAGCCATGAGCCGGTGATGGGGCTGATCGGCCCGCGCTTGGCGGTCACCGGCTGGCTGGTCGGGCTCGGCATCGTGGTGGCCATCCTGATCTCGCTGCCGCTCGGGATGTTCGCCGCCATGCGCCGCCGCCACCTCTCCGGATTCGTGGTGAACGCGGCCGCCCAGGTGGGGATGGCGATTCCGGCCTTCTTCGGCGGCATCATCCTGTGCCTGGTCTTCGCGGTGTGGCTGCGCTGGCTCCCCGCGAACGGCTATGTGGCCTTGACGGACGATCCGCCGGGCTGGGCCGCCCATCTGGTGTTGCCGGTGTTGACGCTGGCGTTGGTGCAGTCGGCGGTGCTGATTCGCTATGTGCGCAACGCCTTCATCGAGGTGCTGCACGAGGATTACCTGCGCACCGCGCGGGCGGTCGGCTGGACGGAGTTCGGCGCGCTGCTCCGCCACGGCGTCCGCAACGCCTCCATCTCGCTGGTGACGGTGGTGGCCTTGCAGTTGGCCAGCGCCATCGTGGGCGCCATCGTGATCGAGCAGGTGTTCAACCTGCCGGGGGTGGGGACGCTGCTGCTCTCCAACGTCAGCACCCGCGACCTGGTGGTCGTCCAAGGCACGGTGATGTTCCTGGTGCTGGCGGTGCTGCTCATCAACGCGCTGGTGGACATCGCCTACGTGCTGATCGACCCACGGCAGAAAAGCGGGGTGCGCGGATGAGGCGGCTGCAGTTGAACGTGGGCATCGGGCTCACCACAGTGGTGGTGGCGATGGCGCTGCTTTCGTTCGTCTGGACGCCGTTCGATCCGCTACAAGTGGTGCCCGCCGACAAGCTGGCCGCGCCGGGTTGGCCGCATATTTTGGGGGCGGACGGCTTTGGCATCGACATCCTCTCGCAACTGCTGGTGGGGGCGCGTTCGGCGCTGCTGGTGGGCATCGTCTCGGTGGCCTTGGCGGCCGTCGTCGGGGTGCCGCTGGGCATCATCGCCGGACAGAACGGCGGCTGGCTGGACGAGCTGATCTCGCGGCTGGCGGACATCGTCTTCGCCTTCCCGGCGCTGCTGCTCGCGATTCTGCTGGCCGCCGTCTATGGGGGCTCGACGTGGACGGCGATGGTGGCGATCGGGGTGGCGACCATCCCGGCTTTCGCCCGCACCTCGCGGGCGGCCACCTTGGAGGTGATGGCCGCTGATTACATCCTCGCGGCCCGCGCGTGTGGCACTCGCGGCGCGAAGTTGGCGCTCAAGCACATCTGGCCGAACATCGCCGCCCTGGTGTGGATCCAGGCTTCGGTGGGCTTCGCGATGGCCATTCTCGCCGAGGCGGCGCTCGCCTACCTGGGGCTGGGCACTCCGCGCGGCACCCCCACTTGGGGCGCGATGCTGCGCGACGCCCAAGGCTACATCTTCACCGATCCGCTGCAGGCGCTCTGGCCGGGCTTGGCCATCGCCATCGCGGTGCTCGGCTTCAACCTGCTCGGCGACGGGTTGCGCGACGTGCTCGATCCGAAGCTGCGGGAGGCAAGATGAGCTTGCTGCGCGTTGACGATCTGGCGATCCGGTTCTCGAAGCGGGCTCCGGCCGTCAAATCCGTGTCTTTTGCGCTGGACGCGGGGGAGCGGCTCGGCATCATCGGCGAGTCCGGCTCTGGGAAATCGGTGACGGCGCTGGCGATCATGGGCCTGCTGCCCGAATACGCGGTGCTGGAGGGCTCGATCCAGGTGGACGGGCAGGAGATCATCGGCTTGAGCGACGCGGAGCTATCCAAGCTGCGCGGCAAGGTGATGACGATGGTCTTCCAGGAGCCGATGACGGCCCTCGATCCGACGATGCGGGTGGGCCGTCAGGTGGCCGAGGCGTACCGCAAGCACACCACCGGGGCGGAGCAGCCGACCGCGCGCGAACGGGTGGTGGACGTGCTCGGCAAAGTCGGCCTGGAGGAGCCCGAGCGGGTGGCGGATTCCTACCCGCATGAGCTTTCCGGCGGCCAACGGCAGCGGGCGTTGATCGCGATGGCGGTGATCAACGAGCCCAGCTTGATCATCTTCGACGAGCCGACCACCGCCTTGGACGTCACCGTGCAGGCGCAGGTGCTGGAGCTGATCGACGCGGTGCTCGCGCACACCGGCGCCTCCTGCCTGTTCATCAGCCACAATCTGGCGGTGGTGGCCCAGGTCGCCAAGCGGGTGCTGGTGCTCAAGGACGGCGAAGTGGTGGAAGCCGGCGAGGTGGGCCAGTTGCTCAGCGCCCCGGAGCATCCGTACACGCAGGCGCTGGTGGCGGCCGCCCGCCGCGGAGGTGGCGATGCCTGAGCTATACCACCTCTCCCAGGTTTCCCGCGTCTTCGGCAAAGGGGCGAATCAGGTGAACGCGCTGGTCGACATCGACTTGACGGTGGACGCGGGTGAACGCCTCGGCGTCGTGGGTGGCTCCGGCTCCGGCAAGACCACGCTGCTGCGCCTGCTCGCCGCCCTGGACCGGCCCACCAGCGGGAACGTGTACTTTGACGGCCAGGACATCGGCCTCGCCAAAGAGCGCGAGCTGCGGCTCTTCCGCTCCCGCGTCCAACCGGTCTTCCAAGACCCGCGCTCCAGCCTCGATCCGCGCATGACCGTCGGCGAGATCGTCACCGAGCCGCTCAACGTCGCCTTCCCCGCCCCGCCCAACCCGAAGCTGCTCACCGCCGCCGAGACCCTCGAACTCGTCGGCCTCGACCCGGACTCCGCCGCCAAGTACCCGCACGAGTTCTCCGGCGGCCAACGCCAGCGCATCGCCATCGCCCGCGCCCTCACCCCCGATCCGCAGGTGCTGCTCGCCGACGAGCCCGTCTCCGCCCTCGACGTGCTGGTCCGCGACAACATCATCGCGCTGCTCCGCTCGCTGGTCACCTCCCGCTCCCTGACCCTGGTCCTCATCTCCCACGACATCTCCGTGATCCGCGACCTCTGCGACACCGTCATCGTCCTCAACCACGGCCACATCGAAGAGCGCGGCCCCGTCTCCACCGTCCTCACCCACCCCAAATCCCCTTACACCCAACACCTCCTCGCCTCCGTCCCCACGTTGTAAAACGTCTTCGCGCTCCGCGAAAAGGTCTTCGATCTGATCAGGGAAATCCCGTCACTGCGATCCCTTTCAACCAACTCGCGAGCGAGCTGCAGTTGCTGTTCACGATTCACATCAACCATCATGGCGGACATGTCTCCTACCTTCCCGCCAAGCCACGCCTAGCAAATCAGGCCAACCCCAAACCACCGTTTTTCTGACAGCCCCCCCTGCCCACCTGTTGGCCCGCGCCGACCACTGAAGAATGAGCGGTTCCGGCGCTATTCCGGCAGTTTTTGCCTCCGGAATCGCTCATTCTTTCACTCGCTCACCCCTTTCCCCGGCACCTCTCTACACCCCGCGCCCCGCACCTCCGCACCCCATTTCGATGGCGCTTCCCCCTCGGGGATGGTTCGGGTTGCGTCTCTGTTCCATCCCCCTCCTTTGCGGAGTCGCTTCCCCGATTCGCGGGCCAATCTTCTCCCCATGGCCTACTAACGGCCCGCGTTGGACGAAGAGTCCGCGGGCGTTCACCGGTGGTCACCCTGCCGCTTGCCTTCGCGGGCGGCCACCGCCCGCCCGCCAGTCGTCCCACCTCCCACAACCCTCTGTGCTCGTGGTTCAGTTTGCTGCTTTGTTTTATGGAGATCTTCAATAGCGGGGTTGTGGTACCCAGCCGCCGACCGGCAGTTAGTGCCGAACTGGTGCTCGTTTTGCCATCCCAGCCATTCAACTTGCGAGACGACCAGCCCGGCCAGGTTCGAGAAACGGCGGCCC
>JAISTQ010000028.1 GCA_031272505.1 Propionibacteriaceae bacterium
GGGGGTGGCCGCGTTGCGGGTCCGCACGAACGGCTGGTTCCACCGCCTGCCGGACAGCCCGGTGAACGACGCGGCGCCGCGGAAGAATCCGGAGAAATTGTCGGCGCCCAACGGGTCCACATCAAGGGAGAACTGGTCCAGCGAATGCGGCTGCGAGTAATCGTTCTTGGCATAGAGGCCCATGCCGCAGTTGAGGTCGTAGACGCCGGAGCCGTCGTTGCGGCCGTTGGAGTAGATCGGCTCGCCGGTGGAGCTGTTGACCGCGATCGGATAGTAGTAGTGCTCGACGGGCTCCTGCTCCTTGCCCGCCGGATAGGCGAAGCGCAGCTTGACGTCGTCGGCTACATAGTAGGTGTTGGCGCACGACTGGTTCAACGTCTGCGTCCCATCCTGGTTGGTGGCGGTGTTGATGGGCGAGCCGGCGCTGCCCAGCCCGCCCAGCCAGATCATGCCGTCGTTGTCCGACGCCGTGCCATACAGGGCGGCGATGGCAAAGCCGGTGGCTCTGTCGTAGTTGGTCCCGGTGAACGAGGTCATCTGCAACTGCGCGGCGCTGAAGGTGGGGTTGTTGGGGTTGGTCAGCGGGTCGGCGCCGCCCTGGTAGCGGCCGTCCACGCCCTCCATCGAGTTGGGCACGCCGTTCTGGTTGGCGGTGTGCTGGGGGCTGTAGTAAATGCTGTCAGCGCGGTACCTGGCCGTGATCCAGGTCGGGATGTAGTTCATCGCCTGGTAGCTGGAAGAGGGATCGAACCGGTCGGTGCCGGTGTAACTGCCATTCGGCGCGGTCAACTCGTCATAGAGCACTCCGGAGCCGGAGGTCCACTTGATCGCCGAAGCGTTGGACGCGTCACGGGCCTCCGAACCCCAATACATCCAGTCTTGCGTATAGAAGGCGGTGGAATAGCGGCTGGTAAGCGTGGTATAGCTCGCATCCGGCGTGATCTTCACGGTGATCGACTTGTCGACTTCGGAGGTTGACACATCTTCGATGCCCGCCTTGGTGCTGACTTTGGTGCTGGGCCCCAAGACATCGGAAGCGGGAGTGTAATTCGCGCCCTTCTTCACGTTGATCGCGAGCGGCTGCACCTGCGAGTTCGAGCCGATTTCGGTGTCGTGGAAGTCGATCGTGGAGTTTATGGACATCTGCCAGTTCTCATTGGATTGCTCCGCTCCGGCGAAGCCATAGATCATGCCGTCATAGCGCGGCAGGGTGAACAGGCCGGACATGAAACTCCCGCGGTAGTAGAAGCGCGGGGCCGAGCCGTCGGCGCAAGCGGTGGTGTAGATGTTGTTGCCGTCGGCGCACCCCGTCCAGCCCTGCCAGACCGGCTCGTAATAGGTGCCCGAAACGGAATCGCCGCTTTGGGTGGCGCCGCTCACCGAGGTGATGAGCGCGGTGGAGTTGGAGGCTTTGATGCCATAGGTGAAATCATGCGCTACGTAATTGGTGGCGCCGTTTTTCATCGCATAGGTGCGCTCGAAAGTGTTCGCGTTCGCCGTGAGCAGCGAATACGTCCAAGAGCCGCCGGCCGCCTCGCAGGCGGCTTTCTGCGCTTTCGACCCACCGGGGTACGTGGTGCCGTTGGAGCAATAGCCCGCCCCGTAGTCGGGCAGGATGCGGGTGCCCGGCTGCACTTCGCCGGGCGCGGTGGTGACGTCCGCCACCGCCACTTCAACTTGGGACACTGGGACGACGCCCACCGATAATGACAAAATTAGCGCAGCGCCAAGCGAGGCACCGAGTAGCCGTTTCAACCTCTCAAACACGACTTACCCCCTTCGGGATAATCATGCCAGAAAAAGCCCCTTTTACCAAGATTGCGTATTCGTATTCTGGAAGTGTCTCATGTCTAAATGTGATAGGCCACCGGGTGAGAATCCGCGAAAACTACAAGCTCCCCTGCAGTAAAAAGCGGGTCTACAAGCCCAAAGAAGCCTCGATGCCAAAAGTGAACCCGGGCTTGATGGCGCGAATGGCCAACAGCACCCCCGGCATGAACGACGCGCGCTCATAGGAATCGTGCCGGATGGTGAGCGTCTCCCCGGCCGCCCCGAACAGCACCTCCTGATGGGCCACCAGCCCGCGCAGCCGCACGCCGTGCACCCGGATGCCCTCCACTTCCGCGCCGCGCGCGCCCGGCAACGAAGTGCTGGTGGCATCCGGCACCGGGCCCAAGCCCGCCTGCGCCCGCGCGGCGGCGATCCGTTTCGCGGTGGTGCTGGCCGTCCCCGACGGGGCGTCGGCCTTATTCGGATGGTGCAACTCGATAATCTCCACCGATTCATAGAATCGCGCCGCCAGATCCGCGAATTTCATCATCAGAATTGCCCCGATCGAGAAATTCGGAGCCACCAAAACTCCCACTCCGGGCGCGGTTTTGGTTGACGAATCGGTACCGCCAGCATCCTCGCCCAACCAGCCGCGAATCTGCGCCAGCTTCGCCTCATCGAGCCCGGTCGTCCCCACCACCACGCTCACCCCGTGCTCCACACACCACTTCACATTGTCCAGCACCGCCGCCGGGCTGGTGAAATCCACCGCCACCTCAGCGCGCTCCAGCACCGCGAAATCATCCCCCACGTCAACCGCCGCCACTAACTCAAGATCCGGCGCCGCCTGCACCGCCTGCACGACCTCCTGCCCCATCCGGCCCTTCGCCCCGATTACACCAATTTTCTGCATAAGGACATCTTAGGCGATGTCGGCCTCGCGGTCTTCGGGCTTCGCCCTCAGGCACCCTTGGTTCGCTCCAAGCGCTTCGCGCGTCGCGAACTGTTCGGCTTCGCCTATCAGACTCAATCGTCACGGTCGAATGAGCTTGCGCTCGCTCTCCCGCTCCTCAATCGTCTGTTCGGCTTCGCCCGAGAATGACGGCTGTAGGTGCGCTTTTCCCGTCACAGCACTTCGCCGGTGGCGGTGTTGAGGGTGGGGGGTGCGGCGGTGAGGGCGGCGGCGATGGTGGCGGCGAGGGTGGGGCCGATGCCGGGGACGGCGGCGAGTTCGGCGGGGGTGGCGGCGCGCATAGCTTTGAGAGAGGGGAAGCGTTTGCGGAGGGCCTTGATGCGGGCGGGGCCGAGGCCGTCCACCCCTTCGAGGATGGAGAGCAGCATGGACTTGCTGCGGCGCTGGCGGTGGTGGGTGATGGCGAAGCGGTGGGCTTCGTCGCGGACGCGTTGCAGCAGATACAGACCCTCGGATGTGCGCGGCAGGATGAGCGGGTAGGGCTCGCCGGGCACCCACACCTCTTCGAGCCGCTTGGCCAGGCCGATCAGCGCGATCTGCTCGCCGGCCTCGTCGAGGGCCTGCTGCGCGGCGGCCACTTGGGGAGCGCCGCCGTCCACCACCAAGAGGGACGGCTCATAGGCGAACCGCTCCTTGGTGGAGTCTGCGGCGGCGGCCTGCGGATGCGCGAGCCGCCGGGAGATGACCTCGTGGATGGCCGCCACGTCATTCGACCCCTCGAATCCCTTGATCACGAACCGCCGGTACTGCGACTTCTTGGGCAGGCCGTCCTCGAAGACCACCATCGAGCCGACCACCTCCTGCCCTTGGGTGTGCGAGATGTCGAAGCACTCGATCCGCAGCGGCGCCTGCGCCAACCCGAGGGCCTGCTGCAATTCGTCCAACGCCTGGGAGCGGGTGGTCAGATCGGAGGCCCGATGCGCCTTGTGCAGTTTCAGGGCGTCGGCGGCGTTCTGCTCCACCGTTTGCAGCAGAGTGCGCTTGTCGCCGCGTTGCGGCACCCGCAACTCCACCTTCGCGCCCCGCCGCTCACTGAGCAACTCGGCCAGCGCGTCGGCGTCGGCCGGCATTTGCGGGACCAGCAGCAGCGGCGCGGCCACCGCCTCCGACTGCTCGCTCAGAATGAAATCGGTGAGCAACTGCGCGATGGGCGAATCGTCCGCCCGATCCGCGATCCAGCTCTTCTCGCCGACCACGCGGCCAGCCCGGACATGGAAGATGGCGACCGCCACCTCCAACTCGTCGGCGGCCAGGCCGATCACGTCTGCGTCGGTGCCGTCGAGGAAGACGATGGCGTTGCGTTCCGCCGCGATCTGCATCGCCCCCAGCCGATCCCGCCAGGTGGCCGCCTGCTCGTACTCCTCCCGCGCGGCGGCCGCCCGCATCTGCGCCTCCGCCTCTTTGACGAGCTGCTCCACCCGGCCGTTCAGGAACTCCCCCATCTTGACGGCCAGCTTGCGGTGCTCGTCAACGCTGATCCAGCCCACGCACGGGGCCGCGCACTTGCCGATATGCCCAAGCAGGCAAGGCCGCCCACTCGCCGCCGCCGACTTGAACACGCCCGCCGAACACGACCGCATCGGATAGGCCTGCAGCAGCACGTCGATGGTGCCCCGGATCGCCCAGGCCGCCCGGTACGGCCCGTAGTAGCGGTTGCCTTTGCGCTGCGCGCCGCGGCCCACGAACACCCTGGGGAACTCCTCCGCCCAGGTGATCGCCGCCCACGGATACGACTTGTCGTCGCGGAACATCACGTTGAAACGCGGATCGTACTTTTTGATCCACGTCCATTCCAGTTGCAGGGCCTCCAGATCCGTCTGCACCAGCGTCCACTCCACCTTGGCGGCCGCGTGCACCATCGCGTAAGTGCGCGGATGCAGCCCCGACACATCCTGGAAGTAGCTGTTCAGCCGGTTGCGCAGATTTTTGCCTTTGCCGACGTACACCACCCGGCCTTGCGCGTCCGAGAAGCGATAGACGCCCGGGCTGGTCGGGATCTCGGAAGTTTTGGGCCGGTAAGTGGCCGGATCAGCCATCTGAGCCCTCCGCCACGGTGAGCAGCGTCTCCTCCTCGGGCTCCGGCGGCGGCTGCTTTTGCGCCAACACCCGGCCCAGGAACTGCCCGGTGTAGGAGTGTTTCGCTTTGGCAAGCTGCTCCGGGGTGCCGGTGGCCACCACCGTGCCGCCCGCGTCGCCGCCCTCCGGGCCGAGGTCGATCACCCAATCGGCCGTCTTGATCACATCGAGGTTGTGCTCGATGACGATCACGGTGTTGCCGGCGTCCACCAGCCGGTTCAGCACCTTCAGCAGCTTCTTGATGTCGTCAAAGTGCAGGCCGGTGGTCGGCTCGTCAAGCACATAGACGGTGTTGCCGGTGGAGCGCCGCTGCAGCTCTGCGGCCAGCTTCACCCGCTGCGCCTCGCCGCCGGAGAGGGTGGTGGCGGGCTGGCCGAGCCGCACGTAGCCGAGGCCGACGTCGTCCAACGTCTGCAGGTGGCGGGTGATCCGGGGCAGCGCGGCGAAAAACTCCAGCGCCTCCGAGATCGGCATGTCCAACACCTCGGAGATGGTGCGGCCTTTGTAGTGCACCTCCAGCGTCTCCCGGTTGTAGCGCGCCCCATGGCAGACCTCGCAGGGGACGTAGACGTCGGGGAGGAAGTTCATCTCGATCTTCAAGGTGCCGTCGCCGGCGCAATTCTCGCAGCGGCCGCCCTTGACGTTGAAGGAGAAACGCCCGGGCAGATAGCCGCGCACCTTCGCCTCTTCGGTGTCCGCGAAGAGCTTGCGGATGATGTCAAAGACGCCGGTGTAGGTGGCCGGATTCGAACGCGGGGTGCGGCCGATCGGCGACTGGTCCACATGGATGCACTTATCCACATTCGCCAGCCCCTCGATGCTGCGATGCTTGCCGGGCACCGTGCGGGTGCCGTAGATGTGCCGCGAGAGCGCGTTGTAGAGGATGGCGTTCACCAGCGACGACTTGCCGGAGCCGGAGACGCCCGTCACCGCGATGAACTGGCCCAGCGGGAAGGAGACGGTGAGGTGCTTGAGGTTGTTCTCGTGCGCGTCCACCACGGTGAGCTGCTTGCCGCTCGGCTGTCGGCGGCGTTTCGGCAGCCGGATCACCTTGCGGCCCGACAGGTAGGCCCCGGTGATCGAATCCGGGTGGGCGAGCAACTCGGCGACGGGGCCGGCCACCACGATCTCACCCCCGGTCTCGCCCGCGCCCGGCCCGATCTCGACGGCGAAATCGGCGGCCCGGATGGTGTCTTCGTCGTGCTCGACCACGATCAGGGTGTTGCCCAGATCGCGCAGGTGTTCCAAGGTGGCGATCAGCCGGTGGTTGTCCCGCTGGTGCAGCCCGATGGAGGGCTCGTCCAGCACATACAGCACGCCGGTGAGCCCGGAGCCGATCTGGGTGGCGAGCCGAATCCGCTGCGCCTCTCCGCCGGAGAGGCTGGCGGCGGGGCGGGAGAGCGTCAAATAATCCAAGCCGACGTCCAGCAGGAAGTTGAGCCGCTCGGCCACCTCCTTGCGCAGCCGCCGGGCGATCTGCGCCTCCCGCTCGGTGAGCTCCAGGTTGGCGATGAATTCCGCGCATTTGGAGATGGGCAGATTCGCCACCTCGGCGATGTTCAGATCGTTGACGGTGACCGCCAGGCTGGACGGCTTCAGCCGCAGCCCCTGGCAGGCTGAGCAGGGCACGTCCATCATGTATTCGGCCCACTTGGAGCGCGTCGTCTCCGAGTTGGATTCCTCATGCCGCCGCTTCAGGAACTCCAACGCTCCCTCGAAATGCGCCTTCCAGGTGTACACCTTGCCGCTGCGCGAGGTGGCGGACACCGGCAGCTTGCCGGGCCGCCCGTAGAGCACCAGCTTTTGGGCCCGCTCGGAGAGCTGCTCCCAGGGCGTGTCCACGCTGAACCCCTCGGCATCGGCCAGGCCGCGCAGGATGGATTGGAAGTAGCTGGCGGTGTAGGGCGTCTGCCAGATCGAGATCGCGCCCTCGGCCAGTGATTTGGACGGGTTCGGGATCACCAGCTCCACGTCGATCTCGGAGCGCACCCCGAGGCCGGAACACTCCGGGCAGGCCCCATAGGGGGCGTTGAAGGAGAACTGCCGCGGCTCCAACTCCGCGATGGAGATGTCGTGCCCATTCGGGCAGGCCAACTTTTCCGAAAAAGTGCGTTCGGCGGGCGTGTCGCCGTCCACCAGGGCGATGGTGACCACCCCGGAGCCCAGCCGCAGCGACGTCTCCACCGAATCGGTGAGCCTTTGTTTGATCGACGGTTTGACGGCCAGGCGATCCACCACCACGTCAATCGAATGCTTTTTCTGCTTGTCCAGGCGTGGCACCTCGGTGAGCGCGTAGACCTGCCCGTCCACCCGCACCCGGGCGAAGCCATCCGAAGCCAGCGAACGGAAAACCTCCACATACTCGCCCTTGCGGCCCCGGATGATCGGCGCGAGCACCTGGAAGCGCGTCCCCTCCGGCTGCTCCAGCACCCGATCCACGATCTGCTGCGGGGACTGCCTCGCGATCAGCGCGCCGCACACCTGGCAGTGCGGATGACCGATCCGGGCGTACAACAGCCGCAGATAGTCGTAAACCTCGGTGATGGTGCCCACCGTGGAGCGCGGATTCCGCGACGTCGACTTCTGATCGATGCTGACGGCCGGGCTCAACCCCTCGATGAAATCCACATCCGGCTTGTCCAACTGCCCCAAAAACTGCCGGGCGTAGGCGGACAGGCTCTCCACGTAACGCCGCTGCCCCTCCGCGAAGATGGTGTCGAACGCCAGCGACGATTTGCCCGAGCCGGACAGCCCGGTGAAGACGATCAAGGCGCCGCGCGGCAAATCCAAGGAGACATCCTTCAGGTTGTGCTCCCGCGCTCCGCGAATCTTGATCAACTCCGTCACCCGACCTATGTTAGTAGCCACCTGTGACATTTATCGGGCTGCTCGTGGACTACTTCGCTGCCCGCAGACGGCCGTCCGTCGGGGTAAAGCCGTAGGTGGACAAACGCGTAGGTAGTGTAGGTTTGTCACATGGCCCGCAGATGGCAGTCAGACCGCCGACACGCCCGCGCCTGGTCTGCTTACCCGCCCGAGCAGTACCGGCTCTGGCAGAACACCGCGAACACCCGGCTGCTCGGCGACGCGATCACGCTCACCGAAACGGCCTGGCACCAGCCCTCGCTGCTGCCCGGCTGGTCCCGCGCCCACGTGGTGACGCACCTGGCCCGCGACGCCGACGCCTACCGGCAACTGCTGCGCAACCCCGCCCTCGGCTTCGACCTCGGCTCAGACGAAGAACGCTTCCGCGCCCTCGAATCCGGCGCCGACCGCAACGCGCTGAGCCTGCTCGAAGACCTCGACAACGCCATGGGCCGCCTGGCTGACGCCGCCGCCGACGTCACTGACTGGAATCGCCCGGTCCGCATCTTCACCGAAACCTACCCGCTCTCCTTCGTCTCCGCGCTTCGCCTGCACGAGACGCTGATCCACCACCTCGACCTGAAAGTCGGCTTCAACCCAGACGCCATCAACGAGACGGCCGCCGCGCTGCTGCTGCACCTCGCCATCCACCTGCGCCGCAAGTCCGCCACCCCCACGATCCACATCCAATCCACTTCCGGCATCGACGAGACCCTCGGCCGCGGCGACCCCATCGCCACCGTCACCGGCCTGGACGCCCGCCTCTGGGCCTGGCTCTCCGGCCGCCTCTCCCCCACCCACATCAGCGGCGCCGCCGGCTTGGAACTGGATTTACTCACCATCGATTGAGCAACGCGAAATTTTCTTCGCTTCGCTCAGGCTCAGTGTGTTCGCTCCAAGCGCTCTCGCGCGTCGCTCACTGGATTCCCAGCCTGCGGCTGAGAATGACGGCGTGAGGTGGCTCTTTTCCCGTCATCCTCGACCGCAGGTCGGGGATCAAGTTCGGAGGAGCGAAGCACTCCGACGAACAAAGAGCGACTGAGCGAAGCGAAGGCAATTACGCGGAAGCAGGAGGGTTGCGGCGGGATTTGATGAGGCTGGCGATGGTGGTGATGGCGAGGACGCCGATGATGATGGTGAGGGAGAGCCAGATCGGGATTTCCAGGCTGTCTTTGGGGAGGCCGATGGCGACTTCGAGCCCGTATTCCGTCATCGCGTGGAAGACGAGCTTGACGCCGATGAAGCCAAGGATGATGGCGAGGCCCACGGAGAGGTAGACGAGCCGCTGCATCAGGCCGCCGATCAGGAAGTAGAGCTGCCGCAGGCCCATCAAGGCGAAGACGTTGGCGGCGAAGACCAAGTAAGCCTCTTTCGTCAAGCCGTAGATGGCGGGGATGGAATCGAGGGCGAAGAGCAGGTCGGTGGAGCCGAGGGCGACGATGACGAGGAACATGCCGGTGAACATCCGCCGGCCGTTCTTTTTATCAGGCTGGCCATGCTCGTCAAGCTTGATGAGCACCCGCTCGCCGTGGAACTCGTCGGTGACCGGCAGATGCCGCTTCACCCAGCGCATGAACGCGTTGTCCCCTTCGGATTCGTCGTCCCCGCCGTGGGAGCGGTACTCCACGTAGAGCTTGATCGCGGTGTAGATCAGGAAGGCGCCGAAGAGGAAGAACACCCAGGCGAATCGCTCGATGGCGGCCGCGCCGATCAGGATGAAGACGAACCGGAAGATGAGCGCGAGGATGATGCCGATCATCAGGGCGAACTGCTGCAGCTGTTGCGGCACCTTCAGGTTCGACATGATGATGATGAAGATGAAGAGGTTGTCCGCCGAGAGCGAGTATTCGGTGATCCACCCGGCGAAGAACTCCGCCGAATATACCGGCCCGGAGACGAAGTACACCGCGATGCCGAAGGCGACCGCGAGCAGGCAGTAGCAGATGATGGCGGTGAGAATCTCGCGGCGGCCGGGCACATGCGGCTTCCGGCCGATCACGAAGACATCGAAAGCCAGCAGGACAACCAGCACACCGATGGTGATCAGCCAGACTTCAAGGGTGACGTGCATTGGACTCGCTTTTTCAACTGCAGGCAGTTATGGGTAACGAAAGTCTATACGTTATGAAAGCGCCCGTGTGGCTTGTCGCAGTGTCTTTTTCAGATCGGCCACCTCATCGCGCAGCCGGGCGGCCAGCTCGAACTGCAACTCAGCGGCGGCGGCGTGCATCTGCTCGGTGAGCTCGGCCACCAGATCAGCCAGCTCCTGCGGCGGCAACTGGGCCAGATCTGGGGTTTGCCGCCCTGGATGGACGCTGGCGCGGCCCAGCTTCGGGGTGTTCTTGATCAGCGTGTCGGTATCCGCGTCTTCGCGGGCCAGCATCTCGGTGATGTCGGAGATCTTCTTGCGCAGCGGCTGCGGATCGATGCCGTTGGCCGGGTTGTAGGCCACCTGTTTGGCGCGGCGGCGATTCGTCTCGTCGATGGCGGCCGCCATGGAATCGGTGATCCGATCCGCGTACATGTGCACCTGCCCGGAGACGTTGCGGGCGGCGCGGCCGATCGTCTGGATCAGCGAGCGCTCCGAACGCAGGAACCCCTCCTTGTCGGCGTCCAAGATGGACACCAGCGACACCTCGGGCAGATCCAACCCCTCGCGCAGCAAGTTGATGCCGACCAAGACGTCAAACACGCCCAAGCGCAGATCGCGCAGCAGCTCCACCCTTTTCAGGGTGTCCACGTCGGAGTGCAAGTAGCGGGTCTTGATGCCGTTCTCGGTGAGGTAATCCGTCAAATCCTCGGCCATTTTCTTCGTCAAGGTGGTGACCAACACCCGCTCCTCGCGCTCCACCCGCGCGTGGATCTCGCCGAGCAGATCGTCAATCTGGCCTTTGGTGGGCTTGATGACGACTTCCGGATCGACCAGGCCGGTGGGCCGGATGATCTGCTCCACGAAGCCGTGCGAGCGATCCAGCTCGTAGGGGCCGGGGGTGGCGGAGAGATAGACCGTCTGGCCGATGCGCTCCAGAAACTCCGCGAACCGCAGCGGCCGGTTGTCCAGCGCCGAGGGCAGCCGGAAACCGTGCTCCACCAAGGTGCGCTTGCGCGACATGTCCCCCTCGTACATCGCCCCGATCTGCGGGACGGTGACGTGCGACTCGTCGATCACCAGCAGGAAATCCTCGGGGAAGTAATCGAGCAGGCAGTTCGGCGGGGAGCCGGGTTCCCGCCCGTCAATATGACGCGAATAGTTCTCGATGCCGGAGCAGGTGCCCAACTGGCGCATCATCTCAATGTCGTACGAGGTGCGCATCCGCAGCCGTTGCGCCTCCAGCAGCTTGTTTTGCGCCTCCAACTCCTTGAGGCGCTCCACCAACTCCACCTCGATGCCGCTGATCGCCCGCTCCATCCGCTCCGGCCCGGCCACATAGTGCGACGCCGGGAAGATGTACACCTCTTGATCCTCCGAGATGATCTCGCCTGTCAACGGGTGCAGCGTCGTCAACTTTTCGATCTCGTCGCCGAAAAGCTCGATGCGCACCGCGTTCTCCTCGTACATCGGGAAGACCTGGATGGTGTCGCCGCGCACCCAGAACGAGCCGCGCACCCCGGCCAGATCGTTGCGATCATATTGAATCGTGACCAATTGGCGCAGCAGCGCGTCGCGCTCAATCGACTCCCCCACCTTGAGGCGCACCATCCGATCCACATACTCCTGCGGCGTGCCCAGGCCATAGATGGCGCTCACCGTGGCCACCACCACCACATCGCGGCGCGTCAACAGCGAATTGGTGGCCGAATGCCGCAGCCTTTCCACCTCCTCGTTCAGCGAGGAATCCTTCTCGATGTAGGTGTCCGTCTGCGGGACGTAGGCTTCGGGCTGGTAGTAGTCGTAATAGGAGACGAAATACTCCACCGCGTTCTGCGGGAAGAACTGCCGCAACTCGTTGGCGAACTGCGCCGCCAGCGTCTTGTTCGGCTGCATCACCAGCACCGGCCGCTGCAGCCGCTCGGCCAGCCACGCCACCGTCGCCGTCTTGCCGGTGCCCGTCGCCCCCAGCAACACCACATCCGGCTCGCCGGCCTTGATCCGCGCCTCCAACTCGTCGATGGCGGCAGGCTGATCCCCCGCCGGCGCAAAATCCGCCTGCACCTTGAACGGCGCTACCCGCCGCTGCAGATCACTCACTGGTCGCATATCTATACCCTAATGGGAAGGTACGACATTTATTCGCGCTCCGCTAACTCGACAACTGGGGGACGAGATCGTCGACTTGGTCGGCGAGGTCGGCCAGGGTGCCGTAGTTGTGGATGACGCGGGTGGCGGCCTGTAAGCGCTGGGCGCGGGTGGCCTGGGCGCTCAGCCGGGCGCGGGCCTGCGCGACGCTCAAGCCGTCGCGGGCGATGACGCGGGCGAGTTGCTGCTCGGGCTCGGCGTCCACCACGATCACCTCGTCAAAGCGATCCGCGAGGCCGCTCTCCACCAGCAGCGGGATCTCGTGCACCACCAGCTTATATTGGCCCATGGCTTGCAGTTCGGCGTGTTGGGCCAACAGGAACACGAACGGATGCACGATCGCGTTCAGCCGCCGCCGGGCATCTGGATCATTGAAGATGATCTCCCCCAGCGCCTTCCGATCCAGCGATCCGTCCGGAGCCTGCACCCCGGCCCCGAATTCTGCGATCACCGCCGCCAGCCCCGGCGTCCCCGGCGCCACCGCCTGCCGTGCCAAATCGTCATAGTCGATCACCACCGCCCCCAACTCTTTCAAACGCTCCGCCACCACCGACTTCCCCGAGCCAATCCCCCCCGTCACCGCTATCCGCATGACCCCTAGCGTAGCGGAGTGGGTAGGCTGGGGTTGTGGGAAAAGGGCTGGAGGAAGTCAAGGCCGTGGACGGGAGTGTGTTTTGGGTGTTGCCGGTGGGGGTGGGGCCGCGGGAGGCGGCGGAGGCGGTGTTGCGGATGGTGCCGACGCCGGAGGTGGAGCGGCGGGTGAATCGGAATCGGTGGAGTTATGAGATCTTGGTGCCGCTGACGCGGTGCGCTGGGGGGCGGTTGGCGGTCACGCCGAATGGGATGCTGTTGGCGCTGGGCCTGCGCGGGCCGGCAAAGCTGTTGGCGCAGCGCGGTGGCACGACCTATGGCGATGTGTTCTGCATCAAGGCGGAGCGCGGTGACGACGCCGCCCACACCCTACGTCAGCTAATCCAGACCCGGCCACTGGAACGGTTGCTGCGGCACGAGGAAATCCACTCCCAACAGTGGGCGCGGGGCGCGTGGCGATTCGCCGTCGGCTACCTGATCGAGGCGGTGTGGGCCAGGCTGCGGCACCGCCCACATCGCGACGAGGTGGAAGCCGGCCTGCGCGACGGCGGGTACCAGTGAGCTACTCCGGCAGGTGGATGTCGTCCCGCTGCGGCAGGTTGACGGTCAAATCGGATTTGGTGACGCCATGCGCGGCGGCAAAATCCCGCAAGCGGAAAAGAATCTCCTCGCTGGGAGAGCCCGGCTCCACGGTGTGGACGAGCACCTGGAGATTCGCGTCGGTGCTGGAGTGGAAGCTCACAAAATGCAGGTTGAGCCGCCCGAAACCGGGGACATCCACCAACATCGGCCCAGTGGGATAACCTTCGACCCGCTGCTCCTGCCACATCCGTTTGAAATCCGGTGAGACAGCCTGGAATTCCGCGATCAAATCCCCGATCCGCTCATTGTCGCCATTCCGCCCGAAGTTCTGCCGCAGCACCTCCACCCCGAGGGCGGCGTATTTCTCCCAGTCCACCCGGAAGTCGCGCGCTTGCGGAACCGTGAAATCGAAGCGGGTCATGTTCAGCACCCCGCTTTGGAAGAATGGCAGATGTGTGGCCCAGCCCAGCGGATTCACGGCCACCATGTCGCGGTATTGGTTGGTGACGAAAGTGGGTGCCATTTCCAGATGGTCCAGGGCGTCCAACAAGTCAGCGTCTACCCGCAACCCGGATTCCGGGTCAACCTGATATGGCCACGGGTCTTGCGCAAACAGGAGATTGATGAGGTACTGGCTCTCCCGGTCAGTCAACTGCAGCGCCTTGGCCACCGCGCGCAGCACGTCGACGGAGACCCCGCGGATGTTGCCGCGCTCCAACTCCCGGTAGTAGCTGGTGGACACGCCTGCCAACTGGGCCACCTCGGAACGCCGCAAACCGGGCACGCGGCGCGGCAGCTCGTCCACGATGCCCACCTGTTGCGGAGACAACTGGGCACGCTTCGCCCGCAGGAACTCGCGAATCTCCTCCTGATAACGCACATCGACCTCGAATAGGGGGTTTGGTGACAGTCTATACGCACTGGCACAGACTGTCACAAATGGACCGCGAATCTGCCCTGCTACCCATCAAACCAGATGTCGCTAGTGCATTTACCGAAGCTCGGCGTCGAATCCGTCGAACGGGTAGGTGCCCGTCAACTCCGGGAGATCGTAATCGAAGCTGTCGTAGCGCATCTCATACGCGGCCGAACGCGCGGACTCGGTGGGCTCGACGCGGATGTTGCGGTAACGCTCCAAACCGGTGCCCGCCGGGATCAGCTTGCCCAGGATGACGTTCTCCTTCAGGCCGACCAGCGAATCGGACTTGGCGTGGATCGCGGCATCGGTGAGCACCTTCGTCGTCTCCTGGAAGGAAGCCGCCGAGAGCCACGATTCGGTCGCCAACGAGGCCTTGGTGATGCCCATCAGCACCGGACGGCCTTGCGCCGGGGTCTTGCCCTCGGTGACCGCCTCGCGGTTCAACGCCTCGAAGGAGGCCCGGTCGATCAGCTCGCCCGGCAGCAGATCGGTGTCGCCGGACTCGATCACGGTGACCCGGCGCAGCATCTGCCGGATGATGATCTCAATGTGCTTGTCGTGGATCGGGGCGCCCTGGGTGCGATACACCGCCTGCACTTCCTCGACCAGGTGCTCCTGCACCTTGCGCAGGCCGGAGATGCGCAGCACGTCCTGCGGATCGGGGGTGCCGCGATAGAGCTGCTGCCCGGCGGCCACCTCCATCCCGTCCTCGATGGTGATCTTCTCGCCGTCCGCGTCCTCCCATTCCAGGCGGACGCCCTTGTAGAGCGGATACTCCAGATCCGGCTCGCCGTCGTCGCGCACAATGACCAGCTTGCGCCGATCCCGCTCGCCCTCGTCGATGCGCAGCCGACCGGCCGCCTCGGCGATGGCCGCCTTGCCCTTCGGGGTGCGGGCCTCGAAAAGCTCGACCACGCGCGGCAGGCCCTGGGTGATGTCGTCACCGGCCACACCACCGGTGTGGAACGTCCGCATGGTGAGCTGGGTGCCCGGCTCGCCGATGGACTGCGCCGCCACGATGCCGACCGCCTCGCCGACGTCCACCAGCTTGCCGGTGGCCAGCGAACGGCCATAGCACATCGCGCAGGTGCCCAGCGTGGACTCGCACGTCAACACCGAACGGACCTTCACCTCGGTGATGCCCGCCTTGATCAGCTTCTTGATGATGGCGTCGCCCAGATCGATGCCGGCGTCGGCCAGCACCTTCCCGGACGCATCCTTCACCGTGGCCGCCAGCGTGCGGGCGTACACGGAAGTGTCGATGTTCTTCACCGGCACCAGCTTCTCGCCGTTGTCGATGGCGATGACCTTCGTCAAACCGCGCTCCGTGCCGCAATCCTCCTCGCGGATGATGACGTCCTGGGAGACGTCCACCAGGCGGCGGGTCAGGTAGCCGGAGTCGGCCGTCCGCAACGCGGTGTCAGCCTGGCCCTTGCGGCCACCGTGCGTGGAGATGAAGTACTCCAACACGCTCAGGCCCTCGCGGAAGTTCGAGGTGATCGGACGGGCGATGATCTCGCCCTTCGGGTTGGCCACCAGGCCTCGCATGGCGGCGATCTGACGCATCTGCGTCATGTTGCCACGCGCGCCGGAGTGCACCATCATGAAGATCGGGTTGTCCTTGGTGAAGTTCGCCTCCATGGCGGTCGTCAACTCGGTGGTGGCGTCGCTCCACAGCGCGACCAGCTCCGAATGCCGCTCGTCCCCGGTGAGCTTGCCCCTGGTGAACTGCTTGTCGATCTTGGCGGCCTTCGCCTCATACCCGGCCAGGATCTCCGGCTTCGAAGCCGGGGTCTGCACGTCGGAAATCGAGATGGTGACGCCCGAGAGGGTGGCCCAGTGGAAGCCCAGATCCTTGAGCTTGTCCAGCGTGGAAGCCACCTGCACCTTCGGGTACAGCTCGGCCAGATCGTTGACGATCACGCCCAACTGCTTCTTGCCCACCTCGTGGTTCACGTACGGGTAGTCGTACGGCAAAGCCTCGTTGAACAGCGCCCGGCCCAGCGTCGTCTCCAACACCAGCGAGCCGTCCTCGCGCGGCTGCACGCCCTTCGGCGGCGTGATGTTGACGAAGCGGATCTTCACCAGCGCGCCAATCTTCAACTCACCGCGGTCGAAGGCCATCAAGGCCTCGGATACGGACGAGAAGGCGCGGCCCTCACCAGCCAGGCCCGGCTGGCTCATGGTCAGGAAGTAGTGGCCGATGATCATGTCCTGCGTCGGCATGGTGACCGGACGGCCGTCGGCGGGCTTCAAAATGTTGTTCGTCGACAGCATCAGGATGCGGGCCTCAGCCTGCGCCTCGGCGCTCAGCGGCAGATGGACGGCCATCTGGTCGCCGTCGAAGTCGGCGTTGAAGGCGGTGCAGACCAACGGGTGGATCTGGATCGCCTTGCCCTCGATCAACTGCGGCTCGAAAGCCTGGATGCCGAGGCGGTGCAGCGTCGGCGCGCGGTTGAGCAGCACCGGATGCTCGCTGATCACCTCTTCGAGCACATCCCACACCACCGGACGCTGGCGATCCACCATCCGCTTGGCGGACTTGATGTTCTGGGCGAGGTTCAGATCGTCCAGCCGCTTCATCACGAACGGCTTGAACAGCTCCAGGGCCATCGCCTTCGGCAGGCCGCACTGGTGCAGCTTGAGCTGCGGGCCCACCACGATCACCGAACGGCCGGAATAGTCGACGCGCTTGCCGAGCAGATTCTGGCGGAAGCGGCCCTGCTTGCCCTTCAACATGTCCGAAATCGACTTCAGCGCCCGGTTGCCCGGACCCGTCACCGGACGGCCGCGACGGCCGTTGTCGAACAGCGAATCGACGGCCTCCTGCAGCATCCGCTTCTCGTTGTTGACGATGATCTCCGGGGCGCCCAGATCGAGCAGCCGCTTCAAACGGTTGTTGCGGTTGATCACGCGGCGGTAGAGGTCGTTGAGGTCAGAGGTGGCGAAACGGCCGCCGTCCAACTGCACCATCGGGCGCAGATCCGGCGGAATGACGGGCACCGCGTCCAGCACCATGCCGAGCGGCGAGTTGCCGGTGGACAGGAAGGCCGAAACCACCTTCAGGCGCTTCAGCGCGCGGGTCTTCCGCTGGCCTTTGCCGGTGCGGATCACCTCGCGCAGCGTCTCCGCCTCCGCGTCCAGATCGAAGGTGCTGAGCCGTTCCTTGATCGCCTCGGCGCCCATGAACCCCTCGAAGTACTTCCCGAAGCGTTCCTTCATGCCGCGATAGAGCACCTCGTCGCCCTCCAGGTCTTGCACCTTGAGGTTCTTGAAGCGATCCCAGATGGCCTCCAACTGATCCAGCTCGCGGCTGAAGCGGTCGCGGACCTTCTTGATTTCGTCCTCCGAGGCCTTCTTCACCTTGTTGACGACGTCCGCCTTGGCGCCGTCAGCCTCCAGCAGCCCGAGGTCTTCCTCCAGCTTGGACAGCCGCTTGTTCACCTCCGCGTCCCGGCGCGACTCGATGTTGCCGCGCTCCACGGAGACCTTCGCCTCCAAGCTGGGCAGATCGCGATGCCGGGCCTCTTCGTCAACCTTGGTGATCATGTAGGCGGCGAAGTAGATGACCTTCTCCAGATCCTTCGGGGCGACGTCCAGCAGGTAGCCGAGCCGCGAGGGCACGCCCTTGAAATACCAAATATGGGTGACGGGGGCAGCCAGCTCAATGTGGCCCATCCGCTCGCGGCGGACGTTCGAGCGGGTCACCTCGACGCCGCAGCGCTCGCAGACGATGCCCTTGAAGCGGACCCGCTTGTACTTGCCGCAGTAGCATTCCCAGTCGCGGGTGGGGCCGAAGATCTTCTCGCAGAAGAGGCCGTCCCGCTCGGGCTTGAGGGTGCGGTAGTTGATGGTCTCCGGCTTCTTTACCTCGCCGTGCGACCAATCGCGGATCTGCTCGGCGGTCGCCAAGCCGATGCGCAGCTCATCATAGAAATTGACATCCAACATCTTCCACTCCCTACAGTTCGTCGATCGATCCGAAGTTCTCCGCACCGGGGCGGCGGCCCAGGTCGATACCGAACTCCTCAGCGTTACGCAGATCCTCTTCAGAATCCTTCAAGTCGACGACCGCGCCGTCAGCGCTCAAGACCTCGACGTTCAGACACAGGCTCCGCATCTCTTTGACGAGCACCTTGAAGGACTCCGGGATGCCCGGCTCCGGGATGTTCTCGCCCTTGACGATCGCCTCGTATACCTTGACGCGGCCTGGCACGTCGTCAGATTTGATGGTGAGCAGCTCCTGCAGCGCCCAGGCGGCGCCGTAGGCCTCCAACGCCCACACCTCCATCTCGCCGAACCGCTGGCCGCCGAACTGGGCCTTGCCGCCCAATGGCTGCTGCGTGATCATCGAGTACGGGCCGGTGGAGCGCGCGTGGATCTTGTCGTCCACCAGGTGGTGCAGCTTCAACATGTAGATGTAGCCGACGCCGACCTTGTCCGGGTACGGCTCGCCGGTGCGGCCGTCAAACAGCGTGGCCTTGCCGCCGGCGTCCACCAACTGCAGGCCGTCGCGCTGCGGCAGACCATGCTCCAGCAGACCGCCGATCTCGTCCTCGTTGGCGCCGTCGAACACCGGGGTGGCCAGGCGGGCGCCGCCGTCCACGTGCGTCAAACCGAGATCCTGCAGGCGTTTCGCCCACGGATCCTTGACGCCCTTGATGTCCCAGCCGGAATGCGCGATCCAACCCAAATGGGTTTCCAGCACCTGGCCGATGTTCATACGCGAGGGCACGCCCATCGGGTTCAGCACGATGTCCACCGGGGTGCCGTCTTCGAGGAACGGCATGTCCTCGACCGGCAGGATCTTCGAGATGACGCCCTTGTTGCCGTGGCGGCCGGCCAGCTTGTCACCGGCCGAGATCTTGCGCTTCTGCGCCACATAGACGCGGACCATCTGGTTCACCGACGGGGGCAGCTCGTCCTCGTCGTCGCGGTCAAAGACGCGGACGCCGATCACGGTGCCCGACTCGCCGTGCGGCACCTTCAGCGAGGTGTCGCGGACTTCGCGGGCCTTCTCGCCGAAGATGGCGCGGAGCAGCCGCTCTTCCGGGGTGAGCTCCGTCTCGCCCTTCGGGGTGACCTTGCCGACCAGGATGTCGCCGGTGTTCACCTCGGCGCCGATGCGGATGATGCCGCGCTCGTCCAGGTTGGCGAGCACCTCGTCGGAGACGTTCGGGATGTCCCGGGTGATCTCCTCGGGGCCGAGCTTGGTGTCGCGGGCGTCCACCTCGTGCTCCTCGATGTGGATCGAGGTGAGGATGTCGTCCTGCACCAGGCGCTGCGAGAGGATGATGGCATCCTCGTAGTTGTAGCCTTCCCAAGGCATGAACGCGACCAGCAGGTTGCGGCCCAGGGCCATCTCGCCACCGTCGGTGCAGGCGCCGTCCGCGAGCGGGGAGCCCGCCTCGACGTGGTCGCCCACCTTCACCAGTGGACGCTGGTTGATGCAGGTGGCCTGGTTCGAACGGGCGAACTTGTCCAGCTTGTAGGCGGTGTAGGTGCCGTCGTCGTTGGCGATCTCGATCAGATCGGCGGAAACCGAGGTGACCGCGCCGGGAGCCTTCGCCACCGTCACGTCACCGGCGTCGACCGCGCCGCGATACTCCATGCCGGTGCCCACATAGGGGGCCTCGTTGCGGATCAGCGGGACGGCCTGGCGCTGCATGTTCGCGCCCATCAGGGCGCGGGAGGCGTCGTCGTGCTCCAGGAACGGGATCAGCGCGGTGGCCACCGAGACCATCTGCCGCGGCGAGACGTCCATGTACTCCACCTGCTCCGGCGGGACGTTGTCCACGTCGCCGTTCTTGATCCGGACCAGCACCAGCTCGTCGACCAGGTTGCCCTTCTCGTCCACCTTGGCGTTCGCCTGGGCGATGACGTGTTTGTACTCCTCGTCAGCCGTGAGGTACTCGATCTCGTCGGTGACCACGCCCTTGACCACGCGGCGGTACGGCGTCTCAATGAAGCCGAACGCGTTCACGCGGGCGAACGAGGCCAGCGAGCCAATCAGGCCGATGTTCGGGCCTTCAGGCGTCTCAATCGGGCACATGCGGCCATAGTGGGACGGGTGCACGTCACGCACTTCCATGCCGGCGCGATCGCGGCTCAGGCCGCCGGGGCCGAGCGCGGAAAGGCGGCGCTTGTGCGTCAAACCGGCGACCGGGTTCGTCTGATCCATGAACTGGCTCAACTGGCTGGTGCCGAAGAACTCCTTCAGGGCGGCCGCCACCGGGCGGATGTTGATCAACGACTGCGGGGTGATCGCCTCGATGTCCTGCGTCGTCATCCGATCGCGGACGGTGCGCTCCAGGCGGCCCAGGCCGATGCGGAGCTGGTTCTGGATCAGCTCGCCGACGGTGCGCAGGCGGCGGTTGCCGAAGTGGTCGATGTCGTCCGTCTCCGGATTCGGGTACAGCGAGCCGAAGACCACTTCCTGGTTTTCCACCGGGGCATCCGGATCGAAGCTGCGCAGCGCGATCAGGTACTTGATGGCGGCGACGATGTCGTCACGGGTGAGCACCCGCTCGGAGATGTCCTTGCTCAGGCCGAGCTTCTTGTTGACCTTGTAGCGGCCCACGCCGGCCAGGTCGTAACGCTTCGGGTTGAAGTAGTAGCCCTCCAGCATCGCGGCGGCGGCGTCTTCAGTGGGCGGATCGCCCGGACGCAGCTTGCGGTAAATATCCAGCAGAGCCTCGCGGCGGGTCTTCGGGTTGTCCTTCTCCAGCGTGTTGCGCATGGTCTCGGAGGCGCCGAACTCGGCGAGGATTTCCTCTTCCGTCCAGCCCAAAGCCTTCAGGAAGACGGTGACCGACTGCTTGCGCTTGCGGTCGATGCGGACGCCGACGGTGTCCTTGCGGTCGATCTCAAACTCCAGCCAGGCGCCCCGGCTCGGGATCACCTTGCAGGTGTAGATGTCGGAATCGGAATTCTTGTCTACCATCTTCTCGAAGTAGACGCAGGGGGAACGCACCAACTGCGACACCACGACACGCTCGGTGCCGTTGATGATGAAGGTGCCGCGCGGCGTCATCAGCGGGAACTCGCCCATGAACACCGTCTGGCTCTTGATCTCGCCAGTCTCGTTGTTCATGAACTCCGCGGTGACGAACAGCGGTGCGGAATAGGTGACGTCGCGGTCTTTGCATTCCTCGACGGAGTATTTGGGCTCCTCGAAGCGATCATCGCGGAAGGACAGGGACATCGTCTCCTGCAAATCCTCGATCGGCGAGATCTCCTCGAAGATCTCACCAAGACCGCTCTTGGTGCGGATGTCATTACGACCTTCCTTGGCGGCCTGCGCGACGCGGGCCTTCCAGGCGTCGTTGCCGATCAGCCAGTCGAAAGATTCGATCTGCAGATCCAACAGGTTGGGGACTTCCAGAGGTTCCCGGATCTTCGCGAACGAGATCCTGCCACTCTGGGAGATAACTTCGGTGTTCTTTGTCGCGGTGCGCGAGACGGCCATTTCGTCCTTCCAAAACTACGGGTGCTACCGGTTACGAACGCACAAAACGACCCGTGTCAAGACACGAGCCGGTTTGTAAGATGCAAACAACCAGTATTGCACACTTTTCGCCCCCACGCAAGTGCCTTTCGCGGCGTTCCCGCCGTCACTCACCCGAACGCGCCCCCTGAGTGCCACCCAACCCCCGACAACCCTAAGACAATTCTAAAGCCAAGGGGGTGACAAATCTAAAGTCAAAGGAGTGACAAATCTAAAGTCACCTGCCGCGACAGGAGGCGTGATTCCCGCGTTGACAAGGCAAAACGGCACGATGCTGAGCCGGGCTTTCACAGGAATCCTGCACAGGAATCGAGAGGGTCAGGGCATGGGAAAGGCGGGACGGAGGTGCTCGCGTCCCGCCTCTGGGTGTGTGAAATTTTTACTTGATGGTGACGCTGGCGCCGGCGGCCTCCAGGGCCTCTTTGGCCTTGGCGGCGGCGTCGCGGGCGACCTTCTCCAGGATCGGCTTCGGGGCGGCCTCGACGAGATCCTTGGCCTCCTTGAGGCCGAGGTTGGTGAGGGCGCGCACCTCCTTGATGACCTGGATCTTCTTGTCACCAGCGGCGTCGAGAATGACGTCCACCTCGTTGGAGGCTTCCTCAGCCCCGCCTTCTTCAGCGGCGGCCGGGGCAGCGCCCGGAGCGGCGGCGACGGCCACCGGAGCGGCGGCGGTGACGCCGAAGGTCTCCTCGAACAGCTTCACGAACTCGGAGAGCTCGATCAGGGTGAGTTCTTTGAAAGCCTCGATCAGTTCTTCATTGGTGAGCTTCTTAGCCATGATGGCATCCTTTCCTATTCTGCTTCAGCAGCTTCAGCGGACGCCTCGGCTGCGGGTTCTTCGGCAGCTTCGGCAGGAGCCTCGGCTGCGGGTTCGGCAACAGCTTCGACGACCGGCTCAGCGGGCGCTTCGGCTGCCTCGGGCTCAGCTGCGGGTGCAGCGGGAGCCGCTTCCTTCTGGGTTTGCAGGGCGGCAAAGAGACGCGCGGCCTGCGACAGGGCGGCGTTGAACAGCCCGGCAGCCTTGGCCAGGTTTCCGTTCATCGCGCCGGCGAGCTTGGCGAGGAGCACCTCGCGGGACTCGAGGGAGGCCAGCTTCTTGACCTTTTCGGCGTCCAGGACTTGACCGTCCAGGTAGCCGCCCTTGATAACCAGAAGGGGGTTGGCCTTCGCGAAATCCCTCAGGCCCTTGGCCACCGTGACCACATCGCCCTTCACAAAGGCGATGGCCGTCGGCCCGGAGAGCTGGTCATCCAGCCCTTCGTAACCGGCATTCTTGGCGGCAATGGCGGTGAGGGTGTTCTTCACGATGGCGTAGTCCGCGCTCTCTCCCAACGACCTGCGAAGCGTCTTCAGGTCGGCAACGGAGAGACCGCGATACTCGGTAAGCACGACAGCCGTCGCATCCGTGAACTGCTGCTGCAGCTCCGCAACGACCGCTGCCTTCTCCGGGTTCGCCATAAGTGGTCTCCTCTTCCTTGGTTTCCATAGCCGGGGACCACCAACAAAAAACCCATGCACCGGCAGGCACATGGGAACATGTACAACCTGCGCAGGATTTATAGTTACCGGCGGTCTACGGCCAAGGAGCAACTATACACGAAAACAATGGGGGCCGCCAACTCGGTGAGTTGGCGGCGGGCTACGCCTCCGCGGAGGGCTTGACCTTCGTCGGATCGACGGGGAAGCCCGGGCCCATGGTGGTGGAGATCGTGGTCTTCTTGATGTAGCGGCCCTTCGACGCGCTGGGCTTGAGCCGCAGCACCTCGTCGATGGCGGCGAAATAGTTCTCGTTGAGCTGCTGCTCGGAGAACGACGCCTTGCCGACGATGAAGTTCAGGTTCGCGTGGCGGTCGATGCGGAACTCGATCTTGCCGCCCTTGATGTCGCTGACGGCCTTGGCGACGTCCATCGTCACCGTGCCGGTCTTCGGGTTCGGCATCAGGCCGCGCGGGCCGAGCACCCGGCCCAGCTTGCCCACCTTGCCCATCAGATCGGGGGTGGACACCACGGCGTCGAAATCGAGGTAGCCGCCGGCCACCTTGTCGATCAGCTCGTCAGCGCCGACCTCGTCCGCCCCGGCGGCGGTGGCCTCGGCCGCCTTGTCGCCAGTGGCGAACACCAGCACCCGGGCCGTCTTGCCGGTGCCATGCGGGAGGTTGACGGTGCCGCGGACCATCTGGTCGGCCTTGCGCGGATCGACGCCGAGGCGCAGCGCGACCTCTACCGTCTCGTCAAATTTGGCAGCCGCACCCTTCTTGGCCAACGCGAGGGCCTCTTCGGGGGTGTAGAGCTGTTGCGGATCACGCAGCGCGGCGGCGTTGCGATATGCCTTAGATCGTTTCATTTTCTGGTCTCCTTAGGTTGATATTGCCAGTCGCGGTGGGGGCTGAAACGGCCCTCCCGCTGTATTCAGTTGTGGGGCTTAGCCTTCGACGAGCACGCCCATCGAGCGCGCGGTGCCGGCGATGATGTTCGCGGCCGCCTCGATGTCGTTGGCGTTCAAGTCGGGCATCTTCGTCTCCGCGATCTCCTTCGCCTGGGCGCGGGTGATCGTGCCGACCTTGTCGGTGTGCGGACGGCCGGAGCCGCTCTTGATCCCGGCCGCCTTCTTGATCAGCTCGGCCGCCGGGGGCGTCTTGGTGATGAAGGTGAAGGTGCGATCCTCATAGATGGTGATCTCCACCGGGATGATGTTGCCGCGCATCGCCTCAGTCTTGGCGTTGTACTGCTTGCAGAAATCCATGATGTTGACGCCATGCGGGCCGAGCGCGGTGCCCACCGGCGGGGCGGGGGTCGCCTGACCGGCCTGCAGCGCGACCTTGACGATCGCCATTACCTTCTTCTTGCTGGGTGCCATGATTTCCTTCTTCTATTTAGTCGATCTTCGAGATCTGGTTGAACGTCAAATCCACGGGCGTCTCGCGGCCCAGGATTTCTACCAGCGCGCGCAACCGCCCGCGCTTGAGGTCTATTTCGGTGATGGTGGCGTGGATGCCCTGGAAGGCGCCCTGGGTGACCATGACGGAATCGCCCGCCTTGAAATCCGTCACCTCCACCTTCTTGCGGCGCTTCTTCTCCTTGGCGGTGTCCTGGATCTTCGCCAACGCGGCCGGGGCCAGCATCTTGACGACTTCCTCCAGGCTCAACGGCACCGGATTCGAGGCGTGGGCCACAAAGCCCGTCACCGACGGGGTGTGCCGGACGGCCGCCCAGGAGGCGTCGTCCAACTCCATGCGAACCAGCACATAGCCGGGGAGGATGGTGCGGGTGATCACCTTGCGGGTGCCATTGCGATTCTCCACCACGTCCTCGGTGGGGACGACCACCTCGTAGATGTAGTCTTCCATGCCGAGGGCTTTGATGCGGTTCTCCAAGTTTTGCTTGACGCGGTTCTCCATGCCGGAGTAGGTGTGGACCACGTACCAGTCGCCCACTTCGGACGCCAACCGGGAGCGCAGCTCGTCAAGCACCTGCTGCTCCTCGGCGTCCAGCTCACCATCTTCCTCGACGACCGGAGTCTCCGTGACCACTTCGGCCTCGGGCTCGGTGTCGAAATCCAGATTCAACGCAGCTTCCGGCTCCGGGGCTTCGGCGCCGAAATCCAGATTCAGCTCGACGTCGTCGACGCTGGGCTCCAACTCGCCGAAATCCAGATTAAGGCCCTGCTCCTGCGCGGCCTGCACTGCGTCCTGTCCAGGATCATTCACTACATCAGTCAAAGGGGTACCTCTTAGCCGAATATCCGCAGCAGCAACCAGCCGAAACCAAGATCAATGCCGCTCACAAAAGCGATGATGAACACCACGAAGATCAACACCACCCAGAAGTACTGCTGCCACTGGGAGATCGTGGGCCAGATGACCTTCTTCAACTCCTGCACGCACTGGCCGACGAATTGGGCCGGTGTGGTGCGGGCCTTCTTCGTGTCCGGCGCCGCTTTGGATTGCTTGGTCGTCGGCTTGCCCTTGGCCTCCACCTTGCGGGTGGGCCGGGCTACCGCCACCTTGGCGGCGACGCTCTGCGCCTCCGTCAATTCCTCGGGCTCGTCGTCTTCGTCTACCGCGTCCGCGGCATCGGCGAGGTCGCTCTCGAACTCGGTGGGCCCATACTCGGGCTTCGCCGCGTCGTCGACCGCGTCGACATCGTCTTCGCGCTCTTCAGCCTTCTCGTCTTCGGCCATTGCCGTCCTTACCTATTCGTTCTGTGAGTATGCCTTGTTGACATACCAGCAGGGCAAGAGGGATTTGAACCCCCAACCTGCGGTTTTGGAGACCGCTGCTCTGCCAATTGAGCTATTGCCCTATGGTTGCCATGAGGGCGGCAACCAAGGGGCGACCGTGTTGAGTCACCAAGAACATGAGTTTACGCGATTTCTCCCAAATCGTCGAATGGACTCACGAAACTGACGTTAAAGCGCTGGCGACACGCTCCAAATTGCGGTCATTCAGGGCGGCGACGCAGATGCGTCCGGAGTTCAATCCGTAGACGTGGTACTCGCTGCGCAGCCGCTGCATCTGCTCCGGGCTGAGGCCGGTGTAGGAGAACATGCCGGTCTGCGCGGTGATGAAGGACGGATCGCGCGGGAAGCCGGCCGCCGTCAAAGCCGCCTGGAGTTCCGCCCGCAGCCGCTTGATCCGCTCGCGCATTGACGTCAATTCGGCCTCCCAACTGCCGCGCAGCCGCGGATCGCCGAGCACTTCGGTGACGATCGCCTCGCCGTGGGTGGGCGGGTTGGAGTAGTTGGTGCGCACCAGCACCTTGAGCTGCGAGGTGACCCGGGCGGCCGCCTCCGGGCTCTCGGTGACCACGCTGAGCGAGCCGACCCGTTCGCCGTAGAGGCCCATGTTCTTCGAAAACGAGGTGCCCACAAACAGCGGCACCCCGATGGAGGCGAAAGCCCGCACCACGGCGGCGTCCTGCTCCAAGCCGTCCGCGAAACCCTGGTAGGCCATGTCGATGAACGGGATCAGGCCCCGGGTGCCGATGATCGCCGCCACGTCCGCCCACTGTTCGGGATGTGGATCGACGCCGGTGGGATTGTGGCAGCAGGCGTGCAGCACCACCACCGTGCCCGGCGCAACCGCCTCCAGATCGGCCGTCATGCCGGCGAAATCCAGCCCGCCGGTGGCCCAGTCGTAGTAGCGGTAGGCGTCCACCTGCAAACCGGCCTTGGTGAACAGCGCCCGGTGGTTCTCCCAAGACGGATCCGAAATCACCACCTGGCCGACGTATTGGCGCAGGAAATCTGCGCCCAGCTTCAACGCGCCCGTCCCCGAAAGCGACTGGACGGTGGCGGTGCGCTGCTTCAAGTCCTCGTTGCCGGCCCCGAAAACCAAATCCTGGATCAGCGACAGGTAGGCGGGCAGGCCGGTCTGTGGGAGATAGCCGCGCGGCTGGGCGGCGGCGGCGAGCCGTTCCTCCGCCTCCGCGACACAGCCGAACAGCGGCGTCTTGCCATGCTCGTCCTGATAGACGCCCACGCCGAGATTGACTTTGTCCGGGCTCTGATCCGCCCGGAAGGCCTCCGTCACCCCCAAGATGGGATCCGGTGGGGCCAGCTCAACATCCGAAAATAAACTCACAGTTCCCCAATCATAGACTCAATGCGACGAAAACCGGCTCCGGCACGAGGGTAATCGCGTAGGCGGCGGCCACCCCGTCGCGGACTTCGCGGGCGAGGTTGACGACGTCTGCGGCGGTCGCGCCACCGCGATTGGTGATCGCCAGCACATGCTTGGTGGAGAGCCGCGCCGGGCCGTGCCCGTAGCCCTTCGCAAAGCCGGCGTGCTCGATCAGCCAGGCGGCCGACGTCTTGCCCAGGCCGGCTTCGATTGGATAGTACGGCGCCCCGTCCGGGACCAGCGCCGCGGGCACCACCGGGTTGGTGAAGAAACTGCCCGCCGACCAGGTGTCGTGATCGGACTCGTCAAGCACCATGCCCTTGCCGCGGCGCACCTCCAGCACCGCCTCGCGGACGGCTGCCAGTGGCGCGCGCTCCCCCGGCGGCACACCGAGCAGCGCGGCGACCTCGGCGGAACGGATCGGCTTGGAGCGGCTGCCCAGGTTGAACTGGAAGCTGGCGCTGAGGATCAGATAGCGATCCGGCTCGGCCTTGAAGCGGCTGGTGCGGTAGCCGAGTTGCGCGTCGAGGACGCTGAGGGTGTGCTGCTGTAGCTCCCGGCGATCCCAGACCTTCACCCGCGCGAGGGTCTGCCCGGTCTCCTGGCCGTAGGCGCCCGCGTTCTGGATGACGGCCCCGCCGACCGTCCCCGGAATCCCGGAGAGGCCCTCGATGCCGGTGTACTCGTGGGCCACCGCATACTGGACCAGCTCGTCAAGCGGGACGCCGGCGGCGACTTCGACGAAAGCGCCGGAACAGGCGGCCACGTCGTCAACCTTGATGCCGGTGGTGGCGACTTTGACGACGGTGCCCGGATATTCGGCGTCGGCGGCGACCACGTTCGCTCCCCCGCCGAGCACGCAGACCGGCTCTTGGCGGGCGTCGGCCTGGCTGACCGCGTCGATCAGCTCGGCTTCGGTGGCGGCGGCCACAAAACCGCGCGCGGGGCCGCCCACCCGCATGGTGGTGTGCTGGGCGAAAGTCTGCGCACCGCTCACAGCTTGACTCTACCTTCGATCAGGGGCCAGCCGTGGGAATCTGTGACGGTGAAGCCCGCGTCGGTGCCGAAAACCGCCAATTCCACCGGCCGCTCCCCCACTGCCACCGGGCTCAAGAAGCGGGCGCTGATTTCGCGAAGCTGGGTGGAGTCGGCGTCGAAGTGCCGCTGCAGCGCCAACCCCAGCACCAGCAATCCGGGAGCCACGGCTGGGGTGGCGGTGTGGATCGGGTTGTCGTCGCCGAGCAGTTGCACGGCGGCGGCGATCTGGGTGGCGGAGACGGTGAACCGCTTGGCGCAGGGTTTGGGTTCGGTGGGCGACGGGCTGGGAGCGGGTGGACGCGGGGCCACCCCGTGGGCGAGTTTGAAGAAACAGGTGGCGACCGGGCGGTCTGCGGCGTCGCGCAGTTTGGCGCGGATCTCGATGCCGCTCACCGGCCCGCGTTCCCAGGCCCGCTCGGTGTTCACCGCGACGTCGGCGGGCTCAACGATGGGAGGTGAGGCGTGCATCCGCAGCTCGGTAAGCAGCGTGCCGGGATATTCCCAGCCTGCGCCGTCAAGATGATCGCGGACGGGCTTAAACGCCAAAACTGCCGCCCCGAGGGACGGCAGTTGGTTTTCAGGCGCGTAACCCAACAACTCGCGAAGCTGGGTGACGCGGGACATCAACGGGTTTCGCGATGCGGCTGATGCTGACGGCAGCGGGGGCAGAATTTCTTCAGCTCCATGCGATCCGGATCGTTGCGGCGATTCTTCTTGGTGATGTAATTACGTTCTTTGCAGACCGTGCACGCCAAAGTGATCTTCGGCCGAACGTCCGCCTGCTTCTTAGCCATTCTCTTCTCCTCGTTACAGTGCCAGTAGCGGAGACGGGACTTGAACCCGTGACACAGCGATTATGAGCCGCTTGCTCTACCGTCTGAGCTACCCCGCCAAGTCTTCAGTTTTCCATCCTTGGTCAGACGGCCACTCTTCAATCGGTTCGGGAAACCAGCAAGTGCCGTTTCCGCTCACCTCAATCGAGTGTACCGTCTGAGCTACCCCGCCAAGTCTTCAGTTGTTGGTGCCCGTCTGAGCTATCCGTCAAACGAGCCCCCATGCGGAATCGAACCGCAGACCTTCTCCTTACCATGGAGACGCTCTGCCGACTGAGCTATAGGGGCGTCGCATTTTGGTGCAACCTACGAGACTATAGCGCATTTTTGGGCTGGTTCCCAACCCGAAGCGCGAACTAGTCCGTAAACCCGGCCATTTTCAGCCCTTCTCCGGTCAAATCGGCGTGTCGCAACTCGCGCTCGCCAATCGGGTTCGGCAGGTGGACGAGCCCGAATCCCGAAGTGAAAACGTCTTCGCAAGTGCCCGAACCGGTCTTCTGGATCACGAAGGCGATGGTGACCGCCTCATCCGTCTCGGTGATCACCACCGAATCGCCGGCATAGCAGGACGAGCCGATGCCGTAGGTGATGTACAGTTCCTCGTCCATCCCCCACTGCAGGAACTGCCAGGGGGCGCTCTCGCCCTTCTTGGGCATCTTCTTCAGCACCTGGAGATCGGAAATCGACGTGCCATCCGGGATGCCGATCTGCTCCTGCATGTCGACAAAACCGCCGCCGCTCTCCTGGTAGGAGTTCAGCTCCTCAATCGGAGTCGGGGTGACGACGGGAGCGCTCGCCTGCCCCGAGTTCGAATCGGTGGTGGGCGTCGGCTCCGCGCTGGGCTGATCGGTAGCGGCCGGCGACTCCACCGGTTGGCTCGGCGAGACCGAGGCGCCGGAAGTCTCGTAGCTGTCGGGGCCGGAGACCGCGCAGCCCGCCAAGAGCAGCGCACCGGCCAAAAGTAGGCACAATCTCTTCATGTTTGCTCCATTCACTAGAGCAAAGTGTATACGCTCAGGGTTTATGGATTATCGCATCGAACATGACACCATGGGCGAGGTCCGGGTACCGGCCGACGCCCTCTACGCCGCCCAGACCCAGCGGGCTGTCGAGAATTTCCCGATCTCCGGCCGCGGGCTGAGCCCCCACCACATCGCCGCCCTCGGCGAGATCAAGCGGGCGGCGGCGCTCGCCAACGCCGAATTGGGGGTGATCTCGGCCGCCCAATCGCAGGCCATCGTCACCGCCGCCGAAGCGGTGATCGCCGGGAAACACGACGACCAGTTCCCCATCGACACCTTCCAGACCGGCTCGGGCACCTCGTCGAACATGAACACCAACGAGGTGATCGCCACCCTGGCCTCCCGGATGCTGGGCGAGCAGGTGCACCCGAACGACCATGTGAACGCCTCGCAATCCTCCAACGACGTCTTCCCGTCGTCAATCCACATCGCCGCCTACGCCGCCATTGAGCGCGAGTTGCTGCCCGCGTTAGGGGTGCTGGCCGATTCGCTGGCCGCGAAGGCCGCAGAGTTCAAAGACGTGGTGAAATCCGGGCGCACGCACCTGATGGACGCCACCCCGATCATGCTGGGCCAAGAGTTCAGCGGCTATGCGCAGCAGATCCGCAACGGCATCGCCCGGGTGCGGGCCACCCTGCCACGGCTGGCCGAGTTGCCGCTGGGCGGGACGGCGGTGGGCACCGGCATCAACACCCCGCCCGGGTTCTCGGCGCGGGTGATCGAGCTGATCGCGCAGCACACCTCGCTGCCCTTCGTGGAGGCGCCGAACCACTTCGAGGCGCAAGCCGCCCAGGATTCGCTGGTGGAGGCCTCGGGGGCTTTGCGCACCATCGCGGTCTCCTTCGTCAAGATCGCCAACGATCTGCGCTGGATGGGCTCCGGCCCGCGCACCGGCATCGGCGAGATCGCGCTGCCGGATTTGCAGCCCGGCTCGTCGATCATGCCCGGCAAGGTGAACCCGGTGCTGCCCGAGGCCACCGTGCAGGTGGCGGCGCAGGTGATCGGCAACGACCAAGCGGTGGCCTTCGCGGGCGCGCAGGGCAACTTCGACCTGCTGGTGATGCTGCCGGTGATGGCCCGCAACCTGCTGGAATCGATCACCTTGGAGGCGAATGTGGCCAAGCTGCTGGCCAGCCGCTGCGTGGACGGTTTGACGGCCAATGTGGAACGGTGCCGCGAATACGCGGAATCCTCGCCCTCGATCGTCACCCCGCTGAATCGGCTGATCGGCTACGAGGCGGCCGCGAAGATCGCCAAGTATTCGGTGAAGCAAAACATCACCATCGCCCAGGCGGTGCGCGAACTGGGCTATCTGGAACGCGGCGAACTCACCGAGGAGCAGTTGACGGCGGCGCTGGACGTGGCCGCGATGACTTAATCTTTGCTTTCGGCCGCCACGTTGACGGTGGAGCCGCAATACTCGCACTCCACTAGCCCGATGCCGTCCACCGGCGCGCCACACTGCGGGCAGGCGATGGTGTTCGCGCTGAGCTTTTGCGTCCACAGCTCCTTGGGCGGGAATTCCCGATCCGTCTGCGTTTTCGGGGCATCCAGCGAAGAATAGGCGGCGCTGGTGAAGGCCGCCCGCCCCGACGAGATGAGGCTGCTCGCCGTCTTCCGCAGAAAGTGCAAAATCAAGGCGATGATGACTCCCACGACCACAAAGATGGCCAAGATGACCACGATCAAGACCGTAGACCCCGTGCTCGCTGGCAACATATCCCCTCCTGGCGACAAACTACCTATATCTTAGGCCACCAGCCAACTCACTCAGCCCCCTGCCCGCTGCCGACCAACTGCGACACCCGTCCGCGCGAAACGCCCAAGATCTCAGCGATGTCCGTCACCGACAGCCCGGCAACCTGCAGCTTGGCCACTGCGGCGCGAATCCGGGCACTGGCTTGGAGTTGCAACTGCTGGGCCCGCTCCTGTTCTCGCCGAGCCGATTGCAACTCATCCAACAACGCCCCCAACTCCGGCTGGATCACGATCTCCCAACCAGCATGGTCTATCTCTGGCGTGACCGTGTCCAGATAGTCGACCACCTGCTGCCTGGCGGTGCGCAATGTCCGCGATTGGGTGACTCCACCGGTACTCGGCCACAACTCCCAGCCGCGCTTCCAACGCTTGGCGACAACAGTCACGCGCTTATTCATCTGCCCCTTCCTTTGCCTGCTCGTCATTATATGTCTACCCTCCCTAGATAGCAACTATTTAGTACCTCTTGACAACTGGAAAGAGGAGTTGGGGTTGGATTGGACGAGGGAGCGGGTTTCCAAGGCGGAGAGGGCGGCCAGACAGGCGGGGATAGTGAGGCCGGTGCGGGCGGCCAACTCGTCAGGAGTGCGGCTGCCGCGGGCGGGCAGGGCTTCGAAGATGGCCAATTCGGCGCCGCTGAGACCGTCGGTGGGACGGTGCTCGGGGTTGGGCGGTGGCGGGAGTTGCGGATGCCTGCTGATCAGCTCGCGGACTTCGGCGGCGTTGCTGACCAGCACCGCCTCGCCGCTGCGGACCAACTGATGCGGCAGGTATGACATCGCGGAGAACACCGAGCCGGGGGTGGCCATGCAGATGCCCCGTTGCGCGGCCACCCAATTCGCGGTGTTGCGCGCCCCGGAGCGCACCGACCCCTCGACCACCACGGTACCCAGCGAGAGGGCGGCGATGAGCCGATTCCGGCCCAGGAAGCGCGACCGGGTGGGATGCTCGCCGGGCGGAAACTCCGAGATGAGCAACCCGCGTTCCAAAATGTGCTCGAAGAGCGGATCATTGGTGGCCGGGTAGCAGCGATTCAGGCCGTTCGCTAAGGCCGCGATAGTGGGTGACGGACCGCTGAGCGCCCCACGATGGGCGGCGGCGTCGATCCCGACCGCCCCGCCGGAGATGACGGTGAAGCCGCTGGTGGAAAGATCCTGGGCCAGCTCAAAGGCCAACTGCTCGCCGTAGCGGGTGGCGGCCCGCGCGCCCACCAAGGCCACCGACTGGCGGGAGACTTCGGCCAGCTCGCCGACGCCGCGGACGAACAGCCCGAAGGGCACGCCGTGGAACTGGTTCACCATCTCGGAATGCTCCAGGACCGCCAACTGCGGCGGCCAATCGGCGTCCCCCGGAATCACGAACCGGATGCCCAGCCGCTGGCATTCGACGGCCACCGCCTCCGGCCGCACCGCCCGCGCCCGCCGGGCCAGCGTGGTGTTCAGCTGCGGCAACTGCTCCCAGACGTCCACCGGGCCGAATTCGGCTACCGCTTTGCCCAATTGCGGGTGCGCCGGATCGGTGACGCAGGTGAGCGCCAGCCGGGACATCCGTTCGCTCAGCATCGCTCTGACCCCCGTCGCATCGCCAACGCGGCGTGCAGTTGATCCTGGCTGGGCTTGGCCGACCCCGCGATGTCGCAGATCGTCCAGGCGAGGCGGAGTACCTTGTCCACCCCGCGCGCGGAGAGCCGCCCTTGGGCCACCGCCGCCTCCAGCAGCTCGATGCCATCGGGCAGCGGCAACTGCTTGCGCAGCACCACCCCGGGCACCTCTCCGTTCACCTGGAAGCCGACTTCGGCCAACCGCGCCGCCTGCCGCTCCCGGGCGGCGGCCACCCGCTCGGCGATTTGGGCGCTGCTCTCCCCCACCGCGTGGGTGCGGCTCAGGAACGAGCGTTGCAGCGGCTGCAACTGCTGCCGGATGTCTACCCGATCCAAGATCGGGCCGGAGACCCGGCTGGCGTAGCGCCGCACCGTGAACGGAGTGCATTTGCACTCCTGGCCGGGGGTGTCCGCATTGCCGCAGGGGCAGGGATTGGCGGCCAGCACCAACTGGAAGGCGGCCGGAAAGACGGTGACGGCGTAGGCGCGCGAGATCGTCACCTTCCCCGATTCCAACGGCACCCGCAGCGAATCCAGGGTACGGGCGGAGAACTCCGGAGCCTCGTCGAGAAACAGCACCCCGCGATGCGCCATGGAGATCGCCCCCGGATTGGCGATCTTCGCCCCACCGCCGACCACCGCCGGCAGCGAGGCCGAATGATGCGGCGCGGAGAACGGCGGCCGGGTGATCAGATCGGAGAGCGGACGCCCCGCCAATGAATGGATGGACGACACCTCCCGCGATTCCGCCGGGGAAAGATCCGGAAGCAGCGTGGGCAGCCGCTCCGCGAGCAACGTCTTGCCCACTCCGGGCGGGCCATGGAAATACACGTGGTGCCGGCCGGCGGCGGCCACCTCCAAGGCCCATTTGGCCTCAAACTGCCCGGCGACATCGGCCATGTCGGGAAGCGGCTTCGAGCGCGGGGCCACGGGGGTGGGTGGAGGTGGCTCATCCCCATTCCCCCCGTTCAACACCGCAAAGAGCCTTTCGATGCGGGAAACCCCAGTGACCTCGACGCCGTCAATCAGCATCGCCTCGCGCAGCTGGGCGGTGGGCACGATCACCTTGGTGAAGCCGTGCCGGACCGCCTCCAACAAGGCCGGCAACAGCCCCCGCGCGGGCCGCACCTGGCCGTCCAACCCAACTTCGCCAAACAACATCACCTGCCGCAGTGCCTCCTGGCGGCAGAGCCGCTGGGTGGCGCCCACGGCGGCCACCATCGCCAAATCAAAATGGGTGCCCGCCTTCGGCAGATTCGCCGGGGAGAGGTTGAACGTCACCCGGCCTTCGGGCCAGCCCAGATCGGTGACCTGCATCGCCGCCCGGCAGCGATCCCGCGCCTCGGTGACCGCGGTGTCGGGCAGGCCGACCACAATCGTGCCGCGCAAGCCGCTGGACACCGCCGCCTCCACCTCGACCATCGCCCCGGAGAGCCCCACCAGGGCCACTGACCAGGCTTTCGCCAACTGCGCGGGCATCAGAACCCCAACCCCCGCTGGTGCTGGATCACCGGCTCGCTGTGCTCGCCGAGCACCACGCCGATGCCGTCATAGCGCACCCCGCGAATCGAAAGGTGGTATTGCCGGCGGGCGGCGCGCAGCCAGCGCATCCCCAGCTCTTGCAGCTTGTAGAGCTTCTTGACGGTGATCGCCTCCAATGGCGGCACCGGCAGCTCCCGGTAGCGGCGGCGGGTCTTCACCTCGCAGAAAACCAGATAGCCAGCCGTATCTCTGGCGATGATGTCCAGCTCGCCCGCCGGGCAGCGCCAATTCCGATCCAGGATTTCCCAGCCCTTGGCCTCCAGATGCTCCACGGCGAGCTGTTCGCCCAGTGAGCCGGTCTCTTTACGTCGATCCATAATGTCCTCCACCTGGTTAATTAGGGCTGGAGGAGCCGAATCGGTTAACTAATTTATTTCTGTGGATAACTCGAAAAAGTTATCCACAGATGGGGGTTTCAACTCTTAGAAGTTGTCGGGGATGCGCAGACCGGCGTGGTCGATCTCCTCGATGGAGACGTCGCGGAAGGTGAGCACCTTCGCGCTCTTGACGAAACGGGCGGTGCGGAACATGTCCCACACCCAGGCGTCACCCATGGAGACCTCGTAGTAGACGTCGGTACCCTCGGTGCGCACCTTGAGATCGACCGCGTTGCACAGGTAGAAGCGGCGTTCCGTCTCCACCGCGTACTTGAAGATGCCCACCACGTCCTTGTATTCACGGTAGAGCTGCAACTCCAACTGGGTCTCGTACTGTTCCAGATCTTCAGCGCTCATCTTTTTCCTTCTGCCGACCCCGTGGCCAGCGTGTCTCATCTTATCTGGTACCGGCCAAGATGGCTTGGATGTTTGCATAGCTGCGCCGATGCACCGCGCTCACCCCCTGCGCTTCCAGCCGCTGCTGGTGCGCCTTGGTGCAATACCCCTTGTGGACCTCGAATCCGTAGCCCGGATATGCGAGGGCCAACCCGCCCATGATCCGATCCCGCGTCACCTTGGCGATCACCGAGGCGGCGCTGACGCTGGGGGCCACTTGGTCGCCCTTGATCACCCCCAAGGCCGGAAAGGGCAGGCCGGGAACGGCGAAACCGTCCGTCAACGCGAAATCGGGGGGCGGGGCGAGCCGCAGCAGCGACCGGCGCAGCCCGGCCAGATCGGCTTCCTGCATCCCCAACTCGTCACACTCTGCGGGGCTGATCTCCACCACCGCCCACTGCGCCACGGCGGTGACTTGCGCGTAGACGCGCTCGCGGGCTTTGGCCGTCAACAGCTTGGAATCGCGCAGTTCGGGAATGTCGTAATCCGGGGGCAGGATGACGGCGGCAGCCACCAACGGCCCGGCGCAGGCACCCCGGCCCGCCTCGTCAGCGCCAGCGATGCGGGTGAAACCCTGGGCGCGAAGCGTGGCTTCCAACTCACACCGGCGGCTAATCGATGGTGACGGTGATGATCGGCTCATCCGGAACTGTCGCCGGATCGGGGACCCCGTCAAAAGCCACCTGGTGCGGCAGCGCCTTGAAATGATCGAACGGGAAGATCACCAGCACCGCCTTGCCCACCACGTCTTCGACGGGCACGAAGGCGTTCGCGCCGGCCACTTCGCCCTCCGGCACCGGATCGCGCATGTGGTAGCGGGAATCCGCCGAATCGTTGCGGTGATCGCCCATCACCCAGATGTGCCCCTTGGGCACCACCACGTCAAAGGCGTTGGCGGACGGATCCACCACCCCGGTGGGCGAACTGGGATCCGGGTAGAGATAGTCGACCTCATTGAGCGCGTAGCCGTTGACGGTGATCTTGCCCGAAGCGTCACAACAGACCACATGATCGCCCTCGACGCCGATCACGCGCTTGATCAGGAAATTCGAGGTGGTGTCCGGCAGCAAGCCGATGAAGATCAGCGCTTTTCCGAAGAAACCCGGATCTTGGACCGGATCGGAGAGCCAATTCTGGGTGTCTTTGAAGACCACCACGTCGCCGCGGCCGTAGCCGCCGACCTTCAGCACCGCCACCCGGTCGTCTTTCACCAGGGTGTTGTTCATCGACCCGGAGGGGATTTCGAACATCTGCAGCAGGAAGGCGCGGATCAGCGTGGAGGCGATCAGCGCGCCGATGACCACGATGCCGATCTCGCGGGCCCAAGCCCCGGCAACGCGCAGCTTGGAACGCTCCTCCTGCGGAGCATCCTCGACGACTTCAGGACTTGGCTCGTCCGACACTTCAGCTTTCGCGCTTCTCTTTGATCTTGGCGGCCTTACCCTTTAGGCCGCGGAGGTAATACAGCTTAGCCCGACGCACGTCACCGCGGCGCTCAACCTCGATCTTTTCGATGATCGGCGAGTTCAGCGGGAAGGTGCGCTCCACCCCGGTGCCGAAAGAAACCTTGCGGACAGTGAAGGACTCGGAGATGCCCGAGCCGTTCCGGGCGATCACCACGCCCGCGAAAATCTGCACGCGGGAACGGTTGCCTTCGATGACTCGCACGTGCACCCGCACGTTGTCTCCCGGACGGAAATCCGGAATGCCATCCTTCAACGCTGCTTTGCTTACTTGCGCAACTAAGTCGCTCATGTCTCTTCCTCGCCGGTGCCACAGGCCACCTCGTGGGCTTACATTTAGCTGTCCTGGCGATTCCCCCTGTGGCAGGAGCGCCTGAAGACAACCGTTCTATTCTGCCATACTTTCCAACTTCGCGCGAACGTTACTTGCCGTCGCGGGTGAAGAGGGACGAGATGAGATCGCGGTTCAACTGCGAAATGACGTCCAGCGGGATCGCCTTCGGGCAGACGGCCGCGCATTCGCCGATGTTGGTGCAGCCGCCGAAATCGAGGGCGTCGTGGACGCCGATCATCTTCTTGATGCGGAGGTGACGCTCGGGCTGGCCCTGCGGCAACATCGCCAAGTGGGTGATCTTCGCGGCGGTGAACAACATGCCGGAGTGATTCGGGCAGGCGGCCACGCAGGCGCCACAGCCGATGCAGGTGGCGGCGTCGAACGCGCGATCCGCCTTCAGCTTCGGCACCGGGGCGGCGTGCGCCTCCGGGGCGGCGCCGGTATTCACCGAGATGAAGCCGCCGGCCTGGATGATCTTGTCGAACGCGGAGCGGTTCACCACCAGATCCTTGATGACCGGGAAGGGACGCGCCCGCCACGGCTCCACGGTGATCACGTCGCCGTCGTGGAACATCCGCATGTGCAACTGGCAGGTGGTGGTGGGGACCGGGGACGAGCCGCGGCCGTGCGGGGTGCCGTTGATGACGACGCCGCACATGCCGCAGATGCCCTCGCGGCAATCGTGGTCGAAGGCCACCGGCTCTTCGCCCTTGACGGTGAGCTCCTCATTCAGCAGATCGAGCATTTCCAGGAAGGACATGTCGGTGGAGACGTCCTTGACGGGATAGCTGACCAGCTTGCCGGGCGTGTGGCCATTCGGCTGCCGCCAGACCCGCAGCGTGATGTTGATGGTGTTCTCGCTCACTTGTAGCTCCTCTGCTTTAACTCGATGGCCTTGTAGATGAGCGGCTCCTTGTGCAGGATCGGCTTGCCTTCGTGATACTCCCAGGCGCCGACGTACAGGAAGTGCTCGTCGTCGCGCAGCGCCTCGCCGTCCTCGGTTTGGCTCTCGGCCCGGAAGTGGCCGCCGCAGGATTCGCGGCGGTGCAGGGCGTCAATGCACATCAGCTCGCCCAGCTCCAGGAAGTCGGCGAGCCGGCCGGCCCGCTCCAGCGTCTGGTTGAAATCCTCGTTTTCGCCGGTGACCTTGACATTCTTGTAGAACTCTTCGCGCAGCTCGCGGATCTTGCCGATGGCGGTGATCAGGCCAGCCTCGGTGCGCTCCATGCCGCAGTATTCCCACATGATGGTGCCGAGTTCCTTGTGGATGCTGTCCACGGTGCGCTCGCCGTCAATCGCGAGCAACTGCTCGATGCGCGCCTTCACCGAATCGACGGCCTCCTTGACCTCCGGGCTCTCCGGCGTGAGCGCCGGGTACGGACCCTTGGAGAGGTAGTCGTTGATGGTGTTCGGGAGCACGAAGTAGCCGTCCGCCAGGCCCTGCATCAGCGCCGAGGCGCCGAGCCGGTTCGCGCCGTGATCGGAGAAGTTCGCCTCGCCCGTCACATACAGGCCGGGGATGTTTGACGACAGATCGTAATCGACCCAGAGGCCGCCCATGGTGTAGTGCACCGCCGGGTAGATGCGCATCGGCGTCTCGTACGGATCCTCGCCGGTGATCTGCGCGTACATGTCGAAGAGGTTGCCGTAACGCGCGGCCACCCCGTCTTTGCCGAGCCGGGAGATGGCTTCGGCGAAATCCAGGTAGACGCCGCGGCGGACCTGCTTCTCGTTGCCGTCCAGATCGATCTCGGTGACCGCCGGGCCGACGCCCAGGCCTTCGTCGCAACGGTACTTGGCCTGCCGGGAGGCGATGTCGCGCGGGACGAGGTTGCCGAAGGCGGGATAGATGCGCTCCAGGTAGTAATCGCGATCCTCTTCGGGGATGTCGCGCGGATCCTTGGTGGCGTCCTCCGGATTCTTCGGCACCCAGATGCGGCCGTCATTGCGCAGCGACTCGCTCATCAGTGTGAGCTTCGACTGCGTCTCGCCGTGGACGGGGATGCAGGTGGGGTGGATCTGGGTGTAGCACGGGTTGCCGAAATAGGCGCCCTTGCGGTGCGCCCGCCAGGCTGCGGTGTTGTTGCAGCCCATGGCGTTCGTGGAGAGGAAGAAGACGTTGCCGTAGCCGCCGGTGGCCAGCACCACGGCGTCGCCGGTGAACGCCTCAATCTCGCCGGTGACCATGTCGCGGGTGACGATGCCGCGCGCCTTGCCGTCCACCACGATCAGCTCCAGCATCTCGTGCCGGGTGAACATCTGGACGGTGCCGGCGTCAACCTGACGCTCCAAGGCCTGGTAGGCGCCGATCAAGAGCTGCTGGCCGGTTTGGCCGCGGGCGTAGAAGGTGCGCTGCACCTGCACGCCGCCGAAGGAGCGGTTGTCCAGCAGGCCGCCATATTCGCGGGCGAACGGGACGCCCTGGGCCACGCACTGGTCGATGATGTTGGCGCTGACCTCGGCCAGCCGGTGGACGTTCGTCTCGCGGGCGCGGTAATCGCCGCCCTTGACGGTGTCGTAGAAGAGCCGGTGTACCGAATCGTTGTCGTTGCGGTAATTCTTGGCCGCGTTGATGCCGCCCTGCGCGGCGATGGAATGCGCCCGGCGCGGGCTGTCCTGATAGCAGAAGTTGAGCACGTTGTAGCCAGCCTCGCCCAGCGAAGCGGCCGCCGCGCCACCGGCCAGGCCGGTGCCCACGATGATCACGGTGAGCTTGCGGCGGTTTGACGGGTTGACCAGCGCCGCGTGGAACTGGCGATCCGCCCAGACCTGCTCGATGGGCAGCTCCGTGTTGGCCTTGGTGTCGGCGATGTCCGCGCCGACGGTGAAGAAGTCTTCAGGTTTTGCCATGTCAATCACCCAATCCATCCGAGTAGCACCGCCACCGGCATCAAAATGAAGCCGAAGTAGATGGCGATCGCCACGATCCAAGCCAGGCCGTCCAACACCAGCTTCGCCTTCGCGGAGGTGTTCGCGCCCAAGGTGGTGAACGCGGACCAGAAGCCGTGCCGCACGTGCATACACACCGCGATGAGCCACAGCGCGTACAGCGCCACGAAGTACCACTGGCTGAAGGCCTCGGATACCGCCGCGTACGGGGACTCATTCGTGGGCGCCAAGGTGAACTGGTACAGGTGCCACAGCAGGAAGCCGGCCAGGATCACACCGCCCCAGCGCATCATCCGGGAGCTGTACGTCTGCTCCAGCCGCGTGGTCACCGCGTAGCGGGACTCGGTGGCCTTGTTGGCCCGCAGCCACAGTGTGATGGCCGACCAGATGTGCAACGCCAGCGCCGCGAGCACGATCGCCCGGAACACCCAGATGAAGCCACCGTGCGGGAAGATCGGCACGAAGGCGTCCACCTTGAGCCAGTGCGCGTACTCGTCGTACACCTCCTGGCCTAAGAACATTTTCAAGTTTCCATACATGTGGAAGAGCAGGAAGAAGATCAAGAACAGGCCCGTGACCGCCATCAAGGCTTTCCGGGCAACGGTAGACCTCACTGCCTTCTGATGCGGAGTAAGTGTTGAAGTCGCCACAGGGCAACCATACCCAATAAAAGCCGCCCAAACAGCCCGAAACCCGGCGTGGAACGCCCGTAATTACCTCACTTTTTACTTGCATATTTCAACCGCTGCCCACCCTGCCCCACCAAGAGAAGGTGCCAGAAGTAGAAGCGGCGCGGTCCAGGGTGGCCGTGGCAGGGAGGTCCGGCCCGCGAAGGGGTGTGGCGAGTGAACATGCGGGATGGGGTGAGGGGATGGGGTGAGAGGGACGGGGGGAGAGGGAGGTGGGTGCGGGCGAGAGACGCGGGCAGGGGTTGGACTTGACACGGTGTTCTAGCTGTTATAGTATATGTATAACAAAGGAGAAGGAGGCGGAGATGCTGTTATCGATTGCGCCGGACAGCGACACCCCGATCTACTTGCAGTTGCGCCACCAGATCGTGGACGCGCTGGTGTCCGGGGAACTGCGCGAGGGCGATCAACTTCCCTCGGTGCGGCAGTTGGCCGTGGAGCTGGGGATCAACCTGCACACGGTGAACAAGGCGTACAAGGTGCTGGAGGACGAAGGGTACCTGCGCATCTATGGCCGTCGGGGCGCGCGGATCACCTCCGGCCCCACTTATAACGACGACTATCTGCAACAGCTTGCGGACGGGCTGGAAAGGCTGTTCACCGACGCCCGCAGCCATGGCATTGACGCGGGCCAACTGCGTCAAATCGTCGACGAAACCATCAACAAAGGAGCCTGACATGTTTCTGGCAGTATTACTCCCACTCGAAGCGCTGATGATCTTCAGCTTCGCGTTCGTCCCGTACGTCACCCGGAGGACCGAACTCTTCGGCGTCTCGGTGCCGTCCGACCAGATCGATGCCCCGGAGTTGATGCGGCTGAAGCGTATCTACCTGGGCGTGATGATGCTGCTCGGGGTGTTGTTGATGGGGCTCACTTGCGTCTTCGGGGTGGACGCGAATTGGGAGGATCCGCAGGTCATCTGGTTCGTGGTCCCGCTGCTGCTCGGCTATGTGGTGGCGGCCTTCGTGGTCTACCTGCCCTGCCATTTCGCGATGAAGCGGCTCAAGGCCGGGAAAGACTGGGATGATCCGTCCCGCCCGGCGGTGATCACCGTCTCCACCGCCGCGCCCGCCGCCGACACCATCTCGCCGGCCTGGCTGCTGCTCTTCCCGCTGGTGATCGTGATCTGGCTGGTGGCCATCTGGGTGGTCTGGCCGCAGGTGCCCGACCCGGTGCCCACCCACTACGGTTTAGACGGGCTGCCCGATACCTTCGTCCCCAAAGGCGTGATGGCGGTGTTGCCGATGGCGCTGGTCCAGGTGGTCCTGGCCGGGATTCTGGCGGGCGTCTTCTGCATCATCCGCCGCGCCCGGCGGCAGACGGACGCCGCCAAACCGGAGCAATCGCTGGCCCAAGACATGCGTTTCCGCCGCTGGAACTCCATCTTCATGGTGGTGCTCGGGGTGGTGACGCTGGCCTTTACCTCGACGACCCAGATCATCACCATGCTGGGTGTGGTCTCCAACGGGTTCATCTTCCTGCCCACCGTGATACTGGTGGTCTTCATCGGCATCGCGGTGTGGGTGATGATGTTCCGGATCGGCCAGGGCGGGTCGCGGATTCGCACCCGCGCGGCTCAGGCGACTGGCGCCGTCAACTATGACGACGACCGCTTCTGGAAGCTGGGCACCTTCTACTTCAACCCGGAAGATCCAGCGGTCTTCGTCGAGAAGCGCTTCGGCGTCGGTTGGACGAACAACTTCGCGCGGCCGCTCACCTGGGTGCTGGTCGTCGGGCTGTTGGTGCTGGTCGCCGGGCTCATCGTCACTACTGTCCTGATGACGCGGTAGTGGTGGTCGCTTCGCTCCCGCACTCTTGGTTCGCTCCAAATGCCTTCAGCATGTCGCTCACTGGATCCCCGACCTTCGGTCGAGGATGACGAGAAAAGGACGAGGATGACGAGCGTTCCGCCGCCGTGCCCCGCCGCCGATGTCGAGGATGACGGGAAAAGGGACGAGGATGACGAGCGTTCCGCCGCCGTGCCCCGCCGCCGGTGTCGAGGATGACGGGAAAAGGACGAGGGTGGCGGCCGGAGGGCGTCGTCAGTCGAGGAGGTCGGGGCGGCGGGATTGGGTGCGGGTGTAGGCCTGGGCGAGGCGCCAGGCGTCGATGTTGGCGTGGTGGCCGCTGAGCAGCACGTCGGGGACGGAGAGGCCGCGCCACTGGGCGGGTTTGGTGTAGAGCGGGTATTCGAGCAGGCCGCCGAGATCGGGGTTGTGGGATTCCTCGGCGAGGCTCTCGGGGTTGCCGACCACGCCGGGGAGCAGCCGCACCACCGACTCGATGATGGCGAGCGCCGCCACCTCTCCCCCGTTCAGCACATAATCCCCGATGGAGATTTCGCGCACGCTCAAGCGCGGGGCGTAGTAATCGATGACGCGCTGGTCGATGCCCTCGTAGCGGCCACAGGCGAAGATCAGGTGCGGGAATTGGGATAGCTCGACGGCGGTGGCCTGGGTGAACACCTCGCCCGCCGGGCTGGTGACGATCAACGTGGCCTCCGGATGCACCAGCGGATCCAGCGCCTCCCCCCACGGCTCGGGCTTCATCACCATGCCGGGCCCACCCCCATAAGGGGTGTCGTCGACGGTGCGGTGCACGTCGTGGGTGTAATCGCGCAGATCGTGGACGGCCAACTCCACGATGCCGCCCGCGATCGCCTGCCCGATCAGGGAGAGCTGCAGCGGGGCGAGATAGTCGGGGAAGATCGAGACGACGTCAATGCGCATGGGGCAAGCCTAATCCAACAAGTCCCGGATGATCGCGTCGGAGAGCAGCCGGCCGCGCGCGGTGAGCACCAGCCGGTCCGTCACCACCGCCAAGCCGCGCTCCACCAGACCCGGAAGCCGCGCCCGCTCAGTGTACGTCAACACCTCCAGCGGCAACCCGGTGGCCAGCCGGGTCTCCAGCAGCACCCGCTCCGTCCGCCGCTGCTCGGCGGTGAGCCGCTCTTCGCTGATCCCCTCCCCCGTCTCCCAGGCGCGCACGCCGTCAAAATGCGAATGGGCGCTGATGCCGAAGCCATACCAGTTGCCCGATAACCAATAGTTCAAGTTGTGGCGGCATTCGAAGCCCGGCTTCGCCCAGTTGGAAATCTCGTAGTTCGCATAGCCCGCCGCCGTCAACAGTTCATCGGCCAGCAGGTAGCGATCCGCCTGCGCGTCCGGATCGGTGTCGGGCAATTCTCCGCGCCGCATCCGCACATACATGGGGGTGCCCGGCTCAATGGTGAGCGCGTAGGCGGAGATGTGCTCGGGAGCGAGCGCGATAGCGGCCTCCAGGGTGTGCCGCCAACTGGCGTCCGTCTCGCCGGGGGTGCCGTAGATCAGATCGACGCTGAGGTTGTGAAAACCTGCCTCCCGCGCCCATTGCACCACCTGCGGCACCCGGTTGGGGGTGTGCCGCCGATCCAACGCCCGCAGCACCTGTTCATCGGCGGACTGCATCCCAAAGGAGATGCGGTTGAAACCGGCTCGCCGCAGCCCGACCAGCGTCTGCGGCTCCACCGATTCCGGATTCGCCTCGGTGGTGATCTCGGCGTCGGCGGTGACGTCGAAGGCCGCCCTGATCCCGTCCAAGATGGCCCCCAACAACGCGGGAGCGAGCAGGGTGGGGGTGCCGCCACCGAAGAAGATGGTGTCCACCGGGGCATCCGCCGCTTCTCCCGCCCGCGAAATCCGCGCGAGCAGCTGCTCCACATACTCCCCGAACAGCTCGGTGCGGGTGCCGACGGCTTGGGAGTGGAAATCGCAGTAGCCGCAGCGGGTGTGGCAGAACGGGATGTGGACGTAGACGCCCGTCACTTCTGGGACACCTGGTCTACCGAGAGGGCGGCCACGAACGCCTCCTGGGGCACTTCGACGCGGCCCACCATCTTCATCCGCTTCTTGCCTTCCTTCTGTTTCTCCAGCAGCTTGCGCTTGCGGGTGATGTCGCCGCCGTAGCACTTGGCGAGCACGTCCTTGCGGACCGCGCGGACCGTCTCGCGGGCAATCACCCGGGAGCCGATCGCCGCCTGGATCGGCACCTCGAACTGCTGGCGCGGGATCAGCTTGCGCAGCTTGCGCACCATCTCCACGCCGTAGTTGTAGGCGAAATCGGCGTGGATGATCGCGGAGAAGGCGTCCACCGGCTCACCGTTGAGCAGCAGATCCACCTTCACCAGCTTCGCCTCCTGCTCGCCGCCTTCCTCATAATCCAGCGAGGCGTAGCCGCGGGTGCGCGACTTCAAGGCGTCAAAGAAATCGAAGACGATCTCCGCCAGCGGCAGCAGGTAGTGGATTTCCACCCGATCCTCGGAGAGGTAATCCATCCCTTTCTGGATGCCGCGCCGCTCCTGGCACAGTTCCATGATGGTGCCGATGAATGACGCCGGGGAGAGGATCGTCGCCTTCACCACCGGCTCGAACACCTGGGCGACCTTGCCGTCCGGGTATTCGGACGGGTTCGTCACCTGCACCTGGGTGCCGTCTTCCAGCACCACCCGGTATTCGACGTTCGGGGCGGTGGAGATGATGTCCAGGTCAAACTCGCGCTCCAGCCGCTCGCGGACGATCTCCAGGTGCAGCAGCCCCAGGAAGCCGACCCGGAAGCCAAACCCGAGCGCGGCCGAGTTCTCCGGCTCGAAAACCAGCGCGGCGTCGTTGAGCTGCAGCTTGTCCAGCGCCTCGCGCAACTCGGGATAGTCGGAGCCCTCGATCGGGTAGATGCCCGACCACACCATCGGATGCGGCTGCCGGTAGCCGCCCAGCGACTGCTTGGCGGGCTTTTGCGCGGAGGTGACGGTGTCGCCCACCCGCGATTGCCGCACCTCTTTCACCCCGGTGATGATGTAGCCGACCTCGCCGACGCCCAGCGAATCCGACTTCATCGGCTCCGGGGAGATCACCCCCACCTCCAACGTCTCGTGGGTGGCCTGGGTGGACATCATCAGCACCTTCTCGCGGTGGCTGAGCTCGCCGTCCACCACCCGCACGTAGGTGATCACGCCGCGGTAGGAATCGTAGACCGAATCGAAGATCAAAGCCCGTGACGGCGCCTGCGGATCGCCCACCGGCGGCGGCACCTGCTTCACGATCTCGTCGAGCAGCTCGCGCACCCCGTCACCCGTTTTCGCCGAGACCCGGAACACCTCGGCGGGCTCGCAGCCCACCAGATGCGCGATCTCGGCGGCGTATTTCTCGGTGAGCGCGCCGGGCAGATCGATCTTGTTCAACACCGGGATGATGGTGAGATCGGCCTCCAGGGCCAGATACAGGTTCGCCAAAGTCTGCGCCTCGATGCCTTGCGAGGCGTCCACCAGCAGCACCGCCCCCTCGCAGGCGGCCAGCGAACGGGACACCTCGTAGGTGAAATCCACGTGCCCCGGCGTGTCGATCATGTTCAGCACATATTCGGTGCCCGCCACCTCCCAGGGCATCCGCACCGCCTGGCTTTTGATGGTGATGCCGCGCTCGCGCTCGATGTCCATCCGATCCAGGTATTGGGCCCGCATGGTGCGCTCGTCGACGACGCCGGTGAGCTGCAGCATCCGATCCGCGAGGGTGGATTTGCCGTGGTCGATATGCGCGATGATGCAGAAATTGCGGATCACCTGCGGATCCGTTTTTCCTGCCTCAATCATTTGGGCAATCTTACTCGCCGCGCACCGCGAAAGTTGTCTTATCGGTCGCGGTGACGGATGTCGCGCCGAAAATCTGATCCTGCGCCACCCAGGCCGCGCCCGGATCGCCCCGATAGACGGTGCCGTCCGCCGCGAAAGCGAAGACGGAATCGTAGCCAGCCTGCAGTTTCACCACCCCCGCGCCGACCGCCACCGGGGTGGTGATCACGCCGTCGTTGCCCACCGGCTGCGAACCCCAGCCGAAGATGTCCCCGTTGGCGTTGATGGCGTAGGCGGCGTCACAGGTGGCCACAATTTGGACGATGTCGCTCAAGCCGCTCACCTCCACCGGCTTGCCGCGGCCCTTCTTGGTGCCGTCGCCGAGTTGGCCCTTGTCGTTCTGCCCCCAGGCCAGCACCTTGCCCTCGTTCGTCAACGCGTAGCCGGAGTTGCATCCGGCGCTGACCTGCAGGATGCCGCTCAGCGCGGAGATCCGCTTCGGCGTCTTGGAATAAGGGGTGCTGGAGCCCACCCCGAAGGTGTACCAACCCCAGGCGTACACGTCCCCGTCGCCAGTCAGCGCCAGCCCGGCGGCGCAGGCGGCGGCCATGGAGATGACGCCCTCCAAGTCCTGCACCGGGGCGGGCTGCAGTTGGTCCGCCTCGCCCCCATCGCCGACCGGCCACTGCCCCCAGCCCATCAAGGTGCCGTCAGCGAGCAGCGCGTAGGCCGCCCCACAACGGGCGTCGATGGCGGTGGCGGTGTCGATGTTTTTCACCTGCTTCGGGGACACCGCATCCTGGGTGGTGCCCACCCCGAGCTGGCCGTATTTGTTGACGCCCCAGGAGTAGATGGTGCCGTCATTGACCAAGGCATAGACGTAGCCCTGGTTCGCATCGTTGCGTGGGTTCCGCTGGTAATCCTCGGCGGCCACGAGCGCGGTCACGCCGTTCAGATCCGGGATCGGGCCGGGCGTGGCGCGATCCTCCTCGGAGCCGTCCCCGAGCAGGCCTTTGCCCGCGCCGCCCCAGGTGTAGACATCCCCCGCTTCCAGCGGGCTGCCCGTGGGCGTGGTGGGGCTGGCCGTCACCGCGGTCTCGGTGGGCGTGGGCGAATCGGTGGGCACCGGGCCGGTGGTTTCGGTGGGAATGACGGAACCAGTCGGCGACCCGGAAGGCGACACTTCTCCCCCACCCCACGGCTGCCAGATGACCAGGCCGACCACCACGGCCACCACCAGGGCGCCGGTACCAGCCAACAGCTTGTAGTTGGGCTTGCGTCTTGGGGCGGCCACCGTCGGCTCCGGGCGGCTTTGCTCGCGCAGCACCGTATGGTCGAACAGTTCGCCGCCCAGCGAGCGCTCCGTGGCTGACGATGCCGGCAGGGGGCGGGCGCCGGCGGGCGGAATGGCGGTGATCAAAGCGTCGGCAGGCGGCGGCGGCGGAGTGCCCGCTGTTGGCGACGGTTTGGAATCACTCCCGGAGAAGGCCCGCAACACGGTGTCGCCCACCTGATCCGGCCCGGCTTGGGTGCCGGTGGAGCCGTATTCGTCGTTGTCGCGCAGGATCTCCATCGGCGTCGGGGTGTAGCCCAGCGTGGCCTGCACCGCGCGCAACTGGTTTCCGAAGGCGGCGGCGGTGGGATAGCGCGAAAGCGGATTCTTGGCCATCGCCGTCTTCAACACCTGATCCAACTCCGGTGGCGCGTCGGGACGTCCGAGCGGCATATAGTCGGACAGCGCGATCCGCTCCGCCTGGGCCAGGGTGGCGTTGTCCGTACCGGCCACCTCGAAGGGGGCGCGGCCCGTCAACAGCGAATAGAGGGTGGCGGCCAGGCTCCACACGTCACCTTGCGGGGAGGCCAGCGGATCGTCGCCAAAGGATTCCGGGGCGCTCCAGGGCACGCTCAAGCCGGTGAGCGCGGAAACCTCGCCCATCACGTTCGCGGCGATGCCGAAATCGGAGAGCACCGGGCGGCCGTTCAGGTCAAAGAGGATGTTCGCGGGCTTGATGTCGCGGTGCAGGATGCCGCGCCGATGCGCCGACTCCACCGCCCCCGATAGCTGCACCCCGATGGCGAGCACCTCAGAGAGCTTGAGCTTCGCCTTGCGCCATTCGCGGCCCAGCGAGTTGCGCGGGTAGCGTTCCATGATCAGGCAGGGGCGGCCGTCCGGGGCCACCTGCACGCCGAAGATGGTGACGATGTTCGGATGTTGGCTGAGTTCGGCCATCGCGTTCGCCTCGGTGCGCAGCCGCGCCAGCACGTCCCCCTCGGCCTTGTCGGGGAGCAGCACCTTCACCGCCACCCGCCGGTAGGGCATGTCCTGTTGGTATTCGAAGACGTCCGCGAAGCCGCCTTGGCCCAGCACCGCGGTGTAGGTATATCCGGGGAGGGCGGGAGGGTTGGTCTCCCGCTGGGTCGTCACCATCTCTACGTGCAGTACTCCTTTCCACCCACGATCTTGCAGTTGTCCTTCGGGGTGGTGTTGTTCGAAGTAGAGCCCCCAGATGAACTCTTCTTCTTTGGTTTGGGTACTGTCTTTGATGAGGTCGACTTGGTGACGGTTTTATAGCCGGCCTTGGTGCCGGTGACTTTCACGGAGATTTTCTTGCCGGCGTCTTTAGAGGTGATCTTGTACGTACTCTTGACCGCCCCGGAGATCTTCTTTCCGCTGCGGTACCACTGGTACTTCAGCTTGACGCCGGAGGGCTTCCACTTCTTGGTGGTGACCTTCAAGGTCTGCCCGACTTTGGCGGTGCCGGAGTAGACCAGCTTTTGCGCGGTGATCTTCCCGGCGGCGATCTTCTTGGACTTCGACGTCTTCGTCACCTTCGGGAAGCCGGCGCTGGTGGTGGTGACGCTGACGGTGATCTTCTTGCCCTTGTCGGCGGCCTTCAGGGTGTACGTCAGCTTCGTCGCCCCTTTGATGGCCTTGCCGTTGCGCTTCCACTGCACGTTGAACGTGGGTGTGACCGGCTTCCAGGTGCCGGTTTTCACGCTGAGGGTCTTGCCTACCGGGGCGGTGCCGGAGATGGTGGGGGTGGGAGTGGCGGTGAACTTGCCGGAGGCTACCGGGGCGGTGGCGACGAGCACCGGGGCGGCGACCGTGTAATAGCCGTCCTTGTACCCGGCGACCACCACCGTGATGGCGTGCTGGTAATCGGCGGAGAGCAGTTGGTAGGTCTTGGAGGTGGCGCCCGGAATCGCCACTCCGTCGCGGAACCACTGGTAGGTGAAGTAATCCGGCGCTGGCTCCCAGGTGCCTTCCACGGCGGTGAGCACCAGCCCGGCGGCCACGGTGCCGGAAATCGTCGGCGCCGGCGTCTGGTTGAACGCCACCCCGGCGATCTCCTTGGGGGCCGAACGGGCGGAGCGGCCCAGCTTTCCGGTCTTCTGCCCGACCACCTGCACCAGGATGTAATGATCGACGTCCGCGCCCTGCAGCATGTAGCTGGACTTCGTCGCCCCCGGAATTGGCTGATAGTCGGCGGCCGTCTTGGCCTGGGCGGAGCGGTACCACTGATACGAACCGCCCGAACCGGACTCCCAGCCGGTGAAGCTGGTCGTCAGCGTGTGGCCGAAGGTGGCGGTGCCGGAGATGGCAACCGTACCGGTATGGGTGACCGCCCGGGTGGCCGTCATCGCCCCCGGAGCCGGCTCGCCGTCCAAAATCGCGGACGAGTCGACATTGAAAGCGGTGAGCTGCGAGTTCTGATCCAACAGCGAGGCGGAGACGTAGCCGAGCGGATTCTCCTGCAGGTACAGGGTGGTGAGCGCCACCAAACTGTCAAAGACGCCCGGGTTGAAGCCGGTGAAGTGGTTGGCGTGCAAATCCAAGGTGCGCAACAACGTCATCGAATCGAAGATGCCGGCCGGCAGGCTGGAGAGGTTGTTGTTGTACAGGAAGAGGTACTGCAGCGCCAGCAAGTTCGCGAAGACACCGGAGGGCAGCGTGGTCAACTGGTTGTTGTAGATCTGCAGGGTGGTGAGCTTGGTCTGCGCCTTGAAGATACCCGCTGGCAAGGTGGTGAGCTGGTTCGAATAGAGATTCAGGCCGGTCAGATTGGGGAGCGGATCGAAAATGCCGTCGGGCAGCGAGCTGATCGCGTTGTCTTGCAAACTCAAGGTGGTGAGCTTGGAGTTCGCGGCGAAGACGTCCACCGGCAAGGTGGTGAGCTGGTTTCCGCCCAGGTTGAGGACGGTGAGGTTCTCCATGGTAGCGAAAGCGCTGCTGGGGATCGAAGACAGGCTGTTGCTGGAGAGGTTGAGGCTCGTCAAGCCCTTCAGGTAGCTCAGGCCGGCGAGGCTGGAGATGCCGGATGAGGAGGCGGTGAGCGTGCCGGTGAGCGCGGCCAGATCGGTGTCCGTCACCGTGGAATCAATCGAGGCGGGCTGCGGCGACATCTTCAGCCGCACCTTTTCCGCCAATCCGGTATCGGGGAAGAATTGGCGCAAAGTGGCGGTGACCGCCGTCAGGCGCGTCGGCGTCGGTGACCCCGGATCGGCGGCAGCTACGGTGGTGCCGAGCAGCAACCCGATGGTCACCAACACACATACGGTCTTCTTCATAAATCTCCTTCGCGCTCGCAGAGCGGCACACCGGCATCCTCTAACGCAGCCAACGTGATTATTATTCTATGTTTTTCGTTCAAGATAAAAATTCCGTTCTACCAGTGGGATGTAAAAAAACCATTTACGAGTCCTTTACGACAAAAGTCGTCGCCGCCGAGGCCGCCACGTCCGTCGCCCCGAGAGCGGCGTCGAGCTGCGCCCAAGCCGCGCCCGGATCGCCCCGGAACAAGGTGCCGTCCGCCCAGGAGGCGAAGACCGAACTGTATCCCGCTTGCAGTTTGGTGACGCTGCTGCCCACCACCACCGGGGTGCGCACCAATCCCCCGACCACCGCCGGATTGGAGCCCCAGCCCCAGACCTGCCCGCTGGCGTCCAGCGCGTAGGCGGCGTCGCAAGTGGCGGCGATTTGCACGATATTCGTCAACCCTTCGACGGCCACCGGATTCGCGTGGTCCTTTTTGCCGCCATCACCGAGCTGGGCTTTCGCGTTCCCGCCCCAGGCGACCACCGTGCCATCTGCTTTGAGCGCATAGGCGGACGAGCATCCGGCGCTGATCTGTTTGATGTCGGAGAGCTTCGCTATCTTCTTCGGCGTCTTCGCATACGGGGTGCCTGATCCCACCCCGAAGGTGTACCAGCCCCAGGCGTAGACGTTTCCCGCCTGCGTCAGCGCGAAACCGGTGGCGCAGGACGGGGCAACCTGGGTGACGTTCTTCAGGCCGCTCAACTTGACGGGCTCCAGTTGATCGCTCTCCCGGCCGTTGCCGACCGGCCACTGGCCCCAGCCGCTCACCGTGCCGTTGGCGTGCAGCGCGTAGGCCGAGCCGCAGGCCGCGGCCACGCCGACCGCGTCCTTGACGCCCTTCACCTGCTTCGGGCTGACCACCTCCTGGGTGGTGCCCACGCCGAGCTGGCCGTACTTGTTGGCGCCCCAGGCGTAGATGGTGCCATCGCCCAAAAGCGCGTAGGCGTAGCCCTGATCCGGCTTGTCCCACGGATCGTCCTGGTAATCCTCGCCGGCGGCGACCGCGATCACCCCGGTGAGTTCAGTGATCGGCCCGGGCGTCTCGCGGGCGACTTCGGTGCCGTCGCCAAGCAGCCCGTTCTTGGCGCTCCCCCAGCTATAGACCGTGCCGACTTGCAGCGGGCTGGTGGGGGTGACGGCGGTGGGCTCCGGAGCCGGTTCGGCGGTCGGCGTCACTTCGGGGGTGGCGACCGGTTCGCTGGCGGCGGGCTCGGTGGGCGTGTCCGTGGTGGCGGTCTCGGTCGGCGTGGCGGCCGGAGGGACGGAGGCGCTGGGGCTGGCGGTCGGGGCGGCGCCCTCCCAAGGCTTGAGCCAGATCAACAGCCCGGCGATGATGACCACCGCCAATCCCCCGGCGATGGCGAGGATCGGCTTGCGGCGGCCTTTGCCGCGCTTGGGTTTGGGCGGCTGCAGCGCCAACTCCTCGCTGGTGGAGCGCATGATCGTCTGCTCCAGCACCTCTCCGCCCAGCGATACTTCGTCGGCGACCGCGTATTTCAACGTCGGAGTGGGCGGAGTATCGAGGGCGACGGTGGGCTGGGCGGCGCTGTAATCCGGCGGCGGGGCCGCTGGGGGCACGGGCGGGACGGACTCCGGTGATGGCGTGACGGGCGGCTCGGGCGTGGGGGTGGCGGGCTCGGGGACGGGCGCGGACTTCGGGGCGACCACCGGGGCGCCAGCCGCCAACTGGGCTTGCACCGCCATCAGGGCGTTGCGGAAGGCCCGGGCGGTCGGATAGCGGCTGCCCGGCTGCTTGGCGAGCGCGGTGCGCAGCACCTGGTCCAGCTCCGGCGGGGCGTCCGGACGGCCCAGCGGGATGTACTCGAAGCGGGCCAGCGGGGCGATCGGCTTGGAGAAATCCGGATTCGGGTCTTGGTATGGGGCCCGTCCGGTGAGCAGCGAGTACAGCGTGGCGGCCAAGCTCCACACGTCCGCCTGCTCGGTGGCCGGGTTGGCGCTGCCGAAGGCCTCGGGAGCCTTCCAGAGGATCGCCTCCGGGGGCGGGTAGGGTGACGGGGCGGCCAGCATCGCCTGCCCCGCGTCGTCAAAGAGGATGTTGGTGGGCCGGATGTCTTGGTGCAGCATCCCGGCCTCATGCGCGGTCTTCAGCTGGTCAGCCAGCTTGACGCCGATGGCGAGGACCTGGTCCACCGGCTTGATCTCAGGCAGGATGCTCATCAGGTGCACACCTGCTTTCCGGCGACGGTCTTGCAGTTTGAGGTCGGGGTGGAGGGCGTGGTGCCCGAGCTGCTCGATCCGGAACTACTTGACGACTTCTTCGCGGCGATCGATTTCGCGGCGGTGGTCTTGGTGAGCGTGGTGTAGCCGGACTTCGAGCCGGTCACCTTAGCGGTGATCTTCTTGCCTTGGTCGGCGGCGACGACTTTGTACGACCGCTTCGTGGCCCCGGAGATCTTCTTGCCGCTGCGATACCACTGCACTTTCAGCTTGACGCCGCTGGGCTTCCACTTCCCGACCGTCAACTTCAGCGTCGCCCCCTTCTTGGCGCTGCCGCTCAGCTTCGGGGTGGGCGCGGTGAGCTTGCCGGCCGCCACCTTTTTCGCCTTGGAGGTCTTCGTCACTTTCGGGAAGCCGGCGCTGACAGCCGATACCGCCACGGTGAGCTTCTTGCCCTTGGCGGCGGCTTTCAGGGTGTAGCTGCGGCCGGTGGCCCCCGGAATGGCCTTGCCATTCAGATACCACTGCACGGAGAAGCTGGGGGTGAGCGGCTTCCAGGTGCCGGTCTTCACCGTCAACTTGCTGCCCACCCGCACGGTGCCGGAGATGGTCGGGGCGGGGGTGGCGGTGAAGGTGCCCGGGCCGATCAGCGGCGTCGCGGTGAGCGAGCCGGTCGACCGCGGATCGTATCCGGCCTTGTAGGCGGTGATCCCCACCGACAGCGCCGTTTGGTAATCGGCCGCCTGCACCCGGTAGCTGCGCGCGTTCGCGCCCAGGATGGGCTGGTTGTTGCGGTACCACTGGTAGGCGAAGCCATCCGGGGTGGGCACCCAGGTGCCTTCCACGGCGGTGAGCACCGCGCCCACCGTGGCCGACCCGCTGATCGTCGGATTCGGAGCGACGGCAAAGGTGGCCGCGGGCACCGGTGGCGCGGCGGCAGTGGTGGTGACGGCGGTGGTGACAGCGCCCAGGCACAGCGCAGTGGCGAGTGCGGTAATAGCCAGCTTCCTCATGATCCCCCCGTGGTTTCGGCTGACAACCGGCCAGGTGGGAGCACACCTGACGCTTTTCTCAGGCCATTCTAATAAATGAATCGCCTAGCTCGAAACCGAATCCCGTTTTCGCGCGGGAGTTTACAAAAGTCTTAGAACATGGAACTCACCATGATGGTGGTGAGCAGGTACAGCACGATGAAGAGCACCACAAAGGTGAGGCCGACCACCAGGATGTAAGACCAGAATCCGTTGGTCTTGGTCTGCCCGGCCTTCTGGATGCCGGCGTAAGCGAGCACGATGGTGGCGAGGAAGCTGACCAGCAAGATTCCCAAGCCGAGCAACCCGACCCCCATTCCGATCAAGTTGCCGCCCAGCAGGCCGATCGAGAGGGGGATGAACGCCACCGAGGTGTAGTTGAGGCTGCGCGTGTACGGCAGTTTCAGCCCTTGGGTGGAGAAGATGATGTGGATGCCGGTGGCGAAGCCAAAATACAGGGCGGCCCCCGTGAACAGGCCATAGAGAATCAACAGGCCCCACGGGAAATAGATGCCGAACAATCCGCCGTAGGAGAACAAACTGGTAGCGCCCACCAGCGAGAGCAGGGACACGATGATCCAGATCAGCACATGGCCGCCGCCCAGCACCGCCCACACCGGCGAGGTGAACTGGGCTGACTGGCCGACCGCCTCGGGGGCCTGCTTGGAGAAGACGCCCTTGAACGCTTGGCCGAACTCTTGGCCAAAGACGCTGGGCGGTTTCGGCGTGCCCGGATAGCCGGGGTAGGCTCCCGGTGCGCCCGGATACGGCCCGGGCTGCCCGACCTGCGGTTGCACGTAGGGAAGCGGGCCGGACGAGTTCTGCCACTGGCCTTCGGGTTGGGCGGGGACTTGCGGCAATGGGCCGGACGGCTCGGCGCCACCACTCCGACGGGCCTGCACCGCGGCGCTCACCTGCGGATCCCCCAGCGAGTTGAGCCAATCCAGCAAGCCGTCGTAGGCGGCCGGATGCGCGGCGATCTGCGCCCGCAGGCCGGGCTGCGCCTGCGCGATCTGCGCCAGATCGGCGGCTGGAGTGGACGGGTTGTTCAAGGCGGCCTGCGCCTGCCCGAAATCGGTGTAATCAGCCATTGGTCCTCCCAAAATGAAGCGCAGGATGCGCTGTGGCAGATATTATCTCATGCGCGACTCTTCACCCCGTCAGCTTGCCATGAGGACAACTGCGGCCCGCCACCGCGCGGATTATCGCTTTTTGCCGCATTCCGTCGGCTTGAGTGGCGGCGGGGAAAGTGGTAGGGTTGCTGGTTGCGCCTATTGGCGTGCAGGTTTTCAACAGACAAGACGAAGGCGATCCACGTGGCAAACATCAAGTCGCAGAAGAAGCGCATTGGTACCAACGAGAAGGCGCGGCTGCGCAACAAGAGCGTGAAGTCCGCGCTCCGTACCTCGATCCGCAAGTTCCACGAAGCTGTAGATGCTGGCGAGACGGAAAAGGCCGCCGAGTTGGCCCGCAGCGCCACCCGCGCGCTTGACAAGGCCGCATCCAAGGGCGTCATCCACAAGAACCAAGCCGCCAATCGCAAGTCCGCCGTCGCCGCAAAGGCTGCTACGCTGGCGTAGTGACGCACCGCCCACCCGCCTCTTATCTCACCTCCCACAACCCCTGTGCTCGGGGTCCAGTTGGCTGCTGATTTATGGAGATCATCATTGACGGGGTAGGAAGCGGCCCCAATAGGGTCAAAATCGGCATTTTTCACGAATCGGGGCCGGTCCAGCCGGTCTGCGAGGGCGGGTTTACGCTCAACTCACCCGTCGATACGCACCGGGAGTGGCCCCAATAGCTGAAAACCGCCCCAAAAACCACAATCGTGGGTTCGCCGGATCAGGCGGGGGCGCGGAGGGCGAAGCGGGTGGTTTGGCAGGTTTGTTTGAGGCAGGCGTCTTTTTCGGCGGTGGCGTCGGCGCCGACGATGGTGGTGGCGCCAAAGAGGTCGGGGGCGGGGTTGGTCTGTTGGTAGACGGTGCCGTCGGCGGTGAAGGAGTAGAGGGCGGAATAGGTGGCGGAGATGCGGGCGATGCCCGTCAAGCCGGAGATTTGGACGGGGGTGGATTTCGCCTTCGCATAGCCGGGCAGGTTCGCGCCCCAGCCCCAGACCGTCCCGTCAGCCAACAGCGCGAAGGCCCCGTTGCTGGTGGCGGTGACGTCCACCACGTTTTCGAGCCCCTTCACCTTGACTGGTTTCGCGGAATCCTTGGTGCCGCCGTTGCCCAGCGCCCCGTTCTTGCCCGAGCCCCAGGCGTATACCAACCCGTCAGCCGTCAAGGCGTAGTAGGTGTACTGTCCGACGGCCACGTCGACGCAGTTGGGCAGCCCGGAGATCAGCTTGGGCTTGGTGCTCAGCTCCCACTTGGTCTTGCCGTCCTGTTTGGCGTAGTAGCCCCAGCCGTACACCTCGCCGCTCCCGGTGAGCGCGAAGGCGGCGTTCCAGGAGACCGCCAACTGCCGGATGTCGCTGACGCCCGGCACCTCCACCGGGGCGGAATGGCTGGCAGACGAGCCGTCACCGATGAATTTCTCGCCCCAGCCGTGGAGTTTGCCGTCGGCGGTGATCGCGAAGGCGGTGGTGTAGCCCGCGTAGATGGCGCTGACATTCGACAGCGCGGTGAGCTGGGTGGGCTGGGTGCGCGTCTCCTTGTCCCCCAAGCCGAGTTGCCCCAGGTTGTTCCTCCCCCACGTCCAGACGCTGCCGTCGGCGCGCAGCAGATAGGCGGATTCCATCCCGGCCGCCAGTTGCGTCACCTCGCCTGGCTCGACGGCGAGTGTCGGCGTCTCCACCTTGGCGTCGCCGCCGCCGGCCAGCAACCCGTTGGTGGGACTCCCCCAGGCATAAACGAAGCCAGCCTGCAGCGGGCTCTCCGGGATCGGTTCGACGGACGGAGTCGGCGAAGACGTTTGGGTGGGGGTGAGAGCGGGCTCCCCGACGTCGGTCGGATTGACGCTGGGAGTGCGGGTGACGGAGATGCTCGGCGAGGCGGACGGGTTGCCGGTGGGCGTCGGAAGGTTGTTCACCACCAGCACCGCCGCCAGGGCGACGGCGGCGACCCCCAGCCCGGCGAACAGCCAAGCCCTGCGACGCTGGCGCTGCGGGGCGGGTGGTGCGGGTTTGGCGGCTTTCGCCGACGAGGTGGACGACAGCGCGGTGGTATCGGTCGCGAGCGCGTCAAGCGGCTCAGGTGGGGCGCTGACCGGTTCCGGGAGTGACGGACCGGTCGGCTTCGACGCGACGGGCGGCTCCGGCGCAACGGGAGGCTCGGGCGGTTCGGCTGGCAACCCGGGCAGCGGCCGCAACGACGTCATGGTGGTGGTGTCGTCCGTCTCCTCCACGCTGGCCCCATAGCCTTCGTCGTGGATCAGGATCTCCATCTCGGTGGGCGCATACCCCAGCGAGCCCTGCACCGCGCGCAGCGCGTTCCCAAAGGCGGCCGCCGTCGGATAGCGCGATTCGGGGGCCTTCGCCATCGCGGTGCGCAACACCTGCTCCACCGAATCGGGGACGTCGCGTCGACCCGTGGGCGCGTATTCGAAGCGCTCGATGCGTTTGCGGTGGCTGTTGACGGAATTGTCGCCGCCGACCACCTCGAAGGGCGCCCGTCCGGCCAGCAGCGAGTAGAGCGTGGCCGCCAAACTCCACACGTCAGTCTGCGGGTTAGCCACCGGCGTGGTGGAGAAAGCCTCCGGCGGGCTCCACGGCACCGAGAGCCCGGCCAGGCCCTCGCGGGTGTCGGTCACCGTGGTGGAGATGCCGAAATCGGAAAGCACCGGGCGGCGGTTCCGGTCGAAGAGGATGTTGGCGGGCTTGATGTCGCGGTGGAAGACCCCGGCCTGATGCGCCGATTCCACCGCCCCGGCCAACTGCACCCCGATCGCCAGCACCCGGGCCACTGGCAGCTTGGCCTTCCGCCAGGTCTTGCCCAGCGAGTTGTCCGGGTAGCGCTCCATGATCAGGTAGGGGCGGCCGTCGTCCGCCACTCCGGCGCCAAAGACCGTCACGATGTTCGGATGCTGGCTCAGATCGGCCATCGCGTTCGCCTCGGCGCGCAGGTTGCCAGCCACATCGCCGGCGTCCGGACGGGGCAGCAACACCTTCACCGCCACCCGGCGGCGCGGCATCTCCTGCTGGTATTCGAAGACGTCCGCGAAACCGCCGCTGCCTAGCAACGAGACGTACTCCAATCCGGGAATTCCGGGTGGGACAACCTCTCGTTCCATGGACGATAGACTATCTATAAGAGGGGGGCTCAAATGAGATTCGCTGCGGTACGGGACATGCGGAAGGCCCGATTCGCGGTGGCCACGGTGTTGTGTGTCGCGCTGCTTTTCGGCCTCTTGGCGTCGGTGCCCCCGGAAGGCACCCGGGCTGGGGCCGCCACGGATACCTGGGTGAAAACCTACGGGGGCTCTGCCGATGACGTCTTCCGGGATGTGAAAGCGACGGCGGATGGTGGGTTCGTCGCGGTGGGGTACAGCACTTCCTTCGACTGGGATTTGGGGTCTCCGTATGGCGGTAAAGAGGCTTTCATCCAGAAGTACAGCGCGGCTGGTGCAGTGCAGTGGACTTCAAAGCTCGGTGGGACCGGTGACGACGCCTTCGAGGCGGTTGCCCTGCTTCCGTCCGGCGGATACCTGGCGGCCGGTTGGTCTTGTTCCGATGACGGAGACTTCCTATACGGTAAGAGCGGTGAGCTCAGCTACAACAAGGGTGCCTGCGATGGGGTGGTCGCAGAGTATGCCGCCAATGGGAGTCTCTCATGGTTCGAGAACATCGGCGGCAGCATGAACGATTACATCTACTCCATCATTGTCTCGGCTACCGGAGGCTACGCCGCAGTGGGCAGTTCTGAGAGTGCTGCGTTTTTGCCGAGCAAGAACGGCACTTCAGACGCTTTCATCTACTTCTCCGGAGATGCTACCTACCCTTCCTGGAAAAAGAACGTTGGCGGAACTGCCGCGGACACCTTCAGGGGCATAACCCAGGCTCTCGATGGTGGCTTGGTGGCCGTCGGCAACACGGCGGATGCCACCTTGATACCGTCAGTTGGCAACGCCACCGGCTCGGCGGTGATCGCCAAGTTCACAATGGATGGAACCCAAGCCTGGTTGAGCCGGGTCGGCGGCTCGACTGCTGATTCCTTGGAATCGGTAACCGCTGCCCCGGACGGCGGCGTGGTGGCGGTGGGCTACTCCAGTTCAGGGGGTGTGGGAATTCTGGCCAGCCTCGGCATGGCCGACGGAATCATCGCCAAGTTTGACGCATCTGGCAACCAGCAGTGGCTGGTAAACGCTGGCGGTTCCAACAACGACTATCTGTATGCAATCACCGCATCATCTCCGGGGTACCTGATCGCAGGTAACGCCTTGTCAGGAGACGGTTGGCTGTCGCGATTGCTAGCCGGCCAGAATGCCTTCGTCGCCAAGATCGATGAATCTGGTAACCGGGCATGGGTGGTGAGTACCGGTGGTGGTAAGCATGACCATTTCTATTCGGTGAGCAGTTTTGCCGATGGCTCCTACTTTGCGGCGGGTACTACAAACTCAGATGACGGGGACATCACCGCTCCCAGGGGTGGATACGACGGGCTGGTCGCCAAAGGTTTCGACTCGACCGCTGTGATCTCGCCGATTCCGACGCTGACCACTTCGCCGACTACGACGTCGTCGAAGTCGCCTTCTGCGTCGCCTTCGAAGACCACCTCCTCGACGCCGACGCCGACGCAGGAGATTCCGGATGTGAAGGAGGGGTCGAAGAAGTATACGAAGGCGCCGACGCCGACGATTTCGGGGGTGAAGCGGGTTGGGAAGAAGTTGACGGCGAAGGCGGGTACTTGGGCGCCGGCGAAGGTGCAGCTCACTTATAACTGGTATCGGAATGGGAAGAAGATTGTGGGCGCGTACCTGTCGACGTATACGCTTACGGCGTCGGATCAGGGGAAGCGGATCACGGTGAAGGTGACCGGTTATAAGGATGGGTATACGACGACGGCGAAGACGTCGAAGCAGACGGGGAAGATCGCGGTTGGGAAGCTGTCGCGGAAGCCGTTGCCGAATATTGTGGGTGTGAAGAAGGTGGGGAGTAAGTTGACGGCGAAGCCGGGTTTGTGGAAGCCGGCGGTGAAGAAGAAGTATCAGTGGTATCGGAATGGGAAGAAGATCAAGGGGGCGACGAAGGCCACCTATAAGTTGAAGGCCGCTGATGCGGGGAAGCGCATCACGGTGAAACTCACCGCTTCGCGGGCCGGCTACAAGTCCGTCAGCAAGATTTCCAAAGCCGTCAAGATCGCCGCCCTCCCCAAACCCACACCAACACCCGTCCCGACGCCTACCCCGTCAACCATTCCGACCCAGTGTGACAACCCCTCCGGCAAATGCTGAATGAGCTTGTAGATGGGTGATTCCGCATGGGTGATTCCACCCATTGCGTCCGTCTTTGAAGGTCGATAGCGTAGGGGTATCGACAACTGAATACCCCTACACAGACCATAAGGAGGATGAGATGCCGAATCTCAATGTTTCATATCAGGATATGTATGATCAGGCGCAGA
>JAISTQ010000035.1 GCA_031272505.1 Propionibacteriaceae bacterium
CGGCTCGAGGAGGACGGGTTTGGGTCTGCGCTCGCGGATGACGGGGTTGGGTCGGCGCTCGCGGATGACGGGGTGGGGTCGGTGTTCGCGGATGACGGGGTTGGGTCTGCGCTCGAGGATGACGGGGTTGGGTCTGCGCTCGAGGATGACGGGGTTGGGTCGGTGTTCGCGGATGACGGGGTTGGGTCTGCGTCTTTGCGGCTGAGGGAAGCGAGGTCGACGATCAGGGCGAGGGCGGCGATGAGGCCGAGGTAATTGACGTGGTGGGTGAGGCCCATCACGCGGTCGCCGAAGGGGCCGGGCTGTCCGGCCCAGGTGGCGGCGGCGGGGGCGATCCACCAATAAAGCAGCGAAGCGACGATCAGGGAGCGAAAGACCAGCCGGACGTGGAAAGCCAACTGCTCCAAGCTCAAACCGGAGACCGCCAGGGCGAGCAGGATCATGGTGCCCAGCCCGGCGGCGATGGGCGGCTCGGCGTCCAGGAAAGAGAACGCGGACGAGACGATCAGCAGCACCCAGAGCCCGGCGAGGGCGATCACCGGGGCGGGGAGGCGCACTGCCCCGTCACCCTGGCGGCGGCGCCATAGCGCCAGTCCGATCTGCGTGAGGCAGGCAAGCCAGAGCACCACCTCGGCCCCCATCAGGAAGCCGCCGGCCTTGTCGATCTGGCTGCCCAGGCCCAGGCCGTCGAGTATCGCCTGCACCCGGGCGCGGTTGGGCGCGATGGCGATCAGCAGCGGCACCCAGACCACGATCAGGTAGACCGCCGAGGCGGGCTGCGGATCCACTCTCCGCCGCAGCGGCCGGACGACCAATAGCGCGATCAGCGCGATCCCCAAGATGATGGTGATGGTGAACGTGAGCCAGAGGCCGAAATCGCCGGCGAGTTTGGGGAGGTAGTGGTGGAACAGCATGTCAGGCGAGCTTCAGGCGTTGTTTCAAGGCGGCGACAATGCGTTCGGAGTTCTGCGCGTCGTTCACCTCCGGGTAGAAGAACTCGGCGGCCACCCGCTGGCGCCATGCGGAATCACGGGTGGGATCGGCGAGGTATTCGCGGACGGCGTCGCAGGCCTCGTTCCAATTCGTCACCTGCGCGCCCGGCGAGTATTCGGCCCAGTCGTAGTTGAGCTGGTCTTCGTGGGCCTCGAAATCGATCAGGTCATAGCCGAAAAAGACCACCGGACGATCAATCATCACGAAATCGTAGGCGATTGACGAATAATCCGAGATCAGCACCGCGTAGGTGCCCAAATCGGCGTAAATGTCCTTGCCGGGGTCCAATTCGACACGCGGATAAGCAGCCAGCGCGTGGCCCAGCCGGGTGCGGTAATTCCGCCAGGTGTGCGGGTGAAGCCGCACCACGAAAGTGCCCTCGACGTCATCCATCATTTGCTGAATCGGCTCCAAAGCGTCGAGCAGCCGATCCACCAAACCGCGTTCGGCCTCCACGCTCCAACGGTAGGTGGGCGCGTAGAGAATCTTCGGATGGGCGAGATCCGGTACCTGGGTATACAGGTTGATATTGCGCGGGTTGCCAGCTTTGATCCAACGCGATTCGTCCACCCCAAAAGGCGCGGCGATGGATTTCTCGCGCTCCGGGCCCGGAATCAACATCGCGAAATACTCCTCCATCAACTCGCGGGTGTAAGCGAGCTGATGGTAACGCTTCTGCTTTTGGGCCAGCTCGGCGGCCGAATCCCCAGGCTGGGCGAGCAGATCGGGCGAGAATTGCACCCCCGGCACCTCGGTATTCTTCAAATCCCCAATCGCCTTCAAACCCACCCCATGCCAAAGCTGCACGATTTTCGTGCCCGCGTTCAGCCCGGAAAGCACATCGAGATCGGACATCCGGAAATGATCGATGACGGCCAAGGCGGCCATCCCGAGCACCCGCAGGCATTCGTCCGTCCCGGCGAGGATCACCGGCTTGCCCTCGGCCTGCAACTGCTGGTGCAGGCGGGCGTCCCCGGTATACCAATACACGTTTATCTCGCGGTGGTGCTCCAGCACGTATTCGTAGAAATACTTCGCGTTGTCCTCATAGCCGCGATGGTTGAAACCGGCCACCACCCAGACATTCGCCAGCTTCGGCGTCTTGGCCAGCTTCCAATACAGCTTCGCGCGGCGCTCCTCCTCAAATTCGGCCTTTTTCGCCTCCCATTTGGCATCCTGCTCGTCCTCGCGCAGGAATTTCTGCACCAAGGAGCGGGTGGCGGCCCGGTGCTCGGGATTGCGCACCAAAGACTGGTAGCCCTTCCACGTCCAGTCGTTCTGCATCCGGCGGGCGTCAAAATAAAAAGAGGTGAACGCCCGGAAAGCCAGCGTGGCGGCGTCGGGGAATTGCTCGATCAGCTCAGTGATCTTGCCCAGCTCGTCCAGCCGCAGGGCGGCGTTGATGTAATTCGCCACCTCCCATTTGATCCGGTTCTCCAACTCCACGATCGGGTATTTCGGCCAATGATCGAGGGCGTAGTCGATCAGCCCGAAAAGGCATTTGATGTAGTCAATGCGGGTATTCAGGTAGTGCGTCCAGCGGTCCTCGTTGTAGAAGATGGAGCCCGGATTGATCCGGTAGACGCTGGAGACGGTATCGATGAAGCCGAGATCGTGCGGGCCGAGCTGCAGCAGCATCAGCGTGAAATCGCCGAAAATCCCCTCGTAATACCAATCGGGGAACTCCACCGAGTAATCCCAGCGGATGAAATACGTCGAGGTGTGGCCGGGGAAGCCGCGGATCAGCTGGTAGAGCTTGAACGTCTGCTGGCCGGGCTGGTAGCCGGCCATCGGCATCGCCTCGGGGAAGAAATAGCGGCCTTCCGCGTTCGGCACATACCAGTCGCGCAGATGCCAATCCTCGGGGGCGAGGATCTCGGTCTTCTCGATGCAGGCGGGCAGCTCGGGGTGGGCCTCCAGGTAGTCGTATTGACGTTGCAGCTTGCGCGGGTCCGTCCAGTAGTCGTCGCCGTCGCACAGCGCGATGTACTTGCTCGAAGCGTGGGAGATCAGGTCGATCAGGTTGTGCTGCGCGCCCAGGTTGCGCGCCCGGATGAAGGGGACGACGATGTCGGGGTACTTTTCGGCGTACGCCTTGACGATGGCGGCGGTGCCGTCGGTGCTGGCGTCGTCACCCACGAAGACTTGGAACGGGAACGACGTCTGCTGCGTCACGAAGGATTCCAGGGCCTCGGCGATGAAGGCCTCCTGGTTATAGGTGATGCAGATGACGGTTACCACGGCTCCGCCAACGGGTTCGCTTCGCTCACGCGCCACTGCGCTCCGAGCGCCTTCGGCACGTCGCGCTGGATTCCCAGCCTTCGGCTGAGAATGACGAGAAAGTGTTTCAGTCATCGCATATCACCCCCACCCTGTCATCCTCAACCGCAGGTCGGGGATGACGACGATTGAGGAGCGGGAGAGTGTTTCAGTCATCGCATATAACCCCCACCCCGTCATCCTCGACCGCAGGTCGGGGATCCAGTGAGCGACGCGCGTTAGCGCTTGGAGCGAACAATACGCGTGAGCAGAGCGAACACAATTACCCGTCATCGTGGACTCCGATCAGCCAGGCTTCGTTGTCGAGGTACCACTGGATGGTTTTGGTGATGCCGGCGTCGAAGGTGTGGGCGGGCGCCCAGCCCAGCTCGGTGGTGATCTTGGTGTTGTCGATGGCGTAGCGGCGGTCGTGGCCGAGGCGGTCGGGGACGAAGGAGATCAGGCTCTCGTCTTTGCCCAGCTCGGCGAGCACCAGTTTCACGATCTCCAGGTTCGTCTTCTCGTTGTTGCCGCCGATGTTGTACACCTCGCCCAGCTTGCCCTTCGTGAGCACGGTGTCGATGGCCGCGCAGTGATCCTCCACATATAGCCAATCGCGGATCTGCAGGCCGTCCCCATAGACCGGCAGCGGCAGCCCGGCCAACGCCGAGGAGATCATCAACGGGATCAGCTTCTCCGGGTGCTGGTAGGGGCCGTAGTTGTTCGAGCAGCGGGTGATCAGCACCGGCAGCGCATAGGTGTTCGCGTAGGCGCGCACCACCAGATCGGCGCTCGCTTTGGACGCCGAGTACGGGCTGTTCGGGCTGAGCGGCGTGGTCTCGGTGAAAAACCCTTCCGGGCCCAAAGCCCCGTACACCTCGTCGGTGGAGACCTGCAGATAGCGCACCCCGTCGCGGTATTCGCAGCAGCGCGGATCGGGCCGCAGCCGCCAATGGTTGCGGGCGGCGTCGAGCAGCACCTGGGTGCCGATCACGTTGGTGGTGAGGAAAACCTCGGGCTCCGCGATGGAGCGGTCCACATGCGATTCGGCGGCGAAGTGCACCACCGCGTCGAAATCGTATTGGGCGAAAAGCATCGCCACCAGCTCGCGATCCCGGATGTCGCCCTGCACGAAATGCAGCCGGGGGTCGTCCTTGACGTCCTTCACGTTCGAGAGCGACCCGGCATAGGTGAGCAGATCGAGGTTGACGATCTGGGCGTCATAGCGGGCGAGCAGGTAGTGGACGAAATTCGAGCCGATGAAACCCGCTCCGCCCGTCACCAAAACCGTCTTCATTCCAGCGCGCCTTTCACAATCGAGATGATCCGCTCGACTTCAGCCGCGGCGAGATCCGGGTAGAGCGGCAGGCAGAGCACCCGCGCGGCCGCCTGTTCGGCCACCGGGGTGTGCGCCTGGGCGAACGGCTGGTCGGCCCACGCCGAGAACCGCGACACCAGCGGATAGAAGTATTTGCGCGCGTTGACGCCCTGGGCGGCCAACTCGTCAGCCACCACATCGCGGCTGCGCACCGCCGGATCGAAAAAGACTGGGAAGCAATAGTAATTCGGGGAGCTGCCCGGCGCGGTGGGAAGCAGCTCGACGCCGTCCAGGCCGCGCAATCCGTCAACATACAAAGCGGCCAGCGCGCGACGCTTCGCGATCCACTCATCGACGTGCCGCAGGTTCACCAAGCCCATCGCGGCGGCGAACTCGGTGAGCTTCGCGTTCGTGCCCACCATCTCGGCGTCCTCCTTGCCGAGCTGCCCGAAGGCCCGCCAGGCTTTGAACTGGTCGGCCAGCGCCGGATCGTGGAAGGCCAACGCCCCGCCCTCGATGGTGTGGAACACCTTGGTGGCGTGGAAGGAGAACATCGAAATATCGCCCATCGCCCCCACCGGCGGCTGCACCCCGAAGGCGTGGGCGGCGTCATAGATGACGGGCAAGTGGTGCCGGGCGGCAATCGCGGCAATCGCCTGGGTGTCGCAGACGTTCCCATAGACGTGGACGGGCAGGATCGCCTCGGTTTGCGGCGTGATCGCGGCCTCGATGGCGGCTGGATCAAGGCAGAGCGTCACCGGATCGACGTCCGCGAAACGCGGCGTCGCCCCCGAATGCGCGATCGCCTGCGCGGTGGAGGCGAAGGTGAACGGGGTGGTGATCACCTCGCCGGTGATGCCCAACACCTGCAGCGCCGCCTCCAAGGCCAGATGCCCGTTGGCAAAGAGGGCCAGGTGCTCCGCGCCCAGATACTCGCGCAGCGCCGCCTCCAACGCCTGGTGTTTCGGCCCGGCGTTGGTGAGCCAGTGGTTGTGCCAGACGTCCGCCAACTCCGCCAGATACTCTTGCAGCGGCGGAAGCGTCGGTTTCGTCACGTTTATCTGCTCACCAGCCATCTTTCGCCCTTCTCGACCGGATCGAAGCTGGTGAGCTGCGGCTGCGCCACGTGGATCGGCAGCGTGTGGCTGCCCGCGTCGTCCAAGTATTCGACGCTGGTCTCCCACGGGCCCGCGCCCGCCAGGTGCTCCCAGCCGATGCCGGAGACCAGATCCAACTGCCACTGCTGCGCGTAGACGTCGAACACCGGGATCGGCACCTTTTCCGCCCCGATCACCACCCAGACCTCGCTGATGGTGTTGGTGAGCGTGCCCGGCCGCAGCGCCACCGCGAAGATCAACTGCGAGGGAGTGTGCAACTCGCGGGCAAGCAGCGCGTGGGGCCCGGCGGCCGCCAACCAAGCCTGCCGTTCACCGGCATCAAAGGTGACGATGCGCGGCGAAGCCGGTGCAGACGCGTCTTTCACGGAATAATGGTAACCGTTCGAAGCCGTCCGTCGGGGGCAGTCCCCCCGTTGTTCGCAAAGGAGAGGCAGTTGCCGCAGCCGGTCACGCTAGCTGTTGTCGTCCATCCGGATACCGACGCCACCGTTTTGACGGCATTGGCTGGCCTCACCACCGCGCACCAAATCGTCACCTCGGCGAAGCGGGAGCTCAAAGGGGTGACGGCGAAATATGTGGCCTTCATCGACAACGAGCTGCCGGTGCCGCAGGCCTTCGACGCGCTGGTGGCCTCCCTGGAGGCGACCGGCTCGGATTTCGCCACCGGCACCGCCGAGCTGCTCAAGGACGGCGAACGCACCGATCTGTGGGAGTACGCGCGGGGCGGCTACGCCGAGGACGTCTTCGCGGCCGGGGCTGCGCACACCACGCTGGACGAACATCCCGAGGCGCTGCTGGATCAAGCCTTGGGCAACAAGGTGCTGCGGGCGGATTTCGCGCGCGCGTTGGAGCCGGAGAAAGACCTGGTGGTGGCCCGGCTGTACTGCGCGGCCGGTTCGTTTGACGTGTTGCCGCGCACCGCCTGCCTGTTGCGCTCAGCCTCAAAGCCGGGCGGGGCGGATCATTCGCTGGTGGCGGCGATGAGCGCGGACGGCGGCTGGGCTTCCCAAGGGGAGGCGGCGGTGGAATACCTGGTGGGGCATTTCGGGGCCGATCCGGCCAAACTCTCGCGCTATGCGCTGCACCTGCTGCGGCAGATCGTGATCCGCTACGGCCAGCCGAATACCGCCACCACCGGCGTCGCCCAACTCGTCAACCAGCTTTTGCCGTTGGCCACCATCGCGGATCTGCGTTTCTTCCCCACCTTTGACCGCTGGAAACTGGCCGTGCTCGCGTTGGGCTTGCCGGAGTTGATCGAATGGATCGCCGGGCGGTGGACGTTCGCCGCCCCCACCCCGGAGCGGGCCACCTTGGCGCTGTTGGACGGACGCGAGGCCGAGCTTCCCGCCGATTTCGCGGCCACCTTGGGTTTGGGTGGACGGACGCTCACCACAGCGTTCACCGACTGTTTCGCCCCCGCGGCCCGCCCGCGAATCACCGGCACCCCACCGGTTGCCGATCCGCCGCTGCTCTCGGTGGTGATCCCGGTGCACAACGTCGAGGATTTCCTGGACGAGCTGCTGCGCTCGCTGCAAGCCCCCACCGAGGTGCCCATCGAGTTCATCATCGTCGACGACGCCTCCACCGACGGCACCTTCGCGGTGTTGGAGCGCTACGCCGCCACTGATCCGCGCTTCGTGATCGTCAAGAATCCGGGCCGGGGCGGCGGCCAGGCCCGCAACGTCGGCGTGGAGTTGGCGCGCGGCGAATACCTCGCTTTTGCCGATGGTGACGACATCGTCCCTCCGGGGGCGTTCGACCGGCTGATCGCCGAAGCCCAGGCGTCGGGGGCGGACATCGTCACCGCCGGCTTCCGGGCGTTCAACGCGCACGACACCATCAGCTATGACAACAAGAGCCGCTATGGCCGCGGCGAGAGCCTGCGCGGCATCACCCTGGCCGATTTGCAGTTGCTGTTCACCCGGCGGGCGGTGTGGTCGCGGGTGTACCGGCGGGATTTCTGGCTGGCGAACGCGCTGCCCTACCCGTCCGTCTCGCGCACCAATGACATCGTGACGGTGATGGGGGTGCTGGCGGCCGCGAAATCCATGAGCGTCATCCCCGACTGCCTCTACCTGTACCGTATCCGGCCCGGCGACGGGTCGATGTCCAGCCAGGCCCGGCAAGGCAAAGGGTCTTCGTTGACGGTCTCCAACCTCTTCCAGGAGGTGACCAGCGCGCGGGTGATCTCGGCGTTGGGCCATCCGAAGGCGCTGGATCGCTATTGGCGCGGGGTGCTGGCCTCGGCGGGCTGGCATCTGGCCCGGCATCTGGAGCACAACATCGAGGACGAGCTTCCCGAATCCGGGTTGTACCAGTTGCGGCAGATTCTCGATTCCGCGCCCGGTTGGAGCCTGCGTTCGATGCCCGCGCCCCGGCAGTCGATGTGGGCGCTGTTGGAGGCGGGCGAGCCGGAGTTGGCGTTGGCCGCGTTGCGCACCGAGGAAGGCGAAGAGCCGGAGGCCGCGGCGGCGGAAAAGGCCTACGGGCTGCTGCGAGCGAGCAAATATGTGAGTGCGACGGCGGTGGCCGAGATGGGCTACCGGCTCGGCCTGACGGCTGATCCGGTGGCTCCGCTGGTGGCGGCGGCGAATGCGGCGGCGGCCCCTCCCCCGCCCAGTTTGGCGCGCCGGTTGGCGCGGAAGATCCGCTCTAGATTGATAGGAAAGAAATGAAGGTATCCGTAATCGGCTGTGGCTATCTCGGCGCGGTACACGCGGCGGCAATGGCGGCGTTGGGCCATCACGTCGTCGGCGTGGACGTCGACGCGGCCAAGATCGCCAAGCTCGCGGCTGGCGAGGCCCCGTTCTTCGAGCCGGAACTACCCGAACTGCTCGCCGAGCAGGTGGCTTCCGGCAGGTTGGCGTTCAGCACCGACTACGCGGCGGTGAACGACGCGCAGGTGCACTTCCTCGCGGTGGGCACCCCGCAGACCAAGGGCTCGCAAGCGGCCGACCTGACGTACGTCTATACGGCGATTGACGCGCTGGCCCCGCATCTGGCTCCCGGTTCGCTGGTGGCCGGGAAGTCCACCGTTCCGGTGGGGACGGCCGCCAAGCTCTCCGAGCGCGTGAAGACCGTCCAGCCGGAGGCGCTGTTGGCGTGGAATCCGGAGTTTTTGCGCGAGGGCTACGCCGTCAAAGACACCTTGGTGCCGGATCGGATCGTCTACGGGCTGCCCGCCGACGCGGCCGAGGCGGCTGCCGCGAAGGCGCTGCTGGACGGCGTCTATGCGGAGATTCTCGACAAGGGCATCCCACTGATCGCCACCGACTGCCAGACGGCCGAGCTAGTGAAGGTGGCGGCGAACTCCTTCCTGGCCACCAAGATCTCCTTCATCAACGCGATTGCGGAAATCTGTGATCGGGTGGGCGCGGACGTCACCCGGCTGGCGGACGCGATTGGGCTGGATGACCGCATCGGGCGGCGCTTCCTGAACGCCGGGGTCGGCTTCGGCGGCGGCTGCCTGCCCAAGGATCTACGCGCCTTCATCGCCCGCGCCGAGGAGCTGGGGATGAGCCAGTCTTTATCGTTCCTGCGCGAAGTGGACGAGATCAACCTGCGGCAGCGCGACCGGATCGTCACCATGGTGCTCGACGAGCTGGGGAAGGACATCGTGGGCCGCCGGGTGGCGGTGCTCGGCCTGGCCTTCAAGCCGAACTCGGACGACGTGCGCGATTCGCCCGCCCTGGACATCGCGGTGCGTCTGAACGGGCTCGGGCTTGACGTGGTGGCCACCGATCCGGAGGGCATCGAGAACGCCCGGCTGCGGCATCCGCAATTGAATTACGTCGCCAGTTGGGAGGAGGCCTTGAGCGGCGCCGAGGTGGCGGTGGTCGTCACCGAGTGGAAAGACTACAAGTGCATCTCACCGGAAGCCGCGGCTGCGCTGGTCTCCGGTTTGACGATCATTGACGGGCGCAACTGCCTGGACGCCGAATCCTGGACGGCGGCGGGCTGGCGCTACATCGGGATGGGACGCCGGGAGTCCTGATGCGAAAACTGCTGGCCCTACCGTGGCGGAAGATGCCCAACCCGTACCCGAACATGCTCTATTTGGGGCTGCGCTCGGAAGGCTGGAAGGTTTCGTTCGTCACCAATCGGAAGATGCTGGGCGACAAGGTCGGCTATCTCGGCGAGGGCGATTTCCTGCACTACCACTGGCTCTCGCACCTGCTGGAGGTCTCCAAGTCAGCGGCCGAGGCCGAAGAGCGGGCGGCGCTGCACGCGTCCATGATCGACACCGCCATCGCCCAGGGCGCGCAGGTGATCTGGACGGTCCACGAGACGATCTCCCCGTTCGCCCACTACCCGCAGGCGCAGTTGGCGTTGTCGGAAAAGCTGGCGGCGGCGTCCGTCAAGATCATTCAGTTGACGGATGCCACGGCTGCGGCGGTCGCCCCGCACTATGCGCTGGACGCGGCCAAGCTGGCCACCTTGCCACATCCGTCCTACCAGGGGCTCTACCCGCCGCATCCGGCGGTCGATCCCGACCCCGCGCCTTCTGTGGGTTTCTTCGGGCGGCTCACCAAAGAGAAGAATCTGCCGCTGCTCTTTGACGCGGTGGAGTTGGCCCGGCGTTCGCTGCCGGAGTTGCAGCTACATGTGGGTGGCACGCTGCTGCCCGATTCCGGCCTGCCCGCCGACGCGGGCTACGAGTACATTCCGTTGAACGATTTCCCCGGGCATTTCCTGGCCACCGACCTGCTGGTGCTGCCCGACACCGCCGCGCTCTCGCCCAACCTCGTCCACTGCGCCACCAGCTTCGGCAAGCCGGCGCTGCTGCCCGATTACCCGTGGCTCACCGCCGAGTTCGGGCACCTGCCGTGGATTCATTTCTATCCCGCCCAAGTTGACGACCGGGCGGCGTCGCTGGCCCAGGAGATCGTCAAGCTGCTCCCCTACACAGCCGATCACCGGGCCGAGTGCGAAATTGCGGCGCGGGCGTACACCACCTACGACCACGCCTGGCGCTTCGTCGAGCTTTTGGCTGACGCCTAAGCATCAACGCTTAGACGAAGTCGGTGCGCTCGTGCTGCGCCTGGGTGAGCGCCATCGCGATCCGGGCGGCCTCCAACTCGGTGCGGGACATGCCCCCGCGCGGCGGCTCGATGCGGCGCACGTCAATCACGTGGCCGGTGAGGTTGGAGAGGAGGACGTCGATGGTCGTCAACGCCACCGCCTGCGAGGAAAGCAGCGTGCCCGGCGGCTCCTCGCCGAAAGCCTTGGTGCGCATCGGGGTGGCGGTGCGCTCCGGGTTGATCACGTTCACCTGGATGCCGTCGGCCGACCACTCGTCCGCCAAAGCCTGCACCAGGTTCACCACCGCCGCCTTGGACGACGAATAGATCGAATAGTCCGCGCGGCCGCGGGTGTACGAGGACGAGGTGAAGAAGATCAACTGCCCGTGCGATTCCTTCAGATACTTGTAGCCGGCGCGGGCGGCGTTCACCGGGCCCATGTAATTCACCTGGATGCCCTTGGTGATCTCCTCCAGCGGCACCTCCGCCAGCGGGCCCCGGTTGAGCAACCCGGCGGTGACCACGATGTAATCGATGCGGCCGGTCTTCTCGTAAACCGATTTCAGCGCGGCCTCCACCTCGTCGATGTCCTCCACGTGCGTCTCCGTCAAGCTGCGCGAGAAGGGGAACGTCCAGGCGCCGAAGCCGCTCGTCATGGTGACGATGTCTTTGCCGATGCCGTAGCCGCCGCCGATCACCACCAGCACCTTGCCGTTCAGCTTCTGGAAGTAGGAGCCGACGTCAGAGCCGGCCGGCGGGGCGGTGGAGCCCACCTGGAAGAGCTTGTCGGCGATGAAAACGTCGATGGGCTCGGTGATCTTCATGTTCTGATCCGCGCCCTTGACCACGGTGATCGCCACATCCGGCAGATACTGGTGGACGACGCCGCAGTCGTCCGTCGAGGAGAAGTTCTGATCCTGCCAGGCCAGCTCGTACGCCTGCTGGATCACCCCCAGGCGGAAGCCCTGGGGCGTCTGGCCGCGGCCCAGCGTGGAGCGATCCGGGATGGCCGAGATCTCGTTTGACGAGTTGAGCGTGATGATGGTGTCCGCCGAGGGGATGGCCACGTCCACCGCGTCGTAAGAATCCAGCGCGTCAATGCAATCGTTGATGATCCGGATGTCGAGCAGCGGGCGCACCGAATCGTGGAAGAGCACCTTGGTGGCCGGATCGAGATCCGCCATCGCGTCCAGCGCGGCGTGGGTGGAATCGTTGCGCGTCTCCCCGCCGGAGAGGATCTTGGTGATCTTCGGGTACTTTTTCGCGATCGTCTTCGCGGTATCCAGATAATCCGGATGCATGATCAGATAGATCTCGTCGATCAGCTCCGCATCCTGGAACACCTCGATGGTGTGCTCCATGATCGGCTTTCCCGCCACCTTGATCAACTGCTTCGGAATGCTCAATCCGACCCGGGTTCCCGTCCCCCCGGCCAAAATCACCCCAATATTCAGCGGCTGTTCATCCATGCCCACCATCATATCCATCCAGCCCTTGCCCGCGCAGTCGTGCCGCACTCTCCGTCAAGCCGGTGGAAAAGTGAGTCGGGAGCGCAAAACGGTTGTAATACGGGGTGGGTACCTTGGAGGCGTGTCTGCGCTGATTCGTACCCTTTTCCTCATGCGTCATGCTGAGGCCGCTTGGGGCGGGCCGGATGTCGGCGACATGCAGCGGCCGTTGACGGAGCTTGGGCGGCGGCAGGCACAGCGCCAAGGGGAGGTGTTGCGCGACAAAGGGGTGGAGCGGGTGATCTGCTCGTCCGCCACCCGCACCCGGCAGACGGCCGAGCTGCTGGGCCTGGACGCCCCGCTCACCGAAGCCGCCACCCTGTACAACTCGGCCGCCGGACGCATCCGCACCGAACTGGCGTCCGTCCCCGAATACATCAAGACGGTGGCTTTGGTGGCCCACCACCCCGGCGTGGCCGAACTCGTCCGCTACCTCGCCAACGACTACTCCGACCGCGCCGCCCTCGCCCTGATCCGCTACACCTATCCCCCCGCCACCCTCGTCGGCCTCGAGTTCACCGGCCTCTGGCCCGACCTCCACTCCGCCCGCCTCTTCCTCGTCAAAATCCCCTCCTAACTGAAGCGAACAAAGAACGTGGGAGCGTAGCGACCACCATGTTTATGAAACTGTTATGTATCCAAAATACGGGAGAACATTGAACCGCGCCCATTGGTGTGCTACGTTTTTCACGTGGCCAAT
>JAISTQ010000026.1 GCA_031272505.1 Propionibacteriaceae bacterium
TGGACCATCAAACAAGCAGAACAAGGGTCGCTTACGCTCAACCGTCCCACCGGATCCGGAGGAAACCGTCCACACTTTCCAAAAACCCCTTGATTTCACAAAAGTGTGGACGGTGACGCAACACAACACGTTGGAGGAAAACCTGAACACGATGGCCGACGCGGGCCACTGGGCGGCCATGCCGGAGAGGCCGGGCCCGCGAAGGGCGTGGCCAGTGAACCGCGAGGACAGGGGGAAAGGGAAAGGGGAAGGGGTGAAGGGCGAGGAGCGAGCGGTGAGGGGAAGAGAGAGGGATAGGTGAAGGGTAGGGGGTGAGGGGTGAAGGGGGAGAGTGAGAAGGGGGAGGGGACGGGTGTTCTGCGGCGTTCAGATTTGAGTTGTGGTTGCGACACGTCCACAGAAAGTACAAGAACTCAAATCTGAACGGCCTGAAAGACGGGCATGGGGACGAAACTACTCAATGGATGACCGAAAACGCCTGTTTTGAAAACGATTGAGTGATTTTTCCCTCGAAAAGGCCCAAAACTGGCGTTTTTCGGCCTGAAACCACTCAATCGTTTCCGAAGAGGGCCGATTCTGCAATCTATTGAGTAGTTTCGGGTTCCCACAGGGGGTGCGGGAGGCGTGGGTGTGTCGGCGCGGGCCGTTAGGTGTGCATGGTGAGAAGCCTGGCCCGCGAAGTGGGGCGGGAGGAAGGGGTTGGGAGGGGTGAAGACGCAGGGAGGGGCAGCCCAGGTGGGCTGCCCCTCCGGGATTAAGTTTTACTTCACTTTGAGTGAGGTCTTTTGGGTCCATGGACCGGGGTACTTGACTCCGGAGATGGTCTTGTAGGCGCGGACCTTGATCACGTACTGCTTGCCCTTGGTGAGACCGGTCAGGGCCAGGGAGACCTTGGAGGCGCCCTTTACCGTCTTGGTCTTGAAGGACGCGGCGCCCTTCACCTTGTAGGCAACTTCGTAACCAGTGACCGCCTCGGTCGAAGACGACTTCTTCCAGGTGACCGTCAGCTTCTTGCTGCCGACCGCCAGCTTGGTGATCTTCGACTTCTTCGGGACGATCTTGAAGGTGACCGACTTGGTACCGGTGTTGTTGCCAATGCCGGTAATCGTCGCGGTGCCCTTGCCGATGGCCTTGTTGGTGCCCAGCGAGGTGTAGGTGAAGTCAGTGCCTTCAACCAGCTTCTTGCCGTTCACGTAGATCGAGCCCGGCTTGACCTGCTTGCCGGTGTAAGCGCGCCAGCCAGCCTTCACCGTCGACGTACTCAAGTTCACCTTGCCGGCGTCCGGATCAACCGGGGTGGCCGGCGAAGCGGCCTTCGGAACCAAGTTCGCCACCGCGCTGAACAGCGAGGCATAGACCTTGTCCGCTTCCGCCTGGGTGGCGGCCGGGTTGTTGGCCACTGTCGAAGCCGCATCCAACGCCTTGGCGTAATTCGCCCAGGAATCGTCGGTGTACAGCGTCGGATCGGTGAGCTTGTTCTTCAACTCCGCGATCACCTTCGTCAACGTCTCTGCCGGAGTGGCGGGGACGTAGGTGCTGAGCACGATCGGCTGCAGCCCGGCCACGGCCGAACTCAAGCCCGCCACCGCCGTAGCGATGGAAGCCGCGTTCGGCTTCGCGTTCGGAGCCAACAGCGCTTGCGCGGCGCTGACTGCCGATTGCAGGGTGGCCCAGGAAGCCGGCGTGTAATCCGCCTGATCCAGGGAGTTGACCACGCCGAGCAACTGGTTCAGGCCCGCCGTCGAGACGCTGGTGGCGCCCACGGAATCCAGCAGGCCTTCCAGCTCGAAGGCGGCCTTGTCGATCGCGGCCTGCGAAGCGGCCGGGGTCTGCGCGGCAATCGCCTTGGCAGCGGCGAGCGCGGCCTGGAAATCAGCCCAGACGCCAGGAGGCGTGTTGCCCTGCGACCAGTTCTCGGCCTCGGCAATGTCCTCGTTCAGACGATCCAGGACGGAATCCTTCGTCGTCCACTGCAGCCAGTTCACATTGACGGCGGTGTCGGTCTTCACGAAGATCTCGTGGATACCAGACAGCGACGCCAGCGCCGGGGTGACGACCGTCTCGTAGACGTTCGCCTCCGTGCCGAGCGTGCCGGTGACGTCCGCGATCTTGATGCCACCCACCGAGGCGGACGGAGCGTCCGCCCAGATCTCGATGTGATACGGCTGACCGAGCGAATCCGGAATCACCATCGGCACCCAGCCAGGCGGGTTGCCGAACCAGGACGGCGACTCAACCCAACCCGGATACGCGCTGATGCGGATACCCAGATCCTCTTGCTCGTAATCGCGGAAGTCGATGTTGCCGTAGCTGGTCATCGAGTTGGCCGAATACGTCATCGCCGAGCCGACCTCATTGCCGCCAGCCGCATAGGTGCTGGTGGCCGTGGCCGGACCCATCGCCCAAGTGCCGAAGCACATGCCCCAGAAGGACATGCCGATGCAGGCCGGGCCTTGCGAATCCGTGGTCTCGTAGCTCTCCGCCTGCACCCAGGTATAGGCGTTGGTGCCCGTCTTCTGGCCGGAGATCAGGATCGTCCGGGAAGCGGAGATGTCCGGGTTGCTCTGCAACGTGCCGGTGACCACCACATTGCCGTCGGCCATGCCGGAGGCCGTCACCACGCCATTGGCGTTAATCGTCGCCAGATAGCTGGTGGTGGAGCCTTCGTCAACGACCGTCCAATCGACCGAAGTCGGCGGGACGGTGAGCGTGGTGCCCGGCAGGTAGAAGCCGTTCGCTTCCTCGGAGAAGAGGCCGGTGGCGAGCATGGTCACCTGGGTGGTGCCCTGCTTGGCGGTGATCGCCTGGCTGGTGGTGCCAGCCTGCGCCAACCACGGATACCCGACAGTGCGGGCCACGCCGCCGATCGTCACCTTGTTGGAGGTGAGCTGGTTGGTGACCAGCACGTCCAGGGACTTCGACTGCCCGTTGGAGGTGGCGGTGATCGTCACGGTGCCATTGGCGGTACCAGTGGCGGCGACGATGCCGTTCGCATCAACGGTGGCGATGGACGGGTTCGACGAGGACCAGGTGACGGCCGAGGTGGACGTCTCCGGGACCAAGCGGGCGTCAAGATCGATCTTGCCGTTCGCCTCGCGGATCGAGTACTCCTCGACCGGGTTGTAGATCTCGGAGATCGAAGTGGTGGTGTCCGCGGCAGCGCTGACCTTCAACCACTCGTAGCGAACGCCGCGATCCGAGGTGAGCAGATAGACGTCATAGGTGCCGGCGGTGGCCGTGGTGGCCGCGCTCTTGACCTCCATCACCGGCTCCACATAGGCGTTGGTGCTGGTGACGTTGGACGGAACCTGGTTGGCGAAGAACTTGCCCGAATTGGTCTGCGCGAGGCCCTTCGGCGAGTTCGGATACTGCCGGGTGCCGAAGGTGGTCTCGTTGCGGACCGCAATCGGGCCGATCGCCTGGCCAGCAGCGGTGTTCACGCCCGGATCCCACTCAAGGGAGAGCGGACGGGTGTCGCTGATGGTGACCGAGGAGATCTTCGAGGACGCGCCCAGCGCCGGGGCCGGAGCGCCCGAAGCCACCGCGTGCAGTTCCACCGTCGCGGCGCGATCCGAGCCGAGCTTGACGGAGAACGTCCCGCCCGCGCTCAACTGCACATCCTTGAAGAGCAGCCAGCCGCCGTTCGCCCGCATCTGCACCACGGTCGGGCCGTAGTACTCGGCGGACTCGGAGACCAGCTCGATGTCCTCAAGGTCGCCGGAGATGTTCGAGTAGTCGTCGAACGACTCGGCCTTGGTGAGCGCCTTGCCCAGGTTGCGCTGCGCGGCAGCCTGGCCACCGTTGGAGGTGGTGACCGTCAAATCGACGGAAACCGCCTGACCGGCCGCAACCGGCTCGCCCGCGTAATGGGCCGCCATGATCTTGTAGACGCCGGGCTCCAGGATGTACTCCTGCGCCTCCACATCCCAAACCGCCATGGTGGTGACGGTGTCGACCGTGAAGGAGAAGCTCGCCGACGCACCCGGAGCGATGTCCTGGATGCGGTCGAACGCGATCAACTTCTGGTACGGCTGCTGGATGCGCGAAGGCGTGCCCGCGAAGCGCGAGTAGATCTCGACGACTTCGTCAGACTTGACGGTGCCGTTGTTGGTGACCTTGCCGGAAACCGTGAACTTGCCGTTCGCCAGCGCGCTCACCGCGAGATCGGAATACGTCATCGACCCGTAGGTGAGGCCGTAACCGAACGGATAGAGCGGCGGATGCGCGGTGGCATCCAGGTACTGGTGGGTGCGGCCGCCCTTGACGATGTCGTTGACATTCAGGCCGATCGGCACCGAGCCGTTCAGGTTGGACAACTGGTCATTCAGCGTCTCGTCGTACGCCGGGTAGCGGAACGAGGACGGCGGATGGTCTTCAGACGCGCCGACCATGTCGGTGACGTCGGTGTACCAGGTGGACGACAAGCGGCCAGCCGGAGCCTCGAACTCGATCTTGCCATTGGCATCCAGATAACCCGGATACGAGGTGAAGGAGCCACCGGTGGCGCAGTAGGCGTTGCTCGCGTACGTGTTCGTGGCGGTGTTGTAATCGCCATGGTTGGTGTACAGCGAGCACTTCGGATAGAAGTTCGACGGGGTCTTGATGGAGTAGCCATCAGAGAACATCGTCGACAGCAGACCGGGGCCCTCTTCCTGACCGGAGTTGCCGATCTCGACAATCGCCTTGACGCGCGAGTTCGCCTGCACCTCGGGGCCGATGGCCATCGGGGAGGAGGTCTTCACGATCAGGATGATGTCCTTGTTCAGCGGGGTGCCCACCGACGGATCCACACCGGGAGCGCCACCGGCGTCAATACCGGTGAGGTACTCGATGTTGCGGATCTGCTGGTCGGAAAGGCCGGTCTCCATCAGGTCGATGGCCTCGCGGGCGTTCAACCACTCGTCATAGCCGACGACCAACAGGATCGGGGCATTTGCCGGAGCCGCGTCCACCTGGGCCTTGATCGCCTGGGTGGAGGACTGGACGACGTCCCAACCGAACTCATGGTCGGCCGGCAGGTTGTCGATGGTGCGGTTGGTGCTCGGGCAGGTGAGCGGATCGTCCCACGGAGCCTCGTTGGTGATGTTCGCGCTGGCGATGAAGGTGTGGCATTCGTTGATGGCCGGGCCGACATGGCCGTCCGCCACATCTGCCTTCACCACGTCGCCGGCGGTGCTGTCGACGTAGAGGTACGAACCGTTGTTGGTGTCCTCATCGTCCTGGTCGTACGCCATCGCCGTCTCGCCGTAGGGGTTGTTGCCGCCATCGCCGGCGATCAGGTTGTAGATGCCCACATTGCCGGGGGTGTCGGTGTCGATGACCCGCATGTGCTGGTAGGCCACATAGGAGAAGCCGCCCGCGTTGGTGCCCTGGCCGGGCAGATAGGTGTTGTTCACCAACTGGCCAGCCATGGTGCCGCCGGAGAGCACGTGCGGAACCTGCAGCGCCAGATCATTGGACTTGGCGCGCAGCAACTGGTACATCTGGCCATAGTCGTAGAACTGGTAGAGCTTGTCCGTGTCGCTCAGCGTCGGGGTGGTGGTGCCGCCAGTCGCCGCGATGGCGTTGTTCCCCGCGGTGGAGGAGCCGGGGCCCGCATAGACGTTGTTCGGATCGGACTTCAGATACTGGCCATTGGAGGCCTTCAGGGCCACCGTGTCGAGCGCGCGATCCCAATAGACGTTGGTGTCGCCCAGCTTGTTCTTCAGCGCGTCGAGGATGGAGACCTGATAGGTGTCGCCAGCGGTGTAGTTGTTGCGGCCGATCTGCTCGCCCAGCGCGCCCACCAGCACCGCGGAGGTGACGGAGGAGCCGTTCAGCGGCAGGGTGTTGGAGTCGTTCTTGAGCAAGACGACCTGCTCCTGCGAGGCCCGCAGGGTGTCGACGCGGTGATCGTTCACCAACATCGAACGGGTGGTGGTGCCGTCGTAGGCGAGCAGGTACGGATCCTGGATTTCGATGCCGTCATAGGCGCCTTCGCGGAGCGCCAAGGCGAGCTGACGACGGGCGTTGTCCTCAATGTCGGCCTCGGTGACGTTGCCACGGGCCAGCGCGTCATAGACCAACTGGGTGGTGGAACCGTAATCGCGGAAGCCGAGCGAGGACTGGCCGTTGCGGATCGACTCTCCGGTGCCCAGCGCGCGGCCTTCCGGCGTGTCGCCGAAGAAGCGCTGCGAGTGCACGAACATCGAGGATCCGGAGCCGTAGTCGTTGCCGTCAGAGTACTCGTAGTGGCCGGTGCCCGGATAATCCGGCGTCCACTCGCGCAGGGCCTCGCCCTGGACGGGGTTGACGCTCATCGGCTTGCCGTTGATCAGCGGGTAAGAGTTCATGAACGTCTTCGAGCCGCCGGCGGCAATCGGATAGTAGAAGGCCAGGTTGAAGTATTCCTTCTGGGAACGCTCCGGCATCGAGGTGTTCAGCCAGAGGCGGTTCACCTCGACGTTGTAGCCGAGGAAGTGCTTCAGCATCGGGGAGGCGCGGAAGTAGCCGTTGTCGCTCGTCCGGTTGGATTCGCCGGTGGCCATCCGCTCGGCCAGGGTGCCGACCAGGTGCTGATCCTCGCCGAGCAACTCGTAGTTGCGGCCGGCGCGCGGATCGTGCATCAAGTCGGTGACCGGGGCGGCCAACGAGCCGTTGACGCCAGCCTCAGTGGCCATGTTCTCGCCGATGGTGAACAAAAGGTCTTGATCCCAGGATTGGGAGAAGCCCAGCGGTACGGGGTAGACCGTGGACGGTGAGCCGCTGACGCCATGCAGCGCCTCGCCGCCACCGCCGCCGGGCACACCGCTGATGCCCAGCCGGGAGATAGTCGCCGCGGAGGAGGCCATGGAGATCTTCTCGTCCAGCGTCAAGCGGGAAAGAATGTCGTCCAAGCGATCTCCGGCGTCTACCGTGTGATCTCTAAATGAATATTCGGGCCGCGGTTCGAAATCGCCTGGGGCGGCGGAAGCGACGCTGGGCAGTTGCGCCATGGAGGCGGCTACTGCGAATGCTGCTCCCAACGCCGTCAAACGAGCCAAACGCGACCGGGAGATGGTTGCCATGTAGAAGCTCCTTTGCTCTGAATTGGGCTGTCTTCAGGCAAAGGGTTGCCAGAGGGACGGACGCACCGCCTGCTGGCCCCCCGCCATCAGACTTATCTGTGACTCTATCCCTTCGGAATGTGAGTTGCAAGCAGGGGGCTCCATTAAATGAGACCGGTTCTCATATTCTATTCAGCTCCGCCGGGGAAGCGTTTTTAAAGGTGTTCAATAATGCGCAGTTTTATCCTTTACGTTTCCGAATCGGAATGGCGATTCCGGCGGCTACCGCGGCGGTGACGCCCAAACCGGCCAGGATCCAGATGCCGGGGTTGACCCCGCCCGCGTCGGTTTCCGACTCTTCCGGCGAAAGAGTTTCCTCCGGGCTGGCATCCGGCGTGGCGGATTCGGTCTCGATGAGCCCGGTGGCGGTTTCCGCGGGCGCGATCAGCGGCACGGCGCTTTCAGTGGCGGTGTCGGTGGCCGGGACGACCGGGTCTTCCGTGGGCTCGGCCGTCGGCTCAGCGGTAGTGGCCGCCGCACTCGGTTTCGGCGTCGCGGACGCCTGGGTGGCGGAAGGCTTCGGGGTGGCCGTGGCCTTCTTGGTGGCACTCGGCGTGGCGCTCGCTTTCTTGGTGCTGGACGGCGAGGCGGAGGCGGCGGCGGAGAGCTTCGGCTTCGACGTGGCGGTGGCGGTGGCGCTGGTCTTGGTGGACGCGGTGGGCGTTGGCGTCGGCGTCGGCGTGGCGCTCGACTTCGACGAACTCGACGAAGATGACGAAGACGACGAGGATGACGAACTCGACGAGCTTGAAGAACTGGAGTCCTTCTCCTTGGCGGCGGCCTCTTCCTCGGCCTTCTTTTTGCCGGTCTGCGAGTAGCTGGACGGACCGGCGGGGGTGTCGCCCTTGGTGCCGTCAAAGCCCACCCACGGGACTTTGACGCCGGTGTGGTCGTCGTAGCCGTCCCAGTCGCAGTCCTCCCACTTTTCGTAGTCTTCGCCAGCGTAAGCGGGGGCGGCGGTGATCGGAGCGAGCGCGAAGCCCAAGGTCAAAAGCGCGGCGAGCGCGCGGGATGCGGATTTCATGGTTTTCCTTTTGGTAGTGATGGTTAGATTGGGCAAGATTCGCCGGTGAGCGCCTCGGGGAAGGCCTCCGCGTCGGCCGCATCGGCAGCCTCATCGAGCGGTTCCCCGTCCGCGTCCGGCGGTGAGACGTTCAGTTCTTTTTCTTCGTAGGCGACGATGGTGGCCGCGACCATCGCCCCGGTGATGTTGGTGGCCGTTCTGCCGGTATCGGCGATGGAGGAGATGGGGATGGTGAGCACCATCACCTCCAGCGGCAGGCCGACCGCCGTGAGGACGGAGGCGGTGACCACGGTCGCGGTACCGGGCACGCCAGCGACGCCGATGGAGACGAACAGGCCGATCACCACCAGCAGCAGATAGTCCTTCAGCGAGTAGTTGATGCCCAGCCCGTTGATGCCGTAGATGGCCGTCAGGATGGGCCAGATGCCGGCACAGCCGGGCATTCCGATGGTGGTTCCCAGTGGGGCGGTGAAGTTCGCCACCGACGGGGACACGCCAATCTCTTCCGTCAGGATGCGGGTGGTCACCGGCAGCGTCCCGACGCTGGATTGCGTGGAGAAGCCGATCACCTGCGCGGGCACGATCCGGCGGAAGAACTTGAAGATGTTGACGTTGGTGAACACCGAAAGCAGCACCCCGTTCAACACCCAGGTGTCGATGATGAAGGCCAGGAAGGCCACCAGCAGGAACACCAGCAGCGACCAGATGATCCCGGTGTTCTCCAACCCGCGGGAGGCCTGCACCGCCACCAGCGAGAGCACCGCGTAGGGCGTCAACTCGATGATGAAGGTGACGGCCTTGAAGATCACTGCCTTCGTCGCCTCGACCAGGTCCTTGAAGACCCGGACTTTCGCCCCCTCCTGGTGGGCGACCAGCACATAGGAGACCGCGATCAGCACACAGAAGAGGATCACCGGAATGATGTGGTCGGAGGCCAGATCGTCAACGATATTGCGCGGGAAGAAACCGACGATAATTGACAAGGCGGAGGGGGTGGCTGCTTCGAAATTCGCCGCGTCCACCCCCTCAATGGAGAGATCCGCGTGCTCTCCCACCCCGAAGGCCAGCCCCAGCCCAAGGGCCAGCACAATGGCAATCAGATTGGTCCCCAACAACCAGCCCACGGATCGCGCCCCAATGCCGCGCAGTTGCTTCACTGAGCCCAGCGAGGTAACCGCACTGAGAATTGATACGGCAATGAGAGGCATCACGATTGCGCTGAGGACGGTGACGTAGATCTTCCCGAACGGGATGATCCAATCGGTGTGTCCCGCGAAGATCACACCGACCACGACGCCAGCAAGCAGCGCGCCCAGGATCGTGAAGGTGAAGTTGAGTTGTTTCTTGCTGCGCAGCACATAGATGACCACGTAGAGGGCCACGACCACGACGAGCGCGGCGATGGAGAGCCAATCGAGTTCCATTTTCTTCTTCTTTGGTTGGCCGGGCCGCCCCAGTGGGTAAGAGGTCGGTCTGGGGCAGCCCGGTAGCTGTTACTTGACTTTTGCGGTGGCCTTCGAAGCCTTGGACTTGGCGTTGTAGCCGGTCTTCGAGGCGGTGACTTTCACCTTGATCTTCTTGCCCTTCTGGGCCTTCTTCAGGGTGTAGGTCTTCTTGGTGGCGCCCTTGATGGCCTTGCCATTGGCGTACCACTGGTACTTGTACTTGACGCCCGCGCTCGGCTTCCAGGTGCCGCGCACCGCCGTCAGCTTCTTGCCGACCGCCCGGGTGCCCTTGATCTTCGGGGTCGGCGCCTTGGTGAACGCCTTGCCCTTGACCTTGGTGGAAACCACCTTCTCAGTGGTGACGGTGGCGTAGCCGGGAGCCGAGACGGTGATCGCCACCGACAGCTTCTTGTCCACGGCCGAGCTGGTCACCTTGTAGGAGGCGGCGGTGGCCCCGGAGATTGGCTTGCCGTCCAGGTACCACTGGTAGGTGACGGTCGCGTCGGAGGGGAATCCGGTGGTGTCAGCCGCTACCGTGACGGTGCTGTTCAGCTTGGCCGTGCCGGTCACTGTGGGCGTCGGCGTGGTCGGGAAGCTCTTCAACGTCCCGTCCGGTTCCGACGGCTGCGCGTTCGGATCGACGGCCACCGCGGTGAACTCCGAGGTGCGCGAGGTGGTCACGTAGCCTTCGCGGGTGACGGTGACCGTCACCGACAGCTTCTTGCCCACGTCCGCCTGAGTGATGGTGTACGTGTTGGCCGTCGCCCCCGGAATCGGGACGCCGTCGGCATTCCACTGGAAGGAGAAGGTGCCGCCCGGACGCCATTCGCCGGTGCTCAGCCCGAGGGTGTCGCCGACGTTGACGGTGCCGGAGACCACCGGGATGGGAGCCGATTCGAACGTCCCGATCGGATCGGTGGGCGCCGAGGTGGTGGTGGTCTCGGTGTAGCCGGCCAGTGAGCCGGTGAGCGCGAAGGTGATCACTTTGCCTCCTTCAGCCGCGGTGAGCGTGTAGGTGTCCGCGGTGGCCCCGGCAATCGGGACCCCGTCAGCCAGCCACTGAAAGCTGAACGCCGGAGCGTGGCTCCAGTCGTCCCAGAACGCCTCCAAGGTGGCCCCGATCTCGGCATCGCCGGAGATGGTGGGCACCGAAGTGGTGGTGAAGGAGTGGACGACCTTGGTGTTCGGCTTCAGCACGTTGTCGAGCGCGGCCACGGCCTCGGCGGCGAACTCCACGTTGGTGAGCCCGTCCCGTGAACGGGCGGTGCTCTCCACCGCGAGGTCGGTCTGCCAGACCCAGGCCAACTCCAGCATGTACTCGGTGTACGTCCCCGGCGAGACCCCGTCGGAGTCGGCGCGGTTCTCGTGCAGCCAGGTGGCCACCACCGGATCGGCCGCGTCCTTGTTGTAGCGCACCAGCGTCGGCACCTGCAAACGCTTGGCGTTCGGGGTGTCGGTGGCCGGGTTGTACGTCTCGGAATACGGGTTGACGGTGAGGTCGGCCCCGAGTACCGCGTTGTAGTAGTAGGCGATGGAGTTGTTCTGCTTGGAGCTGTTCTCCGTCACCCAGTTCTCGCCGAAGTACTCGGCCAGCTTGCCGTACAGATACGAGTAGCCGTAGCGGTAGGGCGCGGCGGTGGCCGTCGTGGAGTTGCGGACCCACAGGCCGCCGGTGGCGCTGTTGCCGAGCGCGGTGTCGATGGCGTCGCCGGTGCCGAACTTCACGTTGGAATCCAGCGCGAAGTCCACCACATAGACGGTGGTGCCCAGCTCCTTGGCGCGGCGCGCCACCTCGCCGATGATCGCCTGGGTGTTGTGGCAGCCCTGGCCGGCGAAGAGGATCGGGAACTCACCGGGCGAGTTCAGCAGGTTGTACAACTCCTTAATATCTATGGCCTTCAGCGGGAAGGTGGTCCCGGCGGGCCAATCGGAGTCCTTGAAGATCTCCACCGGCGCGCCGATCCGGCTGGCGGACGGCGTGGAACCCTCGGTGTAGGACGCCGAAGCGTTGTAGAGCCGCTTGAAGAACTCGTAGTCGGAACGCACCGAGCTGGTCTTGCCGGTGAAGGCGGCGGCCAGCGCGGCGGCGGTGTCCGTCTTCACCGAGCCGAAGTCGTGGGCGAACTTGAGCGCGTCCGCGTCCAGCACTTCGGCCAGCTTGGTGACGGTCTTGCCGGTCTCCACGTTCTTGCGGTCGGTGATGTTGACGTTGAACAGCAGCGCGGTGTCGCCCGCATAGCCGTCCAGCAGGCCGCCGGCCGCCGATTCGGCGCTCGGCAGCAGGTTCTTGATCAGCGTCAACACATCCGAGATCTTCGCCGTCCCGCCCAGATTGACCGAGGTGCCACCGGTGACGTCGGTGATCCCGTTCGCCAAGGTGGTGTCCAACTGGTAGCCGTCCAGGTACGGGTCGAAGGTGTAGATCTTGGTGATCCCGGCCGCCTTCGCCTGCTGGTTCACGGTGGCGAGCAGCGCGTGCGAAGCCGCGTGCTCCGGCCCGGCGAAGAGGATGTACCAGTTGCCGTTCGTGGAGAGGATGTCGAGCAGCCGGTCCGTGGTGACGTTCTCGAAGACGTGACCGGCCGTCACCTCGTCATAGACGTCGGCGATGTAGTCGCCGGTGGTCGGCGTGGCCGTCTCGCTCCACGGGTATTCGGGCTCGTTCTCTTCGAGCAGCGTCGGCCAGGCGGCGGGCTTGACCTCGCCGTAGAGCCAGTCGGCGGCCCACTGCGTCAGATCGACGTTGGCGGTGTCGGCGGCGAACTCGACGAAGTCCGCCGTGGTGGCGGCTTGGCCCTGGAAGTTGGCGACCCAACCTTGCAGGATGTCGAAGAAGTCGTCATCGCCGACCGAAACCCGCAGCGTGGCCAGCGCCAAAGCGCCGCGGTTGTAGGCCGACGAGGCTCCGCCGAACAGATCACCTTCGGTCGCGATCTTGGCCGGGGCATAACCCCACCAAGGCCGGTTCGCGGCGGTGTTGTTGTAGACGTTGAGGTACTTGGCGTTCGCGTCATACCCCGACAGGGTGGCTTCGTAGTAGAGGTCGGTGGCGTAGGTGGCAAAGCCCTCGTTCAGCCACAGATCCTCCCAGGCGGCGATCCGCACCGCATCCCCGAACCACTGGTGCGCGTACTCGTGGATGAAGGTGCGCTCCGAAGTGATCGAGGTGGAGGTGAAGAACGGGCGGTCCTTCGTCTCCACCGCGCCCCAAGAGGCCGGGGAGCCGTGGCCGTCACCGAGATTGTCGAAGACGAAGCCGGCAGACTCGCCCGGATACGGCCCAAGGATGCTCTCCAGGGTCTGCAGGTACTTCGGCAGTTCATGGGTGAAGCTGTCCACCTTGTCGCGCGCCCGGTTGTTGTTGGCGTTGTAGATGTCGGTGTTCACGTAGTTGAACCACTCGATCTGACGGCCGTCGCTCAAGGTGAGCTTCTGGGCGGTGTTGCCACCGATGGTGGTGTATTGGTTGCCGATGGCGGCGAACACCTGATACGGCGCGGTGTCCTGCGTGATCTGCCACACCGACTGGGTGGTGGTGCGGGAGATCCGGCGGCCGGCGCTGATGCCGGTGTAGCCACTGGGCGCCTTCAAGGTGACGGTGTAGGTGGCGCCGTCGCTGGGGGTGTTGTTGTTCGGGAACCAGTAGGTGGAACCGAGCGGCTCCCCGATGGCGACGATGTTCGCCCCGCCGATGCTCTGGAAGAAGCCCTGCGGCGAACCGCCACCGCCGACGAAGGTGTCGAGGATGCCGGTGGTGTACGGCACATAGACCTCGAACTCCTGGCCCGCCTCCACGGCGGTCGCCGGATAGATGACGAGTTTCTGCAAGTCGAGTTCGTCGTCATTCACCTGGGTGATCTGGCTGATGGCGGCGCTCGTCCCGTTCACCTGCAGGGTGACCAACGGCTTGTCCACCGCCAACTGCCGGAAGTCCAGCTCGATGGTGGTCAGCTTGCGCAGCGCGGTCGCGGTGACGGTGGTCTGCCCGGTGATCGAATCCGGATCGGCCGCCTTCGTCGGGTTGTATTCGATAGTGATGTCGTAGTTCACCACGTCGTAGGCGTCGGTCCCCTGGTTCGGGATCAGCGTGTCTTCGCCGAGGTCGTTCAACGGATCATTGTCGTCGCCGCAGCCGTTGTCGGAGCTGGAGACGTTGGTGGAAATGGTGGTGGACGGGCTGTAGCCGCTCAGCGTGTGCACGGACGGCTGGCCGAAGAACTCCGCCAGCGAAGCCCGGCCCTTGGCGTTCTGCAACTGGTTGGTGCCGCCGGTGCTCACCTCGTAATCGAGGAAGGCGCCCGGCACCTGCCCGGCCTCGTAGCCGCTGGCGACCTTGTACGGAGCTTCCCACTCCTGGGTCTGGTGCACCCACTCCTTGACGACTTGGCCCTTGAGGTTGTCGTTGCCCTTGGTGTACTTCACCAGGAACGGGGAGCGGAAGTTGCGCTGGGTGGCGGTGACCGGGGCGGCGGTGATGTCGCCGTCCGGATAGTACTGCTGCAGCGCGTTCACGGTGCCGGAGTTGAACGGGGCGAGCAAGGTGACCAGCTCGGCCCCGATGAAGCCCAGGCCGGAATAGACCGCGCCACCGGCGGCGGCCGCCGTCACCTCATTGCGCAGCGCGCTGTAGGCGCTGGTGTCGCCGATGCCCCCGGAGAGCCGGAAGTCGAAGAGGTAGACAGTTTCGTTGGCGTTCTTCGCGGCTTCCACGATGTACGTGGCGAGCGCGCGCGAGTCACCGCACCAGGAGCCGGAGACGAAGATGTTGTGCGTGCCCGGTGTGTGCAAAATGTTGACGAGTTCTGGCTGCGTCACCTGGACCACATGGAAGTCGTCCCGGCTGGGCGCGTAGTAGTCGATGGTGGCGCCGGTGAACGCGGTGGACGTCCAGGCCCCGGAGGCGGAGAACCAGTGGTACTGGTCGTAGAACGTCTCGTCGGTGGTGGAGGCCGTCCAGCCCGCGTCGGTGAACACCTGGGCCACGTCCGCCTTCAAGGTGGCGATGTTGGCCGAGTTCGCCGGGGTGTCGTCGTAGTCGGCGGCGGTGAAGCCGGTGCCGTCAATGAGCAGGTCGCCCTTGATGGTGGTGGCCGCATCGACGATGCTGCCCGCCGGCTTGCGGTTGTAGACGAACAGGTAGGTGTCGTCGGAGGTGTAGGTGGCGTCGATGTACTTCAGCCGCGCGCCCTGCAAGTTGGCGGTGCCGGAGCCGACGTAGGTGCGCAACGCCTGCCAGATGCGCTTGCTGGTGTCGTCGGTGCGGGAGGCGTAGGGCAGGCCGCTGCTGACATCGGTGATGTCCGCGCCTTTCTCGCCGGCGATGTTCGGGTCGAAGAAGTAGATCTTGGAGATGTTCCAGCTCTGCGCGACCTCGTTGATGTACTTCAACGTGGCCTTGGTGGTGGCGTTCTTGGGCGAGCCGAGCAGGATGACGGAATTGCCGTCCTGGCCGAGCACCCCCTTGGTGAGCCGCTCGATGGTGACCACGTCAAAGACGTGGGTGCTCAAGCCGAACTTGGCGGTGATGTAGTCCGTCGAAGTGGACGGCGGATAGACGGTGTCGGCGACCGGGGCCGCCGCGCTGGGTAGGCTCACGGAGCTGACCCCGAGGATCAGCGCCGCCGCGAGCGCGAAGGACGCAAAACGTCCGGTAAGTGTGGTTTTCATGGTTGCCTTTCTGTGGGCGCGTGGGCGCGCGAAGTTGTTGGATGAGATGGATAAGGGCGCTCAAACGGCTCGGTACTACCAGCCGCGAACAGTTTCTACCGACAACAACAACACAGCCAACGGCCCCCCACGGGCACGAGCGTGAAAGTGTTCATGCCCACACCCTAGCACATCCTGTATCCGCGTGTATACACTCGTCCACATTCCGGCATCAAGTCACGCTTTCACGTCATCCTCGACGAACGTCGGGGATCCAGACGATTGAGGAGCGGGAGAGCGAGCGTAAGCTCATTCGAACGTGACGATTGAGTCTGAAGGGCGAAGCCCGAACAGACGATTGAGGAGCGGGAGAGCGA
>JAISTQ010000027.1 GCA_031272505.1 Propionibacteriaceae bacterium
TCGCTCTCCCGCTCCTCAATCGTCTGTTCGGGCTTCGCCCTTCAGACTCAATCGTCACGTTCGAATGAGCTTACGCTCGCTCTCCCGCTCCTCAATCGTCTGGATCCCCGACGTTCGTCAAGGATGACGTGAAAGTGTGACCCCTCCCCGTCATTCTCGGGCGAAGCCCGGGAATCCAGTCCGACCATGCCGGAGGCATTGGGGAGGACAAAGAGCGTGTGAGCGAAGCGAACGCCGATTCTGAGACACGGAACGATTAGACTCGGGGGTATGAGTGTGATTGCGGCGCGGAAGGCGACGAGGCAGATCCGGGTGGGGAAGGTGTTGGTGGGGGGTGGCGCGCCGATTTCGGTGCAGTCGATGACGACCACGAAGACGCATGACGTGGATGCGACGCTGCAGCAGATCGCGGAGTTGACGGCCGCCGGGTGTGACATCGTGCGGGTGGCGGTGCCGAACCAAGAGGACGCGGACGCCTTGGGCGCGCTGGTGGCCAAGAGCCCGATTCCGGTGATCGCGGACATCCATTTCCAGCCGCGCTATGTGTTTGCGGCGATTGACGCCGGGTGTGCGGCGGTGCGGGTGAATCCGGGCAACATCAAGGCGTTTGACGACAAGGTGGCCGAGATCGCCCAGGCGGCGACGGCCGCGGGGGTGAGCCTGCGGATCGGGGTGAACGCCGGTTCGCTGGATCAGCGGATCTACGCCAAGTATGGCGGCCCGACGGCCGAAGCGCTGGTGGAATCGGCGCTGTGGGAGGCGAGCCTGTTCGAGGCGGTGGATTTCTACGATTTCAAGATCTCGGTGAAGCACCATGATCCGCTCACCGTGATCGCCGCCTATCGGCTCTTGAGCGAGCGGTGCGATTACCCGCTGCACCTCGGGGTCACCGAGGCCGGGCTGGCGCTGCAGGGGACGGTGAAGTCGGCGGTGGCCTTCGGGGTGCTGCTGAGCGAGGGCATCGGGGATACCATCCGCGTCTCGCTGTCCGCCCCGCCCGTCGAAGAGGTGAAGGCCGGCGTCAAAATCCTGGAGTCGCTGGATCTGCGCCCGAAGCAATTGGAGATCATCTCCTGCCCCACATGCGGGCGCTGCCAGGTGGACGTCTACACGCTCGCCGAGCAGGTCACCGACGCCTTCGCGGATTTCAAGGTGCCGCTGCGGGTCGCCGTGATGGGCTGCATCGTGAACGGCCCGGGCGAAGCGCGCGAAGCCGATCTGGGTGTGGCGTCGGGCAACGGCAAAGGGCAGATCTTCGTACACGGGGAAGTCATCAAGACCGTCCCCGAAGCGGAGATCGTCACCTCACTGCTGGAGGCGGCCCAGGCGCTCGCCGACTAGACGAGCGTCTTCAGGGCGGCGATGACGTCAGCCACCACCTGCTGGGCGGAGCCGTAGAGCATCGAGGTGTTGTCCGCGAAGAACAGCGCGTTCTGCACGCCGGAGTAACCCGTCCCCTGGCCACGCTTGATGACGATGCACTGCTGCGCCTTGTCGGCGTCCAGGATCGGCATCCCGTAGATCGGGGAGGACTTGTCGGTGCGGGCCACCGGGTTCACGGTGTCGTTCGCGCCGATCACCAAGGCCACGTCGGCGGTGGGGAACTCGTCGTTGATCTCGTCCAGATCGAAGATCATGTCATACGGGACGCCCGCCTCGGCCAGCAGCACGTTCATGTGCCCAGGCATCCGGCCGGCGACCGGGTGGATCGCAAACTTGACTTCGACGCCCACCTCTTCGAGCAGCTTCGTCATCTCCCAGACCTTGTGCTGCGCGCCGGCGACCGCCATGCCGTAACCGGGGCAGATGATGACCTTCTCGGCGTAACGCATCGCGGCGGCGGCGTCCATCGCCTGGATCTCCTTCATCGAGCCCTCGATCTCGCCGCCTTGGGCTTCGCCGGTGATCGGCGTGAAGATGACGTTCTTGATGGGCCGGTTCATCGCCTTGGCCATCAGCTTCGTCAACAAGGTGCCGGAGGCGCCGACCACGATACCGGCGATGATCAGCGCCGGGTTGCCGAGCACATAGCCCTCAAAGCCGACCGCGAGGCCGGTGAAGGCGTTCAGCAGCGAAATGACCACCGGCATGTCCGCACCGCCAATCGGGCTGGTGAGGATCACGCCGAGGAAGAGCGAAAGCACGAAGAAGAGGATCAGCAGCCAAGTGACCCAAGCTTCGCCGATGTAGACCACGATCAGCACGGCCAGCACCACCGCGACCAGCGCCAGACCGATGTTCCAGGCGTTCTGCGCCGGCAGCCGGAACGTCTTCTTCATGATGCCCTGCAGCTTCATGAAGGCGACCACCGAGCCGGAGAACGCCACCGAGCCGATCAGCGAGCCGAGCACCGCGAGGATGGCCACCAGCGTCGAATGCACGTTGCCGCCAGCAAACTCCACCGCCGCAATCAGCGCGGCCGCGCCACCGCCCATGCCGTTGTAGACCGCCACCATCTGCGGCATGTCCGTCATCTTGACGACCTTGCCCAGATAGGCGGCCAGCCCGCCGCCGATGGCGATGGCGACGATGATGAGCACCAAGTTCAGCCACTTTTCGCCGGCGAAGAGCACCGGGGTGTTCGTGGAGAAGGGGCCGAAGCCGGGAATCAGCGGATTCTGCGCCGGAATCAAGAAGGTGACCAACGTGGCCAGCACCATGCCCAGGCCGGCCCATTTGATGCCGCCCGAGGCCGTCACCGGCGAAGACATCTTCTTCAAGCCGAGGATGAACAGGATGGCGACCGCGACATAGAAGAAGCTGATCACCCAGAACAACAAGCCGAAGCCTTCGAGTGTTCCACTCATGATTTACGCCTCCTTCGCTTCCGCCGGGGCCGGTTCGGCCTTCTTCTTGGTGGAGAACATGCCGAGCATCCGCTCGGTGACCACATAGCCGCCGGCCGCGTTCGCCGCGCCGAGCAGCACCGCGAGGAAGCCGAGGATGTACTGCAGCGGCGTCTCCGCGTAGGCCAGGGCGAACATCGCGCCCACCAGCACCACGCCGTGGACGAAGTTCGAGCCGGACATCAGCGGGGTGTGCAGGATCACCGGCACCCGCGAGATCACCTCGTAGCCGGTGAAGGCCGCGAGGATGAAGATGTAGATGTAGAGCAGATCCGGGGCTTGCCCCAGATAGGTTGCCAAAAATTCTGTTGCCTCAGTCATGTTTCCTCCTAGAGCCCCAGCACCTGCTTCACCAGCGGATGCTTCACTTCGCCGTCATGCGTGAGCGCCGCCCCGGCGATCACCTCGTCCTCCCAATCCAGATTGAGCAGGCCCTCGGTGAGCATCGGGTTGATGAAGTTGAGCAGATTCTTCGAGTACATCTCGGACGCGTGGATCGGCATCCGCGATGGTAGGTTCACCGGGCCGTAGATCTGCGCGTTGCCGACCTTCACGTCCTGCCCGGCGACCGTGCCGAACACGTTGCCGCCGCCTTCGGCCATCAGGTCGATGACGACCGCGCCCGGCTTCATGCCCAGCACCATCGCCTCGGTGATGATCAGCGGGGCCTTCTTGCCCGGCACGCCCGCGGTGGTGATCAACACGTCCGCGTTGGCGACGGCCTTGGCCAGCTTCTCGGCCTGGATGGCTTTCTCCTCGTCCGTCAACTCGCGGGCGTAGCCGCCGGTGCCCGACGCGCTCACCCCGGTGTCCACGAACTTGGCACCCAGCGATTCGATCTGTTCCTTCGTCTCCGCGCGGACGTCATAGGCCTCGACGATGGCGCCGAGCCGCTTCGCGGTGGCAATCGCCTGCAACCCGGCCACACCCGCGCCGATCACCAACACCCGGGAAGGACGGATGGTGCCCGCTGCATAGGTGAGCATCGGGAAGAACTTCGGGGCCCGCGCCGCACCCAGCAGCACGCATTGATAGCCCGAAACTGACGCCTGCGAAGAGAGGATGTCCATCGACTGCGCCCGCGAGATCCGCGGGATCAACTCGGACGCGAAAGCGGTGATCTTCTTCGCGGCCAGCTTCTCCACCCGCTCCTTGGAGCTGTACGGAGCCAGCAGGCCCATCAACACCGTGCCTTCGCGCATCTTGTCGATGGTCTCATCGCTCGGGGGGCCAATCACCCAAAGCACGTCCGCCGCGTCGAGCACCTCCTCGGTGGTATCCACCCAGGAGACGTCCGTCAACGTCTCTTCGTCCAGATAGGCGCCTTCGGTGGCCCCTTTCTGCACCACGATATTTACACCTGCAGCCTTCAGCTTCTTGACTACGTCGGGAACGATTGGGCTGCGGCGCTCCTTCGGATCGGAGCTCGTCGGGATTCCGACAACAACCGCCATGTTTTCTCTCCTTGATGGGCGTCATTCCTGCACATTTGTCCAAAAAATGGGCCTGTGCCTGATACAACGACCAGCCTACTAGATGTTCCCCCCTCCCGCCCGCCTTGCTCACTCGTGCCTCCCCCGCTCCCCTCTCCCGTCCGCCTTGCTCACTCGTGCCTCCCCCGCTCCCCTCTCCCCCGCACCCCTTCACCCCCTCTTTTCGGTGTCGCTGCCCTCACGCGCGGGCCAACCGTCTCCCCATGGCCTACTAACGGCCCGCGTTGGACGAAGAGTCCGCGGGCGTTCACCCGTGGTCACCCTGCCACTCGCCTTCGCGGGCGGCCACCGCCCACCCGCCTGTCGTCCCACCTCCCACAACCCTCGGTGCTCGTGGTTGTGTTTGCTGCTTTGTTTTATGAAGATCTTCAATAGCGGGGTTGTGGTACTTAGCCACCGACTGGCACCCGACGCCGAACCTGCGGCCGACCGTCCAGCCCGGCCATTCAACTTGCGGGACGACCAGCCCGGCCACTTTCGAGAAACGGCGGCCCGAGGCAATAGCCGGAGGGTCGTCGTTTGCCGCGCGGGGCGGAGCCCGGTTAGGGCGGAGACCTTAGCGCGTAAACTGTCAGGAACCCGACCCCTAAGAGAAGCTGCCGGAAGCAGAAAAGCCCAGCCAGGATGATGGGCGCACGCGCGAAAACCATTCCCAACCCAGCCTGCGGCAAAACCCCCACACCGTCCACACTTTGCCCAAAAATGGCCGTTTTCAAAAAGTGTGGACCATCAAACAAGCAGAACAAGGGTCGCTTACGCTCAACCGTCCCACCGGATCCGGAGGAAACCGTCCACACTTTCCAAAAACCCCTTGATTTCACAAAAGTGTGGACG
>JAISTQ010000036.1 GCA_031272505.1 Propionibacteriaceae bacterium
GACGAACGTCGGGGATCCAGACGATTGAGGAGCGGGAGAGCGAGCGTAAGCTCATTCGAACGTGACGATTGAGTCTGAAGGGCGAAGCCCGAACAGACGATTGAGGAGCGGGAGAGCGAGCGTAAGCTCATTCGAACGTGACGATTGAGTCTGAAGGGCGAAGCCGAACATCGCGGAGGAAGCCGTAGGCACTCCGACGCGTCAAGAACGCGGGAGCGAAGCGACCACAATAACCCGTGGAATAAAAGACGTGTGGGAGGCGTTTGGGTTGGTGTGATATGTGCGAGGCGAGTTGGGATGGCGGTGCTGTGGCCGCTGGCTTTGCTGTGCAGTTTGTTGGTGCCGATGGTGGCTCCGACGGTGACGGTGTCACAGGCGGCGGCGCCGGATTACGCCCAATTCCAGGTGGTGTACCAGATCAACGATTTTTCGTACAAAGGGAATCCGGGGTACCCGGCCTCCAGCACCATCTATTGTGTCGACTTCAACCAGTATCCGAATGATAACGATCCGTCGGGGAAGAACCAGTGCACCCTGCGGCAGGCGCTCACCCAGACGTACAACACCAGCATCAAGACGCTGATCACCATCGACGTCAAACAGTTTGCGAATGACTACAAAACGGAGGGCTGCTTCGCGTCGAACGCCAAGACATGTCAGGGAGCGTACCGGAACACGGCGGGCGCGCCGGCGATCAACATCAATCCGACGGCCAACTCCGACCTGATGTGCACCGAGGCCGCAACCACGCCGACTTGCGGCGACTATGACGCCGAGGATGGCCGCTCGGCTTATGACATCGCGACCGCGTTCACCAGCGCCACCGCGTGGCTGGAAATCGATTTTCAAGGCCAGCTCGGCATCTCGACTTGGAACGACGCCATCTACTATTCCACGTTCTACATGCGTGGCAGCCAAGTGAAAGTGAAGAACATCAACGGGCTGCACGCCACGGAGACCGACATCATCATCGGCCCAGGTGCCACGGATCTGGAGTTCATCAACGGCACCTCGGAAGTGTATCTGGCCACCGACTCCTTCAAGTGGTCGGATGGTTGGCCCTCGTGGCGCTACAACTACTATGCCCCGGAGCGCTTCATGGTGATCCAGGGCAGCCATGCAAAGGGCAGGATGAACATCGGCATCCGGGTGGAGAACTGGGCGACCGGCCATCTGTACTCGGCCAGCGTCGTGAACGGCTACGGCATCGTCTTTGATTCCGCCTCCGTCTCCGACATGACCATAGACAACTTCCACGTGTACTCCGGCTTGTCCGGATCCTGCGCCACCAATGACACGTCGAGTTGCTACAACTCCGGCATCTACGCCACCGGAACGACGAGACTGACGAATATCACCGTAAGCAACTCCCGCTTCGACAAGTTCAAGTTGGACATGCTGCCCATCAACCTCGCTTCGGCGAATACCTCCGTCGACGGCTTGACGTTGAGCAACAACTATTTTGGCTCCAGCGCGGACACCTCGGTGTACTCGATAATCAGCTTCGCCTCGGCGACGGTGCAAAACGTGACCATGACGTCCAACACCTTCGAGAACACCAAGGTGTCGGTGTCTGCGATCAACCTCGCTTCGGCGAAGGTCGCGACGCTCACCATGACGTCCAACACCATGCAGAACATCACGGCCACCGGGTCGGCGGTCAATTTCGGCTCGGCGACGGTTTCGGATCTGAGCATGACGTCCAACATCTTTCAGGTCATCACTACCACCGTGGCGGGGATCAATTTCGGCTCGGCGGCGATCACCAACATCACCATGACGTCCAACACCTTCGAAAAAATCACCACCAGCGCCAACTCCATCATCTCTTTCCTCACCGCGACGAACAACACGGAAAAAAACTCCAAGGTGACGCTTACGTCAAACAGATTTCTGTCCAACGTGGGCTATACCTCCATCGTGGGTTTCTACAACGCCACCGCCTTCTGGTACGAGATCACTCTGAACACCTTCGACTCGAACTACATCACCATCGCGGAGGCCGCTACGAGCCCTAATTACGGAGGCCAGTTGATCGTCGGCACCCGCGGCTACTTTCTGGATGCCAATCACACCAGCTTGATCAAGGGAAACACCTTCACCAACACCACCGCGTCCACCCCGGTGAACCAGACTGCCATCTTCTGGAAGGGCGGGGTGATAAACGACACCACCTGGACGTCCACTCCGGATTCGCACCTGCAGATCTTGGGCAACACTTTCAAGAACTACACCGGCCCGGCGATTTACCTGCGTTATACCGGCGGGGTGCGGGTGCAGTACAACCAGTTCTATGAGTCGAACGCGCACGCGGCGAAGGGCTCCGAGCACCCGTACTTCCAGGGTGAGAACGTCAACCCCGATACAGCGAACGCCTTCAACTCCGCCCGCTACCTGGTGCTGGACGGGCAGGCCAACAAGCAGGTCTACACCTGGAACGCGTCGGCGGAAGTCGAGGCCGCTTACAGCCAATACGCCTGCTGGGCGCAGGTGGAATTCCTCCGGGTGTCTTCCACGACGCCGGTTCCCTACGTCATCGACGTCTACGCCTCCGAGACCGAGGGCGTGTTGGGCCAGCCGATCGCCTCGCAGGTGATCAAAGACACCACCACCGCCGGGATGGATTTCACTTTCCTATTGAAAGACGTCGCCGGCAAGTACCTGCGCACCCAGGTGACCTCGTATGCGGACAAGGTGTACCAGTCGAGCCAGTATTCGACGGCTGTGTACGTCCCCGACGTGAAGTGCGCGAAGCCGGCCTATACCGTGGTGAAGAAGGCCTACACCGACTCCAACTACCGCGTGGAGATCCCGGTGGACGCCGTGCTCCGGGACGGCGACGCGGTCTACTGGGAGTACACGGTGACGAACCAGAGCACCTCCATTCCCGAGAGCCTGATCGTGAACGTCACCGACGACCACATGCCTACTTCCCAGGACCCGAATCAAGTGGTCTGCTCGGTGGCCGTCGCCCCCGGCGGCTCCACCACCTGCCGCTGGAGCGGCCGCGTGTATCCGGAGGCGGGCACATGAGAAAACGCATCCTGCTCTACTTCGTGACCGCACTGGCCGCCATCGCAGTGGCCAGTGCCGGTACTACTTATGCGCTCTGGAACGCTTCGGTCACGCCGAACCTCGCCGCGGTCAACAATGGCGACCTGAATCTCGGCGTCGCCCAGACCTTCTGGGAAGTGCGCGACGCGGAGAGCAACCTGATCGTCAACGGCGAAGACCTGGACAGCCTGGACGACTTGGTGAACCCGTGCAGCGATGGCGCCACCTTGCACGTCACCACCAAAGTGATGGTGACGGCGAAGGGCTACAACCTGGTGCCCGAACTCACCATCAGCTGGCCGAGCGACCAACCGAAGGGTACCTATGAGCTGCTGAACACCAGCTTGCAGACCGTGATCGAGACGCGGCCCACCGGTGACGATTACACCAAGCAACTGCAGCCGTCGTCCATCGGATACCTGCTGGTGCAGCACTACCCCCTGCCGAGGTGCGCTCCGTTCGCGGCGTCCACCTCCACCTCGTATGCCGGCTTCCGGCTGAGCGTGACGCATCGGACGGTGACGTGATGGCTCTTCCGAAACGCGCTATCGCGCCGAAACGCCGCTTTTTTGGCCCGGTCATCACGCTGCTGCTGGTGGCCGTGTTGTCGTCCGCGCTCGCGGTGGGTACCACCTGGGCGCTGTGGTCGGTGGGGATAATCTCGCCGTCGCGGTCGGTCAACTACGAGCCGGTGCAGATCCAGCTGCTCGACAACACCGCGGCGGTGATTGGCACGGTGACGTCCTCCAATTCGGTGCTCACCGTTCCCTTCACCCCGGACGACGCGCTGGTGATCCAAGATGCGATGGAAGCCAACATCGCCGCTGGGGGCAACGGGAACGTGGTGTGGACGAAGCTCTTCCGGGTGCAGGGCGCCACGGCGGGCACGCTCGGGTTCGACTACTCGGTGGAACTGCCTGATTTATCGCGATCGCACTGGGGCCGGGATCTGATGTTCTATCCGGTGACCGACTCCAGGGGCTGCGGCGCGCTTTCCATCCTGGCCGAGCAACCGGATATGTTGCAGAGCTACACCGGCATCAGCACCGACTACGGGGAGAGCAAGACCACCACCGAGTATTGGTGCCTGGCCGTCAACTTCCACCCGGAGACGTACACCAACACCGCCACCGGCATCGTCGAGGTGTGGGATAACGACTACAACACCACGCTCAATCCGACGTGCACCGTGGTCGCGCTGTGCACCAACGCGCCCACCGCCACCGCGCCCGTCGCCGACACCTCCGCGAACGACTACACCGAGACCAGTTCATGGCGCGCCGGCGTCGTCATCGACCCCCGCGACGAGCCCGACCTGGCCTTCAACATCCGCGTCACCATCACCCACTGATTGACCTCGCTGCGCTCGGGGATCAGACGATTGAGGAGCGGGAGAGCGAGCGCAAGCTCATTCGCACGTGACGATTGAGTCTGACAGGCGAAGCCGAACAGACGATTGAGGAGCGGGAGAGCGAGCGCAAGCTCATTCGCACGTGACGATTGAGTCTGACAGGCGAAGCCGAACATCGCGCGACATGCCGAAGGCATTTGGAGCGCGTCAAGAGCGCGTGAGCGAAGCGAACACAAAACGGGAATAAACGGGAATAAACGGGGATTTGGGGGCGTTGTGTATGGCGGAACATAAAAAGGCGGCCGCCGGCTGCCAACCCTCGTTGAGAGGTACGAAAGGAAACACTATGAACAATTCTCCCAATACGGAGGCAAGCCGCCGGGGTCGCCGTGTCAAGGCTATCATCGCGGGCGTCGCCGGCGTGGCACTTTTGCTGGGTGGCACCACCTTTGCAAACTGGTCTGCGGGCTTCAATCAGAGTCTGGGCACGATCACCAACGGTGACTTGGACGTTGCAGTTGGCGCCGGAGGTGTCAAGTACTACTCGTGGAAAGCTGGTAACGACAACGCCTTTGGCAAGTCGAACATCACCCTCATTCCAGACATCTCGCAGTTCAAGGCGGTCCCGTCGGACACCATTGAGATGCAGATTCCGGTGGACGTCACTCTGGTGGGTACTAACATGCAGGCGCAGTTCAAGCTGGCCACCACCTCGGGCACCATCGATCTGGCTTCCAAGGGATACTCGCTCGCCTACAGCGTCTACAAGTTGAACGACGAAGGTAACACCGTATCCAGCACAGTCGCGGAAAGTCAGTCTTTCGGCGCTGACACCATCGGTACCGCCGGGACGCTGCTGAGCAAGGCCAACTTGACCACAAGCGGCAAGTATGTCTTGTCACTGCGGGCTTCGCTCTCAGCCCAGAACCGCGAGAAGGTGAATGTGGCCCTCGACCTGTCGGCCATCAAGGTCAGCCTGGAGCAGCAGACGGTCTCGTAAACCGTAAACAAATCGTTTGCACACTATACAGGGGGGTACAGGTGGGGGCGACTAGCCCTCGCCCCCACCTGACCACCTGGGTTTTGCAACACAAAGCAGAGGAATCAGATGTCGACCGCCACCATGGAAGCCCCGCGTCGGGCACTGAGCGAGACCGCCCCGCGGCCGCGTTTCTCGGTGCTGAAGCGGGTAATCTCGTGGTTTGCCACCCTGCTCATCCTGGCGATGCTCGGGATCGGCCTGGTGCTCGCGGTGATTCCCGCGCTCAACCACGGCACCGCCCTGACGGTGCTCACCGGCTCCATGCAGCCGACCATCAACCCCGGAGACATCGCGGTCGTCTACGCCGTCGATGGCTTCGACGACATCTCCATCGGCGACGTCGTCACCTTCATGCCGAATCCGGATGACGACACGCTCGTCACCCATCGCGCCGTCGGTTGGTCTATCGGGACCGACGGGGAAAAGCTGCTGGTGACCCGCGGCGACGCCAACTCCGCCTCCGATCCCCCCATCATGGAGAAGCAACTCCGCGCCAAGCTGGCCTACACCGTCCCCTGGCTCGGCAACATCCTCCAATACTCCGACTTCTCCAAACCTTTCATCGTCATCCTCGTCGCCATCATCCTGATTGGCTACGCCGCCTACGCCACCCTCACCTCCATAAAACGCTAGCCCGAGCGAAGCGACCACATGGGCGTATACTGGCGGACATGCCGCGGTTTTTGGTGTTTGCGATTCCAATCATCTTGGACATCTATTGTCTGATTGAGTTGGCGCAGGCGGATGCGGAAAAGGTGCGGACGATGCCGAAGTGGCTGTGGGCGTTCGCGATTTTGCTGTTGCCGATCATCGGGGCGCTGTGCTGGTTCTTGTTTGGCAGGCCGAGCAATGACGGCGGCGGCGGCTGGGGCAAGGATCCAGAGCCGTTGGCGCCGGATGACGATCCAGAGTTCCTGAAGTCTTTGCGTCACTGAATAGTTTCGGGTAGAGTTGGAAGGCCGTCTGATCGGCCGCGGAAGCGTAAGAGCCCTCCGAAAGATCCCATGATCAACCAGTGCGCCAACCGGCGCGAGGCAGGAGGGCGCCGTGCAACGAGAGAAAGGGCAGCGCTATGGATGCTGAGACCAAGAAGAAGATTATTGAGGAATATGCCATCAAGCCGGGCGATACCGGCTCTCCGGATGTGCAGATCGCGCTGCTCACCAAGCGCATCTCGCATCTGACCGAGCACCTGAAGGTACACAAGGGCGATCATCACTCCCGCCGTGGCCTGATGCTGCTGGTCGGCCAGCGTCGTCGCCTACTGAATTACGTCGCCAAGAACGACATCGAACATTACCGTCAGCTCATCGCCAAGCTCGGCTTGCGTCGCTGACGAAAGCGGAAAACTAAACAGATTTCAGGGCCGTCAAACGGGCGGCCCAAACCACGAGCCCGACACCATTCGGTCCTCGGTAGTAGCTTCCGGGCGTCACTTCCCGTGAGCTTCGATCGAAGACCGGCTAGCCAGCTAGTTGGGTTGATCGGGCCACGACAGAAAGACAATAATGGAAGCACCAGAAATTCAAGCAACTGAGGCCGTCATTGACAACGGCCCATTCGGAAAGCACGTCGTACGTTTTGAGTCCGGCCTCCTTGCCCAGCAGGCAAGCGGGTCGGTCGCTGTGTATTTGGACGACGACACGATGCTGCTCTCCGCCACCACCGCGCAGAAGAATCCGCGCGACGCCATCGACTTCTTCCCGCTCACGGTAGACGTCGAAGAGCGCATGTACGCCGCCGGGCGCATCCCCGGCTCCTTCTTCCGCCGCGAGGGCAAGCCCTCCGAAGGCGCGATCCTGGCCGCCCGCCTGATCGACCGCCCGCTCCGCCCCTGCTTCGTGAAGGGGCTGCGCAACGAGGTACAGGTGATCGTCACCGTCCTCGCCCTGAATCCGAACGTTCTCTATGACGTGCTCGCCATCAACGCCGCCTCCGCGTCGACGACGCTGGCTGGCTTGCCGTTCTCCGGTCCGGTGGGCGGCACCCGCGTGGCGCTCATCAACGACACCTGGGTGGCCTTCCCGACTGCCGAGCAGCTCGAAGACGCCACCTTCGACATGGTGGTCGCCGGCCGAGTGCTGCCCGACGGGGACGTCGCCATCATGATGGTGGAGGCCGAATCCACCGAGGCCACCTGGGATCTGGTCCGCGCCGGCCGCACCGCGCCGACGGAAGAGGTCGTCGCCCAGGGCCTGGAAGCCTCGAAGCAGTTCATCAAGGCGCTCTGCGACGCGCAGGCCGAGCTGGCCGTGAAGATGCCCAAGCCGGTCGCCGCCTTCCCCGTCTTCCTCGATTACACCGAGCCGGTCTACGAGTTGGTCGCCGAGGTGGCCACCGAGCGGCTGCAGGTGGTGATGTCGATTTCCGGCAAGACCGAGCGCGAGACCTCCACCGAGGCCCTGCTCGCCGAAATCCAGGAAGAGCTCGCCGAGCGCAAGCCCGAGGAGCAGGAAGCCGAGGAGTTCACCAAGGAAGTCACCGGCGCGTTCCGGGCGTTGACGAAGAAGATCGTCCGCCACAAGACGCTCACCGAGCACGTCCGCATCGACGGCCGCGGCGTCAAGGACATCCGGCCGCTGCGCGCCGAAGTCGACGTCATCCCGCGGGTGCACGGCTCGGCGCTGTTCATGCGCGGCGAGACGCAAATCCTCGGCGTCACCACGCTGAACATGCTGGACATGGAGCAAAAGCTCGACACGCTGGCTCCGGAGACCACCAAGCGTTACATGCACAACTACAACTTCCCGCCGTACTCCACCGGTGAGACGGGCCGGGTCGGCTCCCCGAAGCGCCGCGAGGTCGGCCATGGGGCGTTGGCTGAGCGCGCGTTGGTGCCGGTGCTGCCCAAGCGCGAGGAGTTCCCCTACGCGATCCGCCAGGTCTCCGAGGCGATTGGCTCGAACGGTTCGACGTCGATGGGCTCGGTCTGCGCGTCCACCTTGGCGCTGCTGAACGCGGGCGTGCCGCTGAAGGCCCCGGTCGCGGGTATCGCGATGGGCTTGATGAGCGAAGAGATTGACGGCGAAGTCAAGTACGTCGCCCTCACCGACATCCTGGGCGCGGAAGACGCCCTCGGCGACATGGATTTCAAGGTCGCCGGCACCAAGGATTTCGTCACCGCGCTGCAGTTGGACACCAAGCTGAACGGCATTCCGGCTGAAGTGCTCGCCGGCGCGCTGCTGCAGGCCCGCGAAGCCCGCTACACGCTGCTGGATGTGATGAGCGAAGCCATCGACAGCCCCGACGAGATGAGCCCGTACGCGCCGCGCATCCTCACGGTGAAGATCCCGGTCGACAAGATCGGCGAGGTGATCGGCCCGAAGGGCAAGGTCATCAACCAGATCCAGGAAGACACCGGCGCGAACCTCTCCATCGAGGACGACGGCACGGTCTACATCGGCGCCGAGAACGGCGAGGCGGCGGAGGCGGCCCGGCAGGCGGTCAACGCGATCGCCAACCCGACGATGCCGGAGGTCGGCGAGCGCTACCTGGGCACGGTCGTCAAGATCATGCCGTTCGGCGCGTTCGTCTCCCTGCTTCCGGGCAAGGACGGCCTGCTGCACATCACCAAGCTCCGCGCGCTGGCCGGCGGCAAGCGCATCGAGAACGTCGAAGACGTGGTGAGCGTGGGCCAGAAGCTGCAAGTGGAGATCGCCGAAATCCAGGATCGCGGCAAGATCTCACTCGTCCCGGTCACCGAGGACGGCGCCGAAGCAGCTACGGACGACGACGAATAGCAATCGCCGCCGTCCCCAACAACACGACGATCCCAGCGAGCCCCAGCGGGCCGCTGGGATCTTGCGTTCCGGTATAGGCGAGGTCATCGTCGTCATCATCGGGCTCGTCTTCGGGTTCATCCGAAGCTGACGGGGTGGCCTGCGGCTTCTCCGATTCGGAAGGCGTCGGCGTGGGCACATAGCTCTGCACCGACCACTTCGCCACCAAGTCATAGTCGTGCGTGATCGGGGTGTTGAAATCGAAGAGCACGCCGTTGTACACCCAACCCTCGAAAGTGCGGGTCTCGGTGTTCGGCAGCGCGCCCGGATTGACGGCCAGGCTGCCGTCCTTGACGGTCTGTTTCGCGTAGGTGCCCGTCAACTCCACCGAATCGTTCCAGAAGCGCACGGTGTGCTCGGTCTCGGTGTACAGCGGGTTCCACTGCCAGATGGCATAGAGCTCCACGTCGTGCAGCGGCATCGTCAAGATGCGCAGCGCCGAAGTGTACATCGCGGAGCCGGCATCCTTGTCGGTGCTCCAGCCAAGGAAGATGTACGTCCCGCCCGCGCGGGTCGGCACCCCCGGATCGATCACGGTGACGCTCACCGTCTCACCCGCATAGTGCTGCTCGTCGATGGGCACCTGCCCGGCTCCGGCCGTCGCGGCGGCCGGATAGTTGGCGTGGTAGGTGACGGTGTAGGACGGATCTGCCGTCCACGTCCAGACCGCGTGGACCGCCTTGTCGTTGTCCGAGGTGATGGTGGCGGTGGCGGAATAATCGACGGTGGCGCTGTCCCCGGCGGTGTTCGACCAGCCCGCGAAGGTGTACGTCCCGTGCGCCTTCACCGGCACCCCGGTGGGGCTGCCCAGCGCCGCAGAGGCGGTGTTCAGCGGAATGCCCGTCTGGTTGGCGGGCATCTGGATCGGCGGCACCGCGTCGGTGGCGTCCGACGGGATGTTCGCGTCATAGTAGAGCGTCCAGGTTTCCGCGATGGTGATGGTCTTCAGCAGCGGGGTGGCGTACGCGCCCAACTCCTTCTCGGCGGCGGCGGTGAGTGAACCGCCGTCACCGGGCAGCTCGCCGACCAGCGACGGATCGGCGTCGGCGGCCGCATAGGTGTAGAGCAACTCCACCGTGTCGCCATGGTTGAGCGTGGCCAGGTAGGCGGCCAGGTTCGCGGTGTCGGAGGCGGAGCCCAAGTTGTACTTGCCGGGCGCGGTGTCGGTGCCCACGGCAGTGATCGAGCCCCAAGCCGTCGGAGTGCCGGTGGCCGGAACGTAGCGGACCAGCACCACGGTGCGGTCGGCGGCGTCCTCGGTGCCGATGAACTCCAGGTCGCCGTCGGCGTTTACCTGCTTTTTCACGCCCGCGTCCGAAATGGTGACGGCCCCCGCGCCGATCACGTTGGTGAAGTTCGACTTCCCGGCCTCATAGGTGGCCGTGCGGCCCTGCCCGGTGCTCACGGTGGTGATCGTCGGCCGGGTGACCTCCAGATCGAAGACCGCCTCGTTGCCGGTGGCCAAGGTGCCGCCGTTGTGGTGGTTCGCCACCGCGCCCGGATGGTCGTCCGGATCGGGGCAGAACTCGCCGGAGGCGTTGATGTTGCGCACCTTGGAGGTGACTCTCCAGGTGCGGATCGCGTTGGCCTCGCGGACGGCGTCGGAGGCGGTGTACGCGCTCTCCTCGTCACCGATGCTGGTGGTGGAGGCGCCGATGCCCTGCCGGAAGTAGCCCTCCAAGGCCAGGTGCGCGCCCGATCCGCCGAATCCGGTCGACCAGGTGTTCTTCAGGTTGTACTGGTAGTCGTTGAAGGTGGCGGCGATGGTGTTCGCGTCATCGTTGAAGGCGGCGCCGTGCTGGCTGCCGAAGACCGACAGGCCGAGCAACTCCAGCGTGTTCAGCCGCCCCGACGAGTAGAAATGCTGCGTCAGATGCGGGAACACCTTCGCGTTCAGGTAGTAGTTCG
>JAISTQ010000051.1 GCA_031272505.1 Propionibacteriaceae bacterium
TTGGTCCCGCTCCGTTGGGTTCGCTTGTCCTCGTCACGTTCAAAAGAAGCTTCATGTCGGAGCTTTGGTCCCGCTCCGTTGGGTTCGCTTGAGGAGGATGCGTTTTGGCTTGTGGCTGCGCTGGTTCCGCTGTTGAGTTTTTGTGTCGGGCTGGCCGTCTATGCGGCTTTCAGCATGGTTTCGGTGGCGTTTTCGTCGGGCGAATATGTGCGCCCGCAGTTGTCGCAGGTGACGGTCGGTTTGAGCCAGCGTTGGTCGGCGGGATTGGTCCAGCCGCACCTAGCGCAAGTCCGGGACAGCCCGGCGGATTCGTGCTCTTTGACGGCGACGCCATCCCGCACGCAGGCGGCTTTGATCGCCGCTCGCAGGGTGCCGGGGGCGGCGATGGTGCGCCGGTGCGCGGCAGGCTCGGTGACGGCGTTGGGAAGGTCGGATTCTTGGCGGGCAAGCTGCGCGATGTCAGAATCATCCAAAATGACTTGTCCGGCTTGGGATGCGATGATCGCGGCCACTTGTTTGAAAATGTCGTCGCGGAATCCAAGGGCACGTGATGCGGTTCCGGTGGAAACCGACCATGTGATCTTGTCGCGGTGCGCCCACTGGGCGAGCTGCTCTACCAGCGGCTCGGAGCCTTTCAACGGCGGCTGCTCCGCCCAAGCGTGGGCAAGCCGGGCGAGCCGGGCGGCGCTGCGCCATATCTCGATACCCTGGGCGGTCAACTGTGCTTCTTCGTCTTTGCGGCTGGTCGGATCCGGAACCGGACCGTGCGCGTCCAGCCATTCCTTCAAGGTGTCGCGCATCTGGTTGAACGCTTTGTCCCGGTCGGCCTTCTGCTGCTGTGCGAGCAGGTCTTTGGCGAGGATCCGTTGCGGGATGCAGATGGTGCCGGAGGTGTTTCCCGCCTCCACTTTGAAGAAGGCGCGCATGTCGCGCGGCACCGCCAGCGGGCTTGAAGCGCGCCAATGCGCAACAGTGATGCCGCCGTCATCGTCTTTGCGCCACCCCCAATGGAACGCGACCGTCGGCCCGTCATTGATGGGCACCGGGTCGGCGTCGGCGACCCGGGCGGTCACGTTGATGGTGGCCCGCAGCTTCGCGCCTTTGCGGCGGACCGTCAAGCGGGCACCCACGATGTCCGCGTCAGCGGGCAGCATCCGGTGTGCCTGCACCGGGGCCTCCACCCAGAACGGTTTCCCTTCGGCGTCAAATCCGGCGCGCATCCGCACCGTGAACCGGCCTGCGTGCCTGCGTTCCGACCAGCTCATCTCGTCGTATGCTTCGGGGTCGATCCACGGCACTTGGAGCACGTTGCGATGTCGGCCGGCAGGAGCCGCCACGACGGCCGGGTTGCGGTCGTTGTCGGAAACCTGGTCACGTTTCGGTACCGGCAAGAGCTTCAGGCTGACGGCGATGGTGCCGGTGCCGTCGTATCGGTGATGCCGCATGGTGGCAGGCTCGCCGTTCGCGCGGCGTTTCCGAACCCGGTCAACCGCCGCCTGATGGTGGGTGAGCACATCATAGTGCGTCGCATGGTACAGCTTGATCCCGTCGATCCCCTCCTTGCAATACTGCCCGTAGGTGGCCTTCTCGGCAGCCCGGGCGGCAGCATAGATTTCCGCGATCTTCGGGTCCGCATCAGGTTTCGCCGCCAAGATCGCCTCACGGCGGGCCACCCGTGCGGCTTTCGCATCGGCCCGCGCCTGCTTTAGCTGCTCGGCCCACGGGCCGACGGGGGTCTTGGTCCGTTGGCGAACCTTCTCGGCGGTGAGCTTCTCTGCGGCAGCCTTCGCAGCCTCCTCGGCCGCCGCCAGGGCCGTCTCGGCAGCCTCCACCTCCGGAAAACCAGACCACATCTCCTTCATGGCCTGCTCACGGTCCAAATGGATCTGCACCAAGTCTTCGCGAAGCCGGTGCGCCAGCCAAAGCTGATCTTTCAACTCCTTGGGAATCTCCCACTTGTAGTGGACGCCGAACGTCTCGATGATGACTGCCATGGTTTCCTCCGTCTATGACTGTTGCGGTTTATGGATAAGTGGTTGTTGGGCGCGCAGATGCGGCGGCCGGATCTCGTCACCGTCGAAAGTGACATTCACCAGGATGCCCGTCACCTCGAAAACGGTCTCCGATGCCAGATCGGCGGCGATCTGCAAAATCTGCAGCGGCAAACCGTAGAACTGCGGCCATCCGGCCCAGAAGTCCTCCCTGGTGGCGGGCAAGTCGAACTGTGGACGCACACCCTCGTGGATCTGCGCAAGCGCCGACTCGAACAGATTCGCAACCAGTTGGGTGCGCAACGTTCTCAACTCGTTCACCCGGCGGACCACGAAATCGGAGACATCACGCTTGCCAGCCTCCATCTCAGAAATCCGCGACGGTATCTTCACCGGCACCCATGCGGCCAGTTCGCTCACACTCAACCCCAAACCGATCCGGGCGACCGTTAATCCGCGCGGCGAAAACTTTTGCTGCTCTAACAGCCGCTCAGCGTCCATTAGCTGCTCCTCTTCGGGATGGTCGGGAAGTCCTGGCCGGAAATCCTCTTGCGTACCCAATTCTGCCATCCATTCGCCCCGTCCGATCAACGCCCCAGCGTGTCGCAGCCAACCCAAGCGCCCACACCCGCATCTTGGGCACGCGACTGCGCCTCCCGGTATTCGGCGAACCGTTCCGGTTGCGGCTCGCCCGCCGGAATCCACGCCTCCACCAAACCCGCATCGAGCAGCCGCAACGCCACATCATCCACCACGTCCGTGGACACATAACCCAATGCCCTGCCGTAACGGTCATACCGGTCAGCCCGCAAGTCGAACACGACATCCACCGAGGTGCCCTCAGAAAGAAGCTCTTCGAGGGCATCATGGGCGGCGTCAGCCCCACAATCTGCGGTGTCGCCGCCATGAGCGACCTCCGGAGCATCCACCCCCAAAAGCCGCACCTTGATCTTCTCCCCCACTGAAGTCATCATCGTGAACGTGTCCCCGTCCGCAACCGACACCACCGCACCCGACAGCCCGCCCGGAGCAGCCGTAACCTCGGGCGGGGACGACCCCGGCCCGGGGTTGCATCCGCCTACCACCGCCAACGTGGCGCAGACAGCCGCCAACCAAACCAGCGACCTTTTCATGCTCATGCCAGCACCACCTGTCTCACCGTCACCACAGGATCTTCACCGTTGCGACTATGGTAACGATGATGGTCAACAAGCCGACCAGCGCCTCGATGACTTCGATCCAGTATTCGCGGTTGACGACCACCGCAGGGTTGCGTCTGCTCAGCCCTGCCCGAAACAGTTGCCTGAGCATCATGGCGTGTTCTCCTTCCGTCCAGTGTTCATGCGGCTTCTCCGAGTATCGATTCGGCGACGACGGCGACGAGGTCGCGGGCGGCCGGCGGGGTGACTGCGTTGCCAGCCATCCTCACCTGGTCGCGCTTGGACCCGAGCAGCGTGTATTCGTCGGGGAAGGACATTGCCTTCTTTATCTCGGAAGGTTCGAGCATCCGGAAGAACACATCCTCGGCGTCAATCGTGGGTGTCTGCGCCGACAGCAGCGACTGGTGCCCGGTGGTGGTTATCGTCCGGGTCGGCTCCGACGCTGGGGTGCTCATTGACGCTTGGTTGCCGCGCTGGGTGTTGTTCCGCATCACGAGGGCGCATCGGTCCACCGTGGTGACCGTCGGCAGCGGCCGAGAATCAGGAACCGGCATCGCAGACTTTCCGTAGTAGGACATCACGAGGGCGTGATGGTTGCCGCCCGCGCACACGGTGGCCAGCGGATCGTCGGCTGGGCGTGCCTTCGATCCGCCGCCGCGCAGTTCGGCGATAAAAGGTGGCAGCAGGCATCCCGTCTCGTTCCGGGAAGTCATCGTCCGGGCCGGTAGCGCCGCCGAAGTGGCGTTCTTGCCGTCCCTTCCTTCGACCGGCACCAGCAGCGGGTGGACGGCGAGCGCTTTAGAAGAGCTGGTGTGCACGGTGCGTACCGGCTCCGAGGTTGGCCACGCCCGGTAGTAGCCGCCAGGCTTTCCGAAGGTCGGGCATTTAGGGTCAGCGGAATCGTAGGTGTTGCCAGCGGCCTCCACCAGCAGCGGCGCCCAGTAGCGGTCGATGCCAGCCTTGATCCGCGCCATCGTCTTCGCTGCCAGCGGCCGGGTGCGCTCGCCGATCCGTCGGCCGAGGTTGGTCCAGTCGATGATCGACGACGCGGGCAGCCATGCCGGTTCCACGATCTGCCCACGGCAAGAATGCTTAGGGCACCGGTACACGTATTGCGCGCGGTAGCAGCCCGGACGGTTTGAACCTGGGCGTTTGAACGTCTGCATCGCATCGACCACCTGCTCGCACGACGGGCACCAAGCCTGCGGGCGAACCACCCGCTCCAAATCCGGAGCCGGGATACCCTTGCGCCAGAACACGATATAGACGCGGTCGCGGGATTGCGGCGCGGGAAGTCCGCCGAGTTGCGCGTGCATGGAGTTCAGCGACATGATCCGGAAGTCGTAGCCGAGGGCTTTCATCGCGTACAGCCACGCATCGAACAGGCCGCCACGGCAAGTGTCGTCGTCGCCCCAGTCGGCAATGTCGATCACGTTCTCGACGATCACCGCCTGGTAGCGGTGATGCTCGCTGAAGCGCACCACATCCCACATGGTCGCCCTTGACCTGCGTACCGCATCCTCGGTGATCGTCTCGCCGAACAGATCCGGCTGCGAGTATTTCTTCTTGCCTTTCGCCTTCGAATGGTTTGTGCACTCTGGTGACGCCCACAGTATGTCGGAGCCGCGCACATAGCGCGGGTCCGTCTGCGAAATATCGGCGAGCACATGGTCGGTTTGGGGATGGTTCGTGTTGTGGGTTTCGATGGCGAGATCCCAGTGGTTCATCGCGGTGCGCACTTCGACGCCGGGCACCTGGATCGCACCCGTGGAGGATCCGCCCGCTCCGCAGAACATGTCGGTGATGGTGAGAGTCATAGTTGGTGTCCTTTCAAGGAATCGGTGATCCTGGATGGATCTCCACTGGCCACAATTCTGTCAGGTGTGGCCCTCGTGAAACAACCGGCAACAAGCGCTACGGCGTGTCGCCATCCAGATGTCCGCCGTCTGCGAGGTTTCATGCCAGTAGCTTCCTTCACAACGTAGATAAGGCGGCACGCAGCCTGAAGTGGGACAGTCACCGGCAGTGCCAGCAGCAGCTACGAGGCGTCTCGTGGGATCAGCGCGTTGCTTCGGGCAGCGAGAGCCATCGCGAGTTCGGCGATCTTGTTCTGGACCGGCCCTTCACCGCCCGAGGTGATAATGCCATCATCGCTGACGGAAAACCATCCGAACCTGTCACGGTTGCCGCCGTACTCCCCCAGATGGCGAGCCTCGGCCTCCAGCCCGTCCAGTTCCTCCCTGGTGGCGGCCGCGTTGATCTTGGCGAGCAGCGAATCAGCCCGTTCCACGAAAGAGTGAACGTCATCAATGTAGGTCGGGTTGGAGAGCACCCTGAGCCGAATCACTACCGTCTCGTCTTCCTCGAAACGGACGTTGCCGTCCATGTCGGTTTTCACATAGTGCTTGTGCGCTTTGACGGTGAACTGGACCTGCACCCGGTCGCCATCCTTGTAAAGGCCCCGATCCGCGCCACCACGCAGCGGCAGATTGGGAGTGCTGCTGTGCATCCACACGATGACTTTGCCATCATCGGCGATCAGCTTGTGCAGGTACATGTCACCGCCGCCCGGATAGCGCGAGGAGCAGATCCAGCGGGCCGAACGGACTGTCGCCCACACGGTCACCTTCTTGTCGCCCGGGTTGCCGATGAAACCGACACCCCCCGCCTGGCCACCCGCCCCTGCATCTTGGTTACAGCTGCGAGTCCAGACCGTCACGCCAGCCGCGCAGACGCCCCACAGTTCTTTCGGGACGAGAATGGACTTGTCCGCCAAAGCCCGCATGTTCTGGCTGAACGTGTCATCGCCCACGGTAGCGGCCATCGCCGCCACCACCTCATCTACTGGGCCGTCATACCAGCTAGCCACTGGCGGAATCTCCATGATCGAGGCATACAGCGCGTTAGCGATATCCCAGTCGGCATCCCGTGGCTTGAACTGGATAGTCTGCTGCTGCAGCACTTCCTTGACAACACTCGTGGTGGTCCCGCCCGCCTTCCACCGCTTCCCGCCGTCACTGGCGGACAGGGCGACCGCGATCACGTCAGCCACCGTGATGAACAGCCCGCTGCCGGATCCACCGCCAGCAAGCCGCTCCAGAATCTTCTGCCACTCTTCACGGTAGGACAACGCCCACAATCCGGAAGGCTTCACCCCGAGGAAGAGTTCCAAACATGTAGATCCGACCTGCTTCAACTCTCCGGTCTCGCTGTTCCGCAGCACATAGACGTTGTTCCGCGTCCGGCTCACCCGCGCAGGGCGGGAGAGTATCCACGTTCCGGGTGGACCTGCTCACCCGGTACAAGAACGCGTCAATATAGCGGACATTGTCCGCATTGAGCGTTATCATACGCCTCCTCTCGTGGTTGGTTTAGGCCCCTCCTCTTTAGAGGAGAGGCGATTTGCTGGATGCGTACATCCAGCCTTGGTAGTAGCCGGTGTCGGCCCAGCCTTGGTCGAGCTCGGTCGCGGCATAGTCGCGACCGGACTCGAAGTCCTCGATGCCTAGTTCATAGGCGCGGGCGTATTCGCGGCTCTCATCTGCAGTGAGATCGCAGATGCAGATGTTGATCACGTGGCCGCACTCTTCTGAGTGCACCATGTTGTTGATGTCGGTGTTGGCGTTGGTGGTGTTGGCGGTCATCATGACCACTCCCTTCTGCCCTTGCGGGCGGTTGTTTTGGCCCCTCCTCCCCTTTAGGGGAGGGGTGTGTTCAGTTGTGTTAGGGCAGGCAGGATCCTGAAGTGGGTCACTGTCTGGGTTGACGCCCGCCGCCGGCTCGTCGTGCCGGCATATCGACGGCGAACCGCCAAGCCAGCGCGGCGGACATCACTTGCTCCCTTCGTATGCCTCGGTGATGTCCTTCCAGCCGATGTGTTCCACCGCCCATGCCGCCACCAGATTGCCACCGGAGTAGAACGCGACAGTGTCACCCACCGACAGGCTCCGCTTGCCAGCGAGACAGCCAGCTATGTACGCATGAAGCGCAGACTTCCACGGCAGCCCGGAGTTGTGCATGTTCGAAGCCTCGAAGACAAGCTCCGCCAGCCCACTGGTCGGCTCCATGGCTGGCGCATTGCCCAGATTCACCTCAACGGTGTCCTGCCCGACCCCGGGCTTCCAGCCCTCAAGCATCGGCGAGTAGTTGGTGATATGGTCGAGTTTGGTGAAGCCAACTACGGCGACAATGTTGTCGATTGCGATACTCATGTTTCCTCCAAGGGAGACGGGGACGTCCCGGATGGACATCCACTAACACAATTCTGGCAGGCCGCACGTCGCGGAACAACCGGCAATGCCCGCGCCGGCGTGTCGCACGAACCACGGGTGAAGAACCACCAGCACCATTGAAGCACCATGACATCCTTCATCCCGGATCACCTAGACGCACCACGACCAGAACGCCACCAGAACACCACCCGACAGCATCATCATCGAGCCTTCCAGCCCGAACACCCGAAACGACTCAATCGGAAGCCCCAACCGTCACACACCTCTTGCATTTCGGAGGAAGTCAGCCGAAGCGTGTCCCACTTCGGCGGTCTGGCTGCCTTTTAAAAGGTGTATAGGGAGATGTTTCGCCATGATGAGTCTGAAGAAGCTGACCGCCGGGTCCGGCTATGACTATTTGACGCGCCAGGTGGCGGCGATGGACTCGACGGAGAAGGGCCACACCAGCTTGCACGATTACTATGCGCAGAAGGGCGAGCTGCCAGGAAGGTGGATCGGCGCGGGGATGGAAGGCGTCGAAGGGCTGGAAGCGGGAGATCCGGTGACCGCCGAGCAGATGAGGAACCTGTTCGGATATGGTGAGCATCCGCTGGCCGACGAGCGGGTCCTGGAGGTGGATTTCACTGGGATTGAGAAGCAGATCGGCGAGGGCAAAGGGATTCTGCCCGTCAAGTCGAAGTGGGAGCAGCGGATCGCTGAAGCGCGCCACTTGGGCAAACCCTACTATGTGTACGACAATGACGTGAGCGACTACCGGATCGAAGTCGCCCGCCGGCTGCAGGCGGCGAACCGGGCGGAAGGCAAGCCGGCCCGCGCTGAAACCCCGATAGAGGAACGGGCGAGGGTCCGCAACGAGGTCGCCACCGAGTGGTTCATCAAGCAGCATCGGCGGCCGCCGCTTGATGAGCGTGAGCTGCACGGTTTCATCGCCGAACAGTCACGGCAGAAGACCAGCGCGGTCGCCGGATTTGATCTCACTTTCTCGCCGGTGAAGAGCGTTTCGACGTTGTGGGCGGTCAGCTCGGAGCCGACCAGGCTGGCCATCCAAAGGGCGCACGACCGGGCGGTTGAAGCCACGCTGGCCTACATTGAAAGGGAGGCGCTGTTCACCCGTTCGGGCACGAACGGCACGAAGATCGAGCGTCCCAAAGGGCTGGTCGCGGCGGCGTTCACCCACCGTGACAGCCGGGCCGGGGACCCGGATCTGCACACGCATGTGGTGGTGGCGAACAAGGTGGAGATCAAGGACGAGAAAGGGAAAAGCAAATGGTTGACGATCCACGGGTCGGTCCTGTATCGGGCGGCGGTGAGCGCGTCGGAGTACTACAACACGATGCTGGAAAAGCATCTCGCGGCCTCGCTCGGATTGCGGTTCTATGAGGTGCCCAAAGGTGTCGGGAAACGGGTGGTGCGGGAGGTTGAAGGCGTCCCGCCGGAACTGTTGGCGGCCTGGTCTTCGCGGGCGAACGACATCAAGAACCGGAAATCTGAACTGGTGGCGGACTTCCGTGCGAAAGCGGGAAGGCCGCCGACGCCGGTAGAGATGATCAAGCTGGCGCAGGTCGCCACCTTGCAGACCCGGCAACGCAAACACGAGCCGCGCTCGCTCGCCGAGCAGCTGATCCGGTGGAAGGCGGAGGCGCAGGCGGTGCTGGGCACCTACGAGGCGGTCACCAACGTGGAAGAGAACGCCCTCCACGCCCCATTCCGGGTGGCGGACGACACACCTATTCCTGTCGGGCACGCCGCCAAGCTGGTCGAGAATGTCTTCGAGGCTGTGCAGGCGAAGTCCGCCACCTGGGGAGTTTTCACCATCCGGGCCGAGGCGGAACGGCAGATCCGGGAAGCGAACCTGGCCCCGTTCTTCACCGTGAACAACCTTGAAGGTGTGGTCAACCGGGTGCAGCAAAAGTGCGTCCCGATCAGCTTCGATCCTGACGAAGACAGCAATCTGGTGGACGCCGGAAGGGTGGAACCGAAGGCGGTGGGCGGCAGGTACACGTCGCAGCAGATATTGAACGCCGAGATGCGGCTCATCGCCCATGCGGGCCGGCCCGGCGGGCGGGCCGCGTCGGATTTGCACATCAACCTGGCGTTCGCCGAAGCTTACGCGAACCAGGTGGTGTTGAATCCGGGACAGCAAGAGCTGGTCCGGCAGATGGCCGCCAGCGGCCGGAGGCTGCAGTTGGGGTTGGCCCCGGCAGGGTCGGGGAAGACGACCGCGATGGGAGTGTTGACGTCCGCGTGGCAGAACAGCGGCGGGAACGTGATCGGGCTGGCACCCTCAGCGGAGGCCGCCGAAGTGCTCCAAAGCGAGATCGGCTGCTACTCCGAGACGCTGGCGAAACTCGACTTCGAAACCAGATCTGGCAACCCGGCGTTCCTTCCCAGGCAGTTCCGCAGCATCGGCCCGGACACTTTGGCGATCATCGACGAGGCTGGGATGGCGGACACGCTCACCCTTGACCGGGCCGTGAACTGGCTGCTCTCCAGAGGTGCGACCGTGCGGCTGATCGGCGACACCCAACAGCTTGCCGCCGTCGGCGCAGGCGGGGTTTTGCGTGACATCCAAGCCACCCACGGGGCGGTCAACCTGACCGAGCTGGTGCGGTTCTCCAGCACCACCGAGGCCGCCGCGACCATCGCTCTGCGCGAAGGTGACGCGAACGCGCTCGGCTACTATTTCGACCACCAAAGGATCCACATCGGCGACGAGACCGGAATGTGCGACGCCGTGTTCGACGGGTGGCGGGCCGACAGGGAAGCCGGGCTGGACTCGATCATGGTCGCCCACTCCCACCAGCAGGTGGCCGAGCTGAACCAGCGGGCCCGCACCCTGCGGCTAGCAGACGAAGCGACGCAGACCGGCGAGCAGGTGTCGCTGAGTGACGGAAACCAAGCGTCGGCAGGTGACACCATCATCAGCCGCCGCAACGCCCGGAAGCTCGCCACCAGCAGCACCGACTGGGTGAAAAACGGCGACAAGTGGACGGTCCTCGAAGCGTACCCAGACGGTCGGCTGAAAGTGCGGCGCAACTCCAGCCGGGCCGGCGGACAGGCAGTGGTGATACTGCCTGCCGACTATGTGGCCGAACATGTCACCTTGGGGTATGCGACCACCGTGCACACCGCCCAAGGGGTCACCGCGGACACCATGCACGGGCTGGTCGGCGGCCTGGAAACCCGCCAGTTGTTCTACACGATGATGACCCGGGGCCGTGACGCGAACCACGCCTATGTGACCCTTACCGGCGACGGTGATGCCCACTCGGCCATCTATCCCGAGGTGCTCCGGCCGCTCACCGCCACCGACGTGCTGGAACAGATTCTGAACCGTGACCAGCCGGCCACTAGCGCCACCACCCAACAAAGACAAGCGAAAGACCCGCGCAAACTGCTCAAAGAGGCGTGCGACCGCTACCACGACACCCTATTTAAAGGTGTACAGACACGGCTGTCGGAGACGGACGAACGGGCGATCATCGACGCCACCGAGACCTTGTTCCCTGGGGTCACCTACGACGACGCCTGGCCGGCGCTGGCCAACCAGCTCTACTATGCGTACATCGACGGAAGAGACCCGATCCAACTGCTGTTGGACGCCGCCGACCTGGGGCCGACAGATGACGCCGAGAACCTGACCAAGCTGCTCACTTGGCGCACCGCCACCCTGAACCAGACCGGCGGCGGGCCGCTGCCGTGGCTGCCCGCCATCCCCGAACAGCTCCGCGACCGGGGAGACACCGCGAAAGAACTCGAAGAACGCCACCAGCAGATCGTCAAGCTCGCCGCCCAGATCGGCACCAGCGCCGACGGCGACACTGCGGAACCCATCTGGGTGAAAAACAACGGCCTGAAACTCCCCCCGTCGCTCACCCGGCAGATCGAAATCTACCGGGCCGGAATCGGCCTCCCCAAAGACGAGGCCCGCCCGTTGGGGGAGCCGCCTGAAGACGCCGGCGCGCGAATCTGGCGGAAACAACTCAACAAAAAACTCACCCAGCACGCCTCCCCGGCAGTCGGAATGTGGCTGCCGCTGCTCCAATCTGTTAGCGCGGACGCCGCCAGAGACGAATTCGCGCCCGCCATCTGCCAACGGCTCGCCCACCTATCCTCCATCGGAATCGACATCCGCGAACTGCTGGAAGAAGCCACCGCCACTCCCCTGCCGGACCATCACGCGGCAGGAGCACTGTGGTGGCGGATCGTGGATCTGCTGCCCGAGCACACCCTAGAAGAAACCGGGCCCCGCCACGACGCCGAAACAGTGTGGCTGCCCAAACTCACCCAGGCGCTCGGCCAAACCCACACGGATTCGCTCACCAACTCCACCTGGTGGCCCGCCCTCTCCGCCACCATCGAACGGGCCCTGGAATGCGGCAACACCATCGGACAGATCAGCGAAGAACTCACCCAGGCCGCCACCCGCATCACCGAAGACGCCGCCATCGGAGCCCTCACCCGGCTTTCCCACCTCACCGAACAAAGCCACGAAGACCCAGACGAGAAAACCGACCCGTGGCAAGACCACCACCACGACGACATTGAGGCCATCCCGTTCAACGACCAAGAACCCGAAGCGTATGAAGAAGAACCGACACCCGGCTTCGCAGACACCGCCGCCGCCCGCGCCAGAATCTACGCGGCAAATGTGCAACCGCCGACCATCGAAACGCAAACCGAAAACCTGCCGGCCGATCTGGATCGGCTCGCCGAGATCAACGAAATGGCGGCCAGCTTCTATGAGGCGCAATATCGGGCCAGTTGGGCCAGCCCGTACCTGAAAGAAAGGTGCGGCGGCATCGACCTGGCCGGCCACCCCTACTATCGTCCCGGATATGCGCCCGCCAGTTGGGACGCGCTGCTGACGCATCTGCGCACGCAAGGAGTCAACGACGAAGAAATGATCCGGGCTGGCCTGGCCAAACGCGCCGAAACCGGAAGGCTCCGCGACGTGTTCGTGGACCGGCTAGTCCTGCCCGTCACCCACGACGGGAAGACCCTCGGCTTCACCGCCCGCCGCAACCCCGCCTACACGGACGACGACCACCGGGGCCCGAAATACCTCAACACCGCCGACACTCCCCTGTTCGCCAAAGGACAGCAGCTTTACGGTACCGACCCCGCCCAAAAATATGCGACACCTGTGCTCGTCGAGGGTGCCCTCGACGCCATCGCCGTCACCGTCGCTTCCGACAACGCGCCAGTGGGCAGCTTCTACGGGGTCGCACCGCTCGGATCGGCGCTCACCCTCGCCCAAACCAGACAGCTCGCAAACCTGCCCGGAGGTGGCCAGGCCGTCATCGCGACCGACGCCGACCAGCCCGGAAAAGCCGCCGCGATGCGCGCCTACTGGCTGCTGTCCGCCCTCGGCATCACCCCCAAATATGCGCCCCTCCAAGACGCGAAAGACCCCGGCGAATATGTGCAGTCAGGACATGGGAACCAGCTCGCCGCCGAACTGTTCCTCGCCGCCGACTACCCCGACACCATCCTCAAAACCCTCACCGGCTGGGACGACCAGCCGGACCCGAAACTATTCCACATCGCCCACCTGCTCGCCGTCAACCTCGCCGCCGCCGCCCCACCCGAACACTGGGAGAGGCTCGGCAGGCAGATCGCCAACCAATTCGACTTCAGCGCGGAACTCACCCTCGAAGAGATCAGCATCGCCGCCGAAAAATGGAACCGCGACCCCGCCGCGCAGACCCGCGAACACCTCGCCAACACCCGCCACTACATCGAACACACCCAAAAGATGTCGCCGGTAAAGAATGATATGCTTTCGTTCATGGCCAGCATTCTCAACCCGGCCCCCGACCCGCAGCCCCCCGCCGCCGCGCCGGCCGAGGAACAGCCACAACCCGAACCAAACCACACCCCCCGCGTATGAACCCGACGATAAACGCGCTGACCGCCGCCATCGTCGGCCTTTGCGCCGGCATCTGGTCCTGGGTTGGCCTCAACTCCTACCACTACCGTCTCGACGAAGAGATGGAAAACCCCAAACCCGGAAAGCGCTGGTGGGTGATCGTCGTGGCGGTGCTCGCCGCCGCCAGCATCGCATACCTTAATAATTGGGAGATGCTGCCCGCGCTCGCCCCGCTGACCCTCGTCGGCCCGTGGCTCGCCGCCGTCGATTTCGACGTCCACCGGCTCCCCACCCGCATCCTCATCCCCACCGCCATCACCACCGGGGCCGGCATCTGCGGAACCTGCCTGCTCATCCAAGACTGGACGCCCGCCCTGTACGCCGCTGGCGGCGCAATCGCCTGCGGGCTCGTCTTCTTCGCCGTCTACCATGCCAGCCACGGCACAGTCGGCTTCGGAGACGTCCGGCTCGCCGGAATCATCGGCCTCGCCGTCGGCACCCGCCACTTCGCCTATCCTCTCATCGGCATCATAGTCGGATGTATCCTCAGCATGATCTGGGCGCTCACCGTCCACAAACAAAAACCCTGGCCGTTCGGCCCCTGGCTGCTCGCCGGAGCCTGGACAGCATCACTGATCACAATCTAGGCCGAAAACGGGCCCTAAAACGCTGTGGGAGCGATCCTAAGCGAAATCCGCTCCAACTCTTCCGGGAAAATCCGCCAAAACCGGCTGCCGTCCGCTCCAGACGGCCGATCATGGCTGGATGGCGTCCCAATCGCAGCTGATGCGGCCCCAGGATTCGATGTGGTGACGCACACGACAGTACGGCCATCCTCCAAAGCAAGGTGATACTCCTGCAGCGGTGGTTGCTCGGCGTATAAAGCAAAGTTTGTCCAAATAACGACGCCAAAGCCGATCATTAGGAGGATTACGATAGTTAGAAGATTCACGGCTGGGTGTTCGGACCACCAATCCCAAAAGGCATCCCACTTCGATTCTTTGTCTTTATTCCGGCTCATCGTCGGTCGTTTCTTGTGGCAGGTCTTCTATGTCTGCGGCATCGACGAACCGTGGCTTGCCCAGTGGTCCTTCGGGCAGCTCAAAGTATACGTCTTCATCTGGGTAGACCATCTGCACGTCTAGCTCCTGTTCGATAGCGGCCGGGCTGGCCGCACCGGCTTCAACCACCATCATATCACCATTTACCGATGACATATTTTCGGCGTGTCGTACGATCTCGCCGGTCTGCCGGTCCACGCCTCCCGCAGGAACGCTGATGGTGTAGCTGCCCTCGATCGGCAACACGGCGATCAGCGGGGTGAGGGTTTGGACGTCCCGCTGGAACAGCTCGGCCCTTTCGGCGCGCAAATCCATGTGGACGTTGTAGCTGGCGGCGGCGGGCCATTTCTGGTGGTGTTCGCGGCAGTGCCGTTTCACACGTTCTGCCATCCGGCTGATGAACCCGTTCAGCGAGTAGCGCACCCATGCCTCCAGATTGTTCGAGTTCGGATCGAGTTGGGCGCGACGACGTTGGTCGGCGAGCAGCGCGATGTCGTGCACCAGGTGCGGATGGTGCGGCCAGCATGGCGGGATCAGCCCATAGTCCGGATCCCACACATATTCGTGGTTGTACCAATCGACGACCTTCTCCAGCCAAGCGTAGAGTTCGGCGCGCAACGCCGGAGACGTGCAGCTCGGCGGATCGTAGGGTTTAGGCAGCCCTGCCGGGTCGCCGATCCGTTTCTTCCTTTCGGCCTGCGCCCTGCCGATCAGCGTGCGGGTGTCCGGATTCCTCTCGAACAGCGCCAAATCTGAGAACGCCAGGCACAGCTCCGGCGTTTCCGGCATCGGAAACGGCCACGCCAGCCACTCTTCATAATCCGCCATCAGATCAAACCCACCTTTCTGGCCTTCTCCACCACCTGCAGACCAAACTGGTCGTTCTTCTCAGCTTGTCGGCTGTGCAGTTGCTCGCGCAGCGCCTCCTGCTGCGCCAACAGTTCCTTTCCGGTGTTCCCTTCGACGCAGCGTTGCAGCTTGGCCAGCATCGGCGAGGCGTTGCCGGCCAACACCAGCGCCTGCCGGGTGGGAATCTGCCGGATCTCTTCTGGCCGCAGAATCGGAATGTCCTCGGCGGTAGCCGTCACCCCGCCCTCCAGCTTCAACTGCTTGCTGGTCCGCGCCACCCGCACCGACCCAACCAAATCGGACACCTCTTTGTTGTACTCGGCGTCCTTCGAGCCGCCGAAGATCACCAGCACGTTCGACAGCGCCCAAATCGACTTCGCCTCCTGGTCGCCGAAAATCGCCGAAAGCTGCCGCCGGGTCTGCGCCGCCCACAGGAAGCTGATCCCCAACGCCCGCTCGTTCGCCATCCGGGTCCGCAGCGTCGGTATCGGAGCCGTCGAGGGCAGCTCGTCCAGGCAGGCGAGCATCGGCGGGCACAGCTTCCGGTACGGGCTCTGGTTGCCCACCTCCAAGGCGGTATCGAGAATATGCTCGGTAAGCGCGGTCATCAGCGGCGACGCGGACTGGTAGGGGTCCTCTCGGCCCAGCATGAAGAAGGTGCCGCCCTCGCGGATGATCCGGGCGATGTCGGTGGCCTGCTTCCCCGGCGAAGGCACGCAACGGTTCAGGATCGAAGGCTGCATGAACAGGCTCATAGCTTGTTGCAAAGTGGTGATCGTGTTCGAGACCGTCCGTTCATCACCGTGCAGCGCCCCCTCCAGCAGGTTGAACCACATCGGCGCGGCATCCGGATGCGCCTTGAGGATGTCAAACGGATGGTTCGCGCCCAACGGATTCGCCACCCACGGCAGCACCTTCGCCAGATTCGCGCCGATCAGCGCGGCGGCGTGCAGATACGCCATCAGCACCTTCGCGGACTCCGAAGCATAAAACCGGGCGGCAGCATCCGACCCTCCGCCGCTGTTCGCCTTGATGGTGCCCGCCGTGAACGCCTTCGCGCGTTTCTCCGCGACCATCGGATCGGCACAGCCGGCCACCGGATCCCACACCAGCTCGTCCAAACCTTCCACCAGCCCGAAAGGGTCACACACCAAAGCGGGCCGTTCCGGCCCGCCCGGAAACCTCGGCGCTTTACGCGCCTGGTACACCAACAACAGATCATCCGGTTTCGTCAACGTCACCAAAGCCGCACCGGGCGCGCCCAACAAGGCCGGAAACAGCAAATCCAGGCTCTTGCCGGAGCCTTGCGGGCCGATGATTCCGGCGCACATGTCATACGGGCACCACAGGTCGCCCGCCCTCGGTTCCCAACACTGGCCGACCCGCCAGCCGACCTCTGTTGGCTCAAACCCGGCCTTCAACTTCCTGCCGCCCACATGTTCTCCAATCTCCGCTAGACGCCCGCCATCGCCGGTTTGCCCCAAGATCGCCGCGCCGGCGAATGGGAAAGCAGCTCGACCCGCGCCAAGACAGTCTGCCGGTGCTGCCGGTATGTCTCATGCTTGGCGACCGTCCCGGAAATCCGCACTTGGTCGCCAGGGTTGACACCCAGCAGCCACTCCGCCCCGGAGACCGTCTTGAAGTCCCGGTTGCCGCAAGACACCACCAGCAGATAGCGCTGCGAAGGCGACGTTTGCTTCGGCAGCCACTTCTTGACCACCACCGTCCCTTCCGCATTCACCCGTTGGCCTACCGTGCCCACGAACCCGCCCAGGTCACGCTCCGCATTTCGCAGCGCCCGCACCGCGCTCACCGCCGTGGGAAGATCCTCCTCGGCCACCCATCCCGAATGCACCAGCCGCAGCAGCCGCGCCGCATACGCATCATCTGGCTCAACGGGATAATCCCGTTTCAGTTTGGCGATGATCCGGTCGGCGGCCGCCGGGGCCGCTGGAGCGAAAGGTGCCAGCAACTCGGCCAGCTCGGCGGCCGGCTCCTGCCCGTGGAAACCCAGCATCGTCTTCACCAAAGTGACCGTGGACCGGGGACGTTTTGATCTCGCCGGAACAAACCCGAACACCTGCGTCACCTGCCAGGCGCACGCGATGACCAGCCGCAACGGCAACTCCAGGCTGTCAGAAGTCCAACGTTTCTTGCCGTACAGGCCGACCATCCGCTCCGCCCGCCCCAAATCCAGCAGCAGCGGATTGAGCCGCCTGCCGGTGAAATCCTTCAAACAAGTCGATCCGACAATCTTCATCTGCCCAGAATCCACATGCGACAGCAGCACCGTCTCATTCCGGTTCCGCCGAGTGTGGCAATGCTCGCACACCGACCAATCCGCCACCGGCACCTCTACCGCCCCGGGCAGCCACCACACCGACGGCGGCACAGTGCCCAAATCCGCGCGGGCGATAATCTTCCAGCCGTTCAACAGCGGAAACGCGCCCTTCAGCTTCACCTTCCAACAGTGCCCCCCCAAACTGGTGCCGCCCCCATACGCGGGCTCCGCATCCAGCACCAGCCTTCCCGCGAACTGCCCGGCAGTGCGGGCCGACAACTGCTCCAGCTTCGCCTTCGCCGCCGCCAACTCCTCTCCTGTCAACAAATAGGCGCTCACCGTCCCACCCCCCCACTTGGGTGGGCCGGGCTCGCCGGAATCGGATCCGGCACAGCCTGGGCCTGCTCCAACTGGCTTGGCGGCAACATCTCGCTCTGCGCGATCTGCTCACGGGTCTGCTGCCACTGCTTCGGCGTGATCCGATTCTCGTCGATCTGCCGCAGCATCGCACCCAGCGAAGAACGCGGATTCACCCACTCCAGCTTCTCCTGGAACGCCCGCTGCATCACCGGAGTCTTCGCCGCAAACGCCGCCAGCGCACCCAACCCCAAAACCGGCCCCTGCAACTCATCCGGAGTAGCCGCCGCCACCTGCGTCCACAACGTCACCATCCGGCCCGCCACCCTGGGGATCGTCGCCAACATCGCCCGATCCTGGCCCGCCTCAAACTGCGCCAACGCCGAAAGCATCAACAAAGTGTCCGAAGGGAGCTCCTGCCCCGGCTTCAATCCCGGCAGCGTCCCATCCAAAGCGACACTCATGTACGTACCCAAATCCGCGCCCGCAGCCTCATCCTCCCGAAGCGAACTCACATAACCATCCAAGACATCCGTGGCCATCTCCGCCTCCACACCCACCGGGCCGGCCAGCCTCGCCGTCAACGAAGGCGAAACCTGCTGATTGCGCAGCCCCGCAGCCCGATGCGGCAACTGCACCACCTCGCCCGAACCCGTCACCGAGAAGCTGTCCTTCCCGTCCGTGAAACCCGCCGCCACCAACTTCAACCCGGCCCGCTGCAACCTCCGGCCCGTGTCCTCGATCAGCCGCCGCACCGGAGCAACCTCCCCGAAGCCCAGCAACGCCATCTGCGGCAGCCCGTTCAACCGCCTGAACACCGCCGCCGCCACCACCTCCGCTGAAGTGCCCGCGCCTACCCCAACCGCGACAATCCGATCCACCCGGCCCGTCTCATCCAAGCCGACACCCACCAACTCCCGGCCCGAACGCCAGCCGATCTCCTCAGCCACCCGCGCCAACAAACTCTCAATAGTGCGAATCCGATCCTGCTCCGCCATCACCTGCCCCCTTCCTTCAACAACTGTCCGCCCTGCCTGTCCGCCTGGACGGCACGGGACCAAGACTGGAACAACTGCGAAGCCCGCCTCACATCCGTCGCGCCGACCGCCGCAAACAGCAACGACGCCAAATCGTCAGCATCCGACACGTTCCCCTCATCCGAACCCGCAGCCGGAACCGGGTGGCTCCGCCTAGCAGCCGCCGGACGCTCCGCACGCGCCGGCCAATCCGCCCCATCCATCACCAGCAGCGAATCCTCAACAGGATTGGGCGGACCCTGGGAGGCCACCTGCCCATTCTCCTGCGTCGGATACAACACCCGATAGTCGCCGCCATCCACAACCGCAGCCGCCAACACGCGAGCACCAGCCCCATTCAAACTCCCCAAAACGCCGCGCACAATCGGAGCCGCCCCCTCCGCATCGGCATACGCCGCCAACACCAGCCGGCATTCCGGATACTCGCCCAGCACGCGCTCCGTCAGCGCATCCCAACCCGTAGGCTCAGCAAGATCCGCCAACGCCACATGCGCCGACGCCACCGGCCTCTCACCATCCACCACAACCACCGCCAGCCGCCGCTCCATAACGCCGCCCAACGCCCGCTCAACCGTCCGGAAAAGCTGCCCAAACCCGGTATCTTTCTCCATACCCTAGATAAGGCGCACCACACCCCGAAGTGGGACACCGCGCAGAACCCAGCGATAAAAAAGCGCACGTCCTCCCAGCCGACAACGCAATCTGCAGACCAGATCTAGCGAAAGGCCGAAGCCTCCCGGTTGATGTAACCGAACGGCAGCACCGTATGGTTTAGTCGAAGACTTCAATGACCTGGATTTCGGCCACTGTTATCACCCGTTCGAAAGCCGGGGCGACCTTCTTGATCACACCACTGCCATAGTCGCCCTTCCACTCGCCCTCCCACAACGCAGTGAAAGTCACCGTCCGCTCCTTCGCCGTGTCATAGAAAATATGGTCACAACCCGGCGACCGATTCACCCTAGTGTGTGCCAAATTCGCGAAACCCCTCCGATCCGACCACTCCTCCATCAAATCCTTCCGGCTGCACACCGTATGATCCGAACCATCACCCCAATCAATCTCCACCTTCGTGATCTGCGCCGTCAACGTCACCGCACCCTCCTGCTCAGTCTTCGGGCCGACCATCCGCATCGCCTTGCTGTACTTCGACTTATCCGCCTTAATGATGTCATCACTCCACGTCCACACCGGCACCCCCACCAGAATCGGATTCTCCAACGGATACTGGAACACCAACTCGATAGCCTCATGGTCCATCTGACTAAACAACCGCTCCGCGACCGCCTCCTCATTCACCCGCTCCACAACCTGCCGGAACGAAGAATCCGTCCCCACCCGAGCCCACACCTTCGAATCCGACCCGTCAGCGTTCTTACAAGCAATCGACATGAAATCAGTGGCCTGATACTGGTTCCCCGTACTGTCATCATTCCAACCCGGATGCGCCTCACTCAACGTCCTACCCACCGACGGATCCAACTTCTTGGGAATACTGGCAGCGATCTGTTGGCAAGTCTTCGGCTCCGACTTCACCGCCGGATGCCGCACCGTAGTACCAGACTTCCCCGAAGACGGCTTCGTCACAGACGTCTGCTCCACCGCCGTGCAAGTTCCAGATGTCGGCGAGTAACACGACACATCTTTGGTGGTGCCTGACGGTGACGGGGCTACCACCGGAAGCTCCGCATACGCCACATCAGTGAACTGCACGGCAGCCAGCCCAATAACCCCCACCCACACGGCGGAGACGACATACCTACGGCGAATCATGATGGCGTACACTCCGTGGTATCCGCGTCATCTTCCCAAGAAGAAGCCTTCCATTCCCCGCCGCCCTCCGACTCCGGAGCCACCAACACCACCTTGTAAGTGCGGACAAACGTGCTGATCGAAGGAGGGTCTTTGGTCCCGTCCTTGAGGACGGGTATCTGGCTCGACTGGTCGATGCACAGGCTAACCTCGTAGGTTCGTTCACCATCAACCTCAACCCAGCCGGTCTTGTACCACAACACCTCCTGGGCACCCTCGAAATAAACACCGTTTTCCGTCATGATTCTGGTGTTATTGACGCAAATCTCCACCGCGTCATCAGTGGAGATTGCGATGCACTCCTGCTGGTCTTCATGGGAAAGCGGATACACCGGGTTATTCATTTGACGATTTATCAAGTCTTGGAACTGCATCACCACATCGAGGGCGGCTTGCTCGTCCGGATCCAACGTCTCCGACGGCGTAGGCGTCGGGGTGGGAGTTGGTGTCGGTGTCGGTGTCGGGGTGGCGCTTATCGAAGGTGCCGGCGTCTCGGAGGGTGGTGGGGTGCCGCAGCCAGCCAACAACACCACCCCAAGCACCATTGGCAACAGACGCGTCTTCATGTCAGCCTCCCCACGTCGATTTCTGATCGTTGATACGACCATAGCTATCCGTTTTCATCCCAAGCAACTCACCGATCATCGGCGTGTCGCCAAACCATCCCGTCCGCACGCGCCCGCACGCAGTTCTCCTTTCCATACCTTAGAAAAGGCGGAAACCGGCCCGAAGTGGGACATTGCGCAGGATCCGCCCCGACAACGGCACGTCTTCCCGGCAGGCCGTGTCAGATGGCAGGCCCGAATCCTATGTGGGGGCTGGTTTCTTCCGTCAGCTCCGGCGGGCGAATCGAGGGGGTGCCGGGTGGGAGGTTTTCTTGTGCTTCGGCGATACGGTTGAACTCGGTTTTCACGTTCAGGTAGGTTTCGCGGGCATCTTCCAATTCGGCCTGGTGGACGAACGGTTTGCCGAGGAGCCGTCTGGAGCCTTCCAGTTCGGCTTGGGCTTGGGACAGGCTGAGCGTGTTCTCGTCGATGGCGGCGCTGATGCCGGTGGCGATCATGTTTTCCATGCGGGTCACCATGCCCATGCCGGATGTCGGATGGTTGCCTTTCAAGTCGATGTTGCGTTCCACTCCGGGGACGCCGCGAAGTGCGAGCTTGTAGTTGGTTTCGCTTCTGCCGCGACGCCGATACTCGCGCTCCTGCTGCAACTCGATGGCCAGTCCGCCCAGCTTCACGAACGGGTTGGCGTGAATCAATTCCCAGGGGGCTTGCATGTGCTGTTCGAGCCATTGGGCGGCGTCGCTGCGCGACGTGGTGCGAATGGTGACGGGTACCCGTCCACGGGCAGGGTCCCATTCGCCTGCCGTCCGCAGCTTGATGTGGAAGGCGTCGCCTTTGGTGGATTGGCTGGCCGCAAGCGCCTCGCGGAGCAAAGGAAGGTTCTCTTCGGCTTTCGCGATTTCGTGCTCAGCGTTCGCGATGCGCACCTCTAGCGCCTTTTGCTGCCTGTCATGGTCACGTTCCAGGTTCGTGAACCGGCGTAACGTCTGTTCGGCTTCGATCAGCTCCATCAGCAGCGGGTTCGACGTGGACACGGCGGTGTTCATGCGGGCCTTCTCCGTCTCATCGTCCAGGTTCTCGACTTCCCGCCCGAGGTTTCCGCCGTTCATCAATTGGCCGATGAAATCGGCCTTGCGGCTGATGGTTTGCCACATGAACGTGTCGTAGGTGTCGGTGGCTATCGCGGTGGTGATGTGCACTTCGGGGTTGAGGTTTCCTTGGCGGAGGATGCGGCCTTCGCGCTGCTCGACGTCGGCGGGCCGCCACGGCGGGTCCAGGTGCAGCAGGTGTATGGCGCGCCGTTGAATGTTGGTGCCGACGCCCATTTTGGTGGTGGACCCTATGAGGACCGCTACGTTTCCGTTGCGGCATTCCTCAAAGAGCCGCTCTTTGTCGGTGTTCGTCTTCGCGTCTTGAATGAACCGGATCTTCTCCGCTGGGATGCCACGGTCCACGAGCGACTGTTTCAACTCGGTGTAGACGGAGAATCTGCCGTCCGTATTGGGCACTCCCTGGTCGCAGAACACCATCTGCAACGCGCCCCTCCCTGGGTAGGGCTGTCCGGTGTCCGGGTCCGAGTACTCCCAATCTTTGGTTTTCGCCCAGATCTGGTGAATGATGTCGGCTGCCGCGTCGATCTTCTCGCCGCCTTGGGCGCGCGGATCGACGAGCCGCATGTCCAAGGTGGCGCGGCGGCCGTCCCCGTGTACGGTTAGATGGTTGTCTTGGTCCGGTTCGACGAGTTTTTCCTCAATGTCGCGGATTCTTTTGCGGATCACCTCTTCGAAGAACACGCGCTGCTCTTCGGAGCGGGCTAACACCAGCCGGTCCACCCCTGGTTGTCCGTCAAGTTGCACCGTGGCCGGAATCTTCAGGCCGAGCTCGCTGCCGCGTTTCACGTCGGCGACCCGCCGAAACAGGCCCTGCAGCTCGGGCACGTTCACGAACTTCGCCAGCCGGTTTTTGAACTTGATGTCGCCGGTGGCGGTGAACTCGGGGCGTTTTTCCACCTGCGCGAAAGTCGCCGCCCACTCGTCGAACTGGTAGACGCCCGCAGCCCGTAAAGTCTCCGGGGTGAGATAGCGCAGCATGACGTGCATCTCGGAGACCGAGTTCGCGATCGGAGTTGCGGTCGCGCCGGTCATCACCCGCTTGCCGTTCATCCGGCGCAGATAGTCCACCTTGGAGAGCAGGTCCATCGCCCGCTGTGACCCTTCGATCTGCCCGTCAGAGATTTGGCTGAAAGTGGTCAGGTTCTTGAAACTGTGCAGCTCATCGACGAACAGGTAGTCGATGCCGCTCTCTTCGAAGCTCACGCCGGGATCCCGGTCGGTGAGCAGTTTGCCCTTTATTTTTTCCATCCGGGCCAGCATCTGCGCCTGCTGCTTTTTCACCGACAGTCCTTTTTCTTTGCCTTTCTCTCGGTCGATGGCTGCCTGCAAGTCGGCCACCTGCTCGGCGATGAACCTGTTAACGGTCTTGGGCTGCAGCGGGATTTTGGTGAACGCCCCGTAGGTCATGATCACCGCGTCATAGTCGCCTTGGGCGATCCGGGCGACGAACCGGGTGCGTTCGGCCTTGCTGAGGGTTTCTGCGGAGGCGGCGATCACGTTCGCCTGCGGATAGAACTGGAGGAACTCTCTGGTGAATTGGTTAAGCATGTGGTTGGGCACCACGAACGCGGGCTTTTGTATCATGCCGAGCCGTTTGAGTTCGACCGCGCCAATGCACATCTCCATCGTTTTTCCGGCACCCACCTGGTGGAACAGGCCGACGGACGGTTCGGCGAGCATCCGGGCCACCGCGTCCCGCTGGTGCGGGTACGGCTGCCACATCGGGGACAGGCCCGGCAAGCTCAAACGCTCCCCTTCGGTGCGATAGTCCCTGCCGACATGGGAGTTGAACCGGCGGTTGTATTCGCGGACGAGCCGCACGGTCCGCTCTGGATTTTCCCAGATCCATTCTTTGAATGCCTGGTCCAGCTTCTCGGCCTTCTCGGTCGCCGCGTCGGTCTCCTGCTCGTTCAACTGCTCATGTTCTTGCCCGTCGGCATCTTTCCAATAGTCGGTCACTTGGATGGGCCGCTGCTCCATCATCGCCCGGAAAATCTCGTGGGCAGCTTTACGGCGGGTACCCCACAGTTCGGTATAGGTGAAGTCACCCGTGATTGTCCGACCCGGCTTTATGCGCCAGTTGGATACGTCCATGCGTTGCGCGGTGAGCTTGTCGTCTCTCAACAGCCAGCGCAGGAACTCCTGATGGTCGCTCTCCGGGATCCACACCGCGCCGGGCCGCACCCCTATCTCACCGGGGAGGATGTCCTCGGGCTGAACCTGCCGCAACGCCTCCACATGCGCCTGCCATGTTCCCGGCTCGGCGGTCTCCGCCAAGATCGCATCTTCGAGTTTCTTGCGCACATCACCGGAAAGGTATTCGGCTTTGGTGACCCACTCGTCGGTTCTGGGCACCTGCCAGATCAGCTCGCCCAAATCCGCGACCGCCGTATCGACGGCCACACCCGCCAGTTCGGCGATCTGCGCCAAATCCACCTGACCGGTGCGGTCCAACACGACGTTCAGGGCATCCTGGACGGACTCTACTTGGCTGATCTGCGCAGCTGGTTTGATCTGCCGTCCGAGCAGCATCACGCCGGGGGATGCCTGCTGGGTGGCCTCGTCGAACACTTCCAACGCGCTCATCCGCCACCAGGCCGGGTCAGCGGCCATGAGCCGCAGCGCCGCCGGGGTACGCCTACCGGAGGCTGGCACCAACGTTTCCGCTTTCGCCAACACCTCGTCCTCGGGAAGATCCTGCTCGGCGGCCAATTCTTTGGCCAGTTCGGCGCGTTCGCGCTTATCTGCGGCGGTCACGAACGGCGTGTAGCGGTTCAGCGGCCCATAATCTTTGACGTACTGCTCCCAACGGCCCCTCAGATCGGCGCGGCGGGCTTTGATCGCCTCATCTGCGCTATCCGGGTCAGCCTCGACAGCCATCAACGCTGAGAGGGAGTCGCGGATTTGCAGCAGCCGGCCCAGCTCGGCTCCGGCCGACTTCGGTACCTTCAGCGGCACATATTCCCCATATTCGACGATGCCGAAACTCGCATTCTTCAGCTTGCCGATATGTCCGTCTGGAACACCCGGCGGGGCGGCCTCCAGTTTGGGCGGCAACTTATCTTCGTCCCGGCGGGGAGAGAAAACCATCCGGTGCGCTTTCGCGTGCCGGCGGAGCATCACGGACGCCAAAGTGAGGCTCTCCGGCAGCGTGTTCAGGTCTGTGGCCTCCACACCAAGCCGCACCCCATACTGTGTCGAGACCGCTTTCATGGTGCCCAGCACCATGTTCGGATTCTCCAAGAAATACTTGTTCACCGCGAGTTGTTCCTCGCCGTGCGGCCCCTGAAGGGTCTCCCAGTTGGTTTGCAGCCATGCCGGATTCTGCTCGAACGGCTCACCGGGGACGCGCCGCCGGAACAGCAGCATGTCGATCATCACGTCGGTGCCCGCCGAACGGGCGAACGCCCGGTTCGGCAACCGGATCGCGCCCACCAGATCGGCAAGCTCGTGCATCTCCTCCCGCGCCGATGCGTTCTCGGCGTCCATCGTGTAAGCGGAAGTGAGCATCACCGCCATGCCGCCAGGACGCACCAAAGCGAGCGACTTGATAAGGAAATGGTTGTGCATCGACTGGCGCGTCGAGTTATACAACGGATCCACAAGCTGCACCTTAGAAAACGGCACGTTGCCGATAGCGGCGTCGAACAATCCCGGGCGGAACCTCGAATCCGCGAACGACTCACACCGAATCCGCGCTTGCGGATACAGCGCCTGGGCGATAGCGGCGGTCGTCGGATCCAGTTCCACGCCGTACATGTTCGCGTTCGAAGGTGCCATGCCGATAAACGTGCCCGCGCCGCAGCCCGGCTCCAGCACGTTCCCGCTGTCAAACCCCAAATCCCCCAACAGCGTCCACATGTGCCGCACCACCATCGGATCGGTGTAATGCGCGTTGATCGTGGTCAGCTTCGCCGCATCGTATTCCTCCCCGGACAGCAGGCCGCGCAGCCGCGCCCGCCGCTGCCCATGCTCGTCGCGGGATTCGTCAAACACGTCCGCCAGACCCGACGCGCCCCACCCCGACCAGCGTGCCAAAACCTGCTTCTCTTCCAGTGTCGCCAGCCGGGGCTGACCGTCAATGCCCGGCTCTTGCCGCAAAGCCTGCAACGTTTCGATAGCGGCGACGTTCGCATCAAAACGCGCCAACGGGCCAGATGGCGCTAAATCCTCCTGGCTTGCCGGTCGGAAAGCTACGCCAAGGTGAGCAGCCTCGCCACCATCGGCCGCCTTGGATCTGCCGCGTAGTGCTCCAGGTTGCCCGGATCGTCCGGGTCGTCCTTCGCCATCTCCTCCCGCCAGGTGTTCGCCTGCTCCACCACCTCCGCCAGCAGCTCTTCGGGCTTCACCTTCCACTTCTTCGCTATCGCCTCCAGCAGCACCTCCGGCGGGGCCGTCTGCTCCAAGCCCAGATCCATCACCGTGAACAACAGATTGTCCGCCAGATGGTTCGAATAGTGATAGAGGCTCATCGCCCCCATGTACTCGCCCAGCGCATCCAGATACGGATTGTCCTCCTCCTCTTCTTCTTCCGGATACGGATAATCCTCGTCCTCGTCCACTATCTCCAAGTGCTCGCCCATGCTGTTCCTCCTCCGCTTCGGCCAGCCAATCCAACAACGACGGCTGGAACACAGTTCTGTTCTGCCTCGCCATTAGCCTATCCAAATCTCAAGCCGAAAAAACCGCCCGGCGTGTCGCCCTGCCACCGGACAGCCCACGATCAGCAAAGACTCGAAAGGATTTCTCTTCATGCCCTAGAAAAGGCGGCAAACACCTCGAAGTGGGACACCGGGTAGCGAACAACCCGACAGCGGAGCGTCAAAAAGCTCAGCAAAAATATCAGAGAGTTAGACGGAAACGACACGGCGGACACCGAAACCAACGGCTGGACGTGAAGGGCCGCCGCCGTAGGCTGATCAGGAGTATTTCGCCATGTTGATGGCCATGCGTTCGTAGGCGCTCGGCTCGTTTTGTTTGATCTTCCAGGCCAGGTCTTCAGCCGCACTCCTCTCGATGGCCTTCTGGTTGTATACCCCTTGCAGGTATTCGTCCCATTCAGCTTGGGACATGCCTTCGCCGCGCACCGACAAGTGCTCCAGCAGCCACAATGTGAGCTTCCAGACGATTATCGCCGTCAAGGAGATCGGTGGCATGAAGCCTACGAACAGTCCGATCTTGATGGCCTGTTTCTTCCGCTCTTGCCGGGTATGACGGGTGCCGTATTTGACATAGCCGGCCAGCACATAGATCGTCACCAACAAGGTGCCCGGCCAAGTGGCGCTGCCCACATAGAAGATGACCGTCAGCACCTTCTCGGTGGTGACCTCCCCGACAACCCAACGGTGGTCAGGCTCCATCGTGGACGCCAGGAACAGGAACAGCAGCACGCCGACCAGTATCAGCACCACCAAGGTTTTCTTCCAGCGCGCCGGATAGCCGGCCGGCGCGGGAGGCTCGCTGCCAGGAATGGATGCCATCTGCATGTCTCGCCACCTCTCCTGATTGGTTCTGCTTCTATTGTCGCAGTTTGGTACGACGTTTTTCTCCGCCCGGCGTGTCGCACCCAATGCTGCCGTTATGCGGCGGTGATCAGATGGTTGGAGGGGCGCGGTGTCGGGTGGGATGTTCGTCTTCGATGGATGGCACTGCGGCCGTGACGTCAGTGTCGATGTTTACGGTTGGGGCCATCTGGGCGGTGATCTCTTTGGCCCATTCGAGGCTGGGCGGCGTGGTGTGTTCGAGGATTTTGTCGGCGGCATCGACGACCCGGTTGGCGGTCTCCTGGACTACCTCTTCGAGGGTGCGCCCGTTGGTGGCCGCCGAGGTGGCCCAGCCGGACACGTAGGAGAACGTGTATTGGGCGGAGTCCAGGCCGTGCGCCTGGGTGACGATGTAGGCCACCGATTCGGCTTCCACTTCGGCGACGCCCCGGCAGCGCAAACCTGGCGTCTTATAGCCTTCCGGGTGCAGCAGCATGTGGCCGACCTCGTGCGCAAGGGTTTTCACCGCCTGCGCGTCATCTATATCGTCGCGGACCCGGATGTGTTTCTCTTCATGGTTGGTGTATCCGTTCGCTTCGCCGCAGTCGCCCCGGTCCACCGTGTGGCCGTGCTGGCTGGCGAACTCGACCATGGCGTCCCACAATCCTTCCGGTGCTTGGCCTTCGAGCAGCTCGGGGGCTGGCGGGCGCACGACGGGAGGTTCGACTTGGCTGCCGTCGAAAACGTGCACGATCTTGAACAGCATCTTTTTGAGCGGTTCTCCGGTTTCCGGGTCGATCTCCGGGTCGGCACCAGGCTGAGGTCGGACTTTGACGAGCATCGGCGCGAACACGGCGATACCTTTCTCGCCTTTGCGCACCTGGTGGCCTACCTCGGCCCACCGGTTGTAGGAGTGGACGATGGCGGCGTGTGGGCATTGCAGCGAGATCAGCAGCCGGTTGTTCGGCGAGTACTGGTGCATCCGCGACTGGAAGCCCAGGAACCGCTGCCACGCCTCCGCGTCGTCGAACGACAGCAGCTGCTGATGCAGCGAGGATTGCAACTGTTCCACTTTTTCGCGCCGAGCACGCTGCCAGTTGCTCTTCTGCGCGGGAGTGAAGGGTTTGCGGCTCATGTCTGCTGCGCCCACTTTCGCACCTGGTCAAGATCGACGAGCAGTTCGGCTTCCGCATCAAGGTCGCCTTCGGCGGCGATCTCTTCGAGTTGTTCTTCGAGAGCTTGCTCCATCAGCGGCAGGTCGCGCGGATCGATCCCTTCGGGTATCTGGTCCATTTTGGTTTCCTTCTATTCGGGTTAGGTGTAGAGGTCGGGTCGGATGATCCTTCGTTGGGAGAACAGGCGTTGCTCTCCGAGTGCTTCTGCGGCATCGCGCGGTGTCGCCATGCCTTTCATCCTGCCGGGGCCGAACCGGTGCAGCAGCAGCACCAGCACCACTATCGACCCGGCCAGGGCCAGTATTTCCATGATGGCGAGCCACGTCCACACGGCTATGCGGCTGGCGGCCGGATGGGCGATGTCGAGGCCGGCGGCGGCGTCCCCGGCGAAAATACCGGGCAGGGAGGTGAACAGGTTCGCGCTGGCCGGCCAAGTGATGCCCGCGCCGGCGAACAGGTTCGCCAGCAGGCGGCCGGTTTGGGCGGCGAGCACAGCGACGAGCAGGTAGGCGAGGATGCCACCCAGGGCGGGCTCCCACGTCCACGGGTACGGGTTTTTCCGATGTTCGATCTGCACCGGCTACTCCTCTTCTTCTTTTTCTTGTTTGGGAATGTCGTCCATGTTCGGGGTGACGGAAAGGTGCACATGGTCAAGATGCCGGTCTGAACGCGAACAGGCTTGCACGCTGGCACAGTTCGGGCTCTTGTAGTCTTTCCAGGACTTCATGCCTGGGCTCCAATGTTTATCCGCCCAGATCACTTGGGTGACGCCCAACTCTTTCGCGTACTTCTGCACCCATTTGGCGACCTTCCAGCCGTCCGTGCGGCCCTGCTCGGAGTCGTTGTCTTTGATTGAGTTATCGACCGCGTTCCCGTCGCAATGGTTTGAATGGTAGTTGCCGGTGCCGTTGCATGTCGGATGGGACGCGGCCCTTCTGCCGCCTTGATATGTGACGGTCTCCGGGAAGTATTGTTTGACGCACCTGGCGACCCGCAGCGAGGGCGGATTCAAGTTCAGCCGTTTCTCGGTGTCGGCGGGCAGCGGAGCGCAGTCGCCGCCGAGGAACGCGGGCAGATCCGGGCTGGAGTCGCAGCCTTTGAGGATCACATCGGAAACAACCGGGAAATGGTCCGACGGGTAGATGCCGCGAATCATGTGCACGTTCGAGCCGTTGACCATCGTGGTGTAGTGGTTCCCTTCCGGCCCCAGATACACTTGCCAGTTGATCACCTCGAAGGCTTTGTTCACATAGATGTTGTCGATGCTGCTTCCGGCCCGCACCCCCTTGTATACGGTTTCGCCGCCCACCTTCATTCCGAAACCGTTGAACGACGCGGCCCGCTGGAACAGGCCGATGTTCGTGCCTTCCTCAGCAGCGTCCAGCCAGGTGTCGTAGGGCATGTATTTTTTGATCTCGGAAGGCGAGGAGTTGAAGTCGCCGAGCATGATGGTGGCCGCCCACATGCCCGAGTTGATCTTCTCCAATCCTTCGAACAGCCGCTTGTAGCCGGCTTTCCGGGCTTTCTCGGCCGCCTCGGGGTCGTCCAGGCCGGCTTGGGTGTGCACGTTCACGACGAACCAGATCCGTTCCACGTTGTCTTTGAGTTTCACCCAGGTGGCATACCTGTTATCGACCGCGCCGTCCTCCCCGGCGGTGTTCAGCCGGATCACCCCTTTGTCTTTGAGTTCCGGGAATTTCTCGCGGTTCCACACGATCGGCTGCGCCCGCCCTTCCTTGTCCGGTGTCCACGAATCCCAGCCGCCCAGGAACATGATCCGCAGCACATCGTACAGTTGAGGGGTTTTCGAGTCGTCGTCGCTGGTGCTGCTGTTCGTTTTGTCGCCCGATTGGTTCTCCTGGAAGCCGACCAGATCCGGTTTCGCTTCCAGCACATAGGTGGCGACCGCGTTCCCCCGGCCTTTGTGCTCGTCGTCAACCTGGGTCCACGAATAGTCATCCTCATGGTCTTCCATGCCGGCCTCCTCGGCGGTGTACGACACCCCTTTCACGTTGAAACTCATCACCCTCGCCGTCCAGTTACAGCCTGCGCTCTCGGTGGTGTTCGCCACCCCGCCGGTGAGGAACCCGAGCAGGATGATCACGGCGAACGGCATCAGAAACATCGGCAGTATCACCAGGCAGCCGACGCCGGCCTTCGCCATCAGCCATTTGTTCACCTGCCGTTTGGCGGCAGCTTTCCCAACCTGCTTCGCCTTGTCTGACATTCCCATGACGCGCCTCTATGCTGCGGCCTCTAGCGCGTCTTGCGTCCAAGTCAACTGCTCTTCGACCGGATGCAGGATCGTCTTGACTTTGAAGTAGCGTTCCCCGGCGATCCAAAGGGCGCGGCCCTTCTCCTGGCGGCACCAGCCGGTCACCAGTTGCTGCGCCATCGGGTTGATGCCGAGCAGCTCGCCAAGCTGGTTCGCGACCTCTTGGTCCTGGCCGAGCAGGATCTTCGTATCCGCCAAATGGAACATGTCTTTGGCGATCTGCACCGCCTGCGAGCCCGCATCGCCCACACTCAAAAAGTCTGATGGTTTGTGCGCTATCGCCATCTGAATGTCGCCGTCGCGGCGCGAAAGCCGCAAATCCGCGTCGAAGCTCTTCACCGCGTCAATACCCAACCGGAACTGCCGCCAACACTCGTCGCGTACCACCACCCGCATGTCGCCCGGCTCGGACAGTTCCCGCATCGCCCGCGCCCACGAGTTCAGGCACAGCAGCGCCATGCCGGTCGCCTCGTCACCCAAACCCTCCAGGCGGGAAAGCGACAGGGAAGCTATCGGGGCCATCCAATCCAAATCGATGGTCGTCGGCCCGTCGAACAGGCCGGCCAGCGCACCTTGGAACATTTCCGCCAAAGCGTCCCGCAACGCCCTAGTGTCATCCCAGAAATGCTGGCTGGACGAGTATCGGCACTCCTCGATCATCTGCTGCGGCGGGCTGTTCAGGCACTGCCACAGCTCGGGGATGGTCGTCACCCGCAAGCTGGAGGCCCCTTGGGCGAAGCCGGTCACCTGCTTCAACGCCGAATCGACCACCTTCGCTTCGGTTGGCCCGAACGGCACCCCTTGAGAGCCGACCATTCCCCTGATCAAAGTCAGCCAGCGGGCGAACACGATGTCGCAGCGGCGCTTCTGCTCCGCCACACTCAACTGTTCCCAGCCTTGGCCGAGCGGCCCGAAATCCAGCGGGTTGATCCGGTTCGCCAAGCCTTGCCCGATTGCGATCGGTTCCACCTGGAAGAACCGGCACAGCTTCTCGTACTCGTCTTTCGGATCGCCGACCACCAGGCAGCGGTAGCCGAACGCGGCCATCCGGATGATGAACGCCTTCACGGTGGCGGACTTGCCCATGCCTGGCTTGCCCAACACCATCACGTTCGGGTTGGAAACCGGCATGTCGTCGTCCATCACCCAGCCGTTCGGATCGCAATAGAACGCCCCGCCGGAGAAATAGTCCACGCCCATCTGCGCGCCGTGCGGCTTCAACCCTGGAGCGGAAATGAACGGCCAAAAGATCGCCGCCTGGTCCGACGTCATCTGGTACACCTCCGGCGGGACCTTTCCCGGCTGCCAGCCGCAATACGGGCGCAGCACGTTCTTCTGCGGGGCGAACAGGCGCGGCTCCTTCGTTTCCGGCGGCGGCGGCGTCACCTTCGGCAGCTCATGGCCGAAATCCGCCAACAGCCGATCCACACTCCGGCCTTGGGTGTCCGCCCGTCTCTGCTTGCCCATCACACGCCCTCTTCCCTAGTTCAGTTTCTTGGTGTTCACCAGCGACAGTCCCAACGGGACCACCGACGCGAAAAACGCATGATCTTGAGATAAATCCACCGGCAACGGGGCGAACCCCGAGTTGCGGATCGACGCGTGCAGCCGCTGGGAGAACTCGGCGATGCTCATCGTCCTTGGTACCGTCACCGTCGCCAAAGCATAGGGGCGCACCATCGCGTTGCCCGAATCGAGCTTCTCATCCAAGCGGCGGGTCCGGCCCACCTGCTTTCGTTCCGAAGCGCGCATCTTCCGGCCCATCTTCTCGTTGATCGCCTCCGCCATATCGGCCGTCGCTTCTTTTTTGCGGGTGAGTTTCTGCGCTTTGTCGAAACTCATGATCGGATAGCCGACCAGCAGGCTGCGCCGCTCTCCGGCCTCCTGCGGCATCAACACCGGGGCGAGCGCGCCCATCACCGCGCCCTTACCGGGAAGCCGGATCACATCCGAGGACGACCACCAGGCGTCATGCTCATAATGGCGGGCAGCGGAATGCGCGCCCGACGGGCCCGCCATCGGCCAAGGCACATCCGCGTTCACCTTCGGATCTTTGCTTTTGGCCACCCCGGCGGCCACCAGTTGGGCACGATCCCCCGGCGCGAACCCGGTGCGTACCGCGACAGCCAACTCCGGGGAAGTCAGCCAGCGGACAGTGTCCATCTGCAGGCCGGAGCGCAGCTTCGTCTCCATCTCCGCCAGCAGCATCACCATCGCCGACATGCGCCCCGCCATGCCCTTCCCGAAATGCTTCGCGTTCTTCTTCAACGCCGCCTCCGAAACCGTCACCGTGCAAAACGCCTCCGTCTGCACCGACGCCTGCGACACGATCTGCGCCAAACCCTCCGTCACATGCCGGGCCTGCGCCGGGGCCGCCGCCGAAAGATGCTCCAACAGATACTGGTGGCGTTCCTCGCCGTCATCCGGCACCGACCGCACAATAAACAGAATCTCCTCCACCATCTCCGTCCGCGCCGCCGCGTTCAACAAATCCCGCAAACCATCCGCCAACAAAGCCCGCTCGGCGACATCGGCCAGTTTGATCCCCGGGAACGTGATCGCCGCTGTCGCCGCCCACGTCAAATTCGCATGGTTCTGGATGATGCCCACCCGGCGCTGCTGCGGGCCTTCCGGCGGACCATCATGGACCTTCACCTGCTTCAACAAGCCCGGAAGATCCGCCTCCTCAATGTTCTCGCCCTCCATCGCCTTCGAACGGAACTCAGTCAGCTTCGAAGCCGACCCGGCCGAATGCGCAACAAACGTGGCCAGCCAGTTGATCGAGCTGCGGCCCCGGATCGGCACCGCGATCACCAGCGCGGCGGCCGCGAAAAGGACCAACGTCCAACCGACCGCGCCCCAATCCGAACGCGAGACCGCCAACAGGCACGGCATCAACGCCACAAACAACCCAGCCAGCTTCGGGCCAGTCAACCCGAAAAACAGGCCGCTCTTATCTTTTTGGAACTCGCCATAAACCGCGACACTCATCTACATCTCCATTTCTGCTTAGTTTCTTCTGCCACCATCAGGCCGCACCGTCCTGCCGCCCGGGCTTGGCCGACCACCACCAGGTGTCTGCCCGCCCGAAGGCGGCCTCCGATCCGGCACCACGCCGCCACTCGGCGACGGCGGCACACTCGCCGAACCCCCACCAGAAGGAGGCTGCGGCGCAGGCTTGCCGACTGTAGTCGGCTGCTGCGGCTCTGCCGCTAAAGGCTGCGGATCTGCGCCATCCGGCGAAGACACGGGGCTACCAGCAGTTTGGGATCCAGGCTGCGCTGGTTCCTGGTAGGTGCCGCCCGCATCGTACATGCCCTCCGTGTCGTACATCGGATCGAACGGCGGTGTAGCGCCCGGCGGATCGTACACCGGATCCCCGCCACCAGCGGGACTTGAACCCGAGCTGAGGTTCTCGCGGACAGCCCTGCCTGTGTTCGCCGCCGCATGGCCGAACGTGCTCGCCGCCGATGTGACACTCGTCTGCGGATTACGATCTGGATACAGCGTGGTGCCACCCTTCTCATTTCCGACTCCGGCTTGGTTGAGCGCGTCGGTGGCAACCGCCGAAGCCTTCGCACTCACGCTTTTCACCTTGTCGCCGAATGCGTGCGCCAGCCCGGCTGCCGCGCCCAATGTCGCACCCATGCCCATGCCCATCGCGCCACCTGCCCCACCCGAGGTGGCGTTCGAAAGCTGCCGGTCGGTGCCGGCCTCCGCCAACTGCTCACCTTGCGACACCCCGTTCGCATCCGCAGACTGCGCCGCCGTCGAAGCGCCCTTCCCGCCGCCAGTAGCCGCGCTGGCCTTCTCGCCGAACATGCCCGTGCCGGTCATCGCCGCCCGCAATTGCGCACCAGAAGACGTGGATGGGTCCACGAACGCCAACAGTTTGAACAGCGCCATCGGGGATATTGCCGCCACCAGCATTAGCCCGATCCCAACAAAAGTCTGATCCAGAGCACTTTCCACTGTGGGTGTGCCGCCAGGCCAATCCTGTTTAGTGGTGAACTGGATGGCCAGGTGCTGGATAAACAGGATGAGCGGTTTGGCGAACACTGCCGCGTGGAACCAACGTAGGCTCTTCCAACACCAGCTAGAGGTTGATTCGTTTACCAAGCCTGCGGCACAGATGGGTGACGTGGCGACGATCACAACTATCGCCCCAGCCATCACGATCATGGTCACTAGATTTGTCAAACTGCCTAGAAGGACCAGCGGGCTGATCAACACCAACATGAACGCCTGGACCAAGTTGATTTTACTGGTCCAATCTGCGTCTGCTGTTACGGCAGCATTAGAATCCGAGGTTTCAATCCACAAAGACACGAACGTCCCATTGTCGCCGATCTCTTTGAGTAAACCGCTTGAGAGAATATTCGTGGCGTCAATCATCCCTTTGGCGTAGGCCATGAAAGCGACACAAAACAGCAAGAGCTTCCCAATTCCCCAAAGCAGCTCAGCCAGTGGTTTCCCGTTCTGTTGTTGCGCTGTCTTGCCTATCTGGACGATGGCCAAGATAACTGCGACACCTGACGCGATCCAGACGGAGAACTCGGTGAAAGCGATCTGCTCGTCCAAGTTATCGGTCAAATTCAGCCCGAAACCCATTACTAGCTGATAGACGAACAGCACCGCCTTCCAGATCCCCATCAGTATTCCGGTAACCATGTTTTGAATGCCTTGCACACAGGCATCAACAATCGCTTCCCACATCGGCTATCCCTCCTTGATGGCAAGCCAGCCGGCTTCAAGGGCAGCCGTTGAACCTGGCCAGGCATGTGGGGCCTCCGCCGCCACGCTGGCGATCTGCCAACGCCCGTCCTGCCATTGCATCGCCGCGCAATAGCCCCAGCCGCCTTCGCCCACAGTGTCGATGAAAATCGTCACCTTGAACAGCGCGCACACGGTCGCCCAATCGTCCCCGTCGGTGCCCTTCACCATCGCCGCCTTCGGCACCACCGAGATAGCTGCCGTCCCCTCGTACTCGGTGCCGTCAGACTTCGCCTTGTTCAAAAATGACTTGATGTTCTGCGTCAACTCCCAGTCGGCGAACTCCGGCCCGCCGGGCAGCACCCACTCGTCATAGACGCTCCGCGCATAGGTGACATCGGCGCTGTCCAACACGCTCTGCGTGATCGCAGCCAGCTGGCCGACAGCGCCCTCCGGGGTTTGCGGGAAACCAGACGGCACCCCACCCTGAAATACCAGCGTTGAGCTTGGAATGGTGATCGTGCCGAACGGTTCGAGGGCTGGATCTGGATTCAGCCCTTCATCGATAGTCGTGTTGAACATCGGTGCTTGCGCGATCTGCTCACGTCTCTTGGTCGGATCGGCGGCGAGAACACTCGTAGCGCCCGCTTCGACGGCAGATACTGTAGGAGTAGAATCCGGCGAGCCAAAGAACGACGAATATAAGCCATAACCTGCCGTGCCGACGCACAGCAGCGCAAAGAGGCTTCCGCCCGCCAGTACCGCAATCAGTTTGCTCCGGCTCCACGGCTTCGGCTCTCGTTCCTTCTTCTTCCTGCCGAACATCATGCAACCTTTAGCAGGTGATCGTCCCATTCCACAGGCTGCCAATCACCGCAGGCAGCACCGCAAGACACACTGCGGAAATTGCAGCCACCACCAGCGAGATCACACCCACTTTCGAAGAGTGCTGCATTCCGAAGAGTCTCCCGGCTACAATCGAGCCGATACCCACCAGCACTGAAATGCCAAGCAGAAGCCCCACACCCCAAGCGATGTAGCCGCCAACCTGATTAACGAGACTGTCAACGCCCGCTGGTGCTTTCGCCACGAACTTGGTGCAGGCAGTTTCCAATGGGGTCAGCAATGGAGTAAGCAAGGGAATCATCAGATTCCTCCTTTCAATAGATTGATTAGTTGCCCTGCCGCGCCGCAGACCGGCCCCGGCAGAAGATCTTGGGTGATGCCAGCCACCGCCAGCGTGGCATCAACAGGGAAGGTGACAATCCGGCCCATATCCCGGGCCTGCCTCGTGGTGTAGCCCAACGCCTGCTCCACAGGGCGCGGCCAACGCTTCGCGTTCACCCCGACCAGCGCCACCACACAGCGGTTCACGCCCGCCAACGAAAGACACGCCTCCAGACGGCGCAACCCCGGAACGCTCGCCCTGGCGACCAACACCACACAGCCCGAAAGGCGGGCTATCTCACCCAGCCAGCAATCAGCGGCGAGCAGCGTCTCGAAATCCCAACTGGAATCCACCACCGACACCGCCATCCGGTTCGGAAGCGGCACCGGCAGCTCGCCCACCGCAGCAAGATGCCGCTCCTGATGCTCGACCAGCAGCGGGCCGCGCTGGCCGCGCACCCAGCCCGAATCCGCGCCCAAACCCGCCGAAGGCGCAGCCGCGCACGCCGACACCCCCACCGGGCAAGTCTCCAACAGGCGCACGCCCTGCCCGAACCCGTCCGCCAAAGCCAACGCCACCACCGAAGTGCCCACCCCGCTGCTGCAGCCCTGCACCAGCCACACCCGCTCCCCCGGCTCCGGCACCCACCGCGAACCGGCCGGCCGGACAGGACGGGGAACAGCCATCCGTTCCACCTCCCGCACACCAGCAGGGTCAGGCAAAGTTTCAGAAAGGGAAACCTGCTGGTGTGCGGGGGGAACAACGGGCGGCACCGGGGAATGCGCCGGGGCTGGCACTTGCGGGAATTTCGGATTCCGGGTCGGCTCGATTATCGCCGGACCTGGCTGCGGCGGGGCCTGCAGCGCCTTCACGCTCGCCCGCAAATCCGCAAGAGTCAAAGTCATCAGATCACCTTCAATCTGCTCTGCCGCTTCTTCAACGCGGCCCGGGTCTCCTCGGCGCTCAACGCGGCGATCTGCCGACGCGCGTCAAACGACCGCCGATACCGCTCCAACGCCTCCGCGAACCCCTCCGTCTGCGCCAAAAGCTGCTCCGCCTCGGCAAGCATCGCCGCCGCCAACTCCGGCTCGCGGGCGATCACCTCCGCCAGATCATCCACCTTGTCCCGATCAACATCAGGCAACATCACCTGCACCTCCCGATCCGGAAGGACCCGCAATCCTTCATCCATGCTTCCTCCCAGGAATTCCTTATTTGCCCCAGAGATGGCAGAAAACCCCCCGAAGTGGGACACCAACACCGCACTCACGCGAAACCCCCCGCCATCGCATACTCGCGCAGCCGCTCCAGCGCATCCTGCGCCGACCGGTACAACTGCCGCGCCGACACGTTCTCCCGCTCCGCCAGACGGCTGATATTCCGCTTACTCAACGGCGGACGGCCCGCCCGGAACCGGCAATCATCCCCCGCGACCTCCACCGCGCCCTCCAAAATCTGCCGACACTCCGGCGAAATCACCCCATCGGCCACCGCGCTCTCCAACACCCAATCCAGCTCGCCAACCCCCTCAAAGCCCACAGCGGAATCCTCATCAAACAAACTTTCCGGAACCGTCCCATATGTGGCCGTCATCAAAGGAGTCCGATCCAAATGGCGGCGGAAAATCGTCCCAACATGCCCAACCTGCGCGAACACCTCCTGGCGCACCCAACCCTGGATTTTCGCCGCCACCTTCGTCGAACCCGGATCCTCCACATGGGGACGCCCATGCGCCGTCCGGCACTCAATCCACAATGCCGCCGCGACCCGCTCTATCGCCGGCTGTTCACTCAGCCACTCATATCCCGACGATGCCCGGCCCGGCAGCGAACACAAATCACTGATCACAGTGCGCGCCGCCCGCTCCAACAGCCAACACAACACCGTCGCCGCCTCCGCGTCATCAAACCCATCCCGGAAACCCACCTCCAGCAAAGCCGCCAACACCGCATTCTGCTGATCGTCATCCGCGACCTCCCAATACCAGGTGAGGAACATTGACGGATCCGGCACCACCGTCAAAGCCGGGCACACTTCCACCCACGCCTCGAGCCGGCGCACCATAATCTCCAACACCGTCGCCTGGTCAATCCCAAGCTGCTCCGCAATCGGTGGACACATCTGCTGCTCCTTTCCGCATCCGATAGCAACAGCCTGCCCAAACCGAAAACCAAACCTGTCCCCCCAACCGCCCAAAACCGCCAAACCAACACCCCCGCCAGACAGCAAAACCCCTAGCCAAACCCCTGTCCCCCCTTGTCCCCCCACTCAGAATGGACACCCCCCCAAGAAACCGTCACCGGTAAGGAACCCGCCTCATGATCAAGGCGCTCGCGAAATCATTCAGCGTCGAAAAAACCGCGCTCATGTGTCCGATCGCTGGCGCATAGCCCGCGGACACTGCGTCGAAACGAGTAGTGCTGCTAGCCCAGTGCCGCCAGCAGGTTCGTGATCATTGTCGCAATCACACCGCCCGAAGCGCCAGACGCCACCCTGCCTAGAAAGCCGCCCGTCTTCGACACCAGCGTACGCAGCCGCCCCTTCTCCGGCGTCGGCGCATCCGCCTCCTGCGTGATCTCTTCGAGAATCTCCGAGACTTCCTGTTGATCGGTGTCTGTCAACCCCAACTCCGGCAGTTGCGCCGAGACGAGCTCGACGAAAAACCGCAAGTTCGCCAACGTGTCACTCGAAACCGTCTGCATAGCGTTCGGACTATTGACAGCAACGTTGCCCCCAATATTCGTGACGTTCACACCGCCAGCCACCTGCACAGGAGGCTTCCCGCCAGCCTCCACCCATGCCTGTCCTTCAGGATTCAATCCAGCTCTTTGAGGGATTCCGATCCAGTCTGTTATCGCGTTCGCAGCAAGATAGTGAGAGTCCAGCAGCCACTTCGCAGCTTCACCTGCATCTTCCTCAGTGAACGGAGCTCCGTAAAACGTGGGATCGCTTTCTAGCCAGTCGGAAAGGAGATGAAGATCAGATGGTGACTGCTGCTGGTACATCCAACGCGCCAACGCCATCCTCGCCGTTTTCCGTCTCTCGACAACATTCTCACGCTGCTTCTGCACCTGCCTCAACAGCTTCAGCCTCTGATGAGTTATCCCGATATCCCAAGGCCAATTGCAGTTAGGCCTGTGCAGAAGCCCTGCTCTTTCGAGTGCTTGAACATCACCGCTATGACCCTCATGGAGCCCCAGATCAGTGATCGGCACTAGAATGTGAGGTTGTTTGTCAGTCGCTTCGGCGATCTTCTCCAGGAACCACAACCGCCTGGCGGGGATGCCCGACATGCCTGGGGACAGTTCTATCGCGCTCATGTGGACAATCGTATCGTCGTAGTCGGGCGTTCAAGCGGACGGTGCGATTAGTTCAGTTGACCGGAGCCCTCTCCTCTAGGTCATTGGGGCGACATGCTCTTCGATGAAGGCGATCTCGCTGTCGTCGAGTTTGTACTTGGCGTAGAGCTGTTGGTCGATTTCGGGGATTGATTTCGTCCAGTCGATGTCCGATTCGCTCGTGAAGTCCTGGAGGGGGACGTACTTCCACACCTTGGCAGGATTGTGCTGAGTGATCTTCAAAACGCCAAGTAAGGTGCGCGCGAACTTACTCTTCACGTACTTGAGGCAGGCCGCAGCATCTGATTCGTCCTTGAAGCACCCGATGGTAATGAAAGTCTGAGTCACCGCGACGTTAGGCTCGGCGATGACAGGGTCTCCGATCCCGCCGAGGCTGGTGGAACCATTGGAAGCCGGAACGGCAACCTTATACGCACCGAAGCTCTCGGGGCCAGTGATGTAGTCGCTGCGAATCCAGCGGTAGACCCGCCTATTTTTGATGAGGCCGAGCACCTGAACGTAGTCCTGTCCGTCAGATGGTTTCGTCTCGTAATAGAGGAATGAAAACTGCTCAAATGCGTTCGTATTCACGAGTGCCGCATTTCCCTCGGGTCGGAGTGCCAGCGCATCAGGATGATCCCGGTACAGCTCGTCGGTGTAGCGATAAGACCGCGAGCTTGTTATCCTCGTCTTTTCCAGCGAATTACGGCTAGAGGCGAGAACCTTGTGCAGGATGTCGTTGAGTTCCGGGTATTTCGTGAAAGTTCCAATAGGTTCGCCGGTAGCGTCGGAATCTCGGTAGGTGACGGCGATGCCGCCCATGATGTCGGTGCCGGGGAACAGGTCGTTGCTGTTTGGCACGTAGTGCGATACTGAGATGCGCGGATCCGCGAGCATCTTCTCGTTCCACGCTTTGGGTGTGAATCCTGCGTTGAAGAGGAAACGGGCTGGGGTGATGAGCACCACTTTCTTGCCGACCTCGTAGGCCGCGTCCATGAAGAGGTGGTAGACGGGTGTGTCTCGGGTGCCGGCCCCTTGTGCTTCTTCCTGGTAGGGCGGGTTGCCGATAACGACGTCGAATTGTTTGCTCATGTCAGTGTCCTTCCGTCAACATGTCGTCGATTGTCTGCTGGCGTTCTTCTGGGGTCATTTGGGCGAGGTTTCCGACTTGGAAGTGCCCGGAGTTCTCGATCCAGGCTTTTCGCTCCGGGACGCCACCAGATACAGCTTCGAGGGTGATTCGGTGCAGTAGTTCGTTGTGGCTCATTTCGAAGATCTGGGTGGTGAAGATGTGTTTCAGCCGCTCCTCGGGGTCAGAGATGACATCCTCTAGCCCTTTGTCCAGGCGGCGTACGAGTTCCATCAGGAACAGCCCGGCGGTGGAGAAAAGGTCAGCGAAGGTTTTCGTCGGATCGGTGAAGATGCCGGGGTTTTCGGCTTCGAGGGTATCGACCATCATCTTGACCACTGCTTGTGGGGTGAAGACGAGCGAGGTTTTCTGTTGCGGGATGTAGGCGAAAATATCCTCGGTCTGTTTGTCATCGAAGTAGTCGGCGAGGGCTTCCTTCTTGTCGAGGAACTCTTGGATGGACTGGTCGAACACCGCTTCGTCGAACAGGCCGGGAATCCTCGTGGTAGATCCGTCTTCTTCTTTGACTTCTTGGCCGTCGCGGAGGATACGGAAATCGTCCTCGGTGATCCCGGTGATCTCCTCGAATACGTCATCGGGGGTGTAGTCGTCGAAGTTCGACAGCTTGATACCCCGATCCCCGTATGCCATGAGGAACATGGGGATTGTGCGGGCGAACCCGCGTAGATGCGAGCGGGCGTCTTCCATCGTCTTGTCTGCCCGTTTCTGTTCCTTCTTGGTTTCCTCGCGGGTGACGATCTCTGGAACGATGTTCTCGATAGTCTTTTCGACGATTTCTAAGACTTTGGCATTGAGTTCTTCTTCTTTTTCGGCCTGCCTGGCTTCGATTTCCGCTGCCTCAGCCTCGGTAGCCGCTGCGGCGCGTTCATCTTCGAGACGCTTCTTGGCGATGTTGTACTCGGTGTGGGCACGTTCGATCTCGATCTTCACGGTTTGTTCCGTGCGCTTTTCGTCACGTTCGACCTGCCCGGCAGTGAGTCCGTATTCGTTCTTCAGTTGTTCACGCTTAGCGTGGGTTTGCTCGGTGATGGCCTTAGCAATCTGAATGGCGTTCTGGCGGGCTGGCGCGTTCGCGTCGGCGATGGGGATGTCTTCGACCTGCCACACCGGCTTGCCCAGTTCGGCAACCTTCAGATTGATGACTGTTTCGGTGTCCAACCTGACTGTCCCGTCCGGATCGACCGACACTGGCGGGTCGGGGATCTCGATGCGTTGGCTGGTCTTGAGTTTGCCTTGCTTAGCCGCTGGCAGCTTGTCGAGGATGTCTTTGACGTGCTCGGAATAGCGGAAGATACCGGCGACGTTGGCGAACAGGAGGTTGGACAGGAATCCACGTCGGACAACTTCGCGGGCTTTGAAGACTTGCGGGAAGGTGATCACCTGTGTGGCGTCCAGTGCGATCATGCGCCCTTCGGAGTCCTCGCCGATGACGGGAAAAAAGTTCAACAGTCTGCGGATGTTGTCTCGTCGCACTTCCGGGTCGCCGGTCGGGTTTGGGTTGAGGTTGTTGGCGAAAGCGTCGAATATGGTGAGTGTCCGTTCCGGCGCGAAGTCGAAAATGTAGGCGTTCTCTTTTTGGAACACTTTCCCGCCCCGTTCGAACGTGCAGGGGTTCTGCGCTCGGAAAGCTGCTTGCATGTAGAGGGCGGGCGAGGTGAGGTTGGAGAGCATGATGACGGCTGTCCATTCCGGGACAGTGACGCCAGTGGTGAGCTGGCCCACGGACAGCGTGATGGTCTTCCCGCCTTCGCGCTCGGCTTTGTCGATTGCGTCGCGAACGGCGTCCAGCGACTTCTTGGAGACCGCCATGTCAGCGTCGTCAGAGCGGCCGTCTCCGGCGGCCAGCACTATGGTGTAGTCCTTGAACACGTCGTGTTTCTTCAGGAGTTTTTCGAGTGCTTTCGCCGAAGCGACGCGGTTTAGGAGCCAGAACGAGTGCCGGATCTCGTCGCGTAGCTCCGGAGTGGAGAACGGGTACTTCTCGTTCGTTGTCAGGCAATCAAGGAACTTGATCACTTCGGCTTCATGCTCAAAAAAGCCGTTCTCTTTCGTGCTGAAGAACTCGTTGAGGTCGAAAGCGTAGTCGATGTTGGCCTCGTCTTCGCTGAGGGCGACACCTTCGGCGAGCCGGTCGGTGATCATGCGGGACACCTGGTAGGTGAGCATGTTGAGCGTGGGCAGCGCCTCGTAAGGGTTCTCTTCTGCCGAGTTGTCCCAGTTTTGGCGGGCGGTTCGTTCCTCTTCGTAGGTCCAGTTGAAGATCTGGTCTTCGTCGAACTTTCCTGACGCCAACGCTTTGAATGGTGTGCCCGAGAGGTGGAGGGCCCAGTTGCGTTTGATGTGGTCGAAGGCGACATCAGTCTTGGTCGTGTCGATTCCCTCGTGCGCCTCGTCAATGACGAGCAGATCCCAGTCAAAATCCGCAATGTGCTTGAGCTTCGGTAGATTCCCGCCGAAGTACTGTGAGCCTTTCAGATCTTGCAGGGAGACAAACTCGATAATGCGCAGGTCGCTGTCCCCTTGGTCGATCACGAGGCGACGCCACTGGTCCCTGGACATTGGACTGCGGTCGGCAAGGGATGGCGACTCTGAGACGAACTTGTAAGTGGTTTGGTGCCCGATGAACCGGACGAAATCGTCAAACCACTGGTTGGCGATGGCGGGCCGGTTCGTGACAATCAGCGCCCTTTCGACGTCCAACTGGCGCATGAGATCATAGGTGGTGAGTGTCTTGCCGAATCGGGGCTTTGCGTTCCACAGGACTTCTGCACGCCCGGCACCGAACGCGCTTAGTGCTTGTTCGACCGCCCGCTGCTGTTCAGGACGCAAAGTGTAGTCGTCTTCCCCTTCCGTCTGCACATCGGAAAAGTCTTGCGCCGCAAAGGCAAAGAAGTACTCTTTGGATGTCTTTTCCGCCCCTTTGAAACAGTGCCATTCCGTACGTTTCGGCTTGAGTTCACGCTCCACACCCTGTTGGTGTAGGTAGAGATGAAACTCCTTGTCCGTGAATCGCCCGCCAGCCTCAGTCATGAATTGCGCCTTGTACGACCACTTCTTGTGCTGCCTCACGGAGAGTTGTGACGCCTGCTGCGCGATGCGTTTATCGGCGCTTTCCTGCTCGGTGTACCCGATCTTCTCCCAACCTTCGTACTTCGGGATGTCTGGAGTCTCCCATGAGTAGACAAGAGGGTTTATCTCACGGTAGGTTTTGATGTTCGGGCTAGGCATCGTTCCTCACTTCCTTGTGAACGTGCTCTATGTGGCAAGGCCGGTAGGTGGCGTACTGGGTGAAATCGAAAGCCCCAGAGCCTGCCTCGCGGAGCGACACCAATGTGAATGGTTCGCGCTGCACCATGCCGGGAATGTTCAGCATCCGATGCCACCAAGAAAATTGGAGAAGCTGCCCGGATCCATCTTGGCCGGTGAGGGTATTCCCTTGAAGGACATTCTGTTTGATCAGGTACTTCGCGGCGCGATACAAGTTGGTGCGGTAACCGCAGTTGATCCCATTGCGCTTATGGAAGGAAAAGAACTCTTCCTCCAGCGACTCCTGGGCGGCTTGGTGGTTGTCTTCAAGCAGCTCGACCGCATAGATCGAGGCGAGTGCGAACAGCGACTCGGTTTGCCAGAACTCAGGCTGGTAGCGCCTCTCAATGGCCCGGAGCTTGCGTCGGAGAATCGCCACAAGGAAGTTCCCGTCACCTGCGGCTGGCTCGAAGAAGGTCTTGTCCACGAATCCGGGCCCGGTCTCCAGTTCTGGCCGAACAAGGTCCAGCATCTGGTTGACCATGTGGTCGGGGGTGAACACCTCGCCGTACACCTTCACCCGGCGGCGAGACTTCACCAGTTGCTCCCTGCCATCGCCACACGCCGCAGCGGCACCAGCCTCACCATGTGGCAGGTGAGCGTTGGTGGAATCTGTGACCATGCGACCTCACGCTAATAACGTCTTTGGCTTCCCAATTTACCGCGACCATCGCCCATGCGGCGGAGCAACGCCCAGCAGGTTCACCGCCCGAGCCGCATCGACCACCGACAAGCCCTCACACCACCCAGCCCAGCACACCGTCTCAGCCCCCAACCGGCACACGCTACCCGTAGCAACACTTATTCCTCCGATGTTGCGTTGACCGTTAGAACCCGCACCTGGGCCATCCCCGAAAACTCAGCCCCCGCAGTCTTCAGGGTTACCTGGTTCTCCAGGAGAGAGCGGACGCGTAATCCACGGGCCGAAGTCGCGCCCAAAGAAGGAGTAGCCGTTGTAGTAGTTGTAGGTGACGTTCACGGTGATAGCGGGCGGCGAAGCCTGTGCGCACTCCTGCGGCCGAGCCGGGCCTGCTATCCACGCCCGGAGCCGGTCTGCTGCCCACGCGACGAACATCTCCCCGACTAGTGAGCCCCTGAGACAAAGAAAAGCGGTAGTGGTCAGGTCTGCGGTGAGCACGAACACCACCGCAATGAAAAATAAATGGTTCATACCCTATGTCTAGGCGGACACAAGCTCGGCGGCGGCGGCCGCGAATGCCGGCCGAAATGCTTGTATTGCCTTGTCAGAGAAGGTTTGAGAGGGCGGATGCGGGTGCCCGCCGAACCGTTTTGCCGACTCATATCGGCGGAAGGCGCGGGCGGCGGTCTTTTCGTTTGCGGATGCGGCGGAGGAGGGCCGGCAGTTGGATGAGTATCGCTACTTCGAGGCACAGCAGGTCAGACAGGGTGGCGTCGCCAGCGAGGAGGGCGACAAGGTCAGTCAATAGGTCATCCATATAGCCCACATACGGATCAGGGGTGCCTACAGCGCCAAATGATTTCGGGCGTTTTTTCCGCCCAGCCGGCTACGCGGTTTTGGCGAGGGGCTGGTCGGTAAAAAGATGGGCTTGGAATATGCGTTCGAGACGGGTGGGGGTGTCGTAGGGTGCGCCGCCGTCGGGGGCCCAGTTTTCGATCTGGTCGCGGATGGTGCGGCTGGCGTGGCTGTTCCCTTCGGCTTGCATGATGGCGGCGAGGTCGGTGAGGACGGCGGCGTTGTCGGGGGCGGCGATAAGGGCGATCTGGGTGGCTTCGCGGGCTTGGTCGATTTGGTTTTTCGCCAGATGGTGGGTGGCGAGCTGGTGGGCGACGTCGATGATCGCCTCGGTGAGGATAGTGTCGTCGGGTTGGGCGGCGAGCCAGTGGCCGTGCCCTTCGCGGAATCCTTGATATGGGGGGCCTTCGACGAGGCTGAGGGCGGCTTCAAGGTCGGCGGCACCTTTTTCTCCTTTGGAGTGGGCGCGCAGGCGCAGCCTGCGGAACAGGTCCGCGTCGGACAGCAGCACGGGGATCGAGTAGACGGATTCGCCGCGTTGGGCGCTGAGCGGGTTTTCTTTCGTGTACGGCAGGTAGGGCTTTCCGTCGGGGCTGTTGCCGAGCCAGGTGCGCAGCACGCTCATGTCTTTGCGGACCCGTTCGTCTTCCAGGCCGAAAACGTCGGCGATTTCGACGGTGGTGGCCCCTTCGGGCTGGGCGGCGAGATATGCGACGAGTTCGGTGTAGAACTGGCGGCGTTTGGCTACGATGGCGGGGTTTCCGGTGCGTCCGACCCGTACTTTCATCTGTCCGAGGACACTCAGTCGGGGCCGGTCGCTGTAGGTGGCGGCGAACGCTTCCAGGTCTTCTTTCAGGGTGGGGTCGGCGGCTTTGATGCGGTTCCGGACGGTGACGGGGACGGCGGGCGCGACCGCCGGGAGGTCTTCGGGCAGGTTCGGGGTGGTTTCGACGAGTTGTTCGCTGGTGGCTGTGGTGAGGGTTTCGGATTCGAGCGCCTGTGCGATGTGCGAGTCGCGGTCTTTGGTGTATTCGGCGCGGAGCTGCCCGGATTGGTCGGCGAGCTGCTGCCATGGGGTTGCGGGATGCTCATAGATGGGCATGTCGGTGTCTGTGGTTTCGGCGAGGCCGGCCACATATTGGGCGCAGGCGTCCGCTTCGGCGGCGCTGAGCCGGTTCGCGATCCCATGCCAGCGGATTTGCGGAATGTGGACGGTGCCGTCCGCGCCAACTTGGATTTCGACACCTGCGGGGGTGCTGTCGGTGAGCAGGATGGATGTGCCGGTGCAGAGCGCTTCGTCGTTGATGAGCTGGTCGAGCTGGTCCACGGCGGGGTTGCGGCTGGAGGTGACGAGGATCCGGGAGGTGTGCAGGTCGTCGCCGTATTGGGCGGCGCGGGCTTGGGAGACGGTCAGGTTCGCCCCGTCGAGGGTTTCGGCGGTGTGGCGGGCGTGTTCGACGATCTGGTGCGGCACCTGGGTGTGGTGCCGGATGCGTTCGGGGCTGAGCGGCCCGGTTTCGGGGAAGATGTTCGCCAAATCGACGGTGATGTCGCCTCCCCATGGGGTGAGCGCCAGTTGGGACACCAGGTAGCGGGCGAGGTCTTCGCGGTAGGTTTTCTCGCCGGTCAGGGTGACGGTTCCTAGCGCTTCGAGGTTGATGAGCCGCCAAATGTCGCCTTGTTGGCCGACATCGACGAGTTGCGGCCACGCTACCGGGTCGTAGGCGGTGGGCGTGTCGGGTAGGTCGGCGAAGTCGGCTTGCCAGACGTTGGGTTCGCTGGTGGGCGTCCATGGGGCGGGCAGGTTCGCGTTGCCTGCGAATGTCACCAGGGCGGTTTCCGGGTCGGCGTCGATCCACAGCAGTTCGGGTTGCGGTTCGCGTGACAGGTTCGCGAGCGCCTTGTGGATGCCGGTGAGGGTCTGTTGGCCGATTTCCCCGGCGCGCCGGATGGTGGCCTCCACCGGGATGTGCTGCTGGGCGGTGACGGTTTGGATGTGTTTGCCGGGTCGGCGGTAGCGCAGTTTGTTTCTTTTTCCGGCGGCGAACATCAGCACGATGCCGCCCGCCAGCAGGACGCCCGCGCCGGTCAGCCCGGCGAGCAGCCATGTGGGCGCTCCGACTTCGGCCAGCTCGGGCACCTCCTCCCCCGTCGGCATCTGCTGCCCTGCCGGGGTTTGCTGCCCGTGCGGGGTGGGGCTGGTGGGGAACTCGGCGTCGGTTCCGGCTACTACCGGCACTGACGCTTCGGCGGATATTTCAGGTGCGGCCTCTTGTGGCGCTAGGGTGGTTTCGGTTGGTGTGGGCAGGGTGTCTTCGGTGGTGAACATGGGTGCGGCGACTTGCGCGCCCCGGTCTGAGGGTGCCGCCCGCACCGTGTCATCGGCGTCGGCCGCAATCGAGGGTGTGGCGGTTGGGTTTTGGAGTTCTTCGTCGGTGACGGTGCGGCCCGCTTCCACCGGCACTGTGTCCGTGTCGTTGCTGGTGGTGTCCGGCTCGGCTGGCTCTTCCAGTGTCGTCTCTTCCGGTGTCGTCTCTTCTTCTGGTGTTTCTGCTGGTGTGGCTGGGGTGTGGCCGGGGATGGTGACTTTGTCGCCGGGCCAGATCATGTCCGGGTCGGTGATCCGGTGGCCGGTGTGCTGCGGTTTGCCTTTGGACAGTTTGAAGATTTCCGGGTAGCGTTCGGCGTCGCCGAGTTCCTCAAGTGCGATCTGCGAGAGGGTGTCGCCTTTTTGCACGGTACGGGTGTGGGTGGCCTGCCGCGCTGGTTTCTCCGGTGTCGGCTTCGCTGGGGTGGCCTGTTGGGGGGTGTCGTGTTGCGGTTGGGCGTGCTGGGTGGTCTGCCCGACTGTTGGTGTGGTTTTCAGGGGGACGATTTTTGGGGTTTGGGTGAGGGTTACGGGTGCGGCTTGGGCCGGCTGGACCGTTTGGGTGTTCACTGTGGCGGTCGAGGCGAACAGCAGCGCGACGCTGGCGACCAGCCCATGAGCCAGGCTTTGGCTCCACCCGAGGAAACGGATATGGCGGATGCGGCGGTGTCGGAGCCTGCCGACCACTTCAGCGGTTATTGAGATTAGAAGGAGGGCCCAAACGATCCACCCGGCAACTTTGAGCAGGGTGAAGAACAGGGTGCCGTCATCGGTGCGGGTGAGCACACTCCACAGCGATTCCCAGCTGAGGTGCGGCAGGCCCAGGGTGGCGGTGGCGACCAGCAGCATCGGCAGGGCGACCACGATGGCCACGAGTCCGAGCAGCGCCGCCGCCCCTTTGAGCTTGCCCATGTTTTTTCTCCTATTTCTTCCCTGTCACCGTAGAGAAGGCACAAAACCGCCCGAAGTGGCGCACCTGCCCGTGATTGGCGGAGCGCCTGCCAGGCCCGCCACTTGTTCTGGTGGGTGGGCCTGGCAGCACCTGTTGAGGGTTATTCATTTGTAAACTCGGATGTGGCGGTGTCGCCGTCGCCGCCGCCGATTGCCGCCGGCGGGTTCAGCTCTTCGCCTTCGGCGACTATCGCGGCGCGGGCGGTGCCGCTGCCGTAGACGGTGATCGTGTGGATGTTGATCGCCTTCAGGAATCTGGTTTCCGCCTGGTATTTCACGTTCACGGTGACGTTGCCGTCTTTGATGACTGGTTTGCCGTCACATTGGGCTCCTTGGGATTTCACATAGTCGCAGGCGACGGTGTTGGCCTCGTTTTGGAGGATGTTCAGTTCCAGGCCGGAGGATTCCCATGCGGAGTTGAGGTTCACATGCTGGAAGGCGATCCGGGCTGCCTCTTTGGCGACGTTGTGCGCGTGGGTGCGCCATCCGATGGATGAGCACAGGTCTGAGATCACGCCGACGAGCACGGTGGCGATGAGCAGGATGCACATCGAGAAGATGCAGAACGATGCGCCTGTCTCGTCTTTGTTCCTCATCGTTCCCTCCAGATGTCGGTGGCGGAATGCCCGGTGACGGTGACGGTGTATGTCAGCGCGGTTTTGGCTTTTTGCCCGCCGCGCAAATCCATCATGTCCAGCACACAGTCGATGCGGACGTCCACGGTTTTGTCTCCGGACTCGTACAGGTCCATGTATGCGCTGGCTGGGACGTCTCCGGTGAGTTCGTAGCCGCGTTCTTCGATTTCGGCGGCGGACACGGTCACCTGCGCGCCGCCGATGCAGGCCAGGCCGGCGTTTTCCAGCCCATATTGGACTTGTTTCTCGGCGGCTTTCTGCGCGGACTTCTCGGTCCTTTGCAGGGTGGCCGTCCGGGCAGCATCGTCGGCGATACCTTGCAGCGAGTTCCACGCCAGGGTGGCCCGGCCGCCGAAATACAGCAAGGCGATCATCGCCATGATCACCGGCACCATGCACACGACCTCGACGGAGACGCTGCCCCGTTCGTCCCGGCTGTTCCTGTATCTGTTCCGCATGTCGCTACTCGATTATCCGGTCGATCGGCTTGCGCACGGTCACACTGATCTCAGGTTTCCAGCCGGGGATCAGGCTGGGGCCTTTGCCTTTCAATGTCACCTGCACTTCCGTCTCGGAGGCCCGGCAGCTGACCTCGGAGACACTGATCGCCTTCCCGGCTAGTTTCGCGGTCTCCATGGCGGTCTGCTCGCAGGCGCTTATCGACGATCCGGCCGCCGCAGCGGCAGCGCCGTCGTTCGCGGCCGCGAGCGCGGCCGTCCGCCCGTAGAAGAACAGGCCAACCTGCAGGATGCAGCACACGATGAGGATGGCGAGCGGTATGTAGATGGTCCATTCGATGTTTGTCACATCGCCCCGCTCGTCCCTTCGCCGAGCCGCCATGTGCCCTTCTAGCCGGTGGGTGCGGGTACTGACCAGCCGGTGCTGTTCGTCTGCACGAACCCATAGACTGCACCGCCGATGATGAGGGCGGCCGCCACACCGATGCAAATCCAGATCACATTGGAGATGTTGTGGTTGTCGCCGCGTTCATCTTTCGGGCAGAACACCTGGTGCAGGTACGCCATCAGCGATTTCATGTAGGTCAGGTTCATACTCTTTTTCCTTTCTTTAGGGAGCCTGCATTGTCGCAAACTCAATGAACCATGGGGAGCACATGATCAGCACGACCGTAACGGTCATCCCGATGATCGGCAACGTCATCTTCAGGGTTGCCGATTTGGCTGCGGCCTGCTCCACCGCCAGCAGCCGTTCCCGGAGCGAAAGGCCGAGCGCCGCAAGGTTTGACGCCACATCTGAGCCTTCGTCTCCGGCGAGCCGCATCACCGACGCGACCTCTTCCAAAGCTGGCACATCTATCCGGTGCGACAAGGTGGTGAGATCATCCCAAGGGCTGGTGTGTTGCACCGCCGACAGGTTCAACACTTCGTACATCTGCTCGAAAGGCCAACTGTCCCCCAGCTTCGCCGCCTCCTCCATCGCTTTTCTTGACGAGGCCAAGCCGGCGACCCGTTCGATGGCGACCAGGTCCACAAACGTGCACAGCGCATAGTTGAACTCGCGCCGCCTGGTGCGCGCCTCGGACCTGACCGTCCCGTTCGGCCCCTTCCAGCCGGCCACCGCGAGCAGCATGGTGACCATCGACGGGATTCCGACAGGCAGCCCGACAATGATCGTGAAACCGAGCACCAGCAGCGGCATACCGACCAGCAGCAGTGCCGCGTTCAGGATCTTCTGCCCGTAGAACCGGCCGATGCTCATGCCGACAATCGCCAAATCCGCCTCCGGCCGGTACGACACCAGGAACGACGGGAACCTCCGCTGCGCCCACGAGCCGACCCGTTCCAACGTGGGCGGCTTCACCGCCGGGACGTCCGCCCGGCTGGGCCGCACCGCCTGCTTCCCGGAGAATTTCGCCAACACCCACCCCAGGTCGGGGCGGGCGGGCGCGAAACTCGCCACGAACAGGGCGATCCCGCCGAAGACCATCACCCCGGCGAGCATCCACAGTTGCAGCGCGGTCATTTCCGTAACCTCGCCTGCTCGCCCAACACCCTCGGCGCGTCAGGCATCGCCGCGATCCGGCGCACCAGATACACGAACAAGCCGAACAACCCCAGATAGAACAGCAGCAGCGCCTGCCCGAACGGGCTGCTGTATTCGAATATCATGCCGGACAGCACCGTGATGCCGACCCCGGCGACGCTGATGGCGACGATCATCCGCGCCTCGGTGCGGGCGCTTTCCCGTTCGGCCTCGATCGCGAGCCGGTTCCGGACATCCTGCGCCACCAGCACCGAGATCTGCTTCAACGTGGCCGACAGGCCCGAGCCTTGCACCCTGGACGATACGATCAAAGCTGCCGCCACCTCGTCGCCGGTATAGTCGCGCATCTCCTCGGCGAACGCCCGGAAAGCGACCTCCGGGGTGATGTTCGACCTGGACAGGAAACCCACCAGGTGCGTCACCTCAGTTTTGATCGCCGGCGGGACGCTCCGCTGGGAGGCCGCGACAGCTTGCGGCAAAGACTGGCCGGCCATCAGCACCGAAGAAAGGCTCCGGGTCCATTCCGCCATCGCGTTCATCTTCGCGATCCGGACATCCTCATCGGAGCGCATCATGATCGCAGGCAGGAACACCACTATCGCCGGCAGCACAATCGGCGCGATCATCCAGCCGAACACCATCGCGACCAACAAGCCCACCAGGAAAGAACCGACGATCAACAGCCGCCGTTGTGGGCTTTGGGCAACCCACCAGCGGGCCAGCCGCGAATCGTGGCGGCCGCGCGGCGGTTTCGCCGGGCGGCGCATCATGCCCAACGCCAGCAGGAACAGGCCGCCGAAAACGGCCGCCCCCGCCACCAGGGCGAAAATAGTTCCCAAAGCGTACGCGTTCACCATGCCCTCCCCGGTTTCTCCGCCAGGTCGGCCTGGAACTGCTCGGGACGCCACCCGGCGGCCTTGCAGGCGCGGATAAGCTGCTCCGACGGCGGCGCGCACGGGACGGCCGGGACGGTCGCCTGCTCAGACACGAAAATCGGCTCGGTGGTGATCTGCCCCTCCACCAAAGAAACCCCGGCGATCTCATCCACCCAGCGGGCCTTCCGCTGGGTGCCGTCCGGCAACATGACCGTCTGCCCACGGAAATACACCACCAAATCCAGCACGCTTGCGAGCTTCTCCGTCGCCAGCTCTTTCGTCACCGACGGCCCATGCTCCATCGCGCACGTCACCAGCTTCTGCGTACACGCCCGCGCGCTCCGCGCATGGGTGGTGGACAGCGACCCGAAACCGGACTCCATAACCTTGATCATCGACCACACCTCCGGGCCGCGCACCTCCCCGACAATCTGCCGATCCAGACGGTACCTGAACGAGTTGATGATCTGCTCGGCCGTCGTCTCAGAGCCGACACCGCCCTCGCCGCCCTGCCGGGACTCCCACGCGTACACCAGCGGATGGCGGCGCTGCCCGTCCGCATCCAGCAGCTCATCCAAAAACAGCTCATAGTCTGACTCGAACGTGCCCAACACCTCACCCGGCGGAATCTCGTTGATCAACGCCCGCATGAACGTCGTCTTGCCCACCGCCTGCTGGCCACACACCACAATCGACAAACCAGCCCGGACCGCCGCCGCCAAAAAATCCGCCGCCGTCTGTGTCACATTCCCCCACGCCACCAAATCCGCCAAACTCACATCCCGCACCCGATGCCTTCGGATACAAACCGCGACCCTCGACGTCGAAACCGTCGCCGCCAGCCGATACCCGCCCGGCAAAGTCATATCCAGTGACGGATTCGAATGCGAGAACTGGCGCGGATTCCTCGCCCGCTGCGCAATATCCCTAATGAACCCCTCCAGCTCCGCATCCGACGCCGCAATCGGCTCAGCCTGCACCATCGTGCCATCCGAAAGTTCCATCCACACCACATCGCAGCCCTCCAGAAGAATGTTCTCAACCCGCTCATCCTCCATCAGATACTGCAGCCGGCCCAGCCGGAACAACGTGTTGAACACCGCCCGGTGCAGCTGCTCCGCCTCCGCCAGCGAATACGGCTCGCCCGTCGCCGACACCATCATCGACTGCCGATCCGCGACCACCCGGCCGATCACCTCGGTGCCGAACGCCTCAAACTCATCCGAATCGAACTGCTCACCCTCATGGGTGCGCAGCCAATCCGCGACCGGCACCGAACACTCATTCGCTAAAGACGCCACCAAATCCCAATCCAACATCTCCGCCCGGCGCTGCGGCCGCACCCGCAAAGCCGCCACCGCCGGCCTTGGAAGATCCGCCACCGAAGGCACCACCGCCGACACCGGCTCCAACTGGGCGGCCACCTGCTCCGCAATCGACGGCAGCGGCCCAACAACAACCTCCGGGTCAGGATCGGCTGGGATCAGCCACGGGGACGGACTGTCATCCGTGCCGTCATCAACAAAGAAAAACCGCGCCTGGCCCTTCGAAGGCGGCGGAACAGCATCAGCCTTCCGCTGCAGCAACGGCAACGAGCCAATATCGAACTCGTCCCCAAAAGAGAGAGTCTCCTCGCTCAACGGTCCACCCCCTCCCGCACGCCAGTGAACAACTGCGCCTGCTCCTCGGCCTTCCGGGCCGCCAACTGCCGCAAATCCTCCCCCGTGCCGCGCAAACTCCGCCCATACAGAGAACGCGGCAGGCTCCGCGCTGCTGGCCCCTGCGCCCCGTCCGCGAACACCGCCGCCCGGCGGGCATCAAACTCGATCTGGCCAACCACCCGCAACTCCAAAAACTTCTCCAGTGAACGCGACGAATAATGGCCCTTCGCGCCCACCTGCAACAGGCACACCTCATGGACGCCAGCCAACACCGACTGCCGCAAAGTACGCGCCCAATCCTCCAACGCGATCACCTCCCGCAACGTATTGCGGAACACCATCACCGTCACATCAGATTGAGACACCAACGGCTGCGGCCAAGCCGCCAACCCCAGGCGGCCCGCATCCACCAACACATCCATGCCCAACGTCGGCAACACCGACCCCAACGGAGCCCACAAAGTTTGCAAACCCGGCGTCTGATCATGCCGCAACGAACCCGGCACCACCAACACCTCCGAACCATCCACCCGGATCGCCGCCGAAAGCAAACCCTCCCGCAGCCGGCCCTCCTGCTCCGCCAACTTCAAATCCACCACCGTCGGCGTATCCGCCGGCAAACCAGCCCGGAAAAAACCCGCCAACATACTCGACCCGCCCGCCGGATCAGCCTGCAACACCAACACCGGACCGCCCCAGAACGTCGCCAACCCCAAAACCGTCGCCGAAACGCCCGGCGACCCCGAAGCTGACACGAACGTGAACACCGCCACTAGCGTTCCACCTCCACATCCGACTCCAACACCACCGCAATCGAACCAGTGCCCGCCCACAAAGCCAACTTCGGCGCCACATCACTAGGGACCGTCACCTCCACCACACTCGACGAATCACCCGACCGGATGTTATACACCACCGCCGGAATCGAATCCACCGAAGCGGTACCCGACACCGAAGCCGAATTCCCCGACGTCAACACCAAAGTCACCGGATCGCCCGCCCGCAACGTATCCGTAGACGGCAACAAGCCGCCAACCACCGGCACCGCCACAATCGAAAAACCCTCCGCCGGCACCGGCACATCCACAATCGCCGCCGGGGCCACCACCGTCCCCGCAGCCAAATCCTTCACCACCCGGCGTCCCACCACCTGCTCCAAATCCGCGCCCGGAACATACACCATCGACGGATCCACCGAAATGCGCACCACACCCAACTCCTCCATGCCGATCAGATGGCCCCGATCCATATCCACCCTGGCGACCACCACCTCGACCGTCTGCGAAGTGGACGTCCACAACCAAAACCCGAACAGGCCACCCATAATCACCAACGCCGCGCCCACAACCGCCAACATCGGCGAACGCTGCAACTTCACCCCAGCCGAAGCCACAACCGTCCCCGCATCACGCGCGCTCACACTCGTCTTCTTCGCCATCATCAACTCCTAATCGAAAACCTCAATCACCTGGATTTCGGCAACCACGATCTGGCGGGTCACCGGGTTAGCGATCTCTTTAAACGTGCCATGGTTCCCATTCGAACCAGTCCACACACCTTCCCAAAGCGCGGTGAACGTGACCGTCCGATTCTTGGAAGTGTCATAGTAGATGTGATCGCAACCCGGAGATCTCTTCACCTTAGTGTGGGAAAGATTCGCGAAGCCCTTCGCATCGTCCCACGGTTCCTTCAAATCATCCCTAGTGCACACAGTGCTTTCACCGTCACCCCAGTCGATCTCCACCTTCGTCACCTGCGCCGTCAACGTGACCGCGCCATCCTGCCCGGTCTTCGGGCCGACCATCCGCATCGCCTTGCTGTACTTCGACTTGTCCGCCTTGATGATGTCATCGGACCACGTCCACACCGGAATCCCCACCAGAATCGGATTCCGCTCCGGATACTGGAACACCAATTCCACCCCCTCCAAATCCATCTGCGCAAACAGATTCCGGGCAACTGCTTCCTCGTTCACCTTCTCCACCTGCGCACGCAGCGAAGAATCCGGTCCCACCGGATACCAAACCCTCTTCGTCACCCCATCCTCGACACACACAACCGACGCATAATCATCCGGCTTCACCCGGTTCCCGTTAGCATCCAGACCCCCCGGAAACGCCTCATTGAACGACGTCCCAATCGTCCCACCACCAAGCGACGACCTGATCGAGGTACAATCAGTCGGCTTCGCCTTCACCGCCACCGGACGAGTCACCGTAGACGATTCCTCTTTCTTCTTAGACGAAGAAGACGGCGGAACCGTCTCAGACACCGCAACACACTTTTTGGCTCCAGATTTCACGCAGGGCACCATCCCTGAGCTTCCGGTGGGTGTCGCCGCCGGTTTAGCGTTCTCAGCCGTAGCCGGTAAAGTCATGTGGTTCAAGCCGAAAAGCAGCATAAACCCTGTTGCGGCCACCGCCAGCCGCAAGAGAACGGCCTTGTTAGCTACTGTGCAGTGCATTCCGGTGAGTCCTCGTCCGTCCAACTTGAAACCTTCCACACCTCACCACGGTTTAATTCATCCACCAGTTCAACCGTGTAGATACGCAGCCACGGCTCCGGATCCCGCACATACTCAGTGCCGTCTTTGAGCACCGTCACATCATTCGAGCCATCCACGCAAGTGAACACATAATACTCACGCACCCCGTCGGTCTCCTGCCAATCCACCCGCAGTGTGGATAATTCCTGGCCGCCCTCAAAGTGAATACCCTCTTCCACCAGACTCTCGTTGTCTTCCAGGCAAGCGTCTATCGCAATCCCAGTCGATACCTTGATGCACTCGTCCTGCTGCTCCTGCGGCATAGGCCACTGGGGAGCCGCATAATGACGCTTGGTGATCTCGTTGTACTCCATCACGACATCGAGGGCGGCCTGCTCGTCCGGATCCAACGTCTCCGAAGGCGTAGGCGTGGGAGTTGGTGTCGGTGTCGGGGTGGCGCTCACCGTTGGGGTCGGCGTCTCTGAGGGTGGCGGGGTGCCGCAGCCTGCGAGCAGGGCAGCTAACAGTAGCGCAGGCAGCAAACGAAAAATCATTTCCAGCCCCCCTCAACTCTAGGCTTTGTTGTTGTGTAAACCATACTTTTCGTCCTTCCTTCGGCGCAAATCGATCAGCATCCGTCCCAGATGTGGGACAGGGCGGCCGTCACGATCACATTGTCCTCATAGTGGCGGCTGCCATCGCTCCGGGTGATCACCTGCCCGCCACACGTGATCACCCGCAACAGCCGCTCTCCGTCTTCCGCGAACAGCTCCGCAGGAAGATCCTGCTTATGGATCTGCTCCAAACCCACCACCCGGTACTGCTCCAGATAGCAGCCCCTCGAATCCGAAACCAGAATCTCCGCGCCCTGCCCGATGGTGGACAGCGGATACAGCGCGCCCTTCACTCCCCTGCCCGACACATGACCCGCCAGCAGCATCGTGCCCGCCAGATCGCCAGGCTGCGCGCCACCATCCCAGCGGCCCACCTTCGACGGAGCCGGAATCTCCAACACCCCGTCCTCCAAGGGCACGTCCACGATCTGCGCGGAAACACCCAACGAGGGAATCTGCAAAAGCGACGGCTCAAACCTCGCCACCAAACCATCCCCCACCTGCGCCGCCCGGCCGCCATCGATCACCACCCGCGTCGAAGGGACCGGCGCAGGAGACACCCCGGCCACCGGATCAAAGGAGTAACCTCCAGTGACCGACGGTGCCTCCTGCCCGCCAGAGGCCAGCCCATCAAAGACCATCACTCCCCCGCCCACAGCGCAAACTGCGGCCGCAGCCGCAACCAGCGCCGTAGACAGCTTCACGAAAGCCTCCTTCTTCCTCCTACAACACAGATAAGGCGGAAACGCCCCCGAAGTGGGACACCCACCCCCAAAACCCCAATATATCACCATTTACCGGCTATATAATGACGGTGCGACTCACCGCCGGACGGAAGCCACCCCTCGGCCCGAGCAGCAAAGTGTCCATCGCGCAGCCCCCGCCGTATGCGGCTACCTGCGTAATCATGGTGTCCCACGCGGCAACGTATTCGTCCCGGCCGGCGAGCACCGGGGGCCGAGCACTGGCCTTGACGGTGTATAGGGTTCCTTCCGCTGTGAGTTGTCCTCCTGGTTTTCTGTTCTCCGCTGGCGTGTTCTTAGAAGCTCAGCCCGGGTTCGGAGTAGTGGAGGAAGAACTCTTCGGCGGTTTCTGGGCGGGGGCTTTGGGAGGGAAGGTTCTCTTTCGCGGTTTGCATCAGCCCCAGAAACTGGTCCAGTGTGGGGTCGCCAGCCCGGTGTCTGACTTGCCAGTTATATGTGCTGTTCGGCCAGAGGGTGGGGTCGGCGACTTCCTTCCATGTGCAGATGGTGTACATCTCTTCTCCGAAACGCACCGCCCACTCGATGGGAGTTTTGGGGCACTGGTCCAGCCACGTCGGCTCGCCCAGCATCGCCCGAAGATCGTTCGCGGACATGCCCCGCAGCCACGCCTCCTGCTTGGACGTGTCTTGTATCTCGCCGATCCTGGGGTCGGCGGCCGCCAGCACTGTCACGTCGGCGAGAATCGGCGAGCGCGCCACAGTGGTCTCGTCTCGGGTAATGGTGATGAGTGTGCTGGCATACACGTCTGCTTCGGGCAGGTCACTCATGTGCGGTCCTTTGCTATATCGTCGGCGCGGGGGGGGGCGCGCCTACGGTGTGTTTTGCTTCTATCTGCTGGGCGAGCTGCAGGAGCCGGCCTTGCAGTGCGTTGGCGTTCTCGTGGGTGAGCTGGAACAGGTACTCCACCTGTGTGGGGTCGTCGTTGAGGAGTATGCCGAGCTGCGCAAGGTCGATCTCTGACGGGTGTTCTTGTCCGAGCAGGCCCAATGCTGTTGCGGGCCGGTCTGCTTTATCGATTGTCTGGGTATTCAATGCTGCGATGTGGCCGAGGTCGAAGAGGATGGCGCTGCGTTGCGCGTCCGGCAGGGCGTAGCGTCTGGCCAGGTCTGCGCGGGTTGGCAGGCCGGAGTTGTTCTGGCCGGAGTCTGCGATAAACGCCATGGCGGCCAAAGTCAGGGAGGCTGACGGTTTCATGAAGGTGTCTTGTAGCAGTTTGCCGGTTTCGACAAACAGCTGCGGATCCGCAGACACCGCCACGCAGTGCATTTCCATTCCCGTGAACTGGCTTCGGATACCGTTGATCAGCTTCTCCCAAAACGGCTTGTCGTGGAGGACATCAGCGAGATCTGCCCGGCACACCATCTCCATCTGGTTGTCTTTGACACCGACCATCACGAGGGATTCTTCGGGCCGGAACCCGAGCAGTGTGGGCACGATGGCGACCAGCTCGTCCACGGAGGTGACCCATTGTGGTGTTTCTTGCGTGGCGCCGATGCCCATGGTTTTCTCCAGTCTGCCTATATTGCGGGCCCTTTGGGGGCGGGTGCCTGTGGGAGTTCTTCTTGCTGCGGCGGGTTCGTCGTGTTGTGCCTTTCGGGGATTTGGTCGAACTTGCTGACGGTCTTGGTTTCGTCGGCGAACCAGACTTCCATCCTTTTCACGTCGTCCCACTCTGACGGCGGAGTGATTTCTTTTATCAACTGTTGGAGCAGCGGCAGCTCGGCGGCTCCGGGGAATTCGTCCCGGAGGGCCTGTATGGCCATCGACGTGATCGGGCCGCCGCTGTTCGTCCAACTGGCGAACGCGAGCATGGTGAGCACGTTTTCGCGCATCGGCTGCGGGGTGATCTCAAGTGCCCGCAGAATCTGATACTGGTATTCTTCCGCGTTCCCCGTGTGCAGCCGCACCAGCAGGTGTTCTTTGCATGGTCTGCTGCCCATCAGGATCACGAGCTCCGCCAAGTCCGCGTCCGACAGTTGCAGGTCTTCCGTGATCAGATCCTGGGCGCGTTCCGGCCACTGTCCCCTATCGACCAGATCGATTCGGCGGCGGGCCGCCCGCATGAGGTCCGCGCACGTTTCGCGCTGCTCCTCGGAAGGCGGGGCAAACTGTTTGGCGAGCTCCGCGCGGGATGGTTTGCCGCATCCGTCGAAGCTGCTGTTTGCGGCTTGCGCGAAGCCTCCGAGTGTCAGGTTCCGGGACTGCCCGGAGAACGCCTCCTGGATGAGCGCGGCGACGGCCGGCGGCAACTCCGGGTTGGCGGACACCGCCACGTTGAACAGCGTCGCGCCGGGAAACCTTTTTTGGATCCGGTCCAGCAGGGACGGCAGATAGTGTCTGTCGCCGAAGATGTCATCGAGGTCAACCCGTGAGGTCACCATCACCATGTTTTGCCTGGTGACCGCCGTCACCAGGCACTCTTCAGGTTTCAGCCCCACCATATCCGGAATGTGCGCGACCATGCCCTCAGCGGACGTGATCGGATGGTTCAGCGCTCGAAATCCGCTTGGTTTGCCCATCGTTTCCTCCAGGAGTCCTATATCGCCGGCGTGAGGGAGGCAGGTTGGGCGGTGTGGGCTTCGCGGTCTGGTGTGCTCGAAGTGTTGTTTCCGGCCGTAGTTTGCGCGGGGGTTTGCGCTGCGGCATCCAGATTCTTTGCCGTCCATTCGCGCATCGTCTCCCACACGTTGGGATTGACAATCTGCTCGTGCAACATGTGCAACACCGGCAGGAACCGGGCGTCCGGAAACTCGGCTTCGAGTGTCCGTCTCGCTTCCCCGCTGATTGTGCCGCCGCCGTTGACCCAGCTCGCCAAGGTGAGCATTTCCAGCACTGACTCGCGAAAGATGGGAAGGCATACGCCGAGCGTGTCCAGCAGCCGGTCTTCCATGGCGGCCGCGTTGTCGGCGGACAGGTGCCGCAGCAGGAACTCTTCGCGCACTCTAGAGTGGGAGAGCAGCATTCCGGCCAGGCACAGGTCCACGTCTGATGGTTCAGCCATGTCGAGCAGGCCCATGGCGTGGGCTGCCCAATCTTCTTTGCTGATAGGTTTGAGCTGCTGGCGGGCGGTCTGGGACAGCCCTTCCAGATGGTCGCGGTGCGCTTCGGAGGGTGGCGCGAACCGGCGCTCCAGTTCCGTTTTGGACATCCATGCGGAGTAGTGGCTGTCGTTGTCGGCGACCAGCACCATGTCCGCAAGCTGCAACTTGCAAGACGGCTCCGCGAACTTGCCCCGCACCAGGGCGTTGGCATCGTGCAGCAGTCGCGGGTCGGCGGAGATGGCCACGCAGAACACTTCCGCGTCAGGGAACCGCTGCTGGATTCTGGAGAGCAACCCGTTGAAGCCCTTCCGGTCTTGCAGCGCATCCTCGATGTCCATTCGGGCGGTCACCGCTATGAGCTTGTCCACGGTGACCACCATCACCAGCGACTCTTCAGGTTTCGCCCGCAGCAGGCGCGGGATGGCCGCGACCAGTTCTTCCTGGGATGTTATCCGTGATCGTGTCTGTCCTGCTTCGGTGCCCATCGGATCCTCCTGTGTGAGCTGGTTCAGGCGGGAAGCGCCTGGAGGCGGTAGCGGCGGATCGCCAGGAACAGGCCGGCGGCCAAGCCGATGTCGATCAAGGCGATGCCGATGCTGATCGTCCAGGTGTTGACGCCGATCAGGCCGGTGTCCACGCTCGGAGTCTCTTCCGGGGTGTCCGCCTTCGGATCCCCGCCCGTGGTTTCTTCCCCGCCGGTGGCCTCCTCCCCGGTCAGTGTCTTTGCCGGGATGACCGACAGCAGCACCGTTTCGGTGTCGATACCTTTCACTGCGGTGTGTGTCAGGGCGACTGGGTTTTGCGGGGTGAGCGTTTCTGCGAACGTGTAGCAGCCCTCGCCGCTGGTGGCGATCAGCGCCGTCTCGTACACGCCGTCCACCTCCACCACAATCTGGGGGATGGTGGCGGCCGCAGGCGCGTTCGTCCAATCGACGTTCTCGCAACTGCCATCGACCGGCGGTACCGGCCCGTACAGTTCGCCCGTGATGGTGGCCCGCAGGCCGCGCAGGCCAGACACCTTCACCAGGTCCGACACCGGCTCGCCGGCCAGCCCCTGGGCGGTCTGCGCGACCGTGGAGACGTCCGGCGCGATCAGCAGCGTGGTCTCGGACGGGATCCCCAAAGGCAGCACCGTCTCGAACTCGTTCGGCTCTTCTCCGGCTTTCAGCCGCAAACTCCAGGTGACGCAGCCGCCCCGGTCGATGGTGACCGGCCCCGCCGTGTATTCGCCGCCGCCGTCCACCTCGATGGTGAGGGTTTCGGAAGGTGCCGCTTTCAGGTTGGTGATCGCGTCCCCCCATGCGGCGGCGTCAAAGTCGGCGCAGGTTTGGCCGGCTTCGATCACCAGCGGCCCATAGAGCACCGCCTCCAAGGTGCCTTTTCCTTTGAACTCGCTGACGGTGATCGTGTCCGTCACCTGGAAGGTGTTGTCGGATACCGTGGATGCGATTTGGGAAGAGATTTCCGGTTCGGGCACCAGAATCGTCTCCGTAGCCTCGCCCGGGTCGGAGCTCACCAGCGGCTCGCCGCCTAAAGTGAGATCGATCACCCACGTGTAGCAGCCCGGCTTCGCCACAGTCGCCTCCCCGGAAGTGTACGTGGAGTCCTTCTCAATGGTTTGCGGCTCATCTTGGAAGATGAGGTGCTCCGGGCTAATCAGCGCCTTCCACGAGTCCGCCGTAATGCCGTCGCATGTCTGTTTCCCGTCCGCGTCACGGGTGGCTTTCGCCGGGCCGTACAGGCTCGCTACCGCACCCACCTGTTCTGGCGCGCCGGACGGGTCGAAGCCGCTGACGGTCACCTCGTCGGTGACGGTGTCCCCAATGTCGGCGAGCTGCTTGGATGCCACGGTGTTGATCTCCGGTAGGGACACGGTTGCGGTCTGGGTGGGCTCGCCCGGCTCATGCTCGTACTCCCAAACCTGCACCCCGGCCGAAAGGCCGGTGAGCGTATACCCGTAGGTGAGGCAACCCGGCTGCAACACCCGGTACTCCCCCACCCCCTCTAGGGTGGCGTCGCCCGTGTCGGTCATGTCGATCGGGCCGATAGGCAGCGTGGGCTCCACGCCCGTCCAATCCACCATGGTGCAGCCGCCCTCGGGCATCGGCACCGGCCCGTACAGGTTCCCGCTCAGGAACACCTGCGCATTGTCGTCGAACGCCAACATCCGGCTGATCCCATAGACCCGCACCGTGTCCGTGATCGTCCCACCCAAAGACACCTCGCCGGCCGCGACCTTCGAGGACACCTTGCCCGGATCGACCGTCAACTGTGTCTCCGCCTTCCGGGCGAAAGAGCCGACCAGCACCACCTCCAACTCCGCCACCGACTGCAACTTGTCCGGCTGCACCCACACCGGGGCCGACAAGCCGTCCGCCGGCTCATCCGCCTCGGCGTCCGTGTCCACCGAAGTGGTGTCCGGGTTGGCTGTCTGCAACTTGCCCTGGTCTTCCTCCGCAGTCTCATCCGCTGTGGCCGGCGGTGTCATCTCCAAGTCGTAGGCTTCCTCCACCCACACGTAGTATCCGGCCTTCGCGGCCTTCGTGTCCGCGCTGAACGTGTGCGACAACATGCCCGAAATGTCCGTTTTCCCATCCCAACTCATCTCGTCCACCAGCGGCGCGTCCTCCGGCACCGTGTCCGCCTCCTCGGGCTGCTCGTCGAACGGCCCATAGAGGCGGTCCACCAGCCGGATCTGCCGGTTCGGATAGTAGCCCGACAGCACCACATCGTCGGCGAAGATCGCACCCCGTGCGGCAACCTTCCGCACCGCCGAAGAACTCAACGACGTTGAAGGCTCCACCAAGAACGTTTGCGCAGGATCGCCCGGCTCGTGCGACACGTCGAACAGCGTCACCCCGCCCAGCACGCCGGTCATCCGATACCCATACGAATAGCAGCCCGGCTGGGTGGGCATCGCCAAGCCGCCCACAAACGTGCCGTCACCATAGACCAGCAGATCGAACGTCAAAATGCTGCCCGTCCCCTGGTACTCCCCCACCCCCTCGCAGGTGTTCTTTCCGTCCTTCACCCGTGCGGGGCGCGGCCCATAGAGAGTGCCGACCGCCTTTATCACCGGGGCTGGATCCGAAGGGATGGTCCGCAAGCCGGTGACGATCAGCGTGTCGCTCACCTCGTCGCCCACCTTGATCTTCGAGCTGGAAACGTGGCTCGACAATGAGGGGGCCGACGGCACCAAAAACGTTTCCGACAGCACGCCGAAAGTGGTCGTCGCCGCATCCGTGACAGCGGCCGCCGCCGACTCCTCCCACCAGACGTAATAGCCTGGGGCGGTAGGCCGGGCTGTGGTGAACACCGCCTTGCCGTTCCCTGCGCCGTCCAGCTTCACGCTGGCGATGAACTCCCCCACCGCCTGCACATTCGCCGGCACACTGGAAAGGTTCGCGAACCATTCGCCCGGATACACATCAAACGGCCCAAACAGCCTGGAGGTCACCTGCACGGTGTCATTAGGCGCGCCACCCTCGACCCACACCGTGTCCGTCACCGTGTCCGCCGCCGAACCCACCACGGCTGGGGCTGGCAGCGCCCACGCGGTGCCAACCTGCGAGCGCAACTGCGGCTTAGCCGACCAGCTGAACGCGCGTTCCACCGCCGCCACACTCGATGTCGAATCCACCTTCGTCAACAGATTCTGGTACTGGGTGCCCTTCGCCTTCAAGAACATGTACTTCGTCGGCGGGGAAACGAACCCGTTCGCCGCGACCTTCAACGTCACATCCCTGGAAGTGGCGCGCACCTGCACATCCTGGAACCGGCCGACAGTCTCCAACGTCAACGACGTCTTCGAGTTCTTCACGAACACACCACCGCTCACCGTCAGCTTCAACGACAGCCCCGGCACATCCAGGCCGTCCTGCCACCAATTCGGATTCGAAAACACACCCACCCTGGTTGATGCCACCCCGGTAGCAGCATCGACCACGAAACGGTCAACCTCGATATGGTATTTGCCCATCCCATAGATGGCGGCCTCCTCACGCATCTCCTTCATGCGTTTCTCCACCTTGCTCACCGTCGCCTCCGACTTCTGCTTCACGAACGCCGCCCACACCGCCTTCCGGGTCGCCTGCGCAGCGTCCAGTTCGGTCTTCACAATCTCCGCCAAAGCCGCCCCGTCCACCGCGCTGGACGTATCCACATACTTGTAAAGCAAATAGGCGATCTGCGGATTGTCCGTCTGCACCCCCGAATCCACATCACCAAAACCCTTCGCCGAATCGATACACACCACCCGGTGCCCATTCGACGTGGACCTCGGAGCCAACGTCGCAATATACTTCGTCGTCCCCCCATAAGACACCTTGTAGCCCACATGATCAAGCTCGGCAGCCGCCGGCGACAACACCGCCAACCCCAAGCCCGCAGCCAGATTGAACGCCGCCAACGCCGCCGCCCAACACTTCACAGTCCTCTTAGCATTCATGCGCATAGTCCTTTCCCTATACGCCCGAGATAAGGCACAACGCGACGCGAAGTGGGACACCGCCGCCGACAACACCCCCGTCCCGCCCAGCAGGTACAATCAGAACATGCCCGTAAAGGCCGAACCGACAAACCTAGACCCCTACCCCATGCTCACCGCCCTCACCAGCGGGAAAATCAAACTCGCCATCCTCGTCGCCCTCCACGACACCCAAACCCCAATGACCCTCTACCAGCTATCCGACGCCACCGGCATCCACTACAACAGCCTCCGCCGCATACTCCCCCAACTCGAAACAGACGGATACCTCACCGCCGACCTACCCCCCGAACAACGCGGACGCAAACGAACCAACACCTGGCAACTCAACCCCGCCGGCCTCACCCAAGCCCAACACGAACTCTCCCAACTCAACAGCCCCCAGCACAACTAGCCGGCCCTCGTGACCCAACGGGCCCCCATGTTCGGTAAAGATTACGTATACTGCCCGCCTCAGTGATCCGTTGCCCTCACATCCCTCTGGCGCAGTGACCACAGAGCGCTCACCTGACCTTCAGTAATCATTCGGTATACATAATCATTCGGTATACCGAACACACAGGCTTTCATCGCCGACACATGAAATTGAGAATGTACACGGGAATCACCATTCAACCCACTGTAGACAGTCTACACTCTATAGACTGTCTACACTATCTACAGTATGTAGACTGTATAGACTATGTAGTCTATGTAGACTATGTAGACGGTCTACACTCTGAAGAAGCCGTTCCAGGCTCTGTATCAGAGGTGCTGCCCGCTTCCCGAGCCGAAGTGGACGTGACTAAGAAACGAACTCTTCCAGAGTCTTCGAGCAGACTTGCTGCAGTTGATACACCCCCACAAGGTGTAGACGGTCTACACTATGTATACTGTATATACAGTACATACTGTATGGCGTGTCTATACTGTGTAGACGGTCTAGACGGTCTACACTTAGGGTATGACTATCATTGCCTTCTGCAACTGGAAGGGGGGAGTTGGCAAAACAACTCTCGTCTTTCACCTATTGCGTGCCCTTGCCCGACAGGAAAAGAAAGCCCTCGGCATCGACCTTGACCCACAAGGAAACCTGACACGTGTACTCGCCGAGGTACCCCTGGAACACGGCGACCTCGGAGTGGCAGACGCACTCAGCTTGCGGACGCCTGAGACTCTCGAAAGCGTTATAGTGCCTTCAGTTTGGAAAGAATGGATAGACCTCGCGCCTACCGCACCAGGCACCCTCCTGCAGAAGGTCAGAGACGAACTCTTCTTGAGCAGCGGCGGTAACAACCGTTTCGAGGGAAGGCTCAGAGACCTCCTCTTGGCACTGCCAGAATCGAAATATGACTACGTACTCATTGACTGCCCACCGAGTCTGGACTATCTGACCACCAGCGCGTTCACAGCGGCTGACGAAGCCGCCATCGTCGCCGAGAGCGAACTCTTCTCCAACATGGGACTCGTCGAAATCTTCCACAGCATCGCAACCGTCCAACGGTTCTTCAACCCTTCGCTGACCATCGCTGGCATCATCGTTAACAAGCTACGGTCAGAAACCACCGGACACCGCTACGCCATGGATGAACTAGCCGAGTTCGCCCAGCGCAACCAGATCAAACTCTTCAATACCCGAGTTCCCTACCGAAGAGCCATCGAAGACTCTAGGATTCAGGCTCTCGGCCTAGACGAGTACCGTACCGAGCACTCCAAGACCTATCCAGAGCTAGTCACCGTCTTCGACGACCTGCTCTCAGAAATGATTGGTGGTGAACCCAATGGCTGAAACCCGCAAACGCAGATCAGCACTCATGGACGATCCCGACCCGATGCTCGTCTACGGAGGGATAGCGCCACGACCCGTCGAACCGACGACACAAACGCCAACTCCACAACCTGCCGCGCCTGTCGCTGCTCGGCAAGCTGCTCCAAAGATCACGAAAATCCGTGTGGGACTGAAGATCGACGCCGCGCTCTATGAAAGGGCCAAATCCGCTGTCATCTTCGCAGGCCCCGTAGAAGGCGTCCTCGACATGTCCCAGCTAGTGGAAACTCTGCTTCGCAACGAAGTCACCAGGTTGGAGACCCAGTACAACAACGGTCAGCCCTGGCCTGCCGCGAAGCTCCGTAACGATCCTCGCACCTAACCAACGAACTAGGCAAGCACCTTCTTGCCGCACCCGTCAGCGGATCAACGGAACTCCGGAACCTCCGTGAAGGCACTCATTGAGGTTTGGAACAGCATCTTGATGTCGGCTTTCTCGCCGCTTCGATGCTTGGCGACGATCAGGTCCACGCGGCGGCCACGCTCGGCGTGTTCGCGCGGCGGCTCGTGCATTAAGATCACAACGTCGGCGTCCTGCTCCAACGCCCCAGACTCGCGCAGCTCGGACAAGCTGGGCCGCTTATCTGCTTTCGTCTCGGACGCACGGTTTAGCTGCGAAAGGGCGATGACGGGGACGCCAAGCTCCTTGGCGAGCAGTTTCATCTGCCGGGAGAACTCCGCGACCTCCTGCTGCCGGTTCTCCACCCGCCTGCCGGACACCATCAGTTGCAGATAGTCCACGATTATCAGATCAAGTCCTTCGGTTTGGGCGAGCTTGCGGGCCTCGGCGCGCACCTGGGTTGACGTGTTAACCTGGTCGAAGATCTTCAACCGGCCTTCAGGCAATGCCGGAACGGCCCCCAGGGCGGCCCACTCGGCTTCGGTCAGATCGCCGGTCTGAAGTTTCCGCAACGGAATCTTCGACTCGGCGGCAAGCATCTTCTCCACAAGCTCCTGGTACGCCATCTCCAAAGAGAAGTATGCGACCCGTTTGCCCGCCCGGATGGAGACGTTCCGGGCGATCTCCAACGCGAGCGAGGATTTGCCCACGCCGGGACGCGCGCCGATCACGATAAGCTGGCCGGGACGGAAACCACGGGTCAACTCATCGAGGGGGAGTATCCCAGACGGAATGCCGAGCATCCCGTTCTTTCCCTTCCGGGCCTCGATCTCGTCGATCACACTCCAGGAAGCCGCGCCCGCGTCGATAGGGGAGTAGCCGCCGTTCTCAGCGGTAACCGCCAGGATCGCCTGCTGTGCGACATCGACGATCTGATCGACCTCGCCCCGGCCCGCGTATCCGAGCTGCGCGATCCGCTGCGATGCGTCCACCAGGCGGCGCAGCACCGCCTTCTCGCGGACGATCTGCGCATAGTAGGTGGCGTTCCCCGCGATCGACACCGACTCCAGCAGGTGATGCAAATAGATGTGCCCGCCGACCCGTTCGAGTTCGCCGCGCTTGAGCAGCTCGTCAGCGACGGTCACCGGATCGACCGGCTCACCCGAGACATACAACTCGCACATCGCCGAGAACACCTGCTCGTGCGCCGGCCGATAGAAGTCACCGGCCTGCAGCAGGCCGATCACCTCGCCGATGGCCCCTTTGGAAAGCATCATCGCGCCCAGCACGCACTGCTCGGCATCCACATCCTGCGGGATCATCCGGGTAGGGGAGGGGAGTACCTCAAGGTTGTCTAGCATGTTTCATCTCCGTTCACATAGACGGTTTTGCAGTTCGGGCACAAGATCGTGGTGAAACCCTTCGAAGCTGGAATCCGAATCCAGCCCTCGCCGTTGCACTCCGGCATCCCGCAAGGAACCAGCACCGGCTCGGGCGACAGTGGGGGAGTAACCTCCAGCTCGGCGGCCGCCAGGCCATCCGGCTGGTTGCCGGGGTGGTCGAACTCGTGGTCCAGCTTGGCCAGCAGGGCCGCCAGCACGATGGCCGGACGGGTGCGCACATCGCCCGCTTCCAGGAAGTTACCGCCCCGCTGGCACATCACCACCTTGAACAGCTCATCAACCGACCACGGCACCGGCCCAGTCACAAACCGGCTCAGCGCGGCGCACAGCCTTCCGGGCTGCTCCCCGTGCAGCCACGGAATCGCCGTGGTGAGTTCCCTGGCCACCTGGTACGTCTGCGGGTCGAAACGGCGCTTTCTGATTCGGTGTCGGCGCGAAGCGCCGTCCTTTCTTTGGGCCGAAGGCCCCCATGGTAATTTTTGGGAATTGTAGAATTTAGAATAACCACCCTTACAGGGTGGAGGGGTGACACGGACGACATCATCGGGCTGCTCCCAACGGGTGCGCAACTCCGGCGGAACCGTCAACGCCACCTCTGTCGCCAAACCGCGCTGCTTGGATGGTGGCCGCCAATCCTCGCCCGAGCCAGTCTCCCAACAGCGGGTGATGCGCTCCTCTCGGCCGAACAGGCAGCCCTCCAGCACCACCACCTCGATGCCAAGCTCGCGCGCACACGCGTTATAGCGCTGCACCGTGCGCTCGCTCACACCCAACACCTGCCCGAGCACATAGGGCGTCACGATGCACACCTGGCCCGACTCTGGGCGCGCATACCCGGCCTTCGCCACCGCCCACCGCGCCATCGTCTGCGGCGAGCACTTGTGCTTGCGCAACACCTCCGGATGGCGCGCGCAAATCTCCGGAACCACATGGGACACCCATGTGCGCACATCGATTACCGGAATGCCCGCATACAAGCCCTGGGGGGCCGTCACATGATAACCGCCACGGCGGCCCCGCCGACGACGCCGATCCTCCTGACGGCGGCGCGGCAAAACCTCACGATCCTCCAACGCCCAAAAGAGCGTGGCCTCACGGTCCGCAGGATCACACGTCGTCCGCCCGTGCAGATCATGCGGATCTACATCCTCGACACGACACGCCGAAGGTATGTCGGTTGTTGTACCCCGAATTAGGGTGTGATAACCTAAAGCCATAGTTCAAACCTGACTTTCAATGGAACCGGGGCTGGTACCCCCGGTTTCGTATTTAACTTCCTGTTGATGCGCCCGGCCAGGGCGCGCGGCAACCCCCCAGTGGGGGAGTAGCCTTAGATCATGGCGATGCCACCTCCTTCTTTGGGTTTAACGGTAAATGACAACCGTGTAATTTTCGCGCAGACACGCTCACCGTATCCGCAGGTAATATGTATTACCTTCTTACCTCTAGGCCGGTAGACTGTGGCGCGACAGGCTCGCAAACGCGGTCGCCCGCAATCCAAGGAGACAACATGGCAATGAGCAAGACGCCCGTCGATCCGGCGCAGAAGGCTAAGGCAGTCACGTTCAAAATTCACCCGCTGACTCTTGAACGTTTCGACGCCACCTACTACGGGATCCTGGCCAAGACCAACCTGAAGCTCACCCGCTCCACCTTCATCGACGCTGCCATCCACGCATACTGTGATCAGATGGATATGAAGTTCAACGACGGACTGCCGTTCTATCGCACTGAAAGCCCCGGCACCATCAGCGAAGTCACTCCAAAGGTTGACTTGCTCTCCTTGCCCACCGAAACCGCCTAACCAGCATCTCACAAGGGAAGGCCCAGCAGGGGAGTAACCCGCGCCGAGCCCCCGAGCAGTGACACGTCGGCGTCTGCTGCCGAAACTGCCCAGTACGTGACCAGCCATGCTGCTTTCCTCCTTCTCAACCAAGAAAAGGCGGAATCCACTCTGAAGTGGGACACTGACGCACGAATCTAGTTCAGGGCAGGGTGGGGGAGTGCACGAGGAATCAGCTTGGACTCGAATGCGGCTAACGCGTCCAGGGAAGCATGGATAGCAAAGCTAGCGTGTATAGCGAAGCTAGCACTGCTGTACACGAGCACGCCGGATCACATGGTCCTTCTAAGGCGAAAACGAGGCCGTCTGGTCCTTCCGGCGTATAGCACGTATAGCAAAGCTAGCACTGCTAGGCACCGGTTCCCATGGTGCTTCTAGATCGACGGACCTCCCAGGTTCGCGCCTCCCGGCGTCGGTTCTTCTTCTGGAGGATGTTGCAGTGTGGCGAAGCCGACGTCCCGAGATGGTTCTTTGCCAGTTCTGGAGTCCAAGGCAGACTGCATCTCTTCAAGCGGCACCAAAGGCAAGGAAGACTCCGAAACCGTCTTGGAATAGTTTGCGATGGCGTAGTCAGCCATCGCGGGGAAGGCCAACTCAACTCGACCTCGCTGAGGTACACAAACGTCACCAGCGGCAATAGCCTGCTCTCTAATCCAAGAGATCTCTTGGGCGCTTCGGCCGAGCATCGCGCTGATCGTGGAAGTAGATGCTTCGCCCCCACACAGGGCGATTGCCGTTGTGTATTCGGCTCTCCGGTCAGTCATCCTCTCCCACCTTGGCGCCAGAGCTCGACTGACGATCTCGTCCCGACCCGCCTCGATACCAACCTGGGCGTCGGCAAAGGTAATAGCAGCCGGGCCAGTTGCGACTCTCCAAGTATGGTGAGCGTACACCTGAAGATGCGCTGGATAACCTTTACTGGCAGCAACAATCAGATCTGCCGCATCGCTGTCCCAAACCACACCCACGCGGGCGGCCGGTTCGACCACAGCATACTTCGCCGCATCCGCTGGCAGTGTGACGGGAATACCCTTGACGTAGAACAGTCGTTCCGCATGAGTAACCTTTGCCTTCGCCAAAACGTCAAGCGTTTTCGGCAAACCAGTGGCCGCGAACACCACTGGAGCCGGGCGGTGGTTGCCGTTCAGTTGGTGTAAAACCGCCGCTATCAATGCCAAATCAGAATCCGCTGACGACTGGATCTCATCCACGCACACCATCAGCCCACCAGTCGGATGATCCATCTGAATGTCCAACGCCAGCGTTGCCAACGCGCCAGCCAACGTTCCCGGATGCACAATAGTGGGCGCAACAGTTTGCGTTTGATGCTTGGACACGCTCGCGCTCACACCCGCCACGCCAAAACTCACCCCGGCGATTTGATCCAATACCCGCTTCAGCCGCCTCCAAACCGACGCACCGCTCTCAATCCGATCATTTGCCTCATGCAGAAGCGAAGGCACCAAGCCTGCCTGCCCGCCGGACGACTGTAACGACACCACATCGAAGCCCTTAGACTCCGCTATCTCTGCGAATGCAGCCATAGTAACCGTCTTGCCTACCCCCCTTGGTCCGACCAGAATCGTGTCCTCCGCTCTCAACCGGCCCATCGAGGCAACATCCGCGAGCATCATCCGCCAACTATCCAACAACTCATCCCGTCCCGCAAGAACTGGCGGCGCATGACCCGCACCGGGAGAATAAACACTGTCTTTCATAGCCTATACTTTCCTATACAACGCTCCTTGTATAGAAAAGTATAGACTGCTTGACGGACAACACGCTGCGCGTCGCAACGAGCGCGGCACCAGATCCATCACTCTATACTTTTCTATACAACGCCCCATGTATAGGAAAGTATAGACTGCTTGGCGAACAACACGCAGAACGCCGCAACCAATGGGGCACCAGAACCACGATCCCAGACCATCCACCTATACTTTTCTATACAACTCCTCTTGTATAGAAAAGTATAGAGTGATTTCTTGGCCGACCGCTGATCACGGCGAACCAGGTTAGCGCCTTACAGGAGCCTCGGAGATCGAAACCGGATCACGGTCTGAACAATCCAAGACCGTGCGGCTACATGGTGAGGGGGTGGTGGCTGATGGCTTTGGCGAGGGCCTGCTTGTCGGTGTCGATGTAGATGTCGGTGGTGGCCAGTGTGGAGTGGCCTAGTAGCTCGCGAACGGTGGTGAGGTCCCAGCCGGCGGCGACGAGGATGGTGGCGGCGGTGTGCCGGAGCGCGTGGGGTGTGATCCGGCGGGCGAGGTTCGGTTCGGCGGCCTGCACGTTCGCCGTCGCGGCGTTGCAGACCCGCTCGATGTCGCGCGCGCTGATCCGGTTTCCGTGCCCGGTGCGCAGCAGCGCCGGCCCGGCGTCCTCGTCAGCGGGGTCGGGGCGGACGGCGAGGTAGTCGTCGATCAGGCCGCGCAGCAGCGCCGAGAGCGGCACCTCGCGGGTTTTCCGGCCTTTACCCTGGATAACCCACCACCATACGGTGTTGTCGTCGAGGTCCTGGTGCGGCTTGAAGTCCTCCAGGTTCGCGGCTGCCAGCTCGGCAACACGTGGGCCGAGCACCGTCAATAGGTGCAGGATCAGCCGGTCGCGCGCGAACGTGGACGGATGCCGCCTCTTGTCGGCGCTGGCGGCCTTTCCGGCCCCGTGGGCGAGCAGCGCTTGGGCTTGCGCACCGGAGAGAGCGGTGCGGTGCGGTTGCGGCTTTACCCCGGCGCGGGCGATGGGAAGCTGGGTGGCATAGCGCAGCGGGTTGGCGCGTATCCAGGAGCGAGTCTGCGCGAACTTGAAAAAAGCGGCCATTGTCCGCGTGAACCGCAGCATCGATCCCAGACTCCTGCCGGTCTGCACGGTCTTCGTGTGGCGGCGATCCGGCAGGGTAGCGAACCGGGTGACCGCATCGTCAATGTCGTGGCCGTCGATCTCGTCCGTGATCCGGTCCTCGCCGACCAACTCCGCCAAATCGCCGAGGTCGGCAGCCCACGCGGTAAGCGTCCTGGGGGAGAGCTGCTGCAGCGCCACACGGTTCCTGGCGTTATCCAGGTAGCGGTCTATCGCCTCTCCGAGCGGGATCAGATCGAGTGGGGGAGGGATGGCCATCTGCGGCTCCTTGTTGGACGTCCGACCACAATTGTAGTGTCGTATATCGGTCAATATACGACACTACCTACAGCGTGTCCCAACCGCCCGATAGGGGAATGGCCCCGCTCCGCAGCGGCGAAGCCCACGGCGACAAATGACGGCCCCCTCGCACCGAAAGATCTTGGCGGAAGCATCTGGCGCAACACAATTGGGTATATACTGGTAGCGGGCCATCAGATATATGGAGGTTGAGTTGTCTAAGACATTGGTTGACATTGATGACAAAGCTCTTGCCCGGTTGATGGAACTGACGGGGGAGGACACGAAGAAGGCTGCGGTGAATGGCGCGTTGCGGGACAAGGTCCGACGCCTGGAGTTTGGCAGGTATCTGGATTTCATGGCCGGGCCGGCTGGTGACGGGCTGCGCGATCCGGATGTGATTGCGGCGGCCCAGCGGTGAGGACACTGTTCCTGTTGGACAACTCGGTTACCGCCCGATCCGGGTTGGAACAGGTGCGTGCGGCGCTCGATGCGCTGAACGAACAGGGTGACGCCATCGCATCGTGTCTGCCGCAAGTCCTGGAAGAAGGCTTCTCAGCCCGGAACGCCGACGAGCACAAAACGATTGTCGAATGGAACTCGACGGCGAAAGAATTCCTTGCGCCCAACTCGCGGGTTGCCGAAGAGGCAATGCGAATCCAGACTGCGCTGTTCGCCACCGGCATGGGCCGGGCTGCCGGCGTCTCCGATATTCAGATCGCCGCAACTGCCCTGGCTTACAGCGGGGACACCCAGACGGTGACGGTGGTTCACTACGACCACGACTTCGACTTGATCGCCCAGGTGGTGCCAGAGTTGCACACCCGGTGGATAGTCTCCCGCGGCAGCGCCGGGTAGCCGCGGCCGGAAAGCAGGGCGTCAGATTCTCGGCCCTTCAGGACCGAGAATCTGACAGACCAGATCCGCGTCCTCGGCCCTGACGACCCCGACACCCAGGCCACCCGAGCCGAGATCAAGCCGTAGCCCGCCGCCCGGCGGCTCCCCCAGCGTCCATTCCGGATGGCACAGCCAGATCTTTGCGGTGGGAGAGTGTTCGGGAATCCCCAATGTAGTGTCGTAGTTTGTTTATTATACGACACTACATTGGCTTGGGCGGTAGGGGCGCTACGAGCCGCCCTGCAGCGCATACCCTGAATAACCTCCGCCGCTGATGGCTGTTATGTTGGTCAGGCCGGAAACCTGCACGGGCGTGTACCGGTCGGTTTTGGTGCCGTCGCCAAGCCCCCCGAAAAGGTTGTCTCCCCATGCCCAGACCGTGCCGTCCGACTTGAGCGCATACCCTGAATAGTCCCCACCGGATATGGCGGTCACGTTGGTCAGGCCGGACACCCGGACGGGCGTGTACCGGTGGGTTTTGGTGCCGTCGCCAAGCTGCCCGTACCAGTTGTTGTATCCCCATGCCCAGACCGTGCCATCCGACTTGAGCGCATACCCTGAAACGTCCCCACCGGAGATGGCGGTCACGCTGGTCAGGCCGGAAACCTGCACCGGTAGCAGGCTACAGTCGCGACCATAACAATCGGAATGAGCAGTCAAGCCATCGCCAAGCTGCCCGTACCGGTTGTATCCCCATGCCCAGACTGTGCCATCCGACTTGAGCGCATACCCTGAATAGCCCCCACCGGAGATGGCGGTCACGTCGGTCAGGCCGGACACCCGCACCGGCGTGTACCGGTCGGTAGTGGTGCCGTCGCCAAGCTGCCCTTCATAGTTCCAGCCCCATGCCCAGACCGTGCCATCCTTCTTGAGCGCATACCCTGAATCGTGCCCAGCGGATATGGCGGTCACGTCGGTCAGGCCGGACACCCGCACCGGCGTGTACCCGTCGTTTAGGATGCCGTCGCCAAGCCCCCCGGAACCGTTGTATCCCCATGCCCAGACCGTGCCATCCGACTTGAGCGCATACACTGAGTGATATCCGCTGCTGATGGCTGTTATGTTGGTCAGGCCGGACACCCGCACGGGCGTGTACCGGTCGGTGGTGGTGCCGTCACCAAGCCCCCCGAAAAGGTTGCTGCCCCATGCCCAGACCGTGCCATCCGACTTGAGCGCATACCCAGTAGCGCCCCCACCGGAGATGGCGGTCACGTCGGTCAGGCCAGACACCTGAACCGGCGTGTACCGGTCGGTTCCGGTGCCGTCACCAAGCTGCCCGTTCTTGTTGTATCCCCATGCCCAGACGGTACCGGGAACGAGTTTCTTCCAGTGTGCCCAATAGGTGGTGTTCTTGGTGACCTTCGTCGTCTTGGTGATCTTCTTGCCGCCGCTCTTCTTGGTATACCAGCCCTTGAACGTGTAACCCGACCGCTTCGCCGTCGGCAAAGCACCCACCTTCTTACCCTTCACCACCGTCTTCGACTTAGACGTCTTGGAACCGATCTTCCCGCCGTTGGCCTTGAAAGTGACCTTCACCTTCTTCGCCTTCGAAGGCGCTAGTGTGCCTGAAACTGTTGCCTCAGCGTGGGCGGAGGAGGCCGCATTTCCCAATGCCGGGTACGCGGCAGATCCCGATGCCGGGCCTACGCTACCAAGAGAGAGAGAGAGAGATTAGTGCCGCTCCAGCTAGGCGGCCAGCCTTGAGATGACTCATGGTGATGATCCTTCATGTCGGATACCGGAACCGTTTCGGTGCCGGGTGCAAGAATGCTACATCACCTACCAGCGTTTTCAGGCGTTTCTCAGCATTGTGCATTTCGTGGGCTTCGGCTCGGTGGCGCTTCGCCGTGAGTTCGGCAGATCCCGCCAGCGAGTTGGGGCGACGAGACCGTCATGCCGAGTGCAAGTTCATGCTGCCCCAGAAGAAACGCGCCGCTGGCCGGGGCTGGGCGGGGAAAGACCCTTCTGGTAGCCGTTCACGCCGACCCAGAGCAGCGTGTTGAGCGGCAGGCCAGCGAAGCGACCAGTCGGACATACGGAACACACACGCTCTCGCGCAGCTTTCGAGGTAATGACGTCCAGTTCGGCGAGTTCAGCCTTCGCTAGAGCGACACGCTCTGGGATGTACGCAAGGGTGCGGTTCTACCGGAGGATCCCGCACTCACTAGGGACGATGCCATGAGCGCGTCAAGTCGCTTGGATAGGGGGCTTACTCTGGAAGGGTAGGCGCTCGCATGGCGTGTGGTGCCAGATAACAGCAAGGAGCAAGCACGATGGATGGCCGTGACGTTGAAACGCTGATCGAATTGGAAAGCGACCTGTCCGAGCTGCTGGTCGCCTACGCGCACGGCGACGACATGAGCGTATATCGTACCGCCACGGCACTGGCCGAACTCTTCCGGGCCTTGGCGCTTCATCAGCTCCAGGAGCCGCTGCCGTTCAGTCCCAACAAGGCGCTCGACGAAGCGCTCGACGACATTCGCAGCGACTGCCTCTCACTGGTGCGACCGCATGTTCCGCAGTGGAAGCACGGAGCCCTAGCTTTGGGGAACTGCTGTGGGCAAGCAGCCCTCCAATCCGCAGAACCGTCTCGAAGAGCTCGCAAGCCGACGATCCGCCAGAGTTGACGGACTGCGTCTGCTTGACAACTAGAGGGATGAACTCCACCAGACATGCGCCTGTAGCGCTATTTACGCTTTAGGGCAGAAACTCCCATTTGGTGGTTTCAACGGTGTTTGTCATCTTGATGAAGTAGTAGGCGGACCGAGTCACGGGATCATCTCAGTCGGCTGAGTTGATGGACGCCTCCAGTTCAGCGAACTTAGCCGCCATCGTGGGATTGCGCCTCGTCAACTTCTTGATCGTGACGCCCTGGGCCTTGTCATTCGCCAGGCGCAAGTTACGCTCGGAACCGAGAAGGGCTTCTTTGGCCTTCTGTAGCCGATCGATGGACTTGTCGATCTCCTCGATAGCGGTGGAAAAGCGGCGCGATGCGAGATCGTAGTTCTTCCCGAAAGCGGACTTGAAGGTCTCAAGCTCGTTCTCAAAGTTGGTGATGTCGATGTTCTGCGCTTTGACCAGCGCCAGCTCGGTCTTGTACTCAAGTGCCTTCATTGACGCGTTCCGCAGCACCGTGATCATCTGAATGAAGAACTGGGGCCGGATGACGTACATTTTCGGATAACGGTGGGAGACATCCACGATCCCCATATTGTACAGCTCGTTGTCAGTCTCCAAGAGCGAAACGAGCACTGCGTACTCGCAACCCTTCTCCATGCGATCTTTGTCGAGCTCTTTGAGAAAGTCCTCATTCTTGTGTTTGGTTGCCGTTTCGTCGCTCTGGTTCTTCATCTCGAACATGATCGAGACAATTTCTGTGCCGGACTCATCAACGTCGCGGAAGATGTAGTCGCCCTTGCTTCCGCTGCGAGCGTCATTGTCTTTCTCGAAATACGCCCGAGGGAACGCCGTCGAACGGATCTTGTTGAATTCGATCTCACAGTGCTGCTCAAGCGTCTCACCGACCATCTTGGTGGAGAGCTTCGCCTTCATATCACGAAGCCGCTCGATCGCGTCATCGCGATCCTTGAGCAGAGTCTCGTATTTGTCCTTGAGGGACTTTTCTGCAAGCTGCTTCTCCAGTTCCGCCTTCTCGAGGCCAGTCTTCAGTTCGTCACGCTCCTTCTCGACGGCACTGACCGCTTCCGCGACTGCCAGCTTCTGAGCGACGCTATCTGCGTCCAGCTTGGCCTTCAGCTCCTGAATCTCGGCATCTTTGGCGGCAGCGGCCTGCTGGAGAAGCCCGGCCGCCTTGGCCTCCGCTAGTTCTATCGCCTGCTGCTTGTCCTGCTCCGCCAACTCCAGCTGCGCGTGGAGCTGCTTTTCGAACTCGCTGTCGCGAACCTGCTTAACAATGTCGGCGTATCCCGCCTTATCGACTGTAAACGTCTTCCCGCAGTGCGGACACTTGATTTCGTGCATGATGCCGACCTCCTTTGAGATAACCCTGCGATTCGGTCCTGTTGGTTTGGGAGCTGTCGGGTTTTTATTTCTTGGGTTTAAGGGTATCAGCATGTCGGAGTGGCGCTAGCCCCCCGGTTTCGCCACGTGGGGCCATGCGCGGATGCTTCCCGCTTCATCCCCCACTGGCCAACCTACACGACCAAGGGCAGCTTGTCTGGGAGTTCGCGTAGTTCGCGCCACGGCCGGACACAAGGACGATTATATCGCCGGTATACGGTGATATAATCTGTGTGGTGGGAAGAGTGTCCCACTTCAGCGTCCCGGCCGCCTTTTCTAATAGTGAAGGAGGAAATGTGTCTACCAGGTGCATCCGAGGGAAGGTTGGCGGCCGCCGCCCGGTTTTGAGTGTCGCGGTTCAACCCGTAGGCTGTTCCATGTGGAGCGCCTACCTTGCCCATCAGGGTAGGCCCCGTAGGGATCTGACTGGAGACACGCCATCCAAAAGCGGAAAAGAAAGGATTCCACAAAATGAAGAAGAAGTTTTTAGCCGGTGGCCTGACCACCGCTCTCATATTCGGCCTGAGCGGCTGGCTTGCTCCAGCCACGCCAGCAGCGGCAGCTGACACGCCCTGCTACGCGGCATGGCAGGCTGGCGTGTTTGGCCACACGGTTTTCCCTGGGGACATGCTGATCAACTTTTTTGCCGACGAGAACCTGGCGGAGGCCATCAGGTTGCACACTTTCAGCGAGTTGCACATCTCTTCGGTGACGGACTGTGCGGTTTTCCCCGATGAGCTGATCGGGGCGGCGCGCGGCGAGCTGAATGCGGCCGGGATGGACATCTCGAACCTTTCCGGTTTGGGCAACTTGGTGGAGCTGGAGGGCATTGACCTGTCGCAGAACCCGCTCTCGCCTGCGTCGCTGTCAACGGCTTTCCGGACGCTGCCAAAACTCAAGACGCTCAACTTGTCGTGGGTCGGGTTGTCGTCGGTGCCGGCGATGTTCGACCCTGGCGCGCCCTTGGTGTATCTGTATCTGAACAACAACGAGATTACGGAGCTGCCTGCCGATCTGCTCGCCTCGTTGACCAACCTTGAGGATCTGGATCTTTCAAGCAACAAATTGACTGCCATCCCGGAGGGTTTCTTGCCGCCGACTTCGAATCTTGGCGGCCTCAACTTGGCGAACAACAAGCTGACCAGCCTGCCGGACGGCCTGTTCGGCTCAGATTCGAAGCTGACCAACTTGACGTTGAACGGCAACGAGCTGACTGCCATCCCAGACTTGGCTGGGCTGTCCGGCCTGACCCGTTTGGGGTTGCGGGCAAACAAGATTTCGACGATTCCGAAGGGCGCGTTCGACAAGTTGACTGAGCTGCGGCAGCTTGACCTTGGCGGCAATCCGATCAGTGTGGTGCCCGCAGACCTGCTGGACAAGCTCACGAATCTGCTCACGTTCAACGTGCCCGAGGGCGCGTTCGTCGATGGCAGCCCGGCAACGAACTCGGTCACCGAGAAATGGACGGTGGGTTATGCTGCTGCGCCGTCGATCAGCGGAGATCCCACCTATGGGTCAACCTTGAGCGCCAGCGCAGGCAATTGGGGCACTGACGTCACTACCACCCTTCAGTGGTATCGTTCGGCGGTCGGTTCGGAGAGCGGCTGGACGGCGGTTCCGAACGTCACCGGCCCCACCTATACGACTACGATCAGCGACGTCGGCACCTACCTTCGGGTGGACGTGGCCGCGTCGAAGGCGGGCAAGCTCGGCAGGATCGCCAGCTCGGCGGCGGTGAAGGTCACCGGCGTGGATTTCCCTGCCGCTGGCGAGCCGTCCATAGCTGGCGAGCTTATTGTCGGGAAGATTCTCACCGCAGACGAAGGCACATGGTCTCCCAAGCCGGACTATTTCCTGTACCAGTGGTATGCGGACGGCGAGCCCATCGCGGGTGCGACGTCGCGCACTTTCACGATCACTTCAGAGCAGGTAGGCAAGCAGATCACCGTGTCGGTGACCGCCGTGGTGAACGGCAAATACGTGCAGGCGGTTATCTCGCCCTCCCCCACCGCCAAGATCATCAGTGTTGACGAGAGCAAGAAGAGTGACTCGGAGAACACCGACAACACGGTGACGGTGCCGTATATCAAGGTGGGCACCCCGACCACCACGGGCACGTTCCAGGTCGGCAAGACGGTCACGGTGAAATCCGCCGGGTGGCAGCCGATCACCCCATCTTTGACGGTGCAGTGGCTGCGCAACGGCAAGGCCATCAAGGGAGCGACCGGGTGGACATACAAGCTGGTTGCCGCCGACAAGGGCAAGAAGGTCAGCGCGAAAGTGACCGCGAAAGCATCAGGCTATCCGACCGTTGACGTGGCCTCTACCGCGAAGACCGTCAAAGCCGGGAAGCTCACCACCGCCACCGTGAAGATCACCGGCACTTTGAAGGTCGGGAAGAAGCTGACGGCGAAGACCGCCACCTGGAAGCCCGCGAAAGTCACGTTGAAGTACCAGTGGTATCGCAACGGCAAGAAGATCAAGGGCGCGACCAAGAAAACCTACAAGGTGAAAGCGGCCGACCGGGGCAAGAAGATCAAGGTGAAGGTCACCGGCACGAAGACCGGATACGCGAAAGCGGCGAAAACCTCGAAGGCGAAGACCATCCCGAAAGCCACCAAGAAAACCACCAGCAGCAGCTCGTCAACTTCCTCGTCGTCGTCGAACAAGACGAACACCACCACGACGAAGACGCTCACCTGCAAACAGATCGCCGGCAAGACCGTCTGCATGTAAAGGCCAATGATGAGCAGAGCGCACGACGAGGCACCCCAGCTAGCCGGATACTCCTACACCGGCCAGCTAGGTGCCTCCGACCGCGCCAACGTCTACCTGTACGTTGACGCTGGCGGCCGCCGCAACGTCGTGAAAGTCCTCAAAGACAACAGCATCGACGTCCGGCTCCGTCTCGAAGCGCACGCGGGCACCCTCCGCGAAGTCACCAGACACCCACACCTGGTGACCTTGCGCGGTGTCGGCCTCACCGAAACCGACCACCCGTTCCTGATCGCCGAACAACTCCCCGGCCGCAGCCTCGCCGCCGCCTGGCGGAACGTGACCTACCATCCGAAAGCCGCCGCCGAACTAGGCACCAAAATCGCCGACGCGCTCGCCGCCGCCCACCAGGCTGGCCTCTGGCACGGAAACATCAAACCATCAAAACTGCTGTTCAACGGCGACGAGCCAGCCCTCGCGGACCTCGGAGTACGGCAAATCCTCCAAGGAGACACCCCGAACGTGGACTCCGACGAAATCCCGTTCACCCCACCTGAAGTCCTCTCCGGCAGCGTCCCACACAGCATGAACAGCGACGTCTACGGGCTTGCCGCCACCCTATACGCGCTACTAACCGGACGCACCCCATTCGAAATCCCCGGCGGAAACAACCAGATGGCCGCCCAGTTAGAGCGCATCCGCTCCGGCCAATACCAGCCCACCGGCATCGAAGGCTTCCCCTACACCTTCGAACTGCTACTGCAATCCTGCCTCCACCCCAACCCAAGCCGGCGGCCCCGCACCGCCCGCAGCCTCGCCGACCAGCTCCGCGAAATCGCCGACAGCATCCCGGCTACGTTCTACCGGCCCAGCCCGCCAGCCACTCCCGCTCCCCCAGCAGCCAACACCAGGCCCGCCACACCGATCCCGGCACCGGCACCAGCCCCGCTGGCCCCGCCGCCGAAACGCAAACCAAAAGCCGCACCGGAGCCCAAAGCAGCCAAACCGCCGAAACCGGCCCCCGCCGTCAAACCCAAGCCGCAATCCAAGCCGAAAGCGGCCAAGCCACCGAAACCAGCGAAACCGCCCAAAGCCCCCACAGGTGAGAAGCCGAAAGGCAAGAGCGCCCGCAAGCCCGCGCTGATCGGCACCATCGTCGGCGTGTCCGCGCTGCTCATCGTCGCCGGCATCCTGATCATCCCGCCGCTGCTGCACGGCATCGAGCCAGCCACCCCCAACCCCATGGTGGGCATCTCCACCCCCACCAGCAACACCCCGGCCACCAACTCCCCCACTCCGATCGCCACGCCCCCCGTGACAGCATCACCCACCCCAGCCGCCACGCCGGAACTCCAGCCCGGGACCCTCTACCAGATCACCGACAACCTCCCGGCCGAGGTTGGATTGAGTGGCATCAAGACGGTCACCGCAACCGAAGGCAACCAAGGCGGCGACAGCGACATCACCCAAGGCTCCTACTTCGCGATCGGTGACGGCGGAACCGTCTGGGCGTGGGGAGACAACGAAGTCGGGCAGCTCGGCCTCGGCGACACCGAACAGGTACCCTCCCCCACCCAAATCGACACCCTCAACAATGTCACCCAAATCTCCAGCCGTTGCGGATCCAGCTACGCGCTCAGCGGCGGGAAAGTGTACGGGTGGGGCCAATGGCCCATCGGAGACGGCACCACCAAAAACCGGCACAGCCCGAAACAACTCCCCAAACTCTCCGGCATCGCCCAAGTAGCCGCATCATGCGGAGCCGGATACGCCCTCCGTGGCGACGGGACCGTATGGGCGTGGGGATTCTACACTTGGGCCAACACCTCCACTCCCCCATCATCCCCCACACCCAAAAAGATCTTCGACCTCAACAGCATCACCCAAATCGCCTCCGGATGCTCCACCAGCTACGCGCTCACTGCCGAAGGCAAAATCTGGGCGTGGGGAGCCGGAACAGCCGGACAGATCGGCGACGGCACCACCAAAAACCGCACCAAACCCGTCCAAGCCGCCATCCAAGACGTCACCAGCATCACCGCCACCTGCGACACCGCCTACGCGCTGAAAACCGACGGAACCGTCTGGGCATGGGGCCACACCCCCGCCGGCCTCAACACCGACACCCCAACCCCCACCCAAATAGCCGACAACGCCACCAGCATCCAAACCGGCGTAAACACCCTCTATATCTTCCAAACCGACAACACCAGCACCACCGGCCAGCCCGGCCAGCCCCTCACCAAAACCCCAGAACTAGACGGCTTCGCCGCCATCACCAGCACCAGCAACACCACCATCGCCGTGGCAAAGCGGTAGTGTCACAATACCGGCTGCTCGATCAGGGCGTTAGCCGCTTCCACGACATTCGTGTATAGCGCAGGAATCTCCCTGAGAATGGAAAGAGGGGGGAACAAAGCCTTCGCAATGCAATGACCCAATTTTTCGTCCATCTCCCCGAATGCGTTAGTGTCTTTACTATCGACGGTGAGAAAACCCACCCATTTCTCCACTGATGAGCCATCCTTGCTGGAGGAGACGTTTCTGTTGATTGGGGGCCGAATGGCCCAGATGACAGTAGATCTGTAACTGTAGCGATTGCCGCTGCTTCTTCGGTGAGAGTCTCTGTACCCCCTTCGGGATCTTGCTTGACGAGTCACATCCTTGACGTGGATGCAGTCCAGATCATCTTCTATCAAGCGCTTGAAATTCGTATTTCCCCCCACGGTGTCAGCAGGATCAGGGGGACGAAGGTTTCCCACGTTCCGACACAAGTCCTGAACGAGAAAGCTGTCCACATCGTGCTTCCGCTTTACGTGAAGAGGCGACGTCAGTTCTTTGACCGTCACGACCCTGACCTTGTGACCGCTACTTGTTTGAAACGCCTTGGCCGCATACTCCAGGCACCTTTTCACATGCACGCTTACCGCTGCGTCAAACAGATCCTGCACCCTCTCGTAGTTGCTCCTCAGATCAGAGTGGCCATGACCGTGTAGGGTCTGGAGGTCATTCAGAACGTCTTCCACGCTGAGCGGTTCATCCCACAGCGGTCTTGGTCTAACGGACGACCACTGCTCCGCGCTGGTGGAGCTGATTAGACTTATGGCCTCTTCATGAAGAGCGCCTGCGATCTGTCGAGCTTTTGATGCGTCCTGAAATGAATGATGGACTTCCTCAAGGGCACTGCGCAGATCATCGAGTGCTTTCCCTGCTCGCGCTGCAGTACGCTCCTGGTTGGCATCCGTCTTCCTCCAGCCTGCCGAGTCCTTCCTCTCGGCTGTCGGCAACTCGGTCAGGAACTGCTTTACGTGCTTCTCCCACTTCTCCTTGTCGCACGTAGGATGCTCCTTCCAGCCATCTGACCCAGCTGTGAGGGCGAATCCTTTAGCTATGAGTTTCCCGAGCTTGTTCAAAGATGTCTCACTGAATTTGTTTGCTTGAATTGGTCTCATCGCCTTCGGCAGACTCTCCGGATCAACAGAAACCCTGAACGGAAAGACCCTGTATTTCCCCTGTCCGAGAACAGCGCTCAATGCCCACCAGCCACCTATCTCGTAGAGGCACCATTCGTTGTCCCGAAATGCCGGGGTAATTATCGGAATGACAATACTCGATGTGGCCAAGTGCTCACCGATGTTAGGCATCCAATACTGGCCTGGATCGGTTCCGTGTTCTTCTATAGACGAGATGAAGAGGTTGTCGTCATCCTCCTGGAAAAGCCCCGAATCGATGAGGAGGTCATGAAACGCCTTGACAATCGCTGTGTCGCGGCTGTCGTGACTGACGAAGACCTTGACGATCGCAGTCCCGCTCTGCGTTGTTGCCATAGCCAAGAGCAAGTCTATTGGATGCCAGCTAGCCGCAGCATGTCCGCTGCACCGACTTTCGGCACAGAGATATAGCGCGGCTTGCGACCGCCGTTCACCTTCACTACTACCCGATCACCAGCATCCAACGGCTGAGATTTAGATACCGACGGGCGAACCCTGCTAAACCCCATAGCGGTCGTCTCGTGTTTCGCCATTGTGGCGTCCTTTCTGAGTGGCAAGCCTATTCTACTGCGCAACCCCGCCAGTCTAGTCGAACGCAGGCACCGAAAATCCCAATTCGCAACGAACTGAGACAACCGCCTCTAGCGATGTGGCTAGTGGCTAAGCCAGTGGCCGGAGCTGTCCAGATCCTGATTCAGCCACTCCTCGGCGATTGTGATGGATGGGGCAAACATCCGTAGATGACGGGCATGGACGATGATCTGGGATTCAGGCGGGGTTGGCATTTGATTGCCTTCGCTTCAAACGCTGGAAATGGGTACGGTAGGCGGCCTTGTAGATGTCGTCGTCGATCTGTCCGTTGCCGAGGGCTTTGTCTATTTCCTGCCATGTGCCGGGTTCGAACGGGGCGAAGTCGTCCACGACCGAGGACGGCTCCCAACGGAGCGGCTCATACTCCCAGTGGCCCAGTTCGAAGGTGACCTGTTCTCGGGTGAGTTGGTCGGCGTGGTACCTGGCGATAATCTCGGTGATGCTCGCACCGGAGAATCCGGGCCGGCACTCCCCTATCGAATCGGCGGTGGCTGCGAGTTTGCAGACCGCCGGCTGGGAGATGCCAAGCGCGCGGGCCACCTCACGCTGTGAATGCCCGCTAAGAGCGTCGCGGAGCGCGCGGAGGAAATCTAGGTGCGCAAGCTCGTCCATAACTCGCAGTTGCCTCAGATCGTCCAAATCGCCAGCCATGGAACCTCCAAACATCTGATAACCCATGTTATCACCTGTAGTGGTGGCCATGCTTGGCATCAGCGTGTCGGCTCGATTACAGGGTCGGGCTCGGGATGGTAGGCGGTGGTCTTGGCGAGCTGCTCGGCTGCCACGGACGGCCGCAAGATGTCGGGTTGGCCGGTCACCAGCTCGTACTCCTGGCGTTCGATCTCGGAGGAGAACAGTTGGGCGGCCGCCGGGTTGACAGCGGCGATAGCGGCGGCGGTGCTGTAGTCGCCATCGTCAAGGTTGTCGAAGACCGCCACACTGTCCCCGCCGGCTGGCGATGGCGGCAGCGGATCGGCCTGTAAATCTTCTGGGTGTTGGATTGGCGACAAGTCCTCGTAGGGGAATATGTACACTTGGTGCTCTGCCTGCCATTCTGGCGAGGGCCACACTGTCGGCTCGGCGGGATCCTCCGGCGGTTCCGGCAGCGGGTGACGCTGGGGGTGCAGCTGGTAGCTGGCTGGCAAGGGTTCGGAGACGTCACGGATGGTGATCGGGTCCGCCTCTACGGCATACCAGGCGTCCGGGTCGAAGTTTGGGCTGGCGAGCAGCAGTTCGGCCTGCCGGTAGGCTTCCTCGGGGTTGTCTGCCTCGATCTCGATGTCCTGCTGGTACACCTCGTTGAAATAGGCTCTGTATGTGGGCATGTTCTTCTCCTTAAATGCTCACGCCCGCCACTGTGGCGGGAACGGGCAGTTCTTCTTCCAAATGCAGATTCGGTTGTTGGTTGGCGGCCGCCGGGGGGTTCCTGTCTTTTGCGCCATCCACGCCGTAGATGGCGAGATCCCACATGAGGTCGAGCATGTCGTCCCGGTACAGCGACCCAGCCTGGAACACCAGGTGTGGCACTTCCCTGCCCACCTGCGGATCGAACACGGTGTCGGTGACATCTACGTCGTAGAGGTCCCAAAAGTTGCACACGACACTCACGTCCTGCCATTCGCCGCCGAGACAGGCGTGCAAGCCCAAGCCGCCGCGTTCTTTGCCGAGCACTTCCTTGGTGAACTGCGGATCGGCCATACCCAGCGACGTCGGCAGATCGAGCGGGCGGCGGCTCTCACACAGTTGCCTCCAGATCGCCTCCGATGTTTGGATGGCCCACCCGGAGAGCCCGGGTTTCGCCAGATAGTCAGGCTCGTCCTTGTCGATGCTCCAGCAGGCCGCCTCCACAAGCTGGTTCCCGTACCCGGACCGCTGGTAGAACTCCATGATTTCTCTGGCTGCCGCATTGTCTCCAGAGGTGCCCTCCAGTTGCGACAGGGCGTCGTTGACCGTATAACCGTACGCGCCGATAATTGTGATCGTGCTCTGGGCGCTGCGTGACGATCCGCCGAACGGCTCCGTCGCAGTCGGCACATACCATTGCACTTCCGCTCCCCAAGGTGACTCCATCATCTTCCTTTCTCAGATTCCGACCGGCACGGCGGCGGGCACATGGTCGATCAACTGCTCGTCGGCTCGAACGGTGACACTTGTGTCAGGCCGTTCAGAAACATCAACGTTCGAGATGTGCCACGGCTCGCTATACCGCGTCGGATTGCCGAACACGCGCACACGGGAACTAAACGATTCGACAGCGCAGTTCACCACTCGGGCGAACGTCACCAAAGCGTCGTCATACGCCGAAACGGCGGATTCCTCTCCCAAGCCGTCCGGATCACCGCCCAGGAACACTCTGCTGTGGCCTTGCGCGGTCACCGTTGATTTGCCAAACGCGCTAAGCTCTCCAGCCTCGGCGGCGAAGAGACGCCCGCCAGCTAAAGCGGTACCCCTGGCGTGGTCACGCACCACCAGCGTACTTCCGTCACCGACCGCACCGACCGCCGCGTCGTAAAGTTCAGTCCGGCGCGCGGTGATGACAGACACCAACGACTGGTCCCAGCCGGCCACCACCGAATGTGGTGCGTCAATCCACGCAACAGCGTTCCCAGTGACATTAATGTGCAAGTATTTTTTAGTCGTCACACGATAGTAGGTTTCCTCGTCAGAGTGGATGTTGACGAAATCCCCGTCATTGGCATCTTTGAAAGCTGCGCTGGCTTCCTTCGGTGACAGGGCAGTGAAAATGTTGGCGTCCGAGACCCCCACCTGGGTTACCACAGCTCCTTGTTCTGCCATATTTCTTCTCCTTATATCTTGACGCCGCCAGCCGCCGCCGGGGCGAGTTCCTGCGCTTGTTCGTGGGCGACCCCAACATTGATCGGCTCGTCGGCAGCACGACCCAAATCTGGCGGCGAGGCTAGGCCAGGCAATTCTTTGACATCTGCCGCGTTCGCCACCAGTGTCGCCTTCCCCTCTCGGATCAACTGGTGCGGCAAACGGCTCATCGCGGAGTACACCGACCCGGGTGTCGCCCCTACCGGACGTCCCAGCATTGTTGCCCACTCGACGGTGCTCCTCGCACCGGAACGATCCGCGCCCTCGACGACAACCGTCGCCTGTGACAATGCCGCTATCAGCCGGTTCCGCTGCAAGAACCTTTCCCGAGTCGGATGCTCCCCCGGCGGATATTCGGAGACCAACAAGCCGCCTCCGTCTGCGATGCGGCTGAAGAGCGGATCATTGACGGCCGGATGGCAGCGGTCCAACCCGCCGGCCAAAACCGCGACCGTGGGTGTCGGGCCGCTCAACGCCGCATTGTGGGCGGCAGAATCAATGCCCACAGCCCCGCCGGAAACAACCGTGAACCCGCCGCAGGAAAGACCCTCAGCCATCTCGAACGCCACATGTTCGCCATAAGGGGTCGAGGCCCGGGCGCCGACAATCGCGACCGACCGGCCGCAAAGCTCCGCCAGATTCGCCTCGCCCCGAACCCACAATCCGGCAGGGGCACTACCAGAGAGGTCTCCTAGCTGGGCTGGCCATTCGTCAACGCCGGGCGTGATGTACCGCATACGCATACCATTCACGGTTTCAGGCAGCCCGCGCATCTGCCCCACCCCCAGAGTGCAGCGTCTTCAGCCGCTGCACCTCCCGCAGATCAATCGCCGGATCCGCAGCCCAATCGACCACCTCCGGCGCGGAAAGCTGCAACTCGAAAAGCCTGCGCACCGCCCTCGCCGCATCCAAATCGGCCTCATGGCGGGCCTGGACCGCAGCCACCAGTTCGGCGGCCGCCTCCACCAGCTTCGCCTCGCGGACCTTCGCGGCCTTCTGCCGTTCCACCAGCTTCGCCGCAATCTGCTTCCTCGCCGCCACCATCTGTTTCTGTGTAGGCATACCTACTCCTTTCCTTATAACCTAGATATGGCAGCCGGACCGGCGAAGTGGGACACAACAAGCCCCAACCGTGTTCAGATGCCAACCGGAGGGGACGACGGGCGTGCGGCCGCCAAATCCTCATCACGCGGACCCAACACGCCCACCCCGGCAGAACGCTCAAGGCTCACATCAGGATCGCGGCCCGGCCGTGACACCGGAGCGCTCTCTTCTGTCAAACGAAAGGAATGGGGTGTGCCGCGCAGCCCGAACGCCACCTCCAGATCATCCAAATCCGGCTGCTCATGCCCGGAAAGATCCGCAACCGTCCACGCCAGCCGCAGCACCTTATCTGCCCCGCGCGGCGAAAGGACACCGCGCGCCACCGCATCCTCGATCGGCTCTGCCCTTCTGGTCATCCGACGAAGATCCAATGTAGGCACCTTCGCGTTCGTCTCCACATCCAAATGGCCCAGCCGATCCAACTGCCGGTCGCGCGCCTCATCCACGAAACTGCGCAGCTCGCCAACCGTACCCACAAACTCCAACCAATCCACCACCGGACGGCCATCCCGGAGTTGAATATCAAGCCGATCCAGCATCGCCCCCGGAATCCGATTCCCATAGCGGCGCAACTGCTGCGGCGGGCACGAACACCCATCCGGCTGGCCGCACGGGCAACCCGCCGCGCCCACAACAAGCTGGAAGGCAGCCGGCCAGACCGTGGCACCCCCACTAGTATTCGCCGCCGTCACCCGCCCAGACTCCATCGGCACCCTGAAACGATCCAACACCCGGTCAGGGAAACCCGGGGCCTCCGGCAAGAACAACACCCCGCCATGCGCCAACGACATCAAACCCGGATGCTCCAGACTGCCAACCATCGCAACCAGGTAGCCCTTCGGGTCCGCCTTCAGCAGCGGCGGCCGCCGATCCAAATCACGCTGCCGCAGACGCTTGCCCAGCAAAGACTCAAACATCGCGTGCTGCAACGCCGTCTGCTGATCCATATCCGGCAGCACCTGCGCCAACAGCCTCGCCGCCGCATCCGGAACCATCCCATTCGGATGCTGCACCAACATGTGATGCTGCCCAGCCGCCGCCACCGTCACCGCCGCCACCAAATGGTCAGGCAGCCCATACGACGAAACCCGCCAGAACCCATGATCGACCACGCTCGGCAAACCCGGCCCCGCCCCGACACTCGGACTAGCCGGAGAGGACAGCCGCTCAAACAAATCCTTGACGTCCCTCACCCCGACCACCTCGACCCCCGGAACCAGATAAGCCTCCGCCATCTGATCCAAAGGCACCACCACCCGGTCAAACCCGGCCTTTCGGGCGGCCGCCACCGCCGGAACCACCCCGCTGGTGTGGCGGACCGTCCCGTCCAAACCCAACTCCCCCAAAAACACCATCCCATCCGCGCAACCTCGCGGAATCCAACCCTCCGCCTGCGCGAACGCGGCCATCGCCGCCAAATCATGATGCGGCTGCGCAGCAAAATCCGGACTCGCGCCGAACACCACATCATGGCTCTCCCAACGCAGCCCCACCGACGTTGCCGCCGCCCGCACCCGATCCCGCATCTCGACCCGGCTCGGAACCGGCAACCCCAGACGCAAAGCCCTCTCATCAACGCCCGGCAGGCCCACACTTGCCGAAACCGTCACAGGTACCCCGCCGATACCAGCCAAAAAAACCGAACTCGCCAACCCCGCAGCCATCACAACCACCCCTCTAGACCGACGGCCCCACCGGACCAGGACCAGCCGCCTCGACAGCCTGCTCCGGAAGCGGAACCGGCGCTGACGGTTGACCCGCCAACGCCCCATAATGACGCTCCAACACACCCTGAAGATGAAACTCGATCACATCCCAGTTAATGCCCCTATTCGCATCAAACCGTCGATCCACCTCATCAAGAACATCCCCAGCCAGCTCATCCGTCAACGGATGACGCCGCTGCCAATCCTCATCAAAAAACTCATCCCAAACCTCCCGGACATCCTCAACCGTCCACGAAGAATGAATCTCAGTAGTCGCACTCACAGATACCTCCCCTTGTTTACCCATAGAGAAGGCAACAAAACACCCGAAGTGGGACAAGCATCGCCACAAGGATGCCCAAGGCCGACTATCTCCGGGTAAAAGTCGGAGCTTCGTACCCGCCCCGCTGTTCGCTAGGAGTGTCAGATTAACGGTGGGCGGGGCTTTGGTCCCGCTCCGTTGGGTTCGCTTGTCGTCAAACAGCGGCAAACCAAACAGCTGTCGGAGCTTTGGTCCCGCTCCGTTGGGTTCGCTTGTCCTATAGTTCCGATGATCGATTTGATTGTCGGAGCTTTGGTCCCGCTCCGTTGGGTTCGCTTGCCACTTCGGGGTGAAAACCGCCATATCTGTCGGAGCTTTGGTCCCGCTCCGTTGGGTTCGCTTGTCCTCGTCACGTTCAAAAGAAGCTTCATGTCGGAGCTTTGGTCCCGCTCCGTGGGGTTCGCTTGTCCTCGTCACGTTCAAAAGAAGC
>JAISTQ010000019.1 GCA_031272505.1 Propionibacteriaceae bacterium
CCCGGCGACCCGTTCAACGTGCTGTTCCACCCCCAAGTCCAGATGGAAGCCCTCGGCTGGCAACGCGGCGAATACGACACCACCAAGCTCAGCGACAAGCAACTCGGGCATGTTTTGAACAACGAACCTTGGGTGGGCGTGAACGGACTCGAACCGATGACCTCCTCCTTGTAAGGGAGGCGCTCTAACCAACTGAGCTACACGCCCTGGGCAGCTAACCGATTGTACCTTAGCGGCGGCTGACTTTGGGACGGACGAGTTTGCGGGCTTGCCAGTTCGGGGAGACGGAGGCGGAGTTGGTTTCGGCGAGGCCGGCGGTGAGCGCGGCTTCGGCGATGTCGGTGGCGGAGACATGCCCGTCGCGGCCTACCCGCGGGGTGAGCAGCCAGATGTAGCCCCGCTCGGCGAGATCGGTGAGCGCGTCCACCAGGCCGTCAACCAAGTCGCCGTCGTCGGAACGCCACCAGAGCAACACCGCTTCGACGGCATCTTCGGCCTCGTATACGAAATCGTCCTCCAGGGCATCCATTACTTCTTCGCGCAGGGCGGCATCGACATCCTCGTCCCAGCCCAACTCCTGCACGTGCATACCAGGACCAAAACCTAACAGTTCGGATACTGCAGTCACAGTACTAGCTTAAAAGAAGAATGTGACAGCGGGGTGAAGCAATCTCATTGTGAACTGATACCGGGGCCGCGACGCCGCTCGGCTCTGATAGGTTCGAGTCGATGAACGAGTACTTTGACGCGGTGGCTGAGGCGATCTCCGAAGTCACCGGGCGGCCAGTCGCCACCTTGGCCGCCGCGCAGTCGCTGCGCGCCGACTTGGGCATCGATTCGCTGCAAATCTGGGAAGTGGTGGTCGGCATCGAGGAGCAGTTGCACCTGCGGATCCCGGACGCGGACATCGCGAAGTGGCAAACCGTCGGCGATGCGGTCGCCTACCTGGAGGGGCGGGCGTGACGGCCGCGATCACCGGGTTGGGGGCGATCACCTGCCTCGGTGCCACTGCCCCAGCCTCCTGGAAAGCGCTTTTGGCCGGGCAGAGCGGGATTTCCGCCTTGACGGACGAGTGGGCCGCCCCACTGCCGGTACGGATCGCCGGTCGGGTGGCAGGCGACGCGGACGAGCCTTTCGCGATCACCGCCGCCCGCGAGGCCTGGGCGGACGCCGGGCTGACGGAGGTAGACCCCGAGCGGCTGGCGGTTTGCGTCGGCTCGGCGCTGGGCGGGCTGGAAGTGGCCGAGGTGAACAGCCTGCGCCTGCGGGATGGCAAACGGCTCAGCCCGTACACCATCCCAGCCTTCATGGCGAACTCAGCCGCCGCCACCGTCGCCATCGAGTTTGACGCGAAAGCCGGCTGCTACTGCCCCACTTCGGCTTGCGCCTCCGGAGCCGAGGCCATCGCCCAGGGGTTGGCGCTGATCCGCGCCGGGCTGGCGGACGTCGTCATCGCCGGGGGTGCGGAAGCGGCGATCACCAGTTTCACCATCGCCGGATTCGCAGCCGCCCAGGCGCTCAGCCGCCGCAACGACGCGCCCCAGCAGGCCTCCCGGCCCTTCGATGTGCGGCGGGACGGGTTCGTGCTCAGCGAAGGCGCGGCCATCGTCATCTTGGAATCGACGGCCCACGCGGCCGCCCGGGGTGCCCAGCCGTACGCGCATGTGGCTGGCGCGGGCGTCACCTCCGACGCCTACCACCTCACCGCCCCCGCCCCCGATGGGGCACAGCAGCTGCGGGCGATGCGGCTCGCCTTGGCCGAGGCCGATCTGGACGCCTTCGCGCTCGCCTGCGTCGCGGCGCACGCCTCGTCCACCCAAACGGGGGACGCGGTGGAAGCGCAGGCCATCGCGGCGCTGCTCGGCAAAGCCGCCACGAACTGCATCGTCACCGCCACCAAATCCCAAACCGGCCACCTGCTCGGCGCCGCCGGGGCGCTGCAAGCGGTGTTCGCCGCCTTGACGATACGAGATCGCGTCATCCCAGCCACCATCAATCTGGACGAGCCGGATGCCAACCTACCTATCGACGTCGCCCTGAAGCCCATCGCGTTGCCACCGGGGGACGCGGCGGTGTTGGCGAACTCATTCGGCTTCGGCGGCCAGAACGTCTCCCTGGTCTTCATCCCCTGATTCGCCACGCGGCCCAAAAATCGCCTCGCCGATGCGCACCTGGGTCGCCCCGTGCGCGATCGCCAGCTCGAAATCCCCGCTCATCCCCATGGAAAGCTCATCGTAGCTCTGCCCCGGCACCGCATGGTCGCGCAGATCGGCCTGCAGCCGCCGCATCAGCTGGAAGCACTGAGCCACTTGCTCGCGTTCGGGCGAATTGACGGCGATGGTCATCAACCCGCGCACCCGCAGCGCGTCAAACGGTGCCAGCGCCGCCGCGAAACCCAGTACCGCCTCGGGGGCCAGCCCGAATTTCTGCGGCTCGGCGGACGAGTTCACCTGGATCAGCACGTCCAACTGCTTGCCCGCCGCCTGCAGCCGCCGATCCAGGCTGGCGGCCAACTCCAACGAATCCAGCGCCTGATACTCGCTGGCGATCTGGGCGGCGATCTTCGCCTTGTTCGTCTGCAAGTGGCCGATGATCACCCACTCGATGTCCGTCTGCGCCAACTCCTGGGCCTTCGCCAACGCCTCCTGAGCCCGATTCTCGCCGAAGCGGCTCAAGCCGAACGAGCGCGCCCGCAGGATTTCGGCGACGGTGCGGGTCTTCGAGACCGGCAGCAACGTCACCTCGTCAGCGCGCCTCCCCGCCTGTGCGCAGGCGGCGGCGATCCGCGACTTGATCGCGGTGAGATTCGCGGCTATCGGGTTCATCTTGTCCTTGGGCGGAGTAGCTTACGGCCATCTGGCAGCCAGCGAAGCCATCGCGATGGCAGCCAACACAGCCAAACCCAAAGCATACCCTGCGAAGCGCTCAGTTACCTCCTGCTGCACTTTCACGTACCCGATAGATTGCGCGATATTCGCGTACACCTCTTTCAGCTCGCCCGCCGAAGCCGCCTCGAATTTCCGGCCGCCGGAGATGTCCGCGATCCGCTGCAACTCGGAGTGGTCCACCGGCACCGGCTCGCAGATGCCGTCATTGTCGACGCAGCCGTTCGGGGTGCCGAACGCGATGGTGTAAATCTGGTAGCCATCCTCTTTGGCCTTTTTCGCAGCCCCGGCGGAATCCTTGCCGACGTTCGTGTAGCCGTCCGAAAGCAGCACAATCGCGCCCGGAGCCGGATCGTCCGGATGGTTTGGGTCTTTGGGAGCCATCACCAGGGCGTCCAAAGACGAGTAAATGCCATCACCAATCGCGGTGGCCGGGGAGACCGACAGATTGTCGATGGCGGCACCCACCACCCCCCGGTCGACAGTCGGCGGGACGACGACGGTGGACGTCCCCGCGAACGACACCAACGCCACGTTGAAACTGGTGGGCAGCAGGTTGATGAACTCGTGCGCCGCCGATTGGGCGGCCTGCAGCCGATCCGGGCTGACGTCTTCGGCCAGCATCGAACGGGAGACGTCGATGGCGAGCACGATGGTGGCCCGCTCCCGCGGCACCTCCACCTCGCCCGAGGGCATCGCATAGGCGATGTTCAAGGCGGCCATGGAGAGCAGCGCGCAGATCAACGCCAACAGCCGCTTCCAGCCCTGCTGTTTGGGCAGCACCCGCTCCAGCCGAGAGGGCTGCCGCTTGCCCTGCCGGGAGCGGCGCACCGCCAGAATCCCGACATAGAGCAGCAGGAACGCGGGCACCAGCAGCAGCCACCAGAGCCGTTCGGGGTAGAGGAAACCGTCAGGGATCATGGCCACCTCGCCCCCATGCTCACCGCGGCCAGCGCCGCAATCGCCGCGAAGATCAGCCCGTAGCCGGCCCAGGTGGCGGTGATCTCCTTCTCCACCGGCATCTGCCCCACCACCGAGCCGATGTTGGAATACACCTTCTCCAGCCCGGAGACGTCTTCGGCGCGATAGTACTGCCCGCCGGTGCGCTCCGCGATGTGCTGCAACGTGGGGACGTCCGGTTGGACCCGCTCGCGCTTGCCGTCCAGATCCACCCAGCCGTTGTCGGTGCCATAGGCGATGGTGTAGATCGGCACTTCCAGGTTCCCCGCCTCGGCGGCCGCCTGCGCCGGAGCCCGACCGGCGGTGTTCACCCCGTCAGAAAGCAGCACGATGGCGCCGGGGGCCATGGAGTCGTCATCGCCGGCGGGAGCCTGCTGCAGCGAAGAAATCGCGGTGTAGATGGCCTCGCCAATCGCCGTCGACTCCTTGAAATCAAGCGAATTGATGACGTTGGTGGCCGCCTCCCGATCCGTGGTGGGCAGCATCAGCGCCGACGGGCTTCCCGACAGGCTGACGACGGACACGTTGAATTGGGCGGGCAACTCGTTGAGGAACTTGATCGCCGCCTCTTTCTCGGCCTCCAACCGGTTCGGCTCGATGTCGGTGGCCTGCATGGAGAGCGACACGTCGATCACCATCACGATGGTGGCCCGCTCTCTGGGCATCATCTCGATGCCGTTCGGGCGCGCCCAGGCGGCCGTCAACGCGATCAAAGCCAGCAATGCCGCACCCACCGCCACGTGCCGCCGCCACTGCGACTGCCGGGGCATCACCGCCGCCAGCAGCGTGGTGTTGGTGAAGCGCATCCCGGTCTTCTTCTTGCGGCGCAGCGCCCAGATGTAAGCGATGATGATGAACGGGACGATCAGCAGCATCCAGAGCCGATCCGGCGCCATGAACGAAGGCCAACTCACTTGGAGACCCCCTGCGGCGGAATGTGCAAAATGGCGGCCGTGCGCCGGTAGGCGAGCACGAAACGGGCGATGTCCTGCACCCAATCGCGATCCGTGCGGAGCTGGATGTGGGCCACCCCGGCCCGGCGCAGCGCGATGCGAATCCTTTCGCGCTGGGCTGCCGAGGCTTGATCCATGCGGGCGCGGGCGCTGGCGTCCGAAGTGTTCACAAACCGCTCGAAACGGGTCTCCGGATCGCGGATCATGACTTCCCCGACATCCGCGAACTCCAACTCGTGGCGGTCCACCACCTCGATGGCGAGCACCTGGTTGCGCACCGACAGCCGCCGTAACGGCCGCTCCCAATCGGGGGGAATGTCGGCGTCCAGCTCGAAATCGCCGGGAGTGAGGAAATCGGAGACCACCAGCCGCAGCCCGCGGCGGCGTTCCATGTTGTTCAGCTTGCTGATCCCCTCGGCCAGCGAGAACGGGCCGGTGGCGTGATCGGGGACGATGGGCTCCAGCAGCATCCGGCGCAGCAAAGCGTACAGCGCCGTCCGGCCGGAGCGGGCCGGAAGCCGTTTCAGCTCTTCGGGGCGCATGATCAGGCCGCCGAAACGATCACCCATCTTGGCGCTCAAAAACCCGATGGTGGCGATTGCGGCGATGCCCAGATCCCGCTTGGTGACGCCCTCAGTGCCCCAGTTCATCGACGGGGTGACGTCGAGCAGCGCCCACGTCTCCAACTCGCGGTCGGCGATGGTGTCGCGCACATGCGGGACGGTGGTGCGGGCGGTGACATGCCAATCCATCTTGCGCACGTCGTCCTGGCCGGGCACATAGATGCGGGCGTCGTTCAACTCGGAGCCGGGGCCGGGCAGCAGGCCGCGATGGTCGCCGTGCAGGAAGCCCTCCAGCCGCCGCACGATCGTCAACTCCAAGCGGCGCAACGCCGCCTCGGGGGCGAGCTGGTTCAGCGGCAGGGTGGGGGCAGTCGGCTCGGTGAGCACCGAAGCCAGGGCAGCCGCCTCGGCAGCTGCCAGTTTCGCCGAACCGCCCGCCATTGTCGTCAGCGCTGATTCCAGACCGGCGTGGGCGCCGGCACCATCGCCAGAATCCGCTCCACCACCTGGGTGGGGTTGATGTTGTCGGCCACCGCGTCAAAGCCGAGCACGATGCGGTGGGCCATCACGTCCTTGGCGACCGCCTGCACGTCGGTGGGCAGCACATAGTCGCGGCCGTGGATCAAAGCCAAGGCCCGCGAGGCCGCCACCAAACCCAGTGTGGCGCGCGGCGAGCAGCCGACCTGGATCACCGGCACCAGATCCGGCATTCCAAACTCTTCGGGGGTGCGGGTGGCGAGCACCAGCCGCACAATGTAATCCTCCACCAGGTTGTGGACGAAAATGTGGGTGGCCTTGTCTTGCAGCTCGCGGACTTTCGCGGGCTCCAGCACCGGGTTTGACGACGGCGGCGACACGCTCATCCGGCGCAGGATTTCCAGCTCCTCGTTGCCCTTCGGATAGGGGACGTCCACCTTCAACAGGAAGCGGTCGCGCTGGGCTTCGGGCAGCGGATAGACGCCCTCGGATTCGATTGGGTTCTGGGTGGCGATCACGATGAACGGATCAGGCAGCTTGTGCGTCTGCCCGCCGATGGAGACCTGGCCTTCGGCCATCAGCTCCAGCATCGCGGATTGCACCTTCGCGGGGGCGCGGTTGATCTCGTCCGCCAGCACGAAGTTGACGAACACCGGGCCGAGCGCGGTGTCGAACGACTCATGCCGGGCCGAGTAGATGCGGGTGCCGACGATGTCGGAGGGCACCAAGTCGGGGGTGAACTGGATGCGGGCGAAGGAGCCGCCGACCACGGTGGCGAAGCTGCGCACCGCGAGGGTCTTGGCCACGCCCGGCACACCTTCCAGCAGGCAGTGGCCGCGGGCCAACAGCGCCACCATCAACTGCTCCACCATGTGCTCCTGGCCGACGATGACCCGCTGCACCTGCGCGATGGCGTCACCGAGCAGCTTAGCGGCCTCGCTCTTCGGCGGCTTGGCTGGCGGCTGCGGCGCGGCCGGGCTGGCGGGGGGCTGGGTTGCGGGCGGTGCCGCCGGGGCGGTTGGCTGGCTCACCGGCGGAGCCACGGGCGGGCGCGCCGGCTGGCCGGTTGGCGGGACGGCAGGTGGATAGTTTTGCCACGAAGGAAGCTCACTCACGAGCGGAATCCTATCGCGAACATTTGTGAGTTCACTGTGTATTGCAGCAGGTTCTTTTCGGCACACTCGATGCCGCGTGGTCCGTCCCCTAAGATATAGGCGTGAGTCAGGCCGTCCCCCACTATCCGCTGTTGCCGGATGATCCGCCGCAGATCGGACCATACTGGTTGGACGCCCGCCTGGCCACCCGCGATTCGGGTACCGCCTACGCCGGCCATGACGACGATGGCACTCCCGCGCTGTTGATCCTGCTCTCCGCCGGGGCCGCTGCCGACGCGGCTGCCCGCGACCGCCTGGCGGGGGCGGTGAACCAATTGGATTTCGACACCGTGCTGCTGCGCGGTGGCCACGGGCAGGATGACGGACGCCTCTCCCGCAAGTATTTCGACGAATCGGCCGAGCCCACCGCCGCCGGGTCCGTCCCCGAAGCCTCCTGGGTGGCCTTGGCCTACGACGAGTCGCCCACCGCCGTCACTGAGGCGGAGCGCATCCTCGACGAGGTCGGGTTGACGACGAAGCCGCAACTCGGCGATCCGGCGGGCCCCGCCTACGATCTGCCCTGGGCGGGCGAGGACCGTCCGGGCCGCTCCCGCATCTGGCCGCTGCCCTGGCCCGGCCGCCATGACCGCGCCGGCTGGCTGAGCCTGCTGGCCGCGTTCTTGCTGATGCTGCTATTGGCCGCGCTCGCCGTCTTGATCGCCATCCTGATCTTCCGCAACTCGTCGATGGAGCAGCCCCCGCCGCCGGTGCAGACCATCACCTCCACCTCCACGTCCTCGTCATCCGCAAGCAGTTCGCCCAGCGACTCCTCCGCTTCGGCCTCCCCTTCGGAGAGTTCCGCCTCTCCGTCCCCCAGCGATTCCTCGCAGTCCGCCTCGCCCTCCCCCAGCGACTCTTCGGCGTCGGCCTCCCCCTCCCCCGGCGACTCCTCCATGTCCGCCTCCCCCAGTACCTCATCCGGCTCCCCCACGCCATCCGGCTCCAACTCCGGCGTCGGCTCCCCCACCCCCAACTCCAAACTCTGATCCCCCGATACCGGCGCATCGGGCGCTGGGGGCACAGTTATCCACAGGGGTGGAGTTATCCACAAAAGGGAAATCGAACAGGTTGAAAAAGGGGATTTTGGCGTCATGCTGGGAGGATGAGCGAAGAAGCAAAGTTGGGCCGGGCGATAGAGGCCGGGGTTTTGGCGCGGTGGAAATTGGAGCAGGGCAACACCGGGAAGCAGGTGGCGGCCTCGGAGTTGCGGCAAGTGGTGGAGGCGGGACGGCGGGCCTGGGCGGAGCTGCTGGAGAGCCAGTTGCTGACGGTGCGTTCGCTGGCGGGGCAGGCGGCCCGCTGCTTCAAGTTGGAATTCGCGGAGTTGTTCCAAGAGGGGTATCTGGAGCTGACGGAGGCGCTGATGCGCTACGACTACCAGATCGGCAACTTCACGCCATATGCGTATCACCGGGTCAAGGAGCGGCTCTACCAGTTGTGCGCGTCCCGGCTGGGCACCATGAACCTGCCTAGATGGACGGCGGTGCGCCGCTTCCACGAGACGAACGAGCACCGCAAAGGTGGCGAGCAAACCGAGCTGGTCGAGTACCAGGCGCCGATCCCGCTGGAGGCCACCAAGGAGCGCCACGTCTCGTTCAGCGAGCCGGCCTTCACACAGATCGAGCTGCAGCACTCGCTGGACCACGCGATGCAAGCCCTCACCGAACGCGAAGAGGAGATCATCGTCGCCCGCTTCGGATTGGACGGCTCCCGTCCGCTCTCCCGTCAAGAGCTGGCCATCAAGCTGCGCTCGTCGGTGGGCACCGTCCGCCGCCTCGAAAGAGAGGCCATCGCCACCCTGAAACGCGTCCTCGTTGACGAATAAGCCAACAGTTTTTTCCCTTTCCTGCCCTTTTAGGTCTAGTGTCTGTGCTATGGCGATCATCGAGATAAAAGACCTAGTGAAACGATTCGGGAAGCTCACCGCGTTGAACGGGGTGAACATGGACGTCGAGGCGGGCACAGTACACGCGTTCCTCGGGCCGAATGGCGCGGGGAAGAGCACCACCATCCGCTGCGTGCTGGGCATCCTGCGGGCCACTTCCGGGACGGTGCGGCTGTTCGGCAAAGACGCCTGGGCGGACGCGGTGCCGCTGCATCGCCGCCTGGCTTACGTGCCTGGCGACGTCAACCTCTGGGACAACCTCACCGGCGGCGAGGTGATCGACCTCTTCCTCGCCTTGCGCGGCGTCAAACCTGATGCCGAACGGCGGGAAAAGTACCTACAGCTCTTCGAACTCGACCCGGCGAAGAAGTGCGGCACGTATTCGAAGGGCAATCGGCAGAAGGTGGCTTTGGTGGCCGCTTTCGCCTCCGACGCCGAGCTGTACGTGCTGGACGAGCCGACCTCGGGCCTTGACCCGCTGCTGGAGAAGGTTTTCCAGGATTGCGTCAACGAGGCGAAGACGGAAGGCAAATCGGTGCTGCTGTCCAGCCACATCATGAGCGAGGTGGAGAAGCTGGCCGATTCGGTGAGCATCATCAAGGAAGGCAAGATCGTCCTCGACGGCACCATGGCCGAGATTCTGCACAAGGGCTCCACTTTGGAAGAGCTGTTCCTCTCCGAATACGAGCAGGTGTGACGATGCTGGCGAACGCAAGCAGGTATCTGCGCTTCATCATCCGCCGCGAGCGGGTGATCAGCTCCATCTGGGTGGCCGCGCTGGTGCTCTCCATCATCGGTTTGACGGCGATGTACCCCAGCCTCTTCCCCACCCCGCAGGCGCTGCTGGACATGCAATCCGGGCTGAACACCCCGGCGATGATCGCGATGATGGGGCCCGTCTATGGGCTGGATGCGCTCACCCCGGCGATCGCGATGGCCCAAGAATGCCTGATCTGGGTGGCGATCACCATCATCGTGATGAACATCTTCCTGGTGAACCGGCATACCCGCATCGACGAGGAGTTGGGACGCCACGAGATGCTGATCTCGCTGCCGGTCGGGCGGCTCACCGGCAGCTTCGTCACCCTGTTTTGGGCGCTGTTGATGAACCTGGCGGTGGCGCTGCTGGGCGGCCTGGGCATCTTGGCCCTCAACATCGAGGGGACGACGGCGGCGGGCGCCTTCGCCTACACCGGCTCAATCGCGGCGCAGGGCTTTTTGTTCGCGGCGATCACCCTGCTGGCCGCGCAACTGTTCAGCACCGCGCATGGCGCTTCCGGCTTCAGTTTCCTGCTGCTCGGGCTGTGCTACATCCTGCGCGCCTCGGGCGACATGAGCGGCAACGCCCTGTCCGTCATCTCGCCGCTGGGCTTGGGGCTGAAGGTGGAGGCTTTCTACACTGACGCCTACTGGCCGATCTACGTGCTGCTCGGCGAGGCGGTGGTGTTCGCGGTGGCCGCGTTCGCCGTCAACGCGATTCGGGACATCGGGGCAGGAGTGATTCCGGCCCGCAAAGGCCGCGCCCATGCCAGCCGCTTCCTGTGCAGCCCGTTCGGCTTCGCCTGGCGGATGACGTCGCGTACCTTCCTGATCTGGGCCATCGCGGTGTTCGCGCTCGGCGCCTCCTACGGGACGGTGGTCGGCGAGTTGGACAAGTTCGTCGAAAGCAACGAGACCATCAAGCAGATGCTGCAGGCCATCGGCGGCGGCAGTTCGTCGCTGGTGGACGCCTATGTGCCGATGCTGTCGGGCATCATGGGGATGCTGATTTCGATTCCGGCCATCAACGCCATCAACCGGCTGCGCGCCGAGGAACGCCGGGGCCGCCTGGAACAGCTCTACTCCAAGCGCGTTTCGCGGGCGACGCTGTACCTTTGCTTCGCGGCGATCGCGGTCATCGAGGCGGTGGTGTTGACGGCGCTGAGCGCGCTGGGCCTCTACGCCACCTCCGCCAGCACCGGCCTGCTGCCACTCGACACGCTGCTGGCCGCCTCGTACGTGCAACTGCCCGCCATCTTGGTGGTGGCTGGTTTGACGGCGCTGCTGCTCGGCTGCCTGCCCCGGTTCACCGCCTTGGTGTGGGCCGTCTTCGGCTACTCGTTCCTGATGCTCTACTTTGGCCGGCTCTTTGACGTGCCGGAGGCCGCCCGCCGGATCTCCCCGTTCGGGAACGTGCCGCTGATCCCGGTGGAGCAGTTCGCGCTCACCCCGGAAGCGATCCTGGTGGCCATCGCCTTGGTGCTGTTCGCCGCCGGCTTCATCAGCTATCGGCGTCGGGACATGGTTTGGAAGGCCTAAGCCATCGCGGTTTGGCGCAGAATCTGGTATCGTAGTTGTCCGCTATCCTCCATAGCTCAATCGGCAGAGCATCTGACTGTTAATCAGAGGGTTCTTGGTTCAAGTCCAAGTGGGGGAGCTCCTAAATCAACCCTTCCATGTCCGCCACTTCCAAGGTACGGGCGTCCACATTCACTTCGGGCACCAACGCTTTTACGAACGGCACCAGCCGCTCCCCCGCTGGCGTTTCGATTTCCAGCAGATCCTGGGCGGGCGCGGACAGCACCCGCGTCACCGTGCCGACCGGTTCCCCGGCGCGCAGCACGGTGAAGCCGACCAACGCCGAGGCATGGTAGGTGTCCGGCTCGGAGATCTCGTAGGCTTCCGCCCACAGGGTTTGGCCGCGGCGGGCCTCGACGGCGGTGCGGTCCGCCAGTTCGGCGAAGCGCAGCAGCCAGGTGCCGTTGGAGTTGCGCGCGGCGCGTACCGTCAAAACGGCACCGTCGTCCGTCACTACTTTTTTGCCGACGGCAAAGCGAAACTCCGGCTCGTCGGTGACCACCTGGATCGCCACCTCACCGGCCAAGCCGTGCGGCTTGCCGATGCGGCCGACGATGACGTCTTTCAACGTGAACGACGCTGGCGGCGATCAGTGAAGTCGACCCGGACGTGGTTGTCCGTCAACGCGTTGATGACGGTGCGCAACGCCTGGGCGGTGCGGCCTTGGCGGCCAATCACCTTGCCGACATCGTCCGAGGCCACCTGGACCTCCAGGTTTTGGCCGCGACGGTTGTTGTACTCGCGGACCCGCACCCGATCCGGGGCTGAGACCAGTCCCCGGACCAAGTGCTCCAATGCTTCTTTCAACATTACTCTTCAGGCTTTTCTTCCGCCGCTGGCTCCTCGGCAGGGGCTTCGGGCTCCGGCTCGGGCTCGGGCTCTGGTGCAGGCTCGGGCTCGGGCTCCGGCGCGGGCGCTTCGTCCTCGGGCTCGGGCGCTGCGACGGGGGCCTCCTCAGCCTTGCCCTTGCCGCCCCGGCCGCGGGTGAACGCGGAGGAGGTGGGGGCATCGTCAGCCTCGGCAAGCGCGGCATTGAACAACGCCACCTTGTCCGGCTTGACCGGCTGCGGATCGACGCCCGCCGGCTCGTCGGAGCCAGTGAACTTCTGCCAATCGCCCGTGCGCTTCAAGATGGCGACCACGGCCTCCGTCGGCTGGGCGCCAACGCCAAGCCAGTAGAGGGCGCGCTCGGAATCCACCTGGATCAGCGACGGCTCGTTTTTCGGATGGTAAAGACCGATCTCCTCGATGGCCCGCCCGTCACGCTTGGTGCGGGAGTCCATGACGACGATACGGTAGTAGGGCTGGCGAATCTTGCCCAGCCGCTTCAAACGGATTTTTACGGCCACGGTGTGTGGTATCTCCTATTGCTTGTCTTCGTTGGCCCGCCGGACAAGTGGGGTTTGCCCGCTCGGAACCTTGGGCTGCCTTTCGCCGGGTTAGAGAGGGCCCCGTCGGAAAACAGACGCACCTTCTATTATGCCTTAAAGTCGGCAAGCAGCGATAGCGGTGACCAAGATTGCTTCCGCGCCAGCGTCAAAAAGTTCGTCCATGATGCGCTGCGCGTCCGATTTCGGGATCATCGCGCGGACTGCCACCCACCCCTCGTCAGCCAGCGGGGAGACCGTCGGTGAATCCAGGCCGGGGGTGATCGCGAACGCCGCCTCCAACTGCGTCTTCCGCACGTTGTAATCCACCATCAGGTAGTTGCGGGCGGTGATCACGCCGGTGAGCCGCCGCGTCAACTGCTCGAACCCAGCTGGGTTGGGAGCGCCCTGGCGTTTGATCAAAATCGCCTCGGATTCCATGATCGCTTCGCCGAATAGCTGCAATCCGGCGGCCCGCAGCGTGGAGCCGGTCTCCACCACGTCAGCGATGACGTCGGCCACGCCGAGCCGCACCGAGGATTCGACGGCCCCGTCCAACTCGATCAGCCGGGCGCTCAGCCCGCGCTCGGCCAGCCAGGCCTCCACCAGCCCCGGATACGAGGTGGCGATCCGCTTGCCCGCCAAATCCGCGATCGTCAACGATTTCCCGTTGGGCGCCGCAAACCGGAAGCGGGTGGCCCCGAAGCCCAACTGCATCACTTCCTCGGCCTCCGCGCCGGAATCCAGCAGCATGTCCCGGCCGGTGATGCCGAGATCGAGGGTGCCCTCCCCCACGTATACCGCGATGTCGCGTGGACGCAGGTAGTAGAACTCGACGGCGTTGGCCTCATCCACCAACACCAGCTCTTTGACGTCGCCGCGCTGCCGGTAGCCGGCCTCGCGCAGCATCTGCGCCGACGCCTCGGCCAGCGAACCCTTGTTCGGCACCGCGATCTTCAGGAAATCCGTGGTGTCTACGCTCATTTCTCTCCAAACCTTCGTGTTTCGGCGGACATCCTACAGGTACTCGTAGACGTCTTCGAGTTCCAGCCCCAGCGCCACCATCATCACCTCAAGGTGATAAAGCAGTTGGCTGATCTCCTCGGCCGCTTCCTCTTTGCTCTGATACTCGGCCGCCATCCAGACTTCGGCGGCTTCTTCGACGATCTTCTTGCCGATGCCGTGCAGGCCGGAATCCAGCTCCCGCACCGTACCGGAGCCATGCGGGCGCATCACGGCCCGGCTTTGGATGACCGCGAACAACTCTTCGAAGGTTCTGCTCACGAACAGGAGTTTATTACTTAAACCCCTGATACGCCTATAATCGGTGGATCAGGGGTGAACTCCCAACATGGCATCCACTGCGGTGGCCAGCGCTTGAGCCGCAGTCGAGCTATTGCCGCTGCGGGAGGCCCATTCGTCAACCAAAGCCAAGGCTGACGGGGAATCGAGATCATCGCAGATCGCCTGGCTGATCGCCGCGATCACCGGCTCCGCTTCCGGGGCCTGGGGCCGGGCGAAAGCCGCCCGCCAACGCCGCAGCCGGGCTAGCTGATCGTCCAGGTCGGCGCTGAAATACTCCCAATCCTCGCGGTGTTGATGGCCGAGCAGCAGCAACCGGATCGCCATCGGGTCGACGCCGACGGCGCGCAATTGCGAGACGAAGACCAGGTTCCCCTTCGACTTGCTCATCTTCTCGCCGTCGAGAGCCACCATGCCGACGTGAAAGTAGGCCTTGGCGAACGGCTCCCCCGTCAACGCCTGCGCTTGGGCGGCGCACATCGGATGATGCGGGAAGGCGAGATCCACCCCGCCTGCCTGCACGTCAAACTGTTTCCCCAGGTAGCCCGTCGAGATCGCCGCGCACTCGATGTGCCAGCCCGGCCGTCCGCGTCCAAACGGGGCGTCCCACGCCGGTTCGCCAGCGCGTTCCAGCCGCCAGAGCAGCGAATCCAACGGATGGCGCTTGCCCGCCCGTTCCGGATCGCCGCCCCGTTCGGCGAAAAGCGCCACCAGCTCCGGCCGGGAGACCAGCGAACTGCTGTCGAAATACCAATCCGGGAAGGCCGGGTCGTCAACCTGATAGGCCGCGCCCGCGTCAATCAGCGCCTGGACAGCGTCGATCACCCGTTCGATCTCCTCGACCACCCCGCGATACTCGCGCGGCGGAATCACCCGCAGCGCCGCCATGTCCGCCCGAAACAACTCCACCTGCCCATCGGCCAGCTCCCGCCAATCCACTCCGGTGGCCGCCGCCCGTTCCAGCAGCGGATCGTCAACGTCGGTGACGTTCTGGACGTAATGGACGCCCAACCCGGCGGTCAGCCACGCCCGGTGCAGCAGATCAGCTTGGACGTAGGTGAACGCATGGCCCAGGTGGGTGGCATCATAGGGCGTGATCCCACAGGCATAGAGCCGCGCCTCGCCGGATTCGGGGCCGACGGTGAGCAGCCGCTCGGTGCGGGTATCGATGACCTGCGGGCGGGCCGCGTCGAGAAAAAGTTGCGGCACTCCGGGGTGGGACCAGGCTTGCATGCAAGTCAGACTACTAGGGTTGGAGCTGAAGGAGGCAACATGTCGTGGCTGGAAGCGATTATTTTGGGTATCACCCAGGGCTTGACTGAGTTCCTGCCCATCTCGTCATCGGCGCATCTGTCCATCGTGGGGCAGCTGATGGGGTCGAATCCGGGCGCGGCGTTCACGGCGGTGTCGCAGTTGGGCACCGAGACGGCCGTCATCCTCTATTTCAGCAAAGACATCATCCGCATCATCCGGGCGTGGGCACGCTCGCTGCGCGGGTTTGGGAAGCGGCAGCCGCTGGAGCCGGATGCCCGGATGGGCTGGCTGGTGATCATCGGTTCGATTCCGATCGTGGTGTTGGGCCTGCTTTTTGAGGACGAGATCGACACCTCGCTGCGCAATCTGTGGTTCACGGTGGCGATGCTGGCCGGGTTCGGCCTGGTGATCTGGCTCTGTGACCGGTTCGCGAAGACGGCGCGGACGCTGCCGCAGTTGGGTTGGGTGGACGGCCTGGCGTTCGGCTTCGCGCAGGCGCTGGCGCTGATTCCGGGGGTGTCGCGCTCGGGGGCGACGATCTCCGCCGGCCTGTTCATGGGATACAAGCGCGAGGACGCCACCCGGTACGCCTTCCTGTTGGCGATTCCGGCGGTGTTCGGCTCCGGGCTGTACAAACTCAAGGACATCGGCGCTGATCCGACGGTGGCCTGGGGGCCGACGCTGGTGGCCACCGCCATCGCGTTCGCGGTGGGGCTGGCGGTGATCCATTGGGTGCTCAAATACGTCTCCACGCACAGCTTCAACCTGTTCGTGTATTACCGCTGGGCGTTGGCGGCGGTGCTCTCGGTGTTGTTGTTGACGGGCGCAGTGCAGGCGGTGCCGCAGTGAGGACGCGCAACGTCGGCGAATCCGGGCTGCAGGTCTCGCAGTTCGGGTTGGGCACGCTCACCTGGGGTCGGGACACCGACTATCGGGACGCGCGGGCGATGCTGCGGGCGTTCGTGGAGGCCGGGGGGAATCTGGTGGACACCGCGGCCGCTTATGGGCGCGGTGATGCGGAGCGGATCATCGGGAAGCTGATCCACTCGGAGGTGGCGCGGGACGATCTGGTGATCGCCACCAAGGCCGGTTTTTCCATCCAGGCGGAGGATCGGGTGGTGGACACTTCGCGGCAGGCGCTGTTGGCTGATCTGCACGAGTCGTTGCGGCGGCTGGCCACCGACCATGTGGACATCTGGCAGCTCCACGCCTGGGGGGACGCGCCGCTGGAGGAATCCTTGGCGGCCATCGACACCGCGGTGAACGCGGGCGAGGTGCGCTACGCCGGGGTGAGCAATTTCGTCGGCTGGCAGATTGCCCAGGCCGCCACCTGGCAGAAGGCCTTTCCGGGCCGGGCCCCGATCGCGTCGGCGCAGGTGGAGTATTCGCTGCTGGCCCGCAATGCCGAGATGGAGGTGATCCCGGCGATTATGAGCCTCGGGTTGGGCTTCTTCCCGTGGTCGCCGATTGGCCGGGGAGTGTTGACAGCCCAGTATCTGACGGGCGTGCCGGAGGGTTCCCGGGCGTCCGCGAAGCATTTCTCGTGGTTCGTGGAGCCATATCTGGCCAGCCGCCCACGCGCGATCACCAAGGCGGTGAAGGTGGCCGCTGACGGGTTGGATCTCACCCCCGCCCAAGTCGCCTTCCTCTGGGTGCGCGACGCTCCGGGCGTCACCGCCCCGCTGCTCGGCCCGCGCAACCTCGCCCAACTCCAGCCCTACCTGGACGCCGCCGAGGCCACCCTCCCCGACGCCGTTATCGCCGCCCTCGACGACGTCACCGGCGGCCCCAACCCCCTACGCGGCATCCAGGAAGCGATCTAAGACGCGGACGCCGAAGGCGAGGGCCGTGACGGGGATGCGCTCGTCGACGCCGTGGAAGAGCGAGACGAAGTCGATGTCCGGGGGCAGCAGCAGCGGCGCGAACCCGAAGCAGCGGATGCCGAGCCGCGACCACGCCTTGGCGTCGGTGCCCACGCTCGTCATGTAGGGGACGGCGATGCTGCCCGGGTCTTCGGCTTGCAGGCTGGCGGTCATCGCGTCCACCAACGCGCCGGAGAAATCCGTCTCGACGGCGACGTCCACCTGTTCGGGCTCGATGCGGAACCCTTCGCCGAGCAGTTCGTTCAGGGTCGCCCAGAACTCGTCCTCGTAGCCGGGGATGAACCGGCCGTCCAGGCCGCCGATGGCCTGGCCGGGGATCACGTTGAGCTTGTAGCCGGCCTGCAGCAGCGTCGGGTTGGCGGAGTTGCTCATCGCCGCGCCGATCATCCGGGAGATGGAGCCGAGGCAGCCCAGCGTGGTTTCGGCGTCGTCATAGTTGATCTGGATCTGCAGGGCGTCCTCCAGGGCGTCCAGGAAGCGACGTTGGGTGACGGTGATCCGGGGCGGCCAGCGGTGCGCGCCGACGCGGGCGATGGCCTGGGCCAAGTCGGTGACCGCGTTCTCGGCGTTCCGGAACGAGCCGTGCCCGGTCTTGCCGGTGGCGATCACGCGCAGCCAGGCCAGGCCTTTCTCGGCGGTTTGGATCAGGTACATACGGCGATCCGGCAGGGTGAGCGAGAAGCCGCCCACTTCGCCAATCGCCTCCGGGCAGTCGGCCACCAACTCGGGGTGGTTGTCGACCAGCCAGTGCGAGCCGAATTTGCCGCCGCATTCCTCGTCAGCGGTGAAAACCAGCCGGATTGGGCGCCGGGGCGGACGGTGGGTGCGCACCCGATCCCGCACCACGGCGAGGACCATCGCGTCAAAATCCTTCATGTCGACTGCGCCCCGCCCCCAGATACAGCCGTCTTGCTCGGCGGCGGAGAACGGATCCACCTGCCAGTCTTCCTTGACGGCGGGCACCACGTCGGTATGCCCGTGGATGAGCAGCGGCGGCACGGACTCGTCCACACCCGCGGGAGCCCACTCGGCCACCAAGGTGGTGCGGCGCGGCGCGGATTCCAGCAGCCGACAGCCGATCCCCACCTCGTCCAGCTTCCCGGCGATGTACTCGGCCGCCTCCCGCTCGCCGCGCGCCTCCCCCGGCCCGAAGTTCGAGGTGTCGAAGCGGATCAGATCCCCCAACTGCGCCAACGCATCGTCAATCACCCTCTCATTGTAAGTTGGGGACACATCATTGGCGCCCAGTTCGCGCAACCCCGCCCTTAGTTGGTATACTCACCTGACGTTCAACACCTGCGCGGGTGGCGGAATAGGTAGACGCGCTAGCTTGAGGTGCTAGTCCCCGATTAAGGGGGTGGAGGTTCAAGTCCTCTCTCGCGCACCCATGATTTGAGCGGTATCAGCCCGAAGAATCCGGCTGATACCGCTTTTTCGCGTAATAAACGTGCAACGAAGACCTCTGATGTGGTCCGCTGCGAGTGCTGCGAACAATGGGTAGTTCCGGTGATCTGCGGCTACCCGATCGGCTTTTGCCTGTGTGACGACATGCTTTGCCCCAAATGTGGCGAAGTCGTCGAAAACTAGGAAGGAGAACCATGAGTGACAACGGCGAGAGCAAGACTGTTTCGCAGGTTGGCCTGCTGGGCTGGTCTCAGAAGCGGCATTGGATCCGCGAGATCATTTCCGGCGCGAAGTTCGCCGCAGACCGGGACATGGCAAAAGCGGCCTGCGGGTATTTCGGCTGGTGCCGGGTAATCTTCACCGACGGCAACGCGGAAGTGTCCTGCCTGACCTGCATGAAAGCGCTCCTCCGGGCCCGCAGCCTGGAAGAGATCCCCGAAGGGGCACTCCTATGAGCAGCGTTCCGACCTTCGAAGACCCGGCCCCGGTCGAACTCCTCACGATCACGATCCGCGAAACCATCAACAAGCACGGGCACTACGACATCGAGCTCGACGCGCAACCAGAATCCCCAATCCAACGGATCATCGGCCTGCTCATGTTCGCAAGCCAAGCGTTCTACCACACCCAAGCCGTCGACGACGACACCAACCCCAAGGACCAACCATGAAGACATTAAATAAAGAAGCTGTTAATGTAACCATCCTTGAAGAAACCTCCACTTCATACATTGATGAAGACGGGCAGAAAAGGCTGTGGTGCGGCTGGGAACTCATCGTCTCTTACAAAGACGGGCACTACGACAACCTCATGTTGTGCGTCGGCCAAGAGGATCCAGAGGAAACCCACCTCAGTCTCGACCCGGACTGTCTGTCCCGCTTCTTCGGAGGCACCTGGCGCTATACCGATTACAACTTCATGGAGGTGACCAGATGAGCGCGATGAACGAGTTTGACCCGTATGAGAACTTCACCTTGAAGGGATTCTGGACGGGCCTCGCGGCGACGCTGGGCTTTATTGGATTCTGGCTGGGGCTCGTCTACTGCTGGGCGGTGATCGCGGCATGATGACCATCGGCAAGCGATTGAAAGACCATGCGGAGTACACCTACTGCTGGGCGGTGACCGACGGACGAGTGAAATGTGGCGACTGCGAGATGCTGTTCTCTCCGCAGTCTGTCGAAATACAGGCCAGCTTCGGAGGACACCCCGAAACGGGCTACGAGATCCGCCTCTGCGCCGAGCTGCGGGGCAACCCTGAAAACTCCGTCAAAGACTGCTTCTGCGACTACACGAGCATCCGAAAAGCCCGCGACGACGGAGAAGAAGGCTTGGCTCTCCTGATGGAGCAGGTATGCCTGATGCTCGGCATCAGAGAAGCGCGGCCCGGCAAATACGTGTACGTAGGAGCCGAATGATGTTCGGGTCTAGGAAACGCAAAATCGCCGCCTCAATGGCCGCACACCCGTCGAGCGGCAGCCGGCACCTGCGCGACGCGCTCGCCGACCTGGAGGAAGTCCTGGAGCATGTCGACCGGCTTCCCTGGCTGTCCCAAGGCACGAAACAGATGTCCGACACGATCCACGCGCACCTGCGGATCACCTACACGCTCGGAGGTGAACAGCGATGACGTTTGAAAGAGCCATGGAGATCCTCACGATAATCCACGTGCGATCCGCCGTGGAAATCTACACAGAGGACGATTTCTGGCCAGGACACTGTCCCGAATACGGCCAGTACGACGTAGAGAAGCTCGTCGCCGCGATGCTACGGGTCGGCGGACCCTATCCGTCCCAGGAAGAGATAAACGAAGCCGACCGGATCTTCACCGAACGCGCCGGACGGGAGGAGGCGGGTGACGATGACTAAAAAGCACGGCCGACTGACCGAATACAAGAAGAACGGCTGCCGCTGCGACAAATGCCGCGCCGCTAACCGCGCCTACAACCAGCAGCGAGCCTGGCGGCTCGCCCAAGAGAAATGGGGATTAAAGCCACCCCTGATGGTCGACCCGGCCCCCGCCGTCGAACACATCCGACAGCTACGCCAGGCCGGCATGGGCGCACCACAGATCGCGAAACACACCGGACTCTCCGCTGCATTAATCGGCTTCCTCGCGACCGGTAAAAGCTCCAACGGGAAGCCCATCCAGCGGATCCACCGCGACACCATGCAGCGCATCATGACCTGCCCCATCGTGCTCGCCCCGAAACGCGACCAGGTGACAATCAACTCGCTTCCGGCACTGCTGAAAGCCTGCTGCCTCCGAGGCTGGACCATGCGGCAGATCGCCGAAAAAACCGGCTACAGCTACAACAGCATCTACAGCCTGACGTGGGGAACCTGCCGAATCCGCCGCGACTACGGACGGCACATCTACGAAGTGTGCACCCAAATGCGCATCACCGACCCGCCCCAAGACACGCCACAACAGCGCACCCAAGTCGCCAAAACCAAAGCCTGGGCTCGAAAAAACTGGCCTACCACCGCCTGCAAACTCGGAGTCGCCTGATGGCTTGGTTGAAGACTGATGATGATTGGTGTTTCCATCCGAAGGTGATTCCGCTGTCGCTGTCGGCCCGTGGGGTGTGGTTCTCGTGCGCGACGTATTGCGCGAAGAAGGCCAGCGACTACATCACGCTGCCAGAGATCCGGATCGCCTGCGGTGGTACCGTCTCCAAGCGGCTGATCCAGGAACTCGTGGACGCGGGCTTGTGGGAGGCGCGAACCGCAGGTTTCAGCTTCCATGACTGGTATGACTACCAGCCTTCTAAAGACCAACAAGAACAACGACGCGAGCGCGACCGTCGCCGCAAACAGTAGCCGCGAGGAGGTGACCAGATGAGACGAAAACAACAAAGGATCCGAGTGGAATCCGAGTGGAATCCGAGTGGAATCCTCGCGTCCCGAACCCGACCCCTTACCCGGCTCACTTCGTTCGCTATGCGGTTCGCTCCGCTCACCGTGCCAGCACAACTCCTACGGAGTTGCACTGGGTCGAAGAAAACTCAAGTCTGCTTGGAATACCCTCAAATCAGCTAGTCAAGGTGAGATTAGTTCCCGAACGCGGGCACGCGCGCGGCGCTGGGATCGGACATTGAAACGGAACGGATCGTGAAGGAAACTGACCAGAATCTTGCGAAAAATCCGCAGAAATCTTGCGAAGATTCCGCAGGATTTTCTCAAAAATCTTCGCGAAAAAATGACACAACGGAATGGTTGGTGCCCGTCCCGAGAGTGACGGTCTGCACGCACAAACCGGACGGAACCCTGTGCCATAAGTGCCGGTACGTGCTGGATTGCTTGCTCGCGGATGTGCCCCAACTGCTGCGCGAACTGCGCACCGTGTTCATCAGGGACGTGTGCTATCCGAAGGCCGGATGGCGGCGCGGCAGCCACCTCGATCTGACCAGGCTGATCTGGAGCGAACCGGCCGCCAGGGTGCTCAACATCCTCACCGAACACATGCACACCTATAGGGACGAGCTGAGCGTGGAACGGTTGCGCCGGCTGTCCGCGATCTTCGAGCTCGCGCACCGGGTGATTGACCGTCCGCTCGCGCCGATCACAGTCTGGTGTATCCGCTGCGGCCGCGAGCTCGCACTCGGCCCCGGCCAATCCGGCGTCTCCTGCGACTGCGGCTACACCGCAACCCGCCAGCAATACCAGGCCGACGTCATAAACGCGAACCAGGACATGCTGCTCACCAGCAAAGAAGTCAGCATCGTGCTTACCTCCGCCGGAGAGCCGATCTCCCGCCAGACTGTCGAACGTATGGCCGTTCGCTGCGGCCTGCCTCGCGAGAAGATCACCGTCCCAAGGTGGCAGAACGGCCGCATCGTCCAGTACAGCACCTGGGGCTATCGGGTCGCCGACGTGCAGGCGCTCGCCGCGCGACACGCCGACAATGAGCACATTCACAATAAAACCGACAGGTGGGCGGTAGTATGAGCACACCCTTTAAAACACGTATGCCTCTAGCCCGCCGCACTGGCGGGTTTCTGCTTGTTTGGAGGCGACGATGAGCGGCAAGCAGCGCGGCCTTGACGACCGCACCTACCGGCGGATGCGCGAAGCGTTGAAAGCCCAAAAACAGCCCTGCCACATCTGCAAGCGGCCAATCGACACCACCCTTCCGCCAGGTGACCCCATGAGCTTCACAGCAGACCATGTGATCCCGCGTTCCCTCGGCGGATCCCTCTACGGGCAGCTCCTACCCGCGCACCGATCCTGCAACAGCCGACGCTCCAACCGCGTCGGAACACCGAACCCGATCCAACCACCCACGACCAGCCGCGACTGGTAGTCCGACCCCACGGGGGCGGCCCCCGGCCACCCTCCCCGCCACCCTCGGTGCCCAGTGATTTTTTTACGCGGCCTCCATTGGGGGTGACAAACGGAAAGGGTGACAAATCACCACAACATGGAGGGGGTGACCCGTGCCACGAGAACTTCAACCCTGTGGAACCCCGGCCGCCTACCGGCGGCACCTGCGCAACCACGAGACTCCCTGCCCGTCCTGCCGCAGGGCGAAACAAGAAGAGAAACGCCAATCCACCCAACATAGCCGTCACCTCTCCATCGTCGGCGGCACCAACAAGCCGAAACCCGAACCGCAGAAAACTCCAACCGCAGGGCAGAAGACGACGGCGCAGGTCGACCGCGAACAGATCCTCGCGAACGCGCTCACCAAAGTGAACAACGCGTTCAACGCCCGCTCCCACCTCGAAGCCCACGAGTTCAAAAGCTACGTCGACGCGCTGCTGCGCCTCACCGACAAGCTCGCCGAGATCCAGCAACAAACCCAAGAAGAGAACCTAGATGCCATCATCGATCGCTACGGCAATCCCATTGCTTGGCCGGCAGACGCCTAGAATCTCCCGCACCTTAGACGGCAACACAGAACTCGGCAGGCGCGTCGTCCAACTCTCCGCCCTCGCCGGCCTCGACCTCGACCTGTGGCAGCAACTCGCCACCAAAGCGATCGCCACCCGCAACCCCGACGGCAGATTCACCCACCGCGAGTTCGCGATCGTCTGCACCAGACAAAACGGCAAAAGCGCCATCCTAGAATCCCGCATCCTCGCCGGCCTTTACTTGTGGGGCGAACGCGACATCATCTACAGCAGCCACGAGTTCCGCGCCGCCGATGTCATCTTCCGCCGCCTCTGCGGACGCATCGAAGGCTGCCCGCCGCTCCGCAAGCAGATCGCCCGTATCTACTCCAGCTCAAACGACAAGAGCATCCACCTGAAAAACGGGCAGGCCGTCCGTTTCCTATCCCGCACCCGAAGCGCTGGCCGAGCATTCAGCGCCGACATCCTCCTCCTCGACGAGGCGTTCGCGATCACCCCGCAGATGCTCTCCGCGCTGCTGCCGATCCAGGCCGCCCGCTCCGTGAAGCACAACACCCAATTGGTGTACGCATCATCCGCCGGCCTCGTCGGCTCCGACGTCCTCGCCGACATCCGCGAACGCGGCCGCAGCGAACACGACGAAGACGCCTTCGGATACATGGAATGGTCCATCCCCGCCTGGTACGAGCTCACGCCCGAGCAGCAAGCCCGCTGGGCCGACAAAGAAGCCTACTATGGCGACCCGCAGAACCACGCTGATTCTAACCCCGCATACGGACTACGCGTCAGCGCAGACTTCCTCACCCAAACCTTCCAATCCATGCGGAACACCGACCTCGACGGCTTCGGCAGAGAGTTCCTCGGCATTTGGCAGCGCCCCGACGGCACCCGTCCGATCGAACCCGTCACCTGGGAACAACTCGCCAACGAAAAACCGCCCGCGCCCGCCCCGCCGATCATGGCCGCGATTGACGTCCCGCCCGCCCGCAACAGCGCCACCATCGTCTTCGCCTATAAAGACCCAAACAGCGAAAAGATCTATTGCGAGATCATCGACCGCCGCGAAGGAACAAGCTGGGTGCCCGCTCGGATGGCCGAACTCAAAGCGAAATGGAACCCGCGCCGCATATACCTGAAGGCCGACGGGCCCGCTGGCCAGCTCATCCAACCGCTCAACGCGAAAGGGCTGCACCTCACCCACCTTTCCGCCAGAGACTACGCCAACGCCTGTGCGAACCTCCTCGCCCAGATAACCGCCGGGACCGTCAGCCACAACAGCCAGCCAGAGCTCACCGAAGCCATCACCAACCTCGGCCAGCGACTCAGCCCACAATCCGGACTGTTCACCTGGACGAAAACCGACCCGCTCATCGACATCAGTCCCGCAGTCGCCGCCACCCAAGCCATCCACGGCATCACCGGCCTACGCGAAACCACCAACCAGAGAAGGAGAGTGAAGATCCTATGAGCCTCCCCGACGCTCTCATCGCTGATCTCGAAGCCAAACTCGCCCGCCACCAGGCCGCGAACCGAGCCAAAGCCGAATACTACGAAGGCACCCACACACCCTCCTATCGAGGCTGGAACATCCCGCCCGTCATGAAACGCATCAACCCCAAAGTCGGCTGGCCCGGAATCATCGTCGACACCCTCGAAGAACGCCTCGAATGGCAAGGCTGGAACGCCCCAGACGAACTCGGCCTCGACGCGATCTACACTGCGAACAACCTCGCCGTCGAATCCGGAGCCGGACACCTCGACGCGCTCCTATACGGCACCGCTTTCGTCGCCCTCGGCACCGGCCAAGACGACGAACCCCATCCTCTCATCACGGTCGAATCACCCGTCCACACCACCGGCCACTACGACCGGCGCACCCGCCGCCTCTCCGACGCGATCACCATCCTGCCCGCCACCAAAGAACAACCCGCCACCCTCACCCTCTACCTGCCCGACACCACCATCCACGCCACCAAAGAACGCGGCGGCCGGTGGACCGAAACCTGGCGTGACAACCATCAACTCGGCCGCATCCCCGTCGTCCTCCTCGCCAACCGCGTCCGCTCCAGCCGCCCCGACGGCCGCTCCGAGATTACCCACCCCGTCCGCCACTACACCGACGAGGCTGCCCGTGTCCTCCTCGGCATGGCCGTCCACCGCGAGTTTTTCCAAGCACCGCAACGCTGGGCGCTCGGCGTTAACCCCGAAGACTTCGACGCCGACCCGTGGAAAAACATCATGGGCCACTGGCTCGCCCTCGACGACGCCGACGACGGCCGCGCCCAACCCCGGGCCACCCTCGGCACCTTCGACCAAGCCTCACCGCTGCCGTTCATCGAACAACTCCGAGCCCTCGCCGTACAGCTCGCCGCCGAAGCCGGCATCCCCACCAGCTACCTCGGCATCGAAACTTCCAACCCTGCCAGCGCCGACGCTATCCGCGCCGGAGAAGCCCGACTCATCAAAAGGGCAGAACGCCGCCAGGCCATGTTCTCCATCGCCTGGAACGAAGTCGCCCGCATCGCCCTACTCATCCGCGACCACCAGCTACCCGACCCCGCCACCACCATCTCCTGCCGGTGGCGCGACGCCGCCACCCCAACCCGAGCCGCATCCGCAGACGAAGCATCGAAGCTCGTCGGTGCCGGAATCCTACCCGCCAACAGCCAAATCGTCCTCGACCGCATCGGACTCACCCCAGCCGAACAAGAACAAGTCACCATCGAGCGCGCCGGCAGCAGCGACCCGCTCAGCCTCCTCGCCGGAGCCATCGCCACCCAAACCCAGTAGCCGATGACCGACACCTCCGAAGCCCAAAAACTCCACCGCGAACACCAACTGCAGCAGATCAAACTCGCCGCCACCGTCGGCATCGCCGTCGCATCCATCGGATACCTCCTCACCCCAGCCGAAACCCAGCAGCCCGGCAAATGGTTCAAACAGATGCTCGCCATCCTCGCCCTCGGCTACCTCGCCTCCAAACGAACCGCCCAAAAATACATCCGCTCCGCCCGCACCATCGAGATCGGCCAAGCCTCAGCCGCCACCCTCCCCATCGCCGACCCACCCATCAACCTCTCCCAAACCATCCGCTCCTACATGTGGGCACCCGCCACCCTCGCAGCAGCCCTCAACGCCGGCACCGACGAAACCCAAGCCCGCAAAACAGTCATCGCCGGACTCGTCGGCCGCAGCAACAAGGAAATCCTCAACGCCGCCCGCGAAACCGTCACCCAATCCGCCGCCAAAGCCAACAACCGGTGCCGCATCATCACCGACAGCAACCCCTGCGCCTGGTGCGCGATGCTCGCCAGCCAAGGGCCCGTATACCGCAGCACCACCACCGGCCGAGCCAACCTCTACCACGACTACTGCGGCTGCCTCGTAGCCGAATACCACGGCGACCCCAGAAACTGGAAACCCACCGAACAAGAACAGAAATACCTCGACGCCTACCACGAAGCCCACCGCGCCACCGGCAGCTACGACCCCAAAACCCTCACCAACGCCATGCGCTCCAATCCCGACAACGCCGACCTCTTCCACGATGCCATTGCAGGATCCGCCACGAAAAACACCACAGGCTCGGCTGTGGGAGCAGCCTTGGAGAAACTCATCCAAGAGGCGATCCCCGGCGTCACCACCTTCGGATTCGAAGACGTCGGAGACGTCACTTTGGCGCAAGCCCGAATCGAAGCTCTCCAAGAACTACTACCAAAATACCCAGATCACGGAATCGTGGCGGTCGGCTTTGAAGACCGTCCAGACAAACCAGGAGTAGTGGCTTCCGTGTCTCCCCTTGCAAACGGAGGATCACGCCTCTCAATCAACCCGGGGAGCACATTCGATCAAGAGCGAGCAGAACACCGGTTTAGGTCCGGCTATATGCGCGCTGAACCAGGTACCGACGGAACCAAGTTCGTAATCACCCACGAGATAGCCCACGCACTCACCAATGCCCAGGGAAGAGCGGTACTCGAAGCGCAAGCACGACAAATACTGATTGACGCGGAATTAGCCGAAATCGAAGCTGAACGAATGGCCAGCGGCACTAGCACAGATCCAGCCACAACGGCGGAGATCAGGGCTGCCTTGGCAGACATGACAGACAAGCATTTGAGAGCCAGGGCGTTTGCCAGAGGCAAGGTCAGCCGATACTCAGGAGTCAACGGCCCGACAATCCGTGAGACTATCGCTGAAGCGTTTGCGACAGTTGAAATGTCGCCAGCAACAGCATCAGAAGTTGAACGTGCCATCCACGACTTGCTAAAGTGAGGCCACCATGTTTGAAGACGAAGTACACCGGACTCCTGAAGAGGAACGCCAACTGCGCATCCAAGACGCGAATGAGGTGTACGAGTGTGCTCTTCGTGGAGAGGAGCCAATCTTTGAAGGGCTGGATGACACTCTCCGTGAACAGGCTGAAGTGATCGCTCTCGTCCGGGCTGGCAAACCGCATGACGATGCAGCCCGGCGGCTACGCGAGGCACTGGATCGGTATTTGGTGGATCCGATCCATGAGAATCCAGAAGCCGTAATAGCCGAACAGAATCGTCGGCTTCTTGCGATCTGACCGTTGTGTTTCACGTCGGTTAACCGATCGCCAAGCTAAGTTTTCCCCTACCGCCCGAAGAGCCCCTTCCTGCTCTTGCGAGACGCCCGTGCGGTAGGGGGCCAGTCTTCCCTGCCATCTCAATCTATGGGTCAATATGAGGTGGTGGGGGAGCAGTTTCCCGCCGGTACGGCGGGTTGTACGGATGTGGAGATCCAAACACCAGTCCGTACGTACGTTCATTTTCGCGCTCGCCGGTACGGCAGGCGTTTCCGCAACGGAATCTATCGAAAGGACTCTCAATGAGTGAACCATCCGATCCTGCCGAAGTGCAGGATACCGTCGAGCCGGAGCCTGCCACAGGCCCGGACTACAAGGAGATCGCGCGCAAGCAGGAGCAGCGGGCGAAGGAAAACCACAAACGGGTTGCGGAACTGACCGCCGAACTGGAAGCCCTACGGGCTGAGGTGGAACAGTTGCGTCCGGTGGTCGCGGAACGAGACCAGCTTGCTGTGGAACGACTTCGCTTCCAAATCCTGCGCGCTAAGGGCCTCAATGACACCGACATGGTGTTCATCACGGGCACCACCGAGGCGGACATCACCGCCCAGGTGGACGCGATCTTGGAACGGGACCGGAAGATACTTGAGAACAGCGGGCCACGTACACCCGCACCCAATCCAGACCAAGGCCGGGCCGCTGCTGCGCCGCCACCTGACGACCTTCGCCAGTGGGGCAAAAAGCTGTTCGGCAAAACCGATTAAGGAGAACCAATGCCGACTAACATTCTGCATTCAACTGACATCGCCGTACCGGGACAGATCGTCGACGCGATCCTCGGGAAGGTGAAATTTGGAAGCGCACTGGCCCAGTTGAGCCAGAACGTGCCCCAAAAGTACGGTGCCGGACAGGCGTGGACAGCGGACATCGGGGAGGCCGAACTGGTCACCCCCGGAGCCCAGAAGTCCCCGTCCTCGCTGACGCCGAACATCGTCGCGCTCACGCCGCACAAGTTCCAGAAGACGATCCGGCTCGACCAGGAAGTCCAATGGGCGGACGAAGACTACCAACTGAGCATCCTCGCGCAGCTCCAGGAGCTGATCGGCCCGGCGCTCGCCCGCGCCCTCGACTACGGTGGCATCCACGGCATCGACCCGCTTTCCGGCGCGGCCGCCGCGTCGATCATCGCCAGCTCGAAGATCGCCTCCACCACGTCTGCTGTCACCGCGACGTCGAACCCGGTCACCGACCTGGACGCCGCCGAGGCGCTCGTCGTCGCCGCCGGCTACGTGCCGAACGGCATCGCGTTGGATCCGGCGCTCGCCGCGTCGTTCCGGGGGCAGCGTGACACGAACGGGAAGCGCATCTACCCGGAGTTCAAGCTGTCGACCGAGAAGACCGACCTGGACGGCTTCGCCGCCTCCGTGTCGAAGACCGTCGGAGCGGTCGGCGTCGCCTCCGTCGCCACCAACCTGAAAGGCATCGTCGGCGACTTCAACCAGTTCGTCTGGGGCATCCAGAAGGACATCGGCGTCGAAGTCATCACCACCGGCGATCCGGACGGCCAGGGAGACCTGAAGCGTCAGAACCAGATCGCGATCCGCGCGGAAATCGTTTACGGCTGGGGCATCGCCGATTTGAGCGCATTCGCGAAGATCACCAGCTAATGCCCGCCTACCGCAACAGCACCACCGGCGCGACCGTCAACTGCCCCACAGAAATCGGCAACCAACTGGGAACCGGATGGGCCCAACTCGACGCTAAAAACGAGACGGCCACCCAACCCAAACCCCCCCCCACCCCAAACCCCCCCCAGCCGAAACCGCCCCCCGGGGAAAAAATCGAGAGCGAAAAGCGGCCACCCATCCCAGCCCAAACAC
>JAISTQ010000045.1 GCA_031272505.1 Propionibacteriaceae bacterium
GCATTTTTTGGCGGTTTTCAGATATTGGGGCCACTCGCGGCGCGTACTGGCGGGTGAGTTGAGCGTAAACCCGCCCTCGCTGACCTACCGGACCGGCCCCAATTCGAAAAACCGACCGATTTTGACCGTATTGGGGCCACTTCAGTTTCCGCCCTTTCCCCCGTGCGCGTGGGGAGGGGACGGCCCTAGATCGTCAGGTTGGGGACGAGTTCGGCGGTGGGGAGGTTGAGAAGCGAGGCGCCGGGGAGGACGAGTTTGGAGCGGCGGACGCCAGAGCCGATGCAGAGCCAGTCGATGGCGGTGATGGTCTCGTCGAGCCAGATCGGCCAAGTGTCGTCCAACCCAATCGGGGTGATGCCGCCGTACTCCATCTGCGAGGCTTCGATGGCGTAGTCCATGGGCGCGAATGAGGCTTTGCGGACGTCCAGGCGGCGCTTCACCAGGTTGTTCATGTCGACGCGGCGCGTCCCCAACGCCATGCAGCAGGCCCGGCGCTCCTGCCCCTCGCGCTTGCCCAGCGCCAACACCGCGTTGCCCATCACATCCAACGGCAACTCGTATTTCGCGCATAACGTCTCGGTGTCGCTGAGCTCGGGATCGATCTCAAACACCAGCGCATCGGGCACATACCGCAAGGCCGCGAACGTCACTTCCGCCACCAAATCCGGCCGGGAGGACGCTGGCACCGGGTTCATCTTCTCAAACACGCGCAACAGTTTATCGCGACCGTTGGACCCGAAATATACACGCCATGTCGTGTAAAGAAGTACACGAGATGGCGTGTATAAAACTGGGACGAGATTCAGAGGCCGAGGAAGGATTTCCAGGTGGGGAGGGCGGCTTCGGATTGGGCGAGGCCCATGTCGTAGGTTTCTTGGAGGGCGGCGACGTCGCGGGTGGAGTTGCCGACGTGCATTTCGGCGGGGAGGACGAGGCAGGCCTTGCCGGACGCCTCCAGGTCGAAGAGTTCCTCGCGGGTGCGGTTGTAGTTTTCGTGACGTTGGGCGAGGGCTTCGGCGGCGGCGGGCCACTTGCGGAAGTAGACGTCGAAGACCCGCTGCATCTTCTGCGGCAGTTTGACGAAGTCGCGCGGCTGGGTGAGCACCACGAAGAAACGGTCAAAGCCGTCCGCCTGGGCGATGTCCAGCGGGATGCCGCCCGAGGGGCCGAGCGCCCCGTCAACGTAGTAATGGCCAGAGATCAGCACCGGCGGCATCATGATCGGCAAACTTGACGAGGCCCGCACCCGGCGCATCAACTTGGGCAGGGTGTCCAAGTCGGACTTGTCCCAAAAGACGGCCTCGCCGGTGTCGCAACGGAAGGCGCTGATCCGGCGGCGGGCCGGGTTGGCCCAGAAGGTGTCGAAATCGTAGGGCAGCGTCTGTTTCGGCCCGGCGGTCTGCTCATAGATATAGTGCGCGTTGAAGAGGCCCTTGCCCTGCAGGAAGGTGCCCACCGAGCCGAAGTTCGGATCGTCCGCGAAATCCACGAAGGATCGGCGGGCCCGTTCGGCGTCCCGGGCCAGATAGTTCGCGGTGCAGGAAGCGCCCGCGGAGATGCCGCCCACCCAATCAAAGTGGATTTTCTCGCGCAGCAAAGTGGCCACCACGGCAGACGAGAAGGAGGCGCGCATTCCGCCGCCTTCGAATACCAACGCAACCTTCTTGACGTTGGAAGAGAGTTTTCGGGGCACCTACTCAGGATAACTCGCCTAGTGCCCAAGTATTGTTACAGACCGTATCGGAAGACTGTCCCGTTGGCGTCGGTGAGCACCACCGAGGGCTGGTCCACGTCGAGATGCACCTCCAGGTATTGCCCTTCGGCTTCCACCCGATAGTGGTAGGTGTGGGTGGCCAACTCGATGTTGGTGACGTGGGCGCGGGCCAGCCACGGCCGGTCGCGGCGCACCGCCAGCAGCGCTTTGTGGACGTCGAAGAGCCACCAGCCGAACCCCCAGAGGTTTTGCACCGAATCGGGGAAAGGCGGACGGACGGCGTCGTCCCCACCGCGTCGCTGTTCCTTGACGCCCACGAACCCCTGCTCGTCACCGTAATAGATCTGCGGGAAGCCGCCGATGCTGAGCAGCACCGCCAACGCCAACGGCACCCGCTCGGCACCCACCAGGGTGGCGATCCGGGAGGTGTCGTGGTTGCCGATGAACGTCACCGGCGCGTAGGAATCGACGAGCGCGTTCATCCGGCTCAGCGTCCAGGACAGCTCGAAGAAGTTCTTGGCGTCGATGGCGCTCCAGCAGGATTTCCAAAGCTCATATTCGGTGACCGCGTCGAGCGTGGAGCGGGCCACGAAATCAGCGTAGTCGCCGTGGATCACCTCGCCGAAGAAATACGCCTGCGGGAAGCTCTCCCGGATGCCGGGCAGGATGCCGGCGAAGAAATCCGGCCCGACGGCGTAGGCGGCGTCCATCCGAAAGCCGTCCACCCCGCGATCCAGCCAGTGGTAGAGCACCGAGGCCACCATCTCGGCCACCTTCGGCTCGGCGTGGTTGAGTTTGATCAGATCGAGGTTCCCCTCGAAAGCCTCCGCGTAGCCGTCCTTCCAAATGAAGCAGCGGCGGGCTTCGGCGTCGCCCGCCTGGGCGGCCCGGTAGAGCGGATGCTCGGAAGCGACGTGGTTGAACACGCCGTCCAGCAGCACTTTCAACCCGTGATCGTGCGCGGCCGCGAGGAACTGGTCAAAATCAGCGGCGGTGCCCAGCCGCGGATCAATGCTGAAGTAATCGAGGGTGTCGTAGCCGTGCGAGACGGACCGGAACACCGGCCCCAAGCTGAGCGCGTCGCAGCCCAGATCAACAACGTAGCCGAGCCAGCGCGTCAGGTGCTCGAAACGAGACTGCGGATCAAACCCGTAGCCACCGCGAATTGGCGCTCCCACAAATCCAAGGGGGTAGACATGCCATGCGGCGATCATTTCCCCATTGTATCCAGGGCTGCTGTTTGGGATAAATCGAGGACGGCCGGGTGACGCCACGCCGGGCAAGGATTAACCCTAATCCACCGATAATCGGCGTACCGAACGGTTAAATGTCGTACCCCCTGATTAGGGTGGTCTCATGGCTAAAGGCATCACATATAAATGCACTGAATGCGGGTGGACGGCCCCGCGCTGGGTGGGGCGCTGCGGCTCCTGCGAAAGCTGGGGCTCGGTGGCCGAGTGTCAGGTGGAACGCTCCGCGCGGGCTCCGGCGATGGTGGCGGGCCGGGCGCTTTCGATCACGGAGATTGACGCGCAGCAGGCCATTGGCGTGCCCACCGGGCTGGGCGAGTTTGATCGGGTGCTCGGCCAGGGGTTGACGCCGGGCTCGGTGGTGTTGCTCGCCGGCGAGCCGGGGGTGGGCAAGTCCACCCTGCTGCTGCAGGTGGCGAGTTGCTGGGCGGCCTCGGGGTTGACGGCCCTGTATGTGACGGCCGAGGAATCCGCCGCCCAGGTGCGGCTGCGGGCGGAGCGGATCGGCGCGGTGCACCAGGGGCTGCATGTCGCCGCGGAGACGGATCTCGGCGTGGTGCTGGGCCATATCGAGCAGCTCTCCCCCAAGCTGCTGGTGCTTGATTCGGTGCAGACGGTGCTGGTCCCCGGCGCGGATGGGGTTCCCGGCGGGGTCACCCAGGTGAAGGAGACGGCGGCCGCTTTGGTGCGGGTGGCGAAGACGCACAACATCCCGGTGCTGCTGGTGGGGCACGTCACCAAGGACGGGGCGGTGGCCGGCCCGCGCACGCTGGAGCACCTGGTGGATGTGGTGCTCTCCTTTGAGGGTGATCCGCATTTCGGGCTGCGCATCATCCGCGCGGCGAAGAACCGCTTCGGCCCGGCAGACGAAATCGGCTGCTTCAACATGACGGAGGGCGGCATCGAGGAAGTGCCCGATCCCACCGGCCTCTTCGTCTCCACCGCCGGCGAGCCCGCGCCCGGCTCATGTTTGACGGTCAGCCTGGAGGGCCGCCGCCCGCTGCTCACCGAAGTGCAGGCCCTGGTGGACGCCTCCAAGGCGCCGATGCCCCGGCGGGTCTGCCAGGGGGTGGATCACTCCCGGGTGGCGATGATCCTCGCCGTGCTCTCGCGGCGCACCGCGATGCGGGTGCTCGATAAAGAGGTCTACGTCTCCACCATCGGCGGGGCGCGGACGAGTGATCCGGCTGCCGATCTGGCCATCGCGCTCGCGGTGGGGGCGGCTTTGGCGAATCTGCCGCTCGGGATGCGGGTGGTGGCGCTCGGCGAGGTGGGGTTGAGCGGCGAGGTGCGCCGGGTGAACGCGATCAGCAAGCGGCTCGCCGAAGCGGCGCGGCTCGGCGTGGAGTTGGCCTTGGTGCCGCCCGGTTGCGGCGAAAAGATCAAAGGCTTGCGCGTCCAAGAGGTGGGCACGGTGAAGGCGGCGCTGGATGCGGTGGGGCTGCGTTCGCCGTCACTTCGTCAGCAGCATCACCTTGCGGGCGGTGGCGACATCCATATAGGTGACGGTGGCGACGTAAGTGCCGGGCTTGAGCTTCCCTTTGACGATCTCACAGTCCTGCCCCGAGCGGCGTAGCTTCCAGGTGATGGAAAACTCCACAGCGGCTCCCGGATCGAGCACCTGATTCGTGTTCGGCACCCATTCGGCGCAGTGTGCCGTCGTCCAGATCAAATCGTTCCCGCTTTTCACGGTGAGGTTGTAATTCGCCCCGGAGATGTCCAGGATGCAGGCCACTTGGCCGGTGTTGGTGGCCGTCAAGGCGAATTTGGGAGACGAGGCGGAGACTTTGATGGAGTCATAGCCCTTGATGGTGAGCGCCACCAGATTCGGATCGCAGGCCACCGGGCCGGTGGGCGTCGGCGAAGCGACTGGCTCCACCACGGCGGGGATGTCGCTGGGCGTCTCGGAAGCGGCGGTGGGCGGAGCGGCGCTCACACCCCCGGCGCCGGGCTGCAGCGTGCCCGAAATCGCCACGGCCAAGACCACGATCAGCGCGATGACTACCAGAATCGCCAGCGCGACCACCGCGCGCCGAACCCAATAAACCCAAGCACTGAGCGGCCCTACCGGATTACGCCATGCTCCCATGCCACCAGCCTACGCTGCCACCTCAACCGGGCCGGGTTTCGACACTCGACAACCAGCCGGGCGGCGGCCATAACGCGCGAAAAGACGGGCGATTGCGCGATCTTGATCGGCCCCGCGCCGCCGCGCTGCTATACCATAAGGGCGTGATTGGGAATCCCGAGGCGGATCTGTTCGGCCCGTACGTCACCTTGACCAGGCAACATTGGGCGAAGCTGGCGGCGCATATCGACGACCGGCTGGACGACGAGACGCTGCGACGGCTGCGCGGCATCGACGATCCGACGGATCAGTCGGAGCTCGAAGAGGTCTACCACCCGTTGACGCAGTTGCTGGAACGGTATTTGGAGCGCACCGGCGTGCTCTACTCCGACACCCACGAGTTCTTGGGGATTCGCGGCCATCGCACCCCGTTCGTGATCGGCATCGCCGGCTCAGTGGCGGTGGGCAAATCCACCGTCTCCCGGATGCTGCGCGAATTGCTCTCCCGGCTGCCCGGCCGCCCCCAGGTGGATCTGGTCACCACCGACGGCTTCCTCTACCCGAATGAGACGCTGAAGCTGCGCGGCTTGCTGGGCCGGAAGGGCTTCCCGGAATCGTATGACCGCCGCTCACTGCTGAATTTCGTGATGGCGGTGAAATCCGGCGAACCGGAAGTGGTGGCCCCGAAATACTCGCACATCGCCTACGACATCGTCCCCGACGAGCAGATCGTGGTGCGGCAGCCCGACATCCTGATCGTCGAAGGCTTGAACGTGCTGCAGCCCGCCCGGCTGCGCATGGACGGCTCCCCGGCGTTAGCGATCTCCGATTTCTTCGACTTCTCCATCTATGTGGACGCCAACGAACTCGATCTGAAACGCTGGTACATCGAGCGTTTCCTCACCATGCGCGAGACCGCCTTCCGCAACCCGGATTCGTACTTCTCCCGCTACGCCGAACTCTCCAAAGACCAGGCCATCGCGGTGGCCCGCGATCTTTGGGACACCATCAACGGCCCGAACCTGTCGCTGAACATCCAGCCCACCCGAGGCCGGGCCACCATCGTGCTGCGCAAGGATGAACGGCACCACGTGGCCTGGGTGCGCATCCGCAAAATCTGACGCGCGGGCTACTTCACCTTGGTGGTGGTCAGCGGCTTTGACCAGCCGGAGACGTACTTCACCGAACCCACCTTCTTGTACGAGCGGAGCTGCATCGCGTACTGCTTGCCCGTCTTCAGCTTGGCCAGCTTCAGCGAGGTGGTCTTCGCGGAGACGGTCTTGATCTTCCAGCCGCTGGTCTTGGCCACTTTGTAGCGCAGTTGGTAGCCGGTGATCTTCGCCTTCGCGCTGACTTTCTTCCAGCTCACCGTAGTGGATTTGACGGCCGTCTTCAGCTTGCTCAGCTTCGGCTTCGGCGGCACGATCTTGAACGAGATGGTCTGGGTGCCGGTGTAATCGCCGATGAAGGTGAGCTTCGCCTTGCCGGCGCCGATGTTCTTGTTCGTACCCAAGTTGGACACCTTGTAATCGGTGCCCTTCACCAGCTTTTTGCCGTTCCAGTAGACGGTGCCGGGAGCGAGTTGCTTGCCCGTCCACGAACGCCAGCCGATCTTCAGCTTCGCCTGGCCCAGGTTCGTCTTACCGTCAATGTTGGTGGGGGTGGGCGTCGGCGTCGGCGTCGGAGTGGGCGTCGGCGTCGGCGTCGGAGTCGGAGTGGTCGTCTCCGTCGGCGTGGGCGTGGGGCTGGTGGTCGGATCGTCCGTGGGGGACGGGGAAGGCGTGGGCACCACCAGGTTGGCCGTCACCGCGTCGGATTTCGCCCCGGTGGCGTCGGTGGCATAGGCGAAGATCTCGCCGTCCAACGTCTTCGCCGGGGTGGCCACCGACCAGTGTCCGGTGCTGTCTGTCACCGCCGTCAACCGCACTTCCTGGGAGCCGACCGGCAGCGCGATCACCACCGTGGTGCCCGCCACCGCGGTGCCCGAGATGCTGTCCCCCAACCCGCTGTCAAACACCGGAGCCGCGAGTTTGGCGGGCTCGGGCGCGCAGGCGACGCTCGCCGTGCTGGTCGCGGTGCGGCAAGCTGAGGGCGCGGTGGCGAAGACGGAATCGTCGGCGTATTTCTTGAACAGCGCCAGGCTGGCCCAGTTCTCCGCGTACGGAATGTCCATCCCATAGACGTGGATGCCGGTGGCCGTCAGGTAGAAGCTCGGATTCGGATCCGCCCGGTAGGAGAGCAAGACCGTCGTCCCATACTCCGATGTCATCGGATTGTTCGCCGAGTACACCAGGGCGGCGGCCGCCAGGATCTTCTCAACGTCGGCGTCTTGGTTGAACAACTCCGTGAAGGTGACCGGCTCCCCGGTGTCCACCCGGTAAGTGCCGGTCAGCAAGTATCCCTCGGCGAAACAGCACGCCGCCGCCGAGCCGCCTATCGAGATCAGCCCGGCGTAGTTGCCCGTCACCGTCAGGTTCAGCGGCACGTAGGAATTGTTCACCTGCGCGTTGAAGTGATTGTCGATCTTGGCTTCGATGGTGGCATCCGCCAAACCATGCACGTGCAGATTCTGCCCCATAGGCGTCGGCCCATAGCTGGCGCTGACGCTGCGGCCATCGCACACCCCGGTATAGGTACCCAGGGTGCAGGTCGGCAGCACCGCATCGGGGACTTGCAGCCCGGTGTCGTCGTAATACCAGAGGGGTTGGCCGAGATTCTCATAGCTGAACGTCAGCGGGTTGACGAAGAAGGTCTCGCTCTCCTGATAGAGCCGATCCGGATCGGGCAGCCCCGGCCGGTTGCGCGCCGGGCCGACCTCGGCGACCGGCACATAGCCGGCATCTTTGGCCACCCGCTGCCCGCGCGGCGAGAGGATCGCGGCCAACAGTTTGCGTTCCGGCGAATCGGCGGCGGCGGCCTTGTTGATCACCGCGTAATAGGCGGTCGTCAACGGATAGCTCTGATCGCCGATGGTGGTGTCGTTGGGAGCCACCCCGTTCACGGCGAGCAGCTTGATGTGCGCCAGATCGGCCGCATTGGCGACATCGCCGTACATCTCGTTGACGTAGTAGTAATACGAATAGCCAATCGCCCCGGAGACCGAGTTGTCATAGGAGGCGACGCCGGTGACCAGCCCGGACATGGTGCCCACCGTCACCGAAGGCGAGGCGCAGACGTCATCTGGGAGCACCGGCGACGGGGCGTTGTAGCTCTCTTCCGTGTAGCGGATCTGAATGCCCTTCATCACCAGCTCCAACATGCCGGTCTGCGAGCCGGAGTTCGCGTTGCGCTGGAAGGCCACGATCGCCTGGTTGGCGCCGCCCACCTGGCTCCAGTTGTTGATGGTGCAGTTGTAGGCGTAGATCTGCTGGATCTGCTCCAAGGTGAGCGAGTTGACGGGGTTGGACGCGTTCGTCATGAACACGAAGCCCTCGTTGACGACCGGCACCACCTCCAACTCGACGCCCTTGGAAGCCGCATAGGCGAGCTCGTCGGCAGAGGGCTGCGTCACCAGAATCAGATCGGCTAGGCCGTCAACCAAATTCAGATACGCCTGGTGCGTCTGATTGAAGCTGGCCGAGGCCGCCGGATTGTCGGTGAAATCCTGGATCAACGCCAGCCCCAGCGGCAGCGTGGCCGTGGAGCCGTCCACCCGGGGATACGTCTCCGCGGTGAACAGCGGATCAGCGCCTTGCGCCGACGGCGCTTGCGTAAGCAGCCCCCCAGCCAAAGCCAGAACCGTGATGAATGCCGCGACAAAGCGGCCTTTAGATGCGCTAGCCCCCATAGCTACCTCCCAAACCAAGAGGATTCAATCCTACGCTAAAAACGTACTTACGTTAAAAACTCTTGATAAACGCCGGAAAGGTAACCGGGGTAAGGGCGAACCTACTTCTTGTCGGCTTGAACGTACTTGGCCACCAACTGGGCCGGGAGCAACTCATAGCCGTGGAACTCCCGGGTGAAGGTGCCCGAACCCTGGGCGATGCCGCGCAGATCGATGGCATAGCGGGCCAACTCCGACTGCGGCACCAAAGCCCGGATCACCGTCTTGTTGCCAATCGAATCCGTGCCCTGCAACTGGCCGCGGCGGCCGGAGAGATCCGTCATCACCGCGCCCATGTACTGATCGGCGACCGTCACGGTGACCAGATCGATGGGCTCCAGCAATGCCATCACCTTCTCGGAGGCGGCTTCCTTCAGCGCCAGAGAGCCGGCCATCTGGAAGGCCATGTCGGACGAATCCACCGAGTGGGCCTTGCCGTCGTCCAAGGTGACGCGGATGTCGACGACCGGGAAGCCCGCCAACACGCCCTTCTCCAACTGCGAGCGCACGCCCTTCTCCACCGACGGGATGAACTGCCGGGGCACCGCGCCGCCGACCACCTGATCGACGAACTCGAAGCCCGCGCCGCGCTCCAGCGGCTCCACCTTGATGTGGCAGACGGCGTACTGGCCGTGGCCACCGGACTGCTTCACATGGCGGCCCTGGGCCTCGGCCGGGCCGATGAACGTCTCGCGCAGCGGGATGCGCAGCTCTTCCTGCTCCACCCGGACGCCGTAGCGATCCACCAGGCGGCCGAGCAGCAGATCGGCGTGCGCCTGGCCCGTCACCCAGAGCACCAACTGGTCGCCCGAGGAACGATCCAGCTTCACGGTGGTGTCCTCGACGGCGAGCCGGTTCAGCGCGCCGGAGAGCTTGTCTTCGTCGTTGCGGGTGGCGGCCTTGATCGCCAGCGGGAGCAGCGGATCGGGCAGCACCCAGCGGTTCACCACCACCGGGTTGTCCTTCGACGCGATGGTGTCGCCGGTCTCGGCGGCGTTCAGCTTCGGGATGGCCACGATCTCGCCCGCGATGGCGGAAGTGCGCGGCTTCAGATCGGTGCCCTCGATGGCCTGCAGGCCGGAGACCCGCTCGGACGAATCGTGATCCTGATGCACCTCGGAGGCGGCCGAACCCCAGCGGGCGATCACCCGGACGGTGTCGTCCACCTTGATGGTGCCGGAGAAGATGCGGATCACCGAGAGGCGGCCGGCGAACGGATCGGTGGTGGTGCGGATCACCTGGGCCACCAGCGGGCCGGACGGATCGGCGGCCGGGGAATCGGTGGGATCGCCGGTGAGCGTGTCCACATCCGGATTCGAGTGCATGGTGGGAGTCGGGAAGCCCTGCTCCATCAGCCGGAGCAGCTCCTCGATGCCGACGCCGGTATTGGCCGAGATCGGCACCACCGGGAAGAGGTTGGCGGTGGCCACCGCCTTCATCAGGTCTTGGTGCAGGTACCCGGAATCGAGCTCCTCGCCGCCAATGTACTTGTCCATCAGGTCGTCATCTTCGGCTTCCTGGATGATGCCCTCGATCAGCGGGCCGCGGTAATGCTCGACCTGCTCGTCCTCCGCCGAGAGGTTGCGCTCCACAACCTTGCCGGAAGAATAATCATGCTCGATCAGCGAGAGCAGCCCGATGTTGCCGCTCATCGTCTCCGGGGAAGACATGGTGGGAACATGGCTGGGCAGCACCCCGTCGCCAAAGGCGGACTGGGCGGCCGAGATCGCCGAATCGAAATCGGAGTGGCCGGCGTCCAGCTTCGTCAACGCGATGACGCGCGGCAGGTTCGCCTGGCTGCATTCGTCCCACAACGCCTGGGCGGCGCCGTCGATCCCGTCTGCGGAGAGCACGAAGATCGCAGCGTCGGCGGCACGGATGCCCGCCCGCAGCTCGCCGACGAAATCCGGATGCCCGGGGGCATCCAGCAGATTGACGGTGGTCTTGCCGTTCACGAACGACGCCAGATACAACTGGGATTGACGTTCGGGATCGGCCTTCTCACCGCGGTATCCGTCGAGACGGGCCTTGAGCAACTGCTCGAAGAGGGAGGTTTTGCCGGAACCGGCGTTGCCGATGAGCACCACGTTGCGCACATCGTCAGGACTGCTTACTTGAAACTTCATTGAGACACCTTTTCACTGTCATGGAAACACGGCCAAGGACTAATGGTACCTGCCCGACCGAGTTCAGTCACCCCAGTATCAGCAATCCAGGCGGGCTTTCGCAGGCTCGCGCAGGCGTCGCGCGTCCGAATCTGGTCTAACACTTTGACGATAGTTGCCTCTCGCGGTAAAGTTACTAGCTGTGCGTTTTGCCGCGCTCAGGCGTGGTGAGCACTTTTCCAAGGCTAATGAGCGAAGAAGAAGGTTCTTACGTGTCTACTTACAGCCCGAAACCGGGTGAGGTCACCAGGGCGTGGCTCGTCATTGACGCCGAGGATGTCGTCTTAGGACGCCTCGCCGTCACCGCCGCCAAGTTGCTGCGCGGGAAGCACAAGCCGCAGTATGCCCCTCATGTCGATACCGGCGATTTCGTGATCGTCATCAACGCATCCAAGATTGCCCTCACCGGCAAGAAGGCCACCGACAAGCTCATCTACCGGCACTCCGGCCGCCCCGGCGGTTTGAAGGCGACGCCGGTGGGCGAGTTGCTGGCCACCGATCCGCGCAAAGCCGTCGAACATGCCGTCAAAGGTATGCTCCCGAAGAACAAGATCGCCCGGCAGCAGCTCAAGAAGCTGAAGGTTTACGCCGGCCCCGAACATCCGCACGCCGCGCAGTCGCCGCAGCCCTATGACATCAAGAACGCCTAAGGATAAGTAGTGAGTGAAACTGTAGACACCGTGGTTGACGAGGCCGAAGCGCCCGTCCCGTTCATTGACGAAGCTGATCGCGAGATCGCCTACCGCGCTGAGGAGACTCCGCAAGCCGCCCAACCGTCCTCCCGCCCCGCCATCGTGCAGGCCGCCTACGCCACCGGGCGTCGCAAGCAGGCCATCGCGCGGGTGCGCATCTTCCCCGGCTCCGGCCAGTGGAAGGTCAACGGCCGGTCCCTCGAAGATTATTTCCCGAACAAGCTGGATCAGCAGACGGTCAACGAGCCTTTCGTGACGGCTGCCGTCCAGGGTCTTTATGACGTGATCGCCTCCATCTCCGGCGGCGGCACCACCGGCCAGGCCGGTGCGTTGCGGCTCGGCATCGCCCGGGCGCTGAATGCCGCAGACGCCGAGGCTTCCCGTCCCGCTTTGAAGAAGGCCGGGCTGCTCACCCGTGATCCGCGGGTCAAGGAGCGCAAGAAGGCTGGTCTGAAGAAAGCCCGCAAGGCTCCGCAGTACTCGAAGCGCTAAAACATGCCGCGCCTATTCGGCACTGACGGAGTCCGGGGCACTGCAAACGTTGAGCTCACGGCCGATTTGGCGCTGCGTCTGTCCGTCTCCGCCGCCCGCGTGTTGTGCGAATCCAGCGTGGGCCGGTTGAAAGCCGTAGTCGGCCGCGATACCCGCGCGTCGGGCGAATTCCTGGAAGCCGCCGTGGTGGCCGGGTTGGCCTCCGCTGGCGTCGACGTGATTCGGCTCGGCGTGATTCCCACCCCCGGCGTCGCCTATCTGGTGGACGCGCTCGGGGCCGACTTGGGCGTCATCCTTTCCGCCTCCCACAATCCGATGCCCGACAACGGCATCAAGCTGGTGGGCCGGGGCGGCACCAAGCTGCCCGACCACATCGAGGACGAAATCGAGGCCCATCTGGACGACGAGTGGGAACTGCCCGTCGGCGCGGAGGTGGGCCGGGTGCATGAGGACACTTCCCCGTTCGCCCGCTACATTGAACACCTGAGCGGCTCTGTCGACATCTCGCTTTCGGGTTTGACGATTGTGCTGGATTGCGCCAATGGGGCCGCCTTCCGCAGCGCCATCCTCGCCTTTGAGGCGCTGGGCGCGAACGTGATCGCCATCAATGCCGAGCCCGACGGCACCAACATCAACCTGAACGCCGGGTCCACGCATCTGGAGGGCCTGCGCGACACCGTCACCACCGTCCACGCGGATTTCGGCCTGGCTTTCGACGGGGACGCGGATCGCTGCCTCGCGGTGGATCACCTCGGCGAAGTCGTCGACGGCGACGCGATCATGGCGATCCTGGCCATCGCGCTGAAAGAGCAGGGGAAGCTGGTGGACGACACCATCGCCACCACGGTGATGAGCAACATCGGCTTCCACAAGGCGATGCACGCGCATGACATCACCGTCTCGGTGAACAAGGTCGGCGACCGCTACGTGCTCGAAGACATGCGGGTGAACGGCTTCAACCTGGGCGGCGAGCAGTCCGGCCACGTGATTCTCGGTGATCTGGCCACCACTGGCGACGGGGTGCTCACCGGCATCCAGTTGGCGGCGCAGGTGGCGCGTTCCGGCAAGCCGCTGCACGAGCTGGCCGCCGTCATGCAGCGCTTCCCGCAGGTGTTGTTGAACGTGCCGAACGTGCACAAGAACCGGGCCGACATCGATCCGATCCTGGCGGCGGCCGTGGCCGATGCCGAGCGCGAGCTGGGCGATTCCGGCCGGGTGCTGCTGCGGCCTTCGGGCACCGAGCCGCTGGTGCGGGTGATGGTGGAAGCGCCCACGATTGAACAGGCCAACGAGATCGCCCAGCGCATCGCCGGGCTGGTGGAAACGAGACTGCGCTGAGAGACGTGGTCAGTTTCGTCCGCCGGGGCGATCGCATGAATCCCTCGCAGCAACGGGCGTGGGACGCTCTGCACGTTAAATATGTCATCGAGGTGCCGCGCGGTGAGCGGCGCACGTCGGTCTCCCCCGCTGCCGAGGTCGATTGGGCTGCCGAGTTTGGCCGTTCCGCTCCCCTGTATGTGGAGGTCGGTTCGGGTGACGGGACGGCGATCACCGCCCTCGCCCAGCGCTTCCCGGAGGCAAACCTGATCGGGTTCGAGGTGTTCGTCCCCACGCTGGCTTCCACGCTGTCGAAGCTGGAACGGGCCGGGGTGGAAAACGTGCGGATGCTGCTCGCCGACGCCGAACAGGGGCTGGAATACTTGTTCGCGCCCGGTTCGCTTAGCGAGCTGTGGACGTTCTTTCCCGATCCGTGGCACAAGAAGAAGCATCACAAGCGGCGGCTGGTCAATCCGCGTTTCGCCGCCTCGGTGGCGACGGCGCTGGCCCCCGGCGGCATTTGGCGGCTGGCCACCGACTGGGAGGATTACGCCGATTGGATGCGCGAGGTGTTGGCTGGCGAGCCGCGCCTCGCTCCCGACCTGGGTGGCGAGTTGAGTTCGCCCCGCTGGGAGCCGCGCCCGGTCACCCGCTTCGAACAGCGCGCGATCACCGCCGGCCGGCGTATCCAAGACCTCACCTATGTGAGAATATAGCCGTGACTCGGCTGCGCCTCGACATCGCCTATGACGGCACCGACTTCCATGGTTGGGCCGCGCAGACCGGCTTGCGTACCGTCCAGGGGGAGTTGGAGCTTTGGATTGCGCGGGTGCTGCGCCTTGCCGAGCCGCCCACTTTGACGGTGGCGGGACGGACGGACGCCGGAGTCCACGCCCGCGGGCAGGTGGCGCATCTGGATTTGGAGACTGACGATGGCGCCGGGCTGGCCGCGCATTTGGCCTACCGGCTGCGGGCCGCGCTGCCCGAGGACGTCGTCGTCAAAGCGGTGAGGGTGGCTCCTGAAGGGTTTGACGCCCGTTTTTCCGCGATCTGGCGGCGGTACGTCTATCGGCTCTGCTGGGACGTTCCCGATCCGACGCGGCGGCGCCATGTGGTGGCGGTGCCCGGCCCGCTGGATGTGCCCGCGATGAACGCGGCCGCTGCGCGACTGCTCGGGCTGCGCGATTTCACCGCCTTTTGCAAAGCCCGCGAAGGGGCGACGGCGATCCGCACGCTGCTGGAATTCGCGGTGGCCGACACTGGCGAGATCACCGTCAAGGCCGACGCCTTCTGCCACTCGATGGTCCGCTCGCTGGTGGGCGCGCTGCTGCGCGTCGGCACCGCCGAGCGCGACGCCGACTGGCTCGTCAGCCTGCTCTCCGCCACCGAACGCTGCGGCGAAATCCACGTCATGCCACCCCACGGCCTCACCCTCGAAGAGGTGGCCTACCCCCCCGACCCCGAACTCGCCTCCCGCGCCCAAACTGCGCGCCAGACTCGTTGCTGCGGCGGTGAAGCGTGAGCCATTACTTTGTCACCCCCGCAGGCGAGGAGCACCGCCGGAGCATCCGCGCCCGGTTCTGGGACCGCGACTGGGAATTCGTCACCGCCGACGGGGTCTTCTCGGCCGACCGCCTCGATCTGGGCACCTCCATTTTGCTGCGCGAATCCACTCCCCCGACTGGCCCCGTCAACCTACTCGACCTCGGCTGCGGCTGGGGCGTCATCGCCGTCGCCCTCGCCGTCACCAACCCCGAAGCCCACGTCACCGCCATCGACGTCAACGAACGCGCCCTCGACCTCACCCGCCTGAACGCCACGCTCCACGGCGTCGCCGACCGCCTCACCGTTTCAACTGCCAGCGAACACACCTTCGATGAGATTTGGTCCAATCCACCCATTCGGGTAGGCAAGGAAGCCCTGCACGCGCTGCTGCGGCAGTGGCTCCCCACCCTGAAGCCCGACGGCGTCGCCCGCATGGTGGTCGGCAAGAACCTCGGCGCCGACTCACTCCAAGCCTGGCTGAACCAGTCCGGCTGGCGGTGCGATAGGGTAGCCTCCGCAAAAGGTTTCCGGGTTCTGGAGGTGCGACGCGCATGAAGGTCACGTTGATTCGACATGGCGAGACGGAGTGGAACGCCAGCCATCACTACCAAGGCGTGACGGACACCCCGCTCTCCGACCGGGGCAAGGAGCAGGCGGCGGCGATCACCGGCACCCTCCCCACCCCGGATCTGCTTTTCGTCTCCCCGCTGGGCCGCGCCCGCAGCACCGCCGCGATCATCTACCCCGACGTCGAGCAGATCGTCATTGACGACCTCCACGAGTGGAACTTCGGCGTCTTCGAAGGGCACACCCGCTTCGACCTCGAAGACGACCCCGACTACCAGGCCTGGGTGGCGTCCAAGGCCACCGGCCGGATTCCCGGCGGCGAAAGCCTCGCCCAGATGTACAGCCGCGTCGCCCCCGCCTTCCGCTCCGCCCTCGCCCAAGCGGCCGACGCCAACCTCGTCAGCATCGTCACCCACGGCGGCGTGATCATGGGCATCCTCGAAACCTACGCCACCAACGCCCCCGCCCAGCCCCTCGTCGAGAACTGCGCCCCCCTCGAATGCACCTGGGACGGCTCCCACCTCACCCTCCACTCCCCCTTCGTCCGCCAAACCGGCTACCGCCTCCCCAACGAGTAGCGCTTCCGCGTAATTGTCTTCGCTCATTTCGCCGCGTTAACCGTGTTAGAGTAGGGATTACTCCTTGCAGGGGAAGCCGGTGCGATTCCGGGACTGACCCGCAGCCGTGATACTCAGTGAGTTAAGTCGGAGTGCCTGCTTGGGGTTGGGTTGATAAGGGAATCAGCCCAAGGTCAATGAAGCAGCTCGTCGAGGCAAGCGAGCCGACCTTGGCCCGCAAAGGGCCTAGAGCGGAAAAGCACCTCGGGGAAGGAACCGGGGAGATGTTCCGCAGGACGTTCACCATCATTGCAGCAACACTGTTGCTCGTCAGCAGCGCATCCGCGATAAAGGCGGATGCCACTGAGCCGGTGGAACGGGCGGCGGCGTATCTCATCAGCCAAGTAGACGACAGCCATCTGGACGCGGCTTTTGGGGCGGAATCAATCACCGCCGAAGCCGTGATCGCATTGACGGCGGCTGGGCAGGCGGTTCCCGAAACCGAGCAAATGACCACCTGGCTGGAAGGCCGGGCGAAGGAATACTCAGCCACCGGTGAAGGCGCGGCGAAGCTGGCCTTGGTGGCGGAAGTCGTCGGGAAGGATCCGCGCAGTTTCGGTGGCGTGGATTTGATCGAGCAGACGTTGGCTGGCATCCAGCCGGACGGCTCCTTTGGGGCCTCCCCTTCGCCTTACAGCGCGGGTCTCGCCGCCGTCGCCCTGAAACGGGCGGGGGTGTCGGTGCCCGCCGAGCTGACGGACTGGCTCGCCGCCCAACAAGAGGCGGACGGCGGGTTCTCCTACAGCAAAGGCCAGCCAGCCGACGCCGACAACACCGCCTTGGCGGCGCTCGGGCTCACCCCGTACCCGGCAAAGGGCGGGGTGGAGCTGCCGCAACCGGTGCTGGACGCGATGCACTGGGCCGAGGGCGCCCAACAAAGTGACGGCCATTGGGAGGGTTTCTCCCCGATCAACTCCACCGCGGTACTTGGATCACTGCTCAGCGATCCGGGAGTACCCAACGCGGCCGCCGCCACCTGGCTCACGGGCCAGCAGCTCGCCGACGGGGGCTTCCCCGCCTCCGCCGACGGCACCGACGCTGATCTGTTCGCCAGCATTCAGGCGCTCCTGTTCCTTTCCGGCTACAACTATCTGACGGCTGGCGCTGCGGCTTCCCCGGAATCCCCCGCCACCACCTCGGCTGCGTGCCCCGGGGTGCTGGTGGTAGTCGATCCGGGGAGCCTCGGTGGCAGCCCGCTGGTGGGTTGCGCCACCGAATACAGCACCGGGTATACCGCGCTGATCAGTGCCGGATTCAGCATCGAGACCACCAGCCAAGGGATGCTCTGCCAAGTCAACGGGATGCCCGAAACCTGCGTCACCTCCACTACCGCCTATTGGAGCTACTGGCATTCGACCGCCGACGGCTCCTGGGAGTACTCCGATCTCGGCGGCGGCACCTACAAGCCGCCTTCCGGCGCGGTGGAGGGCTGGGTTTTCGGGGACGGCTCCGTGGGGCCGCAAACCGATCCCGACCAGGCGCGGCCGAACGTCACCCCCACCTCCCGCGAGATGGACAAAGGCATGGTCGGCCCCGACGGATCGACGGTGCTCACCATCGCCGTGATCGCGGTGCTGGTCGCGGGGGCGATTGTGGCGGTCGTCGTCCGGCGTCGAAACCGAACCAACTAACGCTCAAGAAAAAGGAAAACCATGAAGAAACTACTCGTCTCATTCCTCGCCGCCACCGCCGGCTTGGCCTTGACGCTCGGCGTCAGCACCGCGCAGGCGGACGCCCCCGACACCGTCCCGGCCGCCAAACTGCCCGCGCCGGTGAGCACCTGCTCGGGGGTCTGGGTGGTCGTGGACACCGGGTCGGCCACCACCACCCGTTGCGCCACCAAATACTCGACGGGCTTGGCGGCCCTGGCCAGCGCCGGCTTCACCGTCAAGACTGACGCCAAATGGGGGATGGTCTGCCAGTTGAACGGCAACCCGTCCACCTGCGGCGACGGCTCCACCGGCTACTGGGCCTACTACCACGCCGAGATCAGCTCCGGCAAGTGGGGCGCCTGGAACTACTACACCACCGGCGCGGGCGATTCCAAGCCGGTGAAGGGCACCGCCGAGGGCTGGCGCTGGACCACCGGCTCCGATGTGCCGCGCATCTCCCCGCCGAAGCCGTATACCGCCACCCCGACGCCCACGATTTCGGGCACGTTGAAGGTCGGCAAGAAGCTGACGGCGAAGGTCGCCATCTCCCCCAAGCCCACGTACTCCTACCAGTGGTACCGCGGCTCGAAGGCCATCAAAGGGGCGACGAAGGCCAGCTACACGCTCGTCAAAGCCGACAAAGGCAAGACCATCAAGGTGAAGGTGACCGCCAAGAAGTCGGGGTATCAGACCGTTTCGCTCACGTCGAAGGCAACCAAGCAGATAAAGTGACGTCCATGACGTACACACTTCCTGAACTGGATTACGAGTACTCTGCCCTGGAGCCCTTCATCTCCGGGCAGATCATGGAATTGCACCACAGCAAGCACCATGCCGCCTACGTGGCTGGGGCGAATGCCGCCCTGGCCGCGCTGGAGGCGGCGCGGGCGAGCGGGGATTTCGGCACCATCGCCAAGCTGGAGAAGGATCTCGCCTTCAACCTCGGCGGGCATGTGAACCATTCGGTCTTCTGGAAGAACATGGCACCCGGCGTCGGGGGCGAGCCCGAAGGCGAAGTGCGGGCGGCGATCGAGGAGTTCTTCGGCTCGTTCGCGGGCTTCAAGGCGCAGTTCTCGGCGAACGCGAACGGCATCCAAGGCTCCGGCTGGTCGCTGCTGGTTTGGGATACCCTGGGCCAGCGGCTGAACATCAACCAGCTTTACGATCAGCAGGCGAACGTCCCGGTCGGCCAGTTGCCCATCCTGCAACTCGACATGTGGGAGCACGCCTTCTACTTGCAGTACAAAAACGTCAAGGCTGACTACGTGAACGCCTGGTGGAACGTGGTGAACTGGTCCGATGTCGCGGCGCGGTTGGCGAAGGCTCGAGCCTTCACGCTCTAAAGGGCGAGTTGCGGTTTCCTTAAAAAAAGTTGAAAAAAACTCAGGAAACTGGCATAATGGCGGGATGCAAAAAACGCTCGCCATCTCTTCGTTGGCCGTCCTAGTGGCGGTCGGCGGCGTTTGCGCGCTCACTTCGTTGCACAAAGACGTCAGTTTGACGGTCGACGGCAAGACCCGCAGCGTCTCCGCGTTCGCGCTCACCGTGGGTGACGTGTTGAGTGAGGCGGGCGTCGTCGTCGCGGATGCGGACGAGGTGCTGCCCTCCCCGTCCTCCCCGGTCTCCGATGGCGAGGAGATCGTCGTCAACTTCGAAAAAGAGCTCACCGTGAACTTGGACGGCGAAGTGCAGGTGCTTTCCACCAACGAGCACATTCTTGGCGACGCGCTGGCGGACATCGACGATCTGGATCTCGGCGTGGCCCGGGTTTCCGAGCCCACCACCACCCCGCTCGGGCGCTCCGGGATGACGGTCACCATCACCACCCCGAAGCAGATCAGCCTGGCCGTGGGCGGCGGGCAGCCGATGCGGCTGTACACCAAGGCGGCGACGGTCGATGAGCTGCTCATTGAGCAGGGCTTCCCGATTGACGCTGACGACCGGGTGAATCCGGCCGCCGACACCGCCGTCTCCGAGGGGATGAAGGTGGTCGTGGATTGGGTGGAGACTTCCAACGTGGAGAAGACGGAGGCCGTCCCGTTCAAGACGGAGACCACTAAGAACAAGTCGCTGTGGAAGGGCGAGTCGCGGGTGCTGGTCGAGGGTGTGGAAGGCAAGGCCAAGCGGGTCTATAAAGTCACCACCGTCAATGGAAAGACCGCCGAAAAGGAATTGCTCAGCGAAAAGATTGTCAAACAACCAACAGTGAAAAAAGTTGAGCAAGGGACGAAAACGTCTCCCAATGGCGTCGGCATTAATTTGGCGCGCGAGGCGCAGTGGGTGAAGATCGCGCAATGCGAATCGGGAAACAACTGGCACATAAATACCGGCAACGGCTACTACGGGGGCCTGCAATTCTCCAAGTCTTCCTGGGACGCCAACGGTGGCCGGGATTTCGCCGCCTACCCGCATCAAGCCACCCGCGAGCAGCAAATCACCGTAGCTAACCGCTACTACGCCAAGGCTGGCTTCAAGCCGTGGTCCTGCAAGCCATAATTCCTAGTCTTCGCCCTAGTCTTCGTCGGGTTAATATCAGAAAATTTTAATGCTTTTGTCATCTGTGCCCACTTGGGGGGACTAAACTTTTTCTAATCGCGATGTTCGGGGGGCCATCAGCGGCAGTTGTCTCCTCCCGGCTCGTACCCTCGATCACCTACCTAGGAGCACAAATGAAAACTCCGAAAATCTTTGCTTCCCTACTATCGCTCGCGCTGGTAGCGGGCTTCACCGTCAGCAGCAGCGCTACCAAAGCCGAGGCCCTGGATCCTTCTGCCCCGTGCTACAGCTATTTCTACCAGTACCCGGTGACGCCAGCAATCGTCAACAACACGGTCACCTGCCTTACCGTTACCAATGCGTCTTTCTATAGCCAAAACCTCTTCACAGTAACCACATGGAATTACTTCCAAGATCAACTCGACATGGTTCCGCTGTATCTTTCGATCGGAATGCAAGAGGAGGCTCTCACGGGCCTGAATTTTGGTGTAGACGCGCTCGCCTACCGTGGCAACACCACCAGCCTGCAAGCCACTGTCAACAGCTTGCCGGGCTACGGTGACTCCGCCCTCTACACCACCGCCACTTGGGATGATTACTGGGATGCCAACC
>JAISTQ010000001.1 GCA_031272505.1 Propionibacteriaceae bacterium
GCGTAAAGCCGGGTCGCGCAGTGGAGCGTGGAGCGACAATAAGGCGAAAGCCAGTCGCTCCTAAGCGGAGCGTGAGCCCCCGCTTTCTGAGAAAAATGTCTATAAGCAGCCGCTCCCGCAGGAGCGAACACACACGGCTGGCGTGCCAACCAATCGTGCGGCAGGCTTTGAGTGGACGAATAAGGAGCTTGCTCCTATTCGGACACGATTGAAGCCTGATAGGGCGGAGCCCGAACCGCACAGATAGTGCCTGAGCGAACGAAGAGAGCGAAGACAATTCACTGTAAAAAATTCAGGAGGGCTTGGTGGCAGGTGTGGAGGTCGGAGATGTCGCAGTATTCGTCGTCGGCGTGGGCTTTGAAGGGGTCGCCGGGGCCGAAGTTGATGGCGGGGATGCCGAGGGCGGAGAAGCGGGCGACGTCCGTCCAGCCGAATTTGGGACGGGGGGTGCCGCCGACGGCGGAGACGAACTCTTGGGCGATCTTGGTGTCCAGGCCGGGGCGGGCGCCGTTGGCGCCGTCGACGAAATCGAGATCGTAGCCGATGAACAGCTCGCGGCAATAGTCTTGCGCCTCGGGCAGCAGGTGGTCGGGAGCGAAGCGGTGGTTGATCTCGATGGTGCAGGCGTCGGGGATGACGTTGGAGGCGATGCCGCCCCAGATGCGCACCGCGTTCAGGCCCTCGCGGTAGGTGAGGCCCTCGACCTCGACCTCGCGGGGCTGGTAGCGGTAGAGCCGGGCAAGCACGTCAAACATGTCGTGGATGGCGTTGTGGCCGCGCCAAGAGCGGGCCGAATGCGCGGCGATGCCTTTGGTGGTGATCTGGAAGCGCAGGTGCCCTTGGCAGCCCCCTTCGATGAGCGCGGCGGTGGGCTCCATCAGGATGGCCAGATCGCCGGCGAGCTTGGCCGGATCGATGTGGCTGAGCGAGTTCAGCGCGGCGTCCACCTCTTCGTGGTCGTAGAAGATCCAGGTGACGTCCCGAGACGGCGAGGTGAGCTGAGCGGCCGCCTGCAACGCCACCGCGACCCCGCCTTTCATGTCGCAGGTGCCGCGGCCATAGATGCGATCCCCCTCGCGGCGATGCGGCAGGTTTCCCTTCACCGGCACGGTGTCCAAGTGTCCGGCCACCACCACCCGCTCGGCGCGCCCCAACTCGGTGCGGGCGAGCACCGTGTCCTCGAAACGTTCCACGCTCAGATGCGCGAGCGGCTCCAACGCAAACTGAATCGAGTCCGCCAACGGCTTTTCATTGCCGCTGACGGACTCGATGTCGACTATCTCAGTGAAGAGATCTACCAGGTCTCCGTGTAAGTTCACGGAAGCTAGCTTATTACTTCACCTTGATCGTCTTGGTCTTGGAGTACTTCGTGGTGCCATACTTGTTGTTCTTCGGCGCATACTTGGCCCGCACCTTGATGGCCTTGGAGTACTTCTTCGGAATGGTGACGGTCGACTTCGCGCGGATGGCGTTGAAGGTCTTCACCTTCTTGCCGCCGACGAAGAGCGCGACCCGCCCCTTGACGTTGCCGGTGGTCACCTTGATGGTGACGGTGACCTTCGGCTTGGTGTTCTTCTTGAACTTGGCGCCGGAGACCGTCACCGACTGGGTGGTGCCCGTCGGCGTGGGCTTTTCCACCTCGACGACCTTGGTCGCGCCTTCCTTGATGACCTCCACCGGCTTCAAGGCGGTGACGGCCTTAGCCAGATTCGACATCGCCGTCTGCAACTGATCGGCGGTGGCGTTCGCATCGGCCTTGACGGTGTTCGCGGCGGCGAGCGCGGCGGCGACCGGAGCCCAGGAGGCGGGCGTGTAGTCGTCCACGTTCAACGCGTTCGCGGCGGTGATCTGCTCGGAGAGCAGCGTGGCCAGCCGGGCCGTCGAGGTGGCGGTGTCGGATACCGGCACCAGGGATACCAGCGCGTGCTGCAGCGTGGCAATCGCCGCGTCCACCTGTGACTGGGTGGAACTGGCGTTGCCGAGCACCTCCAGCGCGGCGTTCTTGGCGTTGTTCAGCGAGTTCCAGGTGCCGGCGGTGTAGGCGGACGAATCCAAGGTGGAGACTGAGGCGACCAGGTTCGACAGGCCGTAGGTGTCCACGCCCGGATCCACCGGGGCGGCCGTCACCAAGGCCGTGGTAAGCGTCGCCGACCACGGGGTCGCGCCCGGAGCCGCAGCGGTGACGGTGACCTTAATCGTCTTGCCGACCGCGTCCGCCGGGATCACCAGCGAGCGGCTGGTACCGGCAGCGACACCGTCAATCGTCCAGGCGTATGTCTCGGTGGCCGCCGGGCTGTAGTTGCCGGGCAGCAACTCGATCACGCCGCCAGCCATCGGGTTGACGGTGTTCAACTGCGGCACGATGCTCGGGGTGACCGCCGGGGTCGGGGTGACCGGAGCGGCGGTGACCGGGGCTGTGGTGAGGGTGGCCGTCCACGGCGTCGCGCCCGGAGCCGCAGCGGTGACGGTGACCTTGATCGTCTTGCCCGCCGCACTCGACGGGATCGCGTACGAACTGTTCGAACCGGCAGCCATGCCGTCAATCGTCCAGGCATACGATTCGGTCGCCGCCGGATCATAGTCGCCCGGCAGCACCTGGATGATCGTCCCCGCGACCGGGTTCACGGTGCTCAACTGCGGGGCGATCTTCGCCGCCACCGCCGGGGTCGGGGCCACTGGGGCGGCAGCCACCGGGGTGGTGGTCAACACGCCCGTCCACGGCAGATGGCCAGGCTCGGTGACCGTCACCGTGACGTGCAACCGGTTGCCCACATCGGCGGCCACCGGCGTGTACACGGCGGTGTTCGTCGGCGAGCCGGCGCCATCCCAGGAATAGGTGACCGTCACGCCCGGTGTGGTGAAGTAGCCGTCCACCACCTCCAGCGGGGAGCCGACCACCGGGGTGAGCGTGCTCAGCGCCGGATCGATCACCGGATCCAGCCGCGGCTTCAACCCGGCGATGGCGTCTTCCAGCGCCTGCAGCGCCGCATCGACCTGCGCCTGGGTGGAGTTCATATCTGCGAGCACCGCCTGCGCGGCCGGCAGCACCACGGCCACCTCGGCCCACGCGATGATGTCGTAGGCGGCCGGATTCAGCAGCAGCGCGTCGGCCACCAAGGCAGCCAGATCGGTGAAATCAGCCCGCTCCACCAGCGCGGCGATCGCGGCCACGATGTTGGAGGTGGCCGAAGAGACTTCAGCCTCGGTGGAAAGCGGATTCGCCAACACCAGTTCGCCATTGGAGACGGCGGCCGAGGCGATGTAATCCGCCCAGGAGTTCGGCGTGTAATCCGTGGAGACCAACGCGGCCGCAGCGGCCAGCGCCGCCTCCAGCGCCGTGGTGTCCACCTTGATCTGCTTCACGGTGACCACCGGCATCGAGCCGTTGCCGCGATGGTCGTTCATGCCGTAAGACGGAATGAAGTACAAGGTGGCGTTCAACGGCGAGGTGACGACGATGTCAAGCCGCATGTCGGAGTAGACATTCGTGGTCTCGCCCACCGAAGGCGAAGTGGTCTGCGCCAGGATGGAGCCGTCGTCAGCCACCAGCGTGTACGAGGCGTCCGCGCCCCAAGCCGAGGTGTAGGCGTCCAACACCCAATGGCCGACTGGGAACGTGAGCGGCAACTTGACGCCGCTCCAGGTGTAGGCGAAATCACGCCGACCGCTGGCCGAAACCGTCGGATTGCCATCCGTCCAGGAGGATTCCATGGTGTAGTCGTTGGCCGGGCTGAACGCATCGTTGACGTAGGTGACCTGCGTCAGGTTGCCGATGATGTGCTCGTCTGGATTCGCCTTGTGATCGAAGGCGGCCGCGCCCTGGTAGCCGAAATGCGCCCAGTCGGTGGTGCCCGCCTCGGTGAGGTTCAGGGTAGCCGGGACGACCTCTAAGGAGAGCTCCGGCTCCACCGTGGCATCCGGCAGCTCTTTGACGCTGACCGCCGAGAACGAGACGTTGCCGTTGCTGTTCGTCAGGTAGCCGGCCGCCAGCTCGATGTCCAGATGGGTGCCCGGCTCGCCGCGATAGACGACCGTCATCTGCTGGTTGGTGGAGCTGCTGCCCGCCGTCACCTTGCGGCGGGTCAGGGTGCCCTCCGGATCGGTGATGTCGACGGTGCAGGTGGCCTGCCAGCAGCCGAAGTAGATGTCCAACTGCCGCCAATTCGTGGCCGCCTCCGCGGTGAAGTTGAAGGTGGAGGTGGCGCCATTGTTCTGGGTGTGCATCATGTTGACATCGCTGGAAGCCGAAGACGTCGGGGTGCCGTCATTCCAGGAGAACGCCGCCTTGTAGTCATAGGCGGCCGCCGGAGCGGTAGGCGCCCGCGAATACGTGGCGGTGGAGATGATCGGCGTGGCGATGTTCTTGCGGTCCACGTTCGTGGAGTTACCGGCGCGCGCGTACTTGATCCAGTCGTCAGCCGCGGAGAGGTTGACCGACGTCGCGCCGGTGTTGCCGGTGAGTTCCACGTTCCAGGCCGAATGCTGGATGGCGGTGTTCGTGTAGGTGACCGTCGGCTCGTCCTGCGGAGTGGCGAACTTGACACGCACCTCGGAGGCCTGCGAGAGCGGAGCCGTCCAGGTGATCTCGTAGACGTCGGTGTCGTTCGACGCGCCGGTGATCGCGAACGGATCGCCCGAGGTGGCCGCTGGGATCAGCGTGCCGGTGATCGAGCTGCCATTCAGGGTGGCGGACTGCACCGCGCCCCAACCGGAGGGCACGTGTACCCGCGCCTTCCAGGTGCGGTTGGTGATGCCGTCAGCCGCATACGAACCGGTGGCGGCGGCGACGTTGATGACCGCCTCGCCGGCGACCGAATCGTAGCTGGTGGACAACGCCGTGGTGCGGCCCACGCCGCTCTTGTAATCCTCGGAGAGGCCGTCGTCTTCATAGACTTCGGAAGCGCCGGAGTACTGCGTGGACGGATAGACATCCAGCCCGATGGTGCTCCAATCCGACTGCCCGATGTAATCCACGTTCTGCGCCAGCGGGATGATCGAACCTTGGCGGACGAAGATCGGGGAAGTCTCCAACGGATGGGTGACCGAAACCGTCGCCGGGCCGTCATAGGTTTGGCCGGAGAAGACGTCGATCCAGCGGCCATCGGGAATGAACACGTCGCGGCTGACATCCGCCACGCTCGTCGGCTGATAGACCAACTGCGCGCGAGCGTTGCCGGTGCCCTCGTAGTACTCGAAGGTGATGGTGTGGGTGGAACCGGCCAGATAGGTGTCCGGCGAGAGGTACGTCACCGAATCGTTCGGGCCCCAGGAATCCACCTTCAACTGGCCGTCAACATAGAGCTTGCCGCCGTCGTCGATCACGATGCCGAGTTTGACGTCGTCGGAGCCGATGGTGATGGTGCCGGTGTAACGGGCGGAGAAGTTGTTGGTGTCCACGCCGTTGCCCGGACCGGAGCTACCCCAGTTGTGATCGACGTTCGCCTCGGTGGTGGAATACACCGGGGAGCCAGTCAGATCGGTGTTGTTGTAGTAATCGGCGCTGACGCCCGCGCCCAGCCAGGCGGCCGGGACGGCGGTGGTGGCGTCCTTCGTCTCCCAAATCGGGGCAACCAGGATGTTGTCGCCGAGCAGGTACTGGGTGTCCGACGACGCGGCCGAATACTGCGGATAGTTGAAATCGAGCCGCTTGTTGATCGGCAGGCCCGTCTCGTAGTTCTGATGTGCCAGCGAGTAGAACAGCGGCAGCAGCCGGTAGCGCATCTCGATGTAATCCAGCGCGATGCCCTCGGCCTGGGTGCCGAACTTCCACGGCTCGCGGAAGAGGTTCTGCCCCTTGGTGACGTGGTAGCGGAAGATCGGGGCGAGCGCGCCGAACTGGCTCCAGCGGATGAACTGGTTCACGGACGGCTGGCTGGTATGGCCGCCGATGTCCGCGGAGACGTACGGGGTGGCCGTCAACGCGCCGGAACGCACGTCGTTTTGGATCTCCTGCTTCAGTGAGCTGTCGGAGACGCCGATGTCGCCCGTCCACGAGTAGGTGTAGCGGTGCGAGGAGAGATCCGGGGCGCGGTTCCAGGCGCCGTTGTCGATGCCGTCCACATTGCCGATGATCATCGGGCGCTGGTTCGGGCGGGCCGACTTGGTGATCGCCTGGTACAGGTACATGCCGAAGCTCTCTTTCGGGATGCCCGAGAACGGGGTGACGATGGTGGTGCCCCAGTTGCGGTCGTACCACCAGGCGTCCATGCCCATGTTCAGGAAGCTCTTCAGGTTGGTGTTGCGGAACTGCAGATCGTCCTGCGTCAACGCATGGTTGCCGTTCACCGGCTCCGGATGGTCGTTGAAAGCGGTGTTCACATGATAGGTGGTGTGCAGGTTCGTCAAGAACTGCGCCATGTTCGGGAACAGGGTGGTGTTGACGTAGTAGCCGGAGCCGTCAAAGCCCTGGCCGCCCGCCCGCCAGTCAGTGTCCACGACGAAGGTGTCCAGCGGGAAGCCCTTGGCGCGGTAGTCGTCGATGGTGTCGTAGATCTCCTGCTCGGAATACGCCCAGTAGCGCGAGTGCCACAAGCCGAGGGACTTCAACGGGATCAGCTCGGACTGGCCGAAAAGCCCGTTGAAATCAGCGCGCAACTGGGTGGCGCTGCCGGCGGGGAGGAACACGTACACGTCCGGGGCGTCATTGGTGGAATCCCAGCCGTTGTAGTCGGTGAAATCGGTGTTCGTCGCAGGCATCGGATCGTAGCCCCAGCTCGCCGGCACCACGCGCGGCGAATCGGAGACCGCCCAGGCCTTCGGGGTGGCTGCCGGGGAGGGCAGGTACTGCTTCGACGCGGGCAAACCGTTGTAGGACCACAGAATGTGGCCGGCCGAATCTTCGATCCGGACATTCGCCAAGCTCGTCGCGCCGGTGGGCACGAAAACGGTGTAATCGGCGGTGACCACCTTCGTCATCGCGCCGTCAACGCTGGTGGTAGCCGCCTCGCCGGTGAAGGCATCGCGGCCCACCACATGGTAGGTGGCGCGATCTTCGAACCCGTTCGGGCCCTTCAACTCGACACGAGCCAGCGTGCTCGACAGGGTTTGCACCCGGACGTCGCCAATGGTGATGGTATCCGCCTGGGCTGGGGTGGGGGTGATGCTGACCGCAGCCATCGATCCGAAGATCAGGCTGAGTGCCAACGTGGCGACGGTGGTGCGCCGGGACACAGCATTGTGTAACACGGTATTCCTTTCCTTATCGACAGAGAGAAGTCCCCCCTATGGGACTGTCGAGATTTGGGCTAACGCCATGACTATACAATGAGTCGCTCAACACAGAAAATTATTCGCAATCGATGAGCAATATCCCGTCAAAGGCTGCCCCGCCTTGCCCCCAGCGGCTCAGCCGTTCGCGGCGAATAGCAGGTAGGCTAGAGATATGCGTCAGGTGAGCTATGTAGGGCGGATCAGTACCCATGCGACTGGGGTGGTGTTGGACGCCCGCTTCACGCCCAACGGGGAGGCCCCCGCTTTTGGGTACCAGATTCCCGGCGTCACCACTGCTACCGCCGCAGTCACCATCGATTTGGACGCGCCCCCGGCCACCGTGCCGGACGCCTACCTGCGGCTCTATCTGATCAGTTCGCGCGCCTATCAGCCGCGCGGGATAAATCTGGACGGCATCTTCACGGTGTTGCCCAACGTGGTGTGGACGAGCGCGGGGCCGGCCTTGCCGGAAGGCTTCGAGGATGTCCGCTCCGAGTTGTCGCAGCGCGGCCCGTTCACCGTCTATGGGGTGGACAAGTTTCCCCGGATGGTGGATTACGTCATCCCTTCCGGGGTGCGCATCGGGGACGCGGACCGGGTGCGGCTCGGCGCGCATCTCGCCGAAGGCACCACGGTGATGCATGAGGGCTTCGTCAATTACAACGCGGGCACGCTCGGCCCGTCCATGGTGGAGGGACGGATCTCCGCGGGCGTGGTCGTCGGCGCGCATTCCGACATCGGCGGCGGGGCTTCGATCATGGGCACCCTTTCGGGTGGTGGACGCGAGCAGGTCACCATTGGCGAACGCTGCCTGCTGGGGGCGAACGCCGGGCTGGGCATCTCCCTGGGTGACGATTGCGTCGTCGAGGCGGGTTTGTATTTGACGGCCGGCACGAAAGTCGCCCTGCCGGGCGGCGAGGTCGTCAAAGCTCTGGAGCTCTCCGGGCAATCGGGGTGGCTCTACCTGCGGGATTCGCGCACCGGGGCGGTCATTGCCAAGCGGCGCAAGGGCGAGTTCGAGTTGAACGCGGAGCTGCATGAGCACAACTAAAGGCAGGCGGGCGGTTGCCGTCGTCGTATCGGTGGCGATGTTGTTGGGAGTTGTCGGGGGCGGCATCTGGGCCGTCATGTCGCTGCTGCCGCCGGAGCCACAGATCGTCCCGCACTGCGAGGCCACCGTGGGCGAATACACCGTGAGCATCACCACCGAGCAGGCCTACAACGCCGGGATCATCGCCGGGGTTTCCGTGAAACGCGGCCTGATCCCGCGGGCCGCCTCGATCGCGTTGGCCACCGCCTATCAGGAATCGAAAATCCTGAATCTGGATTATGGCCACGCGGATTCGCTGGGATTGTTCCAGCAGCGCACTTCGCAAGGGTGGGGCACCGAGGAAGAAATCATGGATCCGTGGTATTCGTCGGCCCGTTTCTATAAGGAATTGGTCAAATTCAAGGGCTGGGAAACCGGGGACATCAACGACTACGCGCAAAAGGTGCAGCGCTCGGGCTACCCGGAGGCCTATCGTCAACACGAATCCAATGCCCGCACCCTGGCCAGCGCGCTGACCGGCGAGACGCCCGCCGCGTTCACCTGCATCCTGCCCGCAGCCGAAGCCAACGACATCGCGGGCATGACGGATTATCTGAAAAAGACCTTCGGCAAGAAGATCACCTTGGAGCAAACTGACGACCTGACGCTCACCATCACCACCGACGACCAGGCCAAAGCCTGGTCCGCCGCCGCCGTCGCCATCTCCGCCGCCGACACCTACGGACTGGCCACCGCCGCTGTCGGCACCCACACCTGGACCCGCGCCGCTGACCCGGCCTGGACTTCTGGCGAGCCCACCACCACCGTCACCCTCGCCTTCGCCAAAGCCGGCTGAGAGTCACAGTGGTTTTATTTCTTGACGATGGGGCTGGATTTCTTCAAGGTGCTGGTGCCCTGGGCGCGCTGGCGACCGGAGAGCGAATGACGGGAATCGAACCCGCGTTCTCAGCTTGGGAAGCTGATGTTCTGCCGTTGAACTACATTCGCTTGGGTATCACATTCTAGCGTTTCCACCTGCCCCACGCATCCCGATCAGCTACGCCGCAGCTTGCCGGGCGGACCAGGCGGAGGCGACCATTTGGTCGACGGTGTGGCGCATCTGCCAATCGAGATCCCGGGCGGCGGCGGTGCCGTCGGCGACGATGCGGGCTGGGTCGCCGGGACGGCGGGGGGCGACTTCGGGGGTGAAGGCGATGCCGGTTTGGGTGGCGAAGGCGTCCATGATCTGGCGGACGGAGAGGCCGTCCCCGGAGCCGAGGTTGTAGGCGGGCAGCAGTTCGCGGCCGTCCAACAGCGCCTGGGCGGCGATCACGTGCGAATGCGCGAGATCCTGCACGTGCACGTAGTCGCGCACGCAGGTGCCATCCGGGGTGGGGTAATCCACGCCGTTGATGATCGGGGTCTGGCCGGCCAGCAGCGCCTCGATCACCTTCGGGAAGAGGTTGTGCGGGGAAGCGTCGTACACTTCGTCGGTGCCGGAGCCGACCACGTTGAAATACCGCAGGCTCACCCCGCGGAAACCGGGCCGGGAGCGGAGCAGATCGTCCACCAGCCACTCGCCGATCAGCTTCGTCTCCCCATAGGGGGATTCCGGATGCAAAGCCGCATCCTCGGTGACGATCTCCACCTCGGGCGTCCCATAGACCGAAGCCGACGAGGAGAAGACGAAGTTCACCACCCCGGCGGTGTACATCGCCTGCAACACCGACGCGGTGCCGGTGACATTGTTCGAGTACGTTTTCAAGGGCCGCTGCACCGAGACCCCCGCGTATTTGAAACCGGCGATGTGGATGACGCCCACGCAATCGAAATCGATCAAAGTGTTGGTGACCAACTCGGTATCCCGGATGTCGCCCTTCACGAACGGAATCCCCTCCGGCACGAATTTGGCGAACCCGCTGGCGAGGTTGTCGAGCACCACCGGGCGCATCCCTTCGCGGGCCAGCACCCGCACCACATGGGCACCGATATATCCGGCACCGCCGGTAACCAACCATGAACTCATGAGCCCAGTCTATTGCAGGGGCTCATCCGCCCAGTTCTGAGCCACCGAAAACTCTTGAGCGCCAGCGTGTCTTTCAGGGCGAAATCGTGGCGAACCGAGCGAGCTGCGCCTTAGGCTTCTACCATGACGAATCCGGTTCTTGGTATTGACATTGGCGGCTCCGGGATTAAAGGGGCGTTGGTGGATCTTGAGGTGGGCGATTTTGTGACGGATCGGGTGCGCATCCCCACCCCGAAGAAGTCCACGCCGCAGAAGGTGGCCGCGGTGGCCGCCCGCATCGTGAACCATTTCGCCGACCAGCTTGACGGCACCCCGATCGGGATCACCGTCCCGGCGGTGGTGACGCACGGGCGGACCCGCTCGGCGGCGAACATCGACAAATCATGGATTGACGCCGAAGCGCAGACGATCTTCCAAGAGGTGCTGGAACGCCCGGTGCTCTTGATGAACGACGCGGACGCGGCCGGAGTCGCCGAGGTGAAGTATGGGGCGGCGAAGGGCCATCCGGGGCTGGTGCTGGTCACCACGCTGGGCACCGGCATCGGCTCGGCGCTGATCAACCGGGGAGTGCTGGTGCCGAACAGCGAGCTGGGCCACGTGGAGATTGACGGCTTTGACGCCGAATCGCGGGCCTCCGCAGGGGTGAAGACGAAGCTGGATTTGAGCTACGCCGAGTGGATTCCGCTGCTGCAGCGCTACTACTCGCACATCGAGGCGTTGTTCTGGCCGGACTTGATCGTGGTCGGCGGCGGCATCTCCAAGAACGCGAACAAATTCCTGCCGAAGCTGAAGCTGAAGACCCCGATCGTCCCGGCGGATCTGCGCAATCGCGCGGGCATCATCGGCGCCGCTTGGTTGGCCGCCGATTCGCTGGTGCACCCCGACACCGTCGAGGAGTAGCTACATCCGCTCCGGGGCGGTGATCCCCAACAGATCCAGGCCAGTGGCCAAGACTTGGCGCACGGCGGCCGTCAACGCCAGCCGCGAAGCCCGGATTTCCGGCTCAGATTTCAGGATCGGGCAATTCTCATAGAAGCTGGAGAACGCGCTGGCCAGCTCGAACAGGTAGCCGCAGAGCCGATGCGGCTGCAACGTCTCCGCCACCAGGCTCACCGTCTCACCGAAGCGCGAAAGCAGCAGCGCCAACGTCTGCTCCTCGGGGGCGGCCACCTGGGTGACGGCGGCGTACTCGACCCCCTGCTCGACGGCGTTGCGCATCACCGCGCAGGTGCGGGCGTGCGCGTATTGCAGATACGGGCCGGTGTCCCCGGTGGTGGCCACCATCCGCTCAATGTCGTAGACGTAGTCTTTCTGCAGTTGGCTGGACAGATCGGCGTACTTGATGGCGGCCAGCGCGACGGCGGGCGCGGCGTGCTCCTCGGCGGCGTCCAACAGCTCATTGAGCGGGACGGCGGTGCCTTCGCGGGTGGCGAAACGTTTGCCGTCCTTGCCCAGCACCTGGCCGAACCCGGCGTGTTCGGTGACCACCTCGTCAGGCAGATAGCCAGCCTGGCGGGCCACCGCGAACAACTGCGCGAAGTGGTGCGCCTGCGGGGTGCCCACCACGTAGATCAGGCGGTCCGCGTGCATCTCGTTCACCCGGCGGCGGATCGCGGCCAGATCGGTGCAGGTGTAGCCGTAGCCGCCCTGCGAGTTCCGGATGATGGCCGGGGTGGCGTCCCCGTCAACGAAGACCACCAGCGCGCCCGCGTCCATCTGGGCGATGCCCCGCTGCTCCAGATCGGCGGCGATCACCGGCAGATCGTCGTTGTAGCTGGATTCTCCGGCGACGTCCGCGTTGCCCAGCAGGATGCCCATCCGCTGATAGGTGGCGTTGAAGCCCGTCAAGGAGACGTCGATCAAAGCCTGCCAAATCCGCTTCGTCTCGGCATCCCCGGCCTGCAACAAGACCACCCGCTCGCGCGCCTGCTCGGCAAACTCCGCGGACTCTTTCAGATGCTGGTTCGCGCGCAGATACAGCGCCTCCGCGCCGGGCAGATCCAGCGTGGAAATGTTTAGGCCCTCGTAGCGGATCTGCTCCACCAGCATCCCGAACTGCCGGCCCCAATCCCCCAGATGGTTCTGGGCGATGACGGTATGCCCGAGCGCGAGGAAAATGCGGCGGAAACAATCGCCGATCACGGTGGAGCGCAGATGCCCCACATGCATCTGTTTGGCCACGTTCGGCGAGGAATAATCAATGACGACGACCTGCGGCTGGTCCGCTTTCGGCAGCCCGGCCTGCTCGGCCTGCAGCACCTGGGTGGCCGCTTGGGCCAACACGTCGGCTTTGATGCGCAGGTTGATGAACCCCGGCCCGGCGATCTCCGGCGGCTCGCAGGTGTCGGCCAAATCCAACTGCCCGACCAACTCGGTGGCGACTTCGCGCGGGGGCTTTCCCGCCGTCTTCGCCAAACGCAACGCCACGTTCGTCTGGTAGTGGCCGAATTCCGGCTTGGTGGCGGGGCGCAGCTCCGGATCAATGCCGGTGACCGCCTGGATGTGCGTGGCGATGAGCTGTTCGAATGATGACACGAGTAGCTATTCTACTTCTGCCGCGCGATCCACTCCACCACGGCGGCAATCTCGGGGGCCACAAACCGGTCTGGACCGGGGCCGGGAGCGACTTGACGCAGCGAGGCGATCAGGGCGGCGTTGGCCGGAGACGGGGTGAGTGGGGCGCGCAGATCGACGGCGCGGGCGGCGGTGAGCAACTCGATGGCCAGCACTTGGCGCAGCCCCGTCAGCGCCCGGCGGAGTTTCAGCCCGGCGGCCCAGCCCATGGAGACGTGATCTTCCTGCATCGCCGACGAGGGGATGGAGTCGACCGACGCCGGGGTGGCCAGGCGTTTCAGCTCGGAGACGATGCCGGCGGCGGTGTATTGGGCGATCATCAGCCCGGAATCGACACCCGGATCGTCCGCCAGGAAAGGCGGCAGGCCGCTGCGCGATTTGTCGAGCAGCCGGTCGGTGCGGCGTTCGCTCATGGAGGCGACGTCGGCCACCGGAATCGCCAAGGCGTCCAGCGCATAGCCGAGCGGCGCCCCGTGGAAGTTCCCGTTGGAGTCCAAGGTGCCAATGTCGGTGATCACCGGATTGTCGATGGCGGCGGCCAATTCCCATTGCGCGATGCTGCCCGCGAAGCTGGCGAGATCCCGCGCCGCCCCATGCACCTGCGCGGCGCAGCGCAGCGAATAGGCGTCCTGCACCCGGCTCTTCCCCGTCGCCTTGTGGTCGGCGATGATGGCCGAGCCCTGCAAGGCCGCGTACACCCGGGCGGCCGAAGTGGCTTGCCCCGGATGGGGGCGAAGGGTCTGCAAGTGCGGGGCGAAGACGGCGTCGTTGCCCGCGATTCCGTCAATGCTGAGCGCCACCGCCGCATCGGCCACGTCGAGCAGCGCCTCCAGATCCGCCAAGGCCATGATCAGCATTCCCAACATCCCGTCGGTGCCGTTGATCAAGGCCAGTCCTTCTTTTTCGCGCAGCCGCACCGGCGTCAATCCGGCGGCCGCCAAAGCCGCGGCGGCGTCGGTACGGGTACCCGCCGCGTCCCGCACCTCCCCTTCGCCACTCAAAGCCAAGGCCACATGTGCCAGCGGGGCGAGATCCCCGGAGCAGCCGAGCGAGCCGTACTCCCCGACGATGGGGGTGATGCCCGCGTTGAGCAGCCCCGCATAGGCCTGGGCGGTGCCCACCCGCACCCCGGTACGGCCGGTGGCCAAGGTGGCGAGCCGGAGCGCCATCATCGCCCGGATGATCTCCTGGTCCACCTCGTCGCCGGAGCTGGCGGCATGGCTGCGCACCAGGTTCGCCTGCAAGTCGGCGCGGCGCTCCACCGGGATCTGCCGGGTGGCCAACGCCCCGAAACCGGTGGACACCCCATAGTGCGGGGCGGGATCGGCGGCCAGCGATTCGACGAACGCGGCACCTTTTTCGATGTCGGCGAGGGCTTGGCCGCTGAGCGAGACGGTGGCTTGGCCGCGCGCGATGGCGATGACGTCCGCGCGGCTGAGCGGGCCGCAGATGGTCACATTCATGGGGTCTTTCCTTTCACCAAGGGGACGCCGGGACGGTAAAAGAGGTACTCCCACGAAGGGGCGTCCAGGATGGCGTAATCAGCCTGTTTGCCGGGACTGAGCTTGCCGATGTCACTGCGGCGCAACGCCCGCGCGCCGCCGACGGTGGCCGCCAGCAGGGCTTCGGCGGGAGTGAAGCCCAGTTCGCGGACGGCGAGGGCCAGACAGAACGGCATCGAGGTGGTGTAGCTGGTGCCCGGATTGCAATCGGTGGCCAGCGCCACGGTGACCCCGGCGTCCAACAGCCGCCGGGCATTCGGGTAGGGCTGCCGGGTGGAGAACTCCGCGCCGGGCAGCAAGGTGGCGACGGTGTCGGAATCGGCCAAAGCGGCGACGTCAGCGTCCGTGAGGAAGGTGCAGTGGTCGACGCTGGCGGCACCCAGTTCCACCGCCAGTTGGACGGCGGCCGAGGGGCCCAACTGGGCGGCGTGCATCCGCAACCCCAAACCAGCTTCCTGGCCGCGCCGCAGGATTTCGCGGGCCTGCTCGACGTTGAAGGCGCCCTCCTCGCTAAAGACGTCAATCCAGCGGCAGTGGGGGGCGCAGGCGGCCAGCATCGGGCCGCAGACCAGCCGCACGTAGGCGTCCGGATCACCGGCATATGCCGCCGGGATGACGTGCGCGCCCAGGAAGGTGACCTCTGGTGTCACCTCGCGGGCCAGCCGGGCCAGCCGAGCCTCGCTGTCAACGTCCAAGCCGTAGCCGGTCTTGATCTCCAAGGTGGTGGTGCCTTGGGCTTGCGCCTCGGTGACGAGCCGGGCGGCTTGGGCGCGCAATTCGGCGTCGCTGGCGGCGCGGGTGGCGGCCACGGTGGTGTGAATCCCGCCGGCGGTATATGGCTCCCCGGCGAGGCGGGCGGTGAACTCGGCGGCGCGGTCTCCGGCGAAGAGCAGGTGGGTGTGCGAATCGACGAAACCGGGAATGACGGCCCGGCCGCCAACTTCCTGGCGGGAAAAATCATCTGAAAAACCGGCTGACCCCAATGTGGTGACCGGGCCGATTGCGGCAATTTTGCCGTCCTGGATCAAGATCTCCGCGTCCCGGATAATGCCCAGCGGCCCCTCGCCCAAGCTCGGATCGCAGGTGACCAGCTCGGAAATGCCGGTGATCAAAGTGCCGCTCATCGGCGCTCCTTCCGATCATGTACCAGCTGGCCGGCCACCACGGTGGCGGTGACGTCGGCGGCGGTGGCCACCATCACCGTCTGCAGCGGGTCGGCGCCGTGGGTGCGGGGCGTCGTCAAGTCGATCTCGATGAAATCCGCCGGGCCGCCCACGGTGAGCGGAGCCCCCAACCCCAAGCTCCGATAGCCGTTCGCCGAGCCGATCTGCCACAGCGCGGCGGGGGTGAACCGGCCGCGTTGGCCGCTGGCCAGCCGCTGCCCGTATTCCAGGGCCCGCAACTCCCCCAGCGCGTCCACCACCGCGTGCTCATCCGAGCCGATGGCCAGCGAAACCCCGGCGGCCGCCAGCGCTTTCGCGGGGCCGATCCCGTCGCCCAAATCCGCCTCGGTGCTGGGGCAGAAAACCGCCGTCACCCCGGCTTCGCCCAGGGTGGCGATGTCGCCGTCAGCCAACTGGGTGGCGTGGACGACCGCGAGCCGCCGGCTCAACAGGCCTTGCTCGGCCAACAGCTGGGTGGGGCTGCGGCCATAGACTTCCAGGCACTCCTGATTCTCGGCGGGCTGTTCGGACAGGTGGATGTGCAGCGGGCCGGGCACCTCGGCGGCCACCTCCGCCATCTCGGTGGGCTCCACCGCCCTAACGGAGTGGATCGCCGCCCCCACCCGCACCAGCGGCTCCTCCAGCGCCGCGGTGAGCCGCAGATGCCGTTCCAAATATCCTTCCGCCGAGCCGTCGCCAAAGCGCAATTGGGCGCCGGCGAGCGCCTGGCCGATGCCGCCGTGCAGGTAGCAGGTGTCCAGCAGCAGCAGCCGGATGCCGACGTCCTGGGCGGCCTGGGCGAGCGCCCGTTCCATTTCGTGGTCCGGATATGGCAGGCCGTCAGGCTGATGGTGCAGGTAGTGGAACTCGCCGACGGCGGTGTACCCGGCCTGCAGCATTTCGGCATACAGCGCCTGGGCCACCTGGTACAGCGCTTCGGGAGTGAGGGTCGCGGCGCTGGCGTACATCGCTTGGCGCCACTGCCAGAAATCCCCGCCCCCGGCGTGGGTCTGGCCGCGCAGCAGCCGGTGGAAGGCGTGCGAATGGGCGTTGGCGATGCCCGCGGTGACGAAGCCCAACCGGGTGGCTCCGGGCGGCGGCTCGGTGTCGGCGGTAATGCTGGTGAGCTGCCCGGCGGAGACTTCGATGGTCACCCGCTGCGACAACTGGCCGTCATAGAGCAGCTTCGCCCAATACGTCATTGCTGATCCGTCCACATCGGGATGCGCAGCCCGCGCTCGCGGGCGACTTCAGCGGCCCGTTCGTAGCCGGCGTCGACATGACGCATCACCCCGGTGCCGGGATCGTTGGTGAGCACCCGCTCCAGTTTTTGGGCGGCGAGTTCGCTGCCGTCCGCGACGATCACCTGTCCGGCGTGGATGGAGCGCCCGATGCCCACCCCGCCACCATGGTGGATGGACACCCAGGTGGCCCCGCTGGCGGTGTTCAGCAGGGCGTTCAGCAGCGGCCAGTCGGCGATGGCATCCGAGCCGTCGCGCATCGATTCGGTCTCCCGGTAGGGGGAGGCCACCGAGCCGGCGTCCAGATGGTCGCGGCCAATCGCGATGGGCGCGGAAAGCTCCCCGGAGGCCACCAACTCGTTGAAACGCAGCCCGGCGAGTTGGCGCTCCTGGTAGCCGAGCCAGCAGATCCGCGCAGGCAGCCCCTGGGTGGGGAAGCCCGCCGCCGCCGTCAACCAGCGGCGCAGCCCCGGATCCTTGTCGCCGAAGAGCTCCAGCACCGCCCGGTCGGTGATCGCCAGATCGGCCGGGTCGCCCGAAAGCGCCACCCAACGGAACGGGCCTTTCCCTTCGCAGAACAGCGGCCGGATGTAGGCGGGGACGAAACCCGGAAACTCGAAGGCGCGCGCAAAGCCGCCCGCCTGGGCTTCGGTGCGGATGGAATTGCCGTAATCGAAGACCTCCGCCCCGGCATCTTGGAAGGCCACCATCGCCGCCACGTGTTTCGCCATCGACGCCCTTGCCAGCTTGGTGAAGCCCTCCGGATCGGCGGTGGCCGCGGTCTGCCAGTCAGCAAAATCAATCGCTTCGGGAAGGTAGGTGAGCGGGTTGTGGGCGCTGGTCTGGTCGGTGACCACGTCGATGGGGGTACCCCGGCGGGCCAACTCGTCAAAGACGGTGGCCGCGTTGCCCACCAGGCCCACCGAACGGGCAAGCTGCTGCTGCTTGGCCTCCAGCGCGCGGGCCAAGGCCGTCTCCAGATCGTGGTGGTACTCGTCGAGGTAGCCATGCTCGATCCGCCGGGCCAGCCGGGATTCGTCCACGTCGACGATCAGCACCGCCCCCTCGTTCAAGGTGACCGCCAGCGGCTGCGCGCCGCCCATGCCGCCGCAACCCGCCGTCAACGTCAAAGTGCCGCGCAGCGAGCCGCCGAAACGTTTCCGGGCCACCGCGCCGAAAGTCTCATAGGTGCCCTGCAAAATCCCCTGGGTGCCAATATAGATCCACGAGCCGGCCGTCATCTGGCCGTACATCGTCAAACCCAAGGCCTCCAGCCGCCGAAACTCCGGCCAAGTGGCCCACTGCGGCACCAGGTTCGCATTCGCGATCAACACCCGCGGCGCCCACTCGTGGGTGCGGAACACCCCCACCGGCTTGCCCGACTGCACCAGCAAAGTCTCGTCGTCAGCCAAATCCTTGATGGTGCGCACCAGCGCGTCGAAGGCCTCCCAACTGCGGGCCGCCTTCCCACCACCCCCATAGACGATCAACTCGTCCGGATGCTCCGCCACCTGCGGATCCAGATTGTTCATCAAGCAGCGCAGCACGCCTTCGGTCTGCCAGCTTCGCGCGTTCAAAACCGCCCCCCGAGGAGCCCGAACCTCACTCACACCTCCATCTTAGAGGCGCGGTGTTACAACCACTAATCGGCTCTTAATCGGCTAATCGGTTTTGACGGTGGTGAAGCGCTCGGCGCCGCGCAGCGCCATTTCCTCGTATTCGGCCCAGCGGCGTTCCACCTGGGCTTGGCCGAGTTCGAGGAAGCGTTCGCCGGCCTCCGGATCGGAGGTCATCAAAGAGCGGAAGCGGAGCTCTTTGACGTGGTAGTCGCGCAGCGGGATGCGGGGGCGCGGGCTGTCCAGCAGGAACGGGTTGTGGCCCGCCGCCCGCAGCATCGGGTTATAGCGGATCAGCGGCCAGTGGCCGGAAGCCACCGCCTTGTACTGCTGGTCCAAGCCCTTGCGCATGTCGATGCCGTGGGCAATGCAGTGGCTGTAGGCGAGGATCAGGCTGGGGCCGTCGTAGGCTTCGGCTTCGCGGAAGGCCCGCAGCGTCTGCGCCTTGTCCGCGCCCATGGCCACCCGGGCCACATAGACGTTGCCATAGGCGATCGCCTGCAACGCCATGTCCTTCTTTCCCGTCACCTTGCCCGCCGAGGCGAACCGCGCCACCGCGCCCATCGGCGTCGACTTGGACGCCTGGCCGCCGGTATTCGAATACACCTCGGTGTCCAGGACCAACACGTTCACGTTGCGGCCGGAGGCGAGCACGTGGTCGACACCGCCGGAGCCGATGTCGTAAGCCCAGCCGTCACCGCCGATGATCCACACCGAACGGCGCAGCAGATGATCGCAGACCGAGCGCAGGTCGGCCACCAGCGGGCCGCTCATGGTATCCAGCTTCGCCTTCAGGGCGTCCACCCGGGCGCGCTGCTTGGAAAGCTCCGACTCGTATTGCTGCGGGGCGTTGAGGATCTCGTCCACCAGCTCGTCGCCCAGCTCGCCGCGCAGCGCCTCCAGCCGGGTGCGGGCGGTCTCGGTGGCCACGTCGGCCGCCAAGCGCAAGCCGAGGCCAAATTCGGCGTTGTCCTCGAACAGCGAGTTCGACCAAGCTGGGCCGCGCCCATACTTGTTTGACGACCACGGCGTGGTGGGCAGGTTGCCGCCATAGATGGACGAGCAGCCGGTCGCGTTCGCTACCGTCGCCCGGCCGCCGAAGAGCTGGGTGAGCAGCTTGATGTACGGCGTCTCGCCGCAGCCCGCGCAGGCCCCGGAAAACTCGAACAGCGGCTCCATGTACTGGGTGCCGCGCACGGTGGCGAAATCGATCCGGGAGCGCCGGTTCACCGGGATGGTTTCGAAGAACTTGACGTTCGACTTGTCCACCTCCCGATCCAGCACCAGCACCTGGTTGATCGCCTTGCGGGCGCCGCCGTCACCCAAAACCTTCACCGGGCAGGCTTCGGTGCACAGGCCGCAGCCGGTGCAGTCCTCGGCGTACACCTGCAGGGTGTAGCGCGAATCGGGGAAGCCGGCCGCGTTCAACGGCGCCGACTTGAAGCCCTCGGGCGCCCCCTCCAGGGCGGATTCCGGATAGTACTTGGCGCGCAACACCGCGTGCGGGCAGACGAAGGCGCAGTTGCCGCATTGGATGCAGGCCTCCGGATCCCACACCGCGATGATGTCGGAAACGTTCCGCTTTTCGTATTTGGTGGTGCCGGACGGGTAGGTGCCGTCGGCGGGCAGCAGCGAGACCGGCAGGTTGTCGCCCGTCTCGGCGAGCATCGAGGCCGTCACCGTCTTCACGAACTCCGGCGCGAAGTCGGGCACCGGCGGGATCATCGGGGTGTTGGACACCGGGGCGGCGGGCACCTCGATGCGGTGCAGATCGGCGATCGAGGAATCGACGGCCAACTCGTTCTTCTTCACCACGTCCTCACCTTTGCGGGCGTACGTCTTCCGAATCGAGCGCTTCACCTCTTCGATGGCCGCGTCGGCGGGCATCACCTTCGAGATGGCGAAGAAGCAGGTCTGCAGCACGGTGTTGGTGCGGTTCCCCATGCCGGATTTGCGGGCCACCATGTTCGCGTCGATGGCGTACAGCTCGATCTCCAGATCGATGATCTTGCGCTGCATCGGCTCGGGCAGCCGGGCGAACACCTCGTTGTCCGGATACGGGCTGTTGAGCAGCAGCACGGTGCCCTTGCGGGCGTATTTCAAGATGTCCACCTTCTCCAGGATCGACCAGTGGTGGCAGCCGATGAAACCGGCCTTGTTCACCAGGTAGGGAGCCTGGATCGGCTTCGGGCCGAAACGCAGATGCGAGACGGTGCGCGAGCCGGACTTCTTCGAATCGTAGACGAAGTAGCCCTGCGCGAAAGTGTCGGGCAGCGAGCCGATGATCTTGATGGTGTTCTTGTTCGCGCCCACCGTGCCGTCCGAGCCCATCCCGAAGAAGACCGCGCGCAACGTCTGCTCGTCCTCGATGTCGAGATGCTCGTCAAAAGGCAGCGAAAGGTGGGTGACGTCGTCGTTGATGCCGACGGTGAAGCGGGGCCGCGGGAAATCGAGGGCCAGCTCGTCATAGATGCCCACCACCATGCCGGGGGTGAACTCCTTCGAGGACAGGCCGTAGCGTCCACCGATGATGATCGGCAGCCGCTCGCGTTTGCCCGCCGCGAACGCCTCGCCGAAGGCGCTGGAGATGTCCAGGAACAGCGGCTCGCCCGCCGAACCGGGCTCCTTGGTGCGATCCAACACCGCGATCTTGGTGGCGGAGGTGGGAATCGCGGCCAGCAACTCGGCCACCGGGAACGGGCGGTAGAGCCGCAACTGCACCATGCCCACCTTTTGGCCTTGGCCGTTCAGATAGTCGACGGTGGCGCGGATCGTCTGCGCGGCCGAGCCCATCACCACCACCACCCGGTCAGCCTGCGGATCGCCGTGGTATTCGACGATCTGGTAGCCGCGCCCGGCCACTTCGGCGAATTTCCGCATCGCCTCGGTGACGATACCGGGCACCTGCAGATAGTACGGGTTGGCGCTCTCGCGGGCCTGGAAGTAGACGTCCGGGTTCTGGGCGGTGCCGCGAATCCGGGGCCGCTCCGGGCTGAGCGCCCGCTGCCGATGCTCCAGCACCAGCTCGAAGGGGATGATCTCGCGGAGTTGCTCGTCAGTGAGCAGCTCGGCCGAGTTGATCTCGTGGGAGGTGCGGAAGCCGTCAAAGAAATGCACGAACGGCACCCGCGCCTTCAAGGTGGCCAACTGCGCGACGACGGCCATGTCGTGCGCCTCCTGCACTGACGCGCCGGAGAGCATCGCAAAGCCGGTCTGCCGCACCGCCATCACGTCCTGGTGGTCGCCGTAGATGCTCAGGCCTTGGGTGGCCAGCGCCCGGGCGGCGACGTTGAAGACGGTGCTGGTGAGCTCGCCGGCGATCTTGTACATGTTCGGGATCATCAGCAGCAGGCCCTGGGAGGCGGTGAACGTCGTCCCCAAAGCGCCACCTTGCAAGGCTCCGTGCAGCGCCCCGGCGGCCCCGGCCTCGGATTGCATCTCGATCACGGTGGGGCTGTACCCGTAGATGTTCTGCTTGCCGCGGCTGGACCATTCGTCCGCCAGCTCCGCCATCGTGGACGACGGCGTGATCGGATAGATGCTGCAAAGTTCGTTCAGGCGGAAGGCGGCCGACGCGGCAGCCTCATTGCCGTCAATCATCACCCGGCTCATCGCACTACCTCCTCAATCATCTCGATGGCGTGGACAGGACATTGTTCATAGCAGGTGGCGCACCCGGTGCATTTGTCGTAGTCGAAGCGGTAGCGCAGGCCCTTGCCCAGCTTGATCACCGCGCCTTCCGGACAGGAGCCGAGGCAGCCGTCGCATTCGAAGCAGTTGCCGCAGGAGAGGCAGCGCCAGGCCTCGGTGTGCGCCTGCACGTCGTTCAGGCCGCCGACGATCTCGTCGAAGTCGTCGACGCGGTCGCCCGGTTCCAGCTCCGGCTGGGTGGTCTGCCGGAAATCGCCGAAGTACCACAGGTGCAGCTTCTCGAAAGCGGCCAGGTCGTGCTTGGTGCGCGGCAGCGACTCGCGGTGGTGCAGGAAGGCGTCAATCTCGCGGGCGGCCTTCTTGCCGTGCCCGACGCCGGTGGTGACCGTGCGGGCGGAGGGGATCGCGTCGCCGCCAGCGAAAATGCCGGCCACGGACGTCATCAGAGTCTGCGGATTCACCTTCACCACGTCATGCTCGAACTGCATCCCCGGAATCTTGCGCAGGAAGTTCGAATCGGTCTCTTGGCCGAGCGCCAGAATCACGGTGTCCGCCGCCAGCTTCTCGTACTGGCCGGTGCCCACCGCCTTGCCGTTCTCGTCAATCTCCATGATCTCGACGGTGAGGTCGTCCTCGTTGACCGACTGGATGGTGCGCAGCCAGTTCATCTTCACGCCTTCGCGCTCCGCGCCGGCCTTCTCCTCCTCGTGGGCGGGCATCTGCGCCTCGGTGCGCCGGTAGATGACCACCGAATCCTTGGCTCCCAGCCGCCGGGCCACCCGGGCGGCGTCCATCGCGGTGTTGCCGCCACCATAGACGGCCACCCGCTCGCCGATCTCCGGCCGTTCGCCCGAGGCGACCTGGCGGAGGAAGCTCACCGCGTCCATCATCTTGGAGGCGTCCATGGTGGGAATGTCCACCCGTTTGGACAGGTGCGCGCCGATGGCCACGAACGAGGCGGAGAAGCCGCCTTCGGCCTGATCGGCCATCAAGTCTTTGACGGTGTAATCCTGGACGAACACCACCCCCAGCTCGCGGAGCCGGTCAATCTCGGCGTCCAGCACGTCGCGCGGCAGCCGATACTCGGGGATGCCGTAGCGCATCATGCCGCCCGGCAGCGGCGACGAATCGCGGATCTCGACCTCGTGGCCGAGCTTCACCAGATGGTAGGCGGCGCTCAAGCCCGAGGGGCCGGCGCCCACCACCAGCACCTTCTGGCCGGACGAATACTTCGGCTTCTCGAACTGCCAGCCCTCCCGCAGCGCCAGATCGCCAAGGTAGCGCTCCACCGAATGGATGGAGACGGCGCCGTCCAGTTCGACGCGGTTGCAGGCCACCTCGCAGGGGTGGTAGCAGACCCGCCCGTGGATGGCCGGGAAGGGATTGTTCTTGGTGATCTCCTGCCAAGCCTGGTATTCCTCACCCGCTTTGGTGAGCCGCAGCCACTCCTGGATGTTCTCGCCCGCGGGGCAGGCGTTGTTGCAGGGCGGCAGCAAATCCAGATACAGCGGCATCCGGGAGCGAATCGGAGCCACCCTTCCCGCTTCGTGCTCTAGATCAGGCAGCTTGGTGATGTCTTTTGCCATGGATCCTCCTTCAGCGCTGGCCATGAATCCCCCCGCTTTCGCCCGGTAGCGATCCATGATTCCACCTGAGGGCAATCTACCGCGCGCCCGTCCCCCTTGACCATTGATTCAGCCGGATTTGGAGACTCTTTAAGTGGACAAAAAAGTACTATAAATCAGTGCTGACGAGGGTTGACGCCCATGCGGCGACGCTCGCCTGCAGATGCTGCGGGCCGCGAATCAGCGCCTGACTACGCTCCATGTTCGGTGGGGTGATGCAGATCTTCTGCGTAAAGCCGGAAAGTTGGATCGCCCCTTCGCCCAACTGGCCCACGAACGCCACGCACGGCACCTGGTGCTGGGCCGCCAACGCGGCCATCCCGAATGGGGCCTTCCCGCCGCCGGTCTGGGCATCCAACGCGCCCTCACCGGTGAGCACGTAGTCGGCGCCCTGGAGCCGCGCGGCGACGTTGAGCGTGTCCAAGACGATCTCAATGCCCGGCTTCAACTCCGCCCCGATGGCCAGGAATGCCGCCCCCAGGCCGCCCGCCGCTCCCGCTCCGGGCAGCTCGCGCACCGCTTTGCCGCTGGCCCGCTCCAAGCAGGCCGCGTATTGCGCCAAGGCGTCTTCCAAGTATCCGATGTCCGCCGCGGTGGCCCCCTTCTGCGGGCCGAACACCGCCGTCGCCCCCTGTTCGCCCAACAGTGGATTGTTGACGTCGCAGGCGACCGTGATGGGTGGCAGCGGGGCGCCGTCCACCTCGGTGCGCAGCTTCATGGCGGCCACCATGCCCAACTCGCTGGGCAGCGCCGCCACCGGCTCGCCCAGCGCGTCAAAGATCTCGGTGCCCAGCCCGCTGAGCATTCCGGCGCCGCAGTCGTTCGTGGCCGTCCCACCGATGCCGATCAGCAGCCGCCGCGCCCCCCGCGCCACCGCGTCCCGGATCAAATCCGCCACCCCGGCCGTGTTCGCCGCCCAGATGTTGCGCTCACTGGCCGGGATCAACCCCAGCCCGATGGCCGATGCCGATTCCATAATCGCCAAGCCATCCGCCGTCAACCCATACTCAGCCGTAATCCACTCCGAGAACGGATCGCGCACCTGCGCCTGGACAATCTGCGCGCCCAGCACCGGCGCCAACGCCGCCACCAACCCCTCGCCGCCATCCGCCAACGGCACCCGCACACACTCCGCCTCCGGGAACACCTCCCGCACCCCACGTTCCATCGCCTCCGCCGCCGTCGCCGCCGCCATCGACTCCTTAAACGAATCCGGCGCAATCACAAACCTCACCCCCCCAGCCTACGACCAATCCCGCCGCCGCCCTAGCCAGGTTCTTCTTGTTCCGGCGGCTGCTCTTGGGGCTAGTTCCCCGACGGGATCAAAAGCCGATCCGCCGGCATAGCCGTCGGACCGACTTTTCCCGAACATGGTTGGGCTGGTCGTCCCGCAAGTTGAATGGCCGGGCTGGCTAAGCGGACGCAGCTTTGGCGTCGGGTGCCAGTCGGTGGCTGGGTACCACAACCCCGTCAATGATGATTTCCATAGAACAAAGCAGCCAACGCAACCACGAGCACAGAGTTTTGTGGGAGGTGGGCCAACAGGCGGGCGGGTGGTGGCCGCCCGCGAAGGCAAGTGGCAAGGCAACCACAAGCCGACGCGCCAAGACTCCTCGTCCGACGCGGGCCGTCAGCAGGCCATGGGGAGAAGATTGGCCCGCGAATCGGGGCGGCGCCATCGAAAGGGGGCGACTACGCTGTGGGTATGGAGATTTGGACGACGGAGTATCACACGGCGGGGGAGCCGTTTCGGATTGTGGCGGAGCCCCCGGTGGCGATTGTGGGGGAGACGGTGGCCGCGAAGCGGGTGTTCGCGATGCGGGACCCGGAGGTGGACGGGCTGCGCCAACTGCTGTGCTTTGAGCCGCGGGGCCATGCCGACATGTATGGCTGCTTGGTGGTGCCGCCGAATGATGCCGGGGCGGATCTGGGGGTGCTGTTCTGGCACAAGGACGGCTTCTCGACGGCGTGCGGCCATGGCACCATCGCGGTGGGGGCTTGGGCGGTGAACTCGGGGCGGGTCGCCGCGCCTGCCGATGGGGTGGTGGACGTCCGCATCGATGTCCCGTCCGGGCGGGTCACCGCGCGGGTACACACCGAAGGTGGCAAAGCCCGGGCGGTGGATTTCATCAACGTGCCCAGCTACCTGATCGCGCAACGGGTGCCGGTGTCGACGAGCCTGGGGGAGTTGCACGTGGACGTCAGTTTCGGCGGGGCGATCTATGCCCAGTTGAATGTGGCCGACGTCGGCCTGTCCGTCACTCCCGCCGATTTGACGCAGCTGATCGAGATTGGCCGCGAAATCAAGTGGGCGCTGAATGACGCCCCGGTGGCCCAGCATCCTACCGATGAGCGGCTCTCGGGCATCTACGGGACGATCATCTACGAGGAACTGGAGCCGGTGGCCGCCCAGCCTGGCGCCGCCCCGTCACTCACCCAGCGGAACGTCACGATTTTCGCGGACGGCGAAGTTGACCGTTCCCCGTGCGGCTCCGGCACCGCAGCCCGCGTCGCCACCCTCTACGCCCAAGGCCAGTTGGCGCCCGGCGAGCTGCTCGTCCACGATTCCATCATCGGCTCCCGCTTCCTCGCCACCATCATCGACACCGTTTCCGAAGTCGGCCAACCGGCCATCATCCCGATGATCACCGGTGCCGCTTTCCAAACCGGCGAATCCCACTTCACCGTCGACCCCGCCGACGACCTCACCCCCGGCTTCGTCCTCCGCTGAGAATTCGCCGCAGCCGCCTCACCCTTCGGTGGTGTGGGCAGCGGTAAAGACGCCAATCTGCGTCTTGCCATCAAACTCGTAAACCGGTACCACCACGTCCCCATTCTCGTCAAGATGCTAGCGCGGTTGTGGTGCCGTCGGAACCGGCGGCCGCCCCGATTCGCGGAGCTACAGATCGACGGCGGAGGTGCAGCGGGAGATGACGGCGGGGTCGTGGGTGATGATGAGGGCGGGGTGGTGGGCGGTGCGGTGCCAGATGTCGTCGAGGATGGCGGCGGAGGTGAGAGAGTCGAGGTGTTCGGTGGGTTCGTCGAGGATCCAGACTTGGTAATCGCCGACGAGAAGGCGGGCGAGGGCGAGACGGCGGGATTCGCCGCCGGAGAGGGGTTGGCCGGTGTCGCCGACGACCAGCGCGGGATCGAGGTCGGGAAGGCCAGCCTCGACGAGGGCGGCTTGGATCTCGGCGTCGGTAGCGTCGCGTTTGCCAATGCGGATGTTCTCGGCCACAGTGGTGCCGAAGATGTGCGCGTCCTGGGAGAGGTAGCCCAGCGAGCCGTCAACCTCGTAGCTGCCCGCGAGCGGCGGGATCATGCCCAGCAGCGTGGTGGCGATGGTGGTCTTGCCGACGCCGGAGCGGCCGGTGAGCGCGACCGTCTCGCCAGGGTGGACTTGCAGGCTGAGGTGCTCCACCAGCGGGGTTGGCGCGCTGTCAGCGGCCGTGGGCGGCCAACCGACGGCGAGATCACGCAACGTGAGCGCGGGGGCAGCCTGGGTGTGGGTGTCGGGTTTGTCGCCGGAGCCGACCGGCGGCGCGTCGATCAACTCTTGGACGCGGGCCAAGGCGGCGCGGGTGGAGGTGAACGTCTGCGCGGCCGACGTCAAGACGGTGAGTGACTCATGCAGGGCCAGCGGCACCAGCACCAAGACGGCGAGCATGGTGCGATCCAGGTTGCCGGCCAGCACCGCCTCCGAGCCGAACCAGAGGGCGCCGAGCACCGCCACCCCGGAGGCCAGCACCTGCATCGCGCCGGAGATGCCGCGTACCCAGGCGGAACGGGCCTCGTGGCGTTCCAGGGTGTCGTCCACCTCGGTGAACTTGGCCAGGTATTCAGCTTGGACGCCGTAGGCCAACAGATCGGGAGCGGCGTACATCAGCTCGTTGAGATCGGCGGCCAACTCGCCGCGCAACTCGACGCTCTGCGCGTCTGCCTGTTTCGAGGCCCGCGAGGTGAGGATGGGGACGAGCAGGCCGGCGGCCAAGGCGGTGAGCAGCAGCGTCAGCCCGGAGGGCAGCGACCAGATGCAGATCAGCCCGGAGGAGACCAGGATCACCAAGGATGCGGAGATGAACGGAATCCAGACGCGCACGATCAGGTTCGCGATGGCCTCGGCGTCGGTGACCGCGCGGTTCAGCAGGTCGCCGCGATCCCGGCCGAGCAGCGTGGTGCGGCTCAGCGCCTGGTAGAGCTTCAGCCGCAGGGCCGATTGCAGCCGCAGGGCGACGTCGTGACTATAGATCCGTTCCAGGTAGCGGAACACGCCGCGGGAGATGCCGAAGAAGCGGACCATCACCGCAGCCACCAAGAGGGCGCGCACCAGCGGGAGTTCGGCGGCGCGGGAGAGCAGCCACGCGGAGAAGCCCATCAGGGCCACGGACGCGAAGGTGGCGCAGCAGGCGAGCAGGATGGCGAAAGCGAGGCGCTTGCGGGAGTGGGGGACGGCGGTGAACAGGCGCGACAGGAGGGGGGTGGTGCTCGCTTCGCTCGCGCGTTCTGTGTCCTCCCAGATGCCTTCGGCATGGTCGGACTGGATCCCCGACCTTCGGTCGAGGATGACGGGTTTGGGGTGATTCGAGGATGCCATGGACTCCCGGGCTTCGTCCGAGGATGACGGGGTGGGGGCGTCTGAGCGAAGCGAAGGCGAGGTGTGGGTGAGGTCGATGACGGTGTCGGCGGCGGCGATGACGGCGGGGCGGTGGGTGACGACGAGGGCGGAAACGCCGAGGGCGCGCAGCGAGGCCAGGGTGGCGGCCTCGGAGTCGGCGTCCAGGCCGGCGGTGGGCTCGTCCATGATCAGCAGGGTGGCGCGGCCCAGGGTGACGCGGAGCACCGCGCGGGCGATGGCGATGCGACGGGTTTCGCCGGCGGAGACTCCGGCCCCGTTGGAGCCGATCAGGTGGTCCAGCTCGATCTCGGGAGCCCCGGCGGCGTCCAGCGCCTCGCGGACCGCGCGATCCGTGGCGTCGGGGAAGCCGAGCCGGACGTTGTCGGCCACCGTGCCGCAGACCAGGCGCGGGGCCTGGCCCACGTACGCGAGTTTGGCCCGCCAGGCGTCCCAATCGGTGACCGGCTGGCCAGCGGAGCAAATGGCGCCGCTGCTGGGCGTCAAGAATCCGAGCACCGCGTTGAGCAAAGTGGTCTTGCCGCATCCCGAGGGGCCGATCAAGGCCACCAGTTGCCCTTTGGCGATGGCAAATGACGTGGGCGGCAACGCGGGCGCATCCGCGCCAGGATAGGTGTGGCTCAAACCCACCACGGCGAGCGGGGCAGCGGTGGCGGGGGCGGGCGTGGCTTCGGGAGCGGGGACGGCACCGGTTTCGGCGTCAAGGTAGGCGAAAGCGGTCTCCGCGGCGGTGCTGCCGTTCACCGAATCGTGGAAGTGGGTGCCGACCGCGCGGACCGGCGCGTAGGCCTCCGGGGCGATCACCAAGATGAAGAGCGCGGAGGCGAGATCCATGTCGCCATAGAGGACGCGGAAGCCGATAGTGACCGCGATCACCGCCACCGAGAGGGTGGCGAGCAGTTCCAGCGTCAACGCCGAGAGGAAGGAGATGCGCAGGGTGGCCAGCGTCTCCTTGCGGTGCGCCTCCTCGGATTTCTCCAGCCCCTTGAGTTGCGCCTGCGCCCGGCCGAACGCCTGCAGCGTGGGCAGGCCCGCGATCAGGTCGGAGAAGTGGTTTGCGAGCCGCAGTTGGATGCGCCAGCGCTTTTCGGTGCGACGGCGGGTGGTCCAGCCCACCAGCATCATGAACACCGGGATCAGCGGGATGGTGACCAGCATGATCAGCGCGCTGGTGACGTCCGAGAAGAAGGCGAAGGCGACGACGATGATCGGCACGGTCGCGGCCAAGCCCAGTTGCGGCAGGTACTTCGCGAAGTACGCGTCGAGGGCGTCCAGGCCCTGAGTGATGAGAGTCACCAAGCTGGCGGGGGAAAAGGTGCTCGCTGCGCTCGCGCGTTCTTGGTTCGTCGGAGTGCTTCGCTCCTCCGAACTGGATCCCCGAGCCTGCGGCTCGAGGATGACGGCTTGGGGGGGTGGCGGTGGGATGGGGGTGTGGGCGGCTTTGGTGGCGATGTCGGCGCGGAGTTGTTGTTTGACTTTGGCGCTGGAGCGGTGGCCGAGCCATTCGCTGGCCCAGGCGAGGGCGGCTTTGGCGGCGAAGATGAGGGCGATGACGACGATGGCGGTGAGCAGCGGCAAGGTGCCCGCCGAGCCGTCAATCGGCCGGAAGTTGAAGACGTCCGTCACCGCTTCCGAGAGCAGCTTGGCCTGGATGAGCGTCAAAGCGGCGGTACACAGGCCGACGGCGACCCCGGCCACCATAAAGCTCCTGGTCGCACGGGATCGCCGTAGCAGGTTTGCGTTCACCGGCCCGGCCATCAGCCCACCCCCCGAGTTTCCTCAACCGGGCTGGAAGCCTTGCGGCCGCACCGGGCCAGTAAACGCACGTTCATATTGAGTTGTATTCTACGAGTCGATCCATAAGTCCCGTCCTACTGCGGCGGCCTCTGGAAACCACCTCGTGGCGTTGTCAGGTCAGCCGGGATACCACCAGTATCCAGGCGACCTTCCGCCTTACGATGCGGTTCCCATAGACCATCCTCGCTACGAACTTGACTTATGAATCAACTCTTTAGTTGCTCAGCTACGCGGCAGCGAGGGCATCATCTGGAATGTTCTTCACCGAAATCGGACGACGGAACACCCAGTAAGCCCAAATAGTGTAGGCAAGCACAATCGGTACCATGATCAACGCGGCCACCAGGGCGATCGTCAAGGTGCCATCCGTCGAAGCGGCGGTGAACACATTGATGCCCGGCACATCCGCGCCGCCGACATCCCGGAAGCCGAGGCCCGGCAGCATCTTCAGGAAGATGCCCAGCGCGACCAGCAGCCAAGTGAGCGACGTCATGATGAAGGCCAAGCCCCTGCCGATGGTGAGCCAAGAGACGATCAACGCCACGGCGGCCAGCACCAGCAGGATCCACGACAAGCCGGACAGGAACAGCGGCGAGTACGCCAGATTCTGCCAGACCAGGAACGCCGCGCCGCCCACAATCGCGACCGCGCCGAGGATCTTCGCCAAGCCCTTGGCGCGTTCCTGAATCTCGCCCCGAGTCTTCAAGGTGAGATAGAGCAGGCCATGGTAGAGGCAAAGCACCACGACGACGATGCCGCCGAGCAGGCCGAACGGGCTGAACAGCTCCCAGAAATAGGGAGTGACGCCGACGTTCGCCGCGTCAGAGGCGATCACGTAGAGCGAGGCGTTGTTCGGATCGGTGACCACCGGCAGGCCGATGATGAAGTTCGCGAAACCGACGCCGAAGACCAGCGGCACCAAGAAGGAACCGATGGCGGCGCACCAATCAAACACGGCCCGCCACTTGGTGTCCGGGCGCTTCGAGCGATACTCGAAGGAGACGCCGCGGATGATCAGGCCGACCAGCACCAGGAACAGCGGCAGGTACAGGCCCGAGAACAAAGTGGCGTACCAGGCTGGGAAGGCCAGGAACATGGCACCACCTGCGGTGAGCAGCCACACCTCGTTTCCATCCCAGACCGGGCCGATGGAGTTGATCAGGACGCGCTTCTCCTTCTCGTTTTTGCCGAGGAAGGGGATCAGCATCGCCACGCCGTAATCAAAGCCCTCCAAGACCAGGTAACCGATCCAGAGAACTGCGACGAGCAAGAACCAGACGACGGCAAGCACCGACGGGATCTCAGTCGGAAGGTTGAATGAGAAATTCATGATTTATCCTTCCTCTCCTAGTATGCGAAGCTCAAGGGAGCGTCCTCGTCGGTGGAGACTTGCGGCTCCTCGACGACGGGCAGACCCGACTTGATGGTCTTCAAGAACAGCCCCACCTCCACTACGGCGCCAACGCCGTAGATGACGGTGTAGAGCACTAGGGAGAGGCCCACCTCCAGGGCGGTGACGCCAGGCGACACCGCCGATGCGGTAGGCAACACCCCATTGACGATCCAGGGCTGACGGCCGATCTCGGTGACCAGCCAGCCGAAGGAACCGGCGAACAGCGGGAAGAGCGGGGCGATGACCATCGCCAGCGTCCAACCCTTGCCGCCCTTCGGGAGCTTGCCCTTGCCCGTCTTCACCAGCGCGATGATCGCGACGATGAGAGCCAGGAAGCCCAAGCCGATCATGATGCGGAAGGAGTAGAAGGTCGTCAAGATGTCCGGCACGTAACCAGCGGCGGCAAGTTGTGAGGAGTACTGCTGTAACAGCCCCGCATCCTTGGCCCCCTGTGCCAACTGGTTGTTCGGATCGACCAACTCGCCATTCTGATAAGCGGCCATCAACTCGTTGAAGCCCTTCACCTCGCCGTTCTCGGTGCCGGCCAGCAGGCCGAGCACGCCCGGAACTTCGATGGCGGTGGAGACCCCGCCGCTGCCGTCTGGCCAGGCCAGTACCGCGAACGGGGCGTTCTGCACGGTGGTGCTGACGGCTTCCGTGGCGGCCATCTTGATCGGCTGCAACTCCACCATGATCTTGCCTTGGATATCACCGGTGAAGAAGGAGCCGCAGGTGGCCACGATCAGCGTCCATGCGCCAAGCTTCAGCGCGAAGCGGTGCGCGTCAATGTCTTTGGCGATCTGCCCATCGGGCTCGGCGCCGTTCAGTTGCTTGTTCGCCTTCGCCAGCGACCAGCCCGCCACCCCCAGCAGAATGCCGCCAGCCGTCATGAACGCACCGAAGATTACGTGCGGCCAGGTGACCAGCGCCACTGGGTTGGTAAGTACAGCGCCAAAATCGCTCATCTCCGCTCTACCCGTGGTGGGGTTGTAGACGGCGCCCACTGGATTCTGCATCCAGGAGTTGGCGATGAGAATGAAGATCGAAGAGATCAACGTGCCGATGGAGCCGAGCCAGATCGTCGCCAGGTGGACTTTCTTGGGGAGCTTGTCCCACCCGAAGATCCACATACCGAGGAAGACTGACTCCAGGAAGAAGGAGATGAGAGCCTCCAGCGCGAGGGGCGCGCCGAAGATGTCCCCAACGAAGCGTGAGTATTCGCTCCAGTTCATGCCGAACTGGAACTCTTGGACAATACCGGTTACCACACCCATCGCGAAGTTGATCAGGAAGAGCTTTCCGAACAGCTTCGTCAGACGTAGGTACCGCTCGTTGCCGGTACGGACCCATAACGTCTGCAGGACCGCCACCAACAGCGACAGTGCGATGGTGATCGGTACGAAGAAGAAGTGGTAGACCGTAGTAATGCCAAATTGCCATCTGGCAAGAGTTTCTGCAGTCATATCGCAAACTTAGCCGTGGGAGCGCTCGAATCGCAATCTGGAGACCGCCCGAATCTGGTTTTTTCTCACATTTTGATATTTTGGTTGAGACCATGACGGGAAATCGTGCCATTTTTACGAATCTGGCACGAAAACCGGGCAAACTCAGTCGTCTTGCAGACCGGCGAATTGAGCCTGGTACAAGCGGTAATACGCCCCCTGGGCGGCCAGCAGCGAGGTGTGCGTGCCCTGTTCGACGATCGCGCCGTCCTCCATCACCAGAATCAGGTCGGCATCGCGGATGGTGGAGAGCCGGTGGGCGATCACGAAGCTGGTGCGTTCGGCGCGCAGCTTGTTCATCGCCCGCTGCAGCAACAGCTCGGTGCGGGTGTCCACCGAAGAGGTGGCCTCGTCCAAGATCAAAAGTGACGGCTGGGAGATGAACGCCCGGGCAATGGTGATCAACTGCTTCTCGCCCGCGGAGACGTTCGAGGCGTCCTCGTCGATGCGGGTGTCGTAGCCCTCGGGCAGCGCGCGGACGAAACGGTCGACGTAGGTGGCCTTCGCCGCCGTCATTATCTCTTCCTCGGTGGCGTCTTCCTTGCCGTAGGCGATGTTGTCGCGGATCGAGCCGGCGAAAAGCCAGGTGTCCTGCAGCACCATCCCGATGTGCGAGCGCAACTCGCGGCGGGGCACCGTGGTGATGTCCACGCCGTCGAGCGTGATCTTGCCGCCGTCCAGTTCGTAAAAACGCATGATCAGGTTGACGAGGGTGGTCTTCCCCGCCCCCGTCGGTCCCACGATGGCCACCGTCGCTCCCGGCTCGGCGACCAGCGAGAGATCCTGGATCAGCGGCTTTTCGGGATTGTAAGAGAAGTAGACGTGGTCGAACACCACCTTGCCCTGGCGGCCGAGGGCCGGATTGGGGGCGGCGGGCTCCTCGGCGTCCACCTCTTCCTCGGTGTCCAGCACCTCGAAGACCCGCTCGGCGGAGGCGACGCCGGATTGCAGCAGGTTCGCCATCGAGGCCAACTGGGTGATCGGCTGGGTGAACATCCGCGAGTATTGGATGAAGGCCTGCACCGAGCCCAAGCCCAGATTCTTGGTGGTGACCATGAAGCCGCCCACCACCGCGATCACCACGTAGGTGAGGTTCCCCACGAAGAACATCAAAGGCATGATGATGGAGGAGATGAACTGGGCGCCGAACGAGGCTTGGTACATCTCCTCGTTCTTGGCCTTGAACTGCTCCGCCACCTCGTGTTGACGGCCGAACACCTTCACCAGCGAGTGGCCCGAATACGATTCCTCCACCTGCGCGTTCAGCTCGCCGGTGCGCTTCCACATCGCCGCGAACAGCTTCTGGGAACGCTTGCCAACCCGCGTGGTGATCACGATCGCGATCGGGATGGACACCAGCGTCACCAACGCCAGCACCCAGGAGACGTAGAACATCATCGCCAGCACGCCGATCAGCGTGAACAGGTTGGAGAGCACCTGGGAGAGCGTCTGCTGCAGCGACTGGGCGATGTTGTCGACGTCGTTCGTCACCCGGCTGAGCAGCTCGCCGCGCGGCTGGGCGTCAAAATACGACAGCGGCAGGTGGTCGAGCTTCTGGCTCACCTGTTTGCGCATACGGTAGACGGTGCGCTGCACCACCCCGTTGACGATCAGGCCGGAGATCATCTGGAACAGGGAGTTGCCCAGCGCCAGCGCCAGTGCCCAGAACAACACCGTGCCCAGTTGGCCGAAATCGATGGCCTGGCCGGCTTGGACGGCGTTGAAGATGAGATCCGTGGCGTGGCCGAGCACCGCCGGGTTCACCGAGTTCGCGATGGTGGCCAGCAGGACGAACACCAGCACCAGCGCGATCAGCGGCACCTCTTTCGTCAGATGCTTGAGCAGCCGCTTCAGGCTGGGCCAGAAATTGATGGCCTTCTCGGTGGGCCGCATTCCGGGGCCCCCACCTCCGGGGCCGCCGCGATGCTGCGGGATGTTCGGGTCGCGCTTCGGCGCCTTCGGGGTGCGCTTTGCGGCTTCAGCCATGATTCACCCCCTCTTCGGCGGCGAACTGGCTCTCCACGATTTCGCGGTAAGTCTCGGAGGCCTCCAACAACTGCTCGTGGGTGCCGATGGCCTCAATGGTGCCGTCGTCCAGCACGATGATCTGGTCGGCGTGGCGGATGGTGGAGATGCGCTGGGCGACGATGATCACCGCGGCATCGTGGGTCTCCGCCGCCAAAGCCTTGCGCAGCGCGGCGTCGGTGGCCACGTCCAAGGCCGAGAAGGCGTCGTCAAAGACGTAGATTTCCGGGTGACGGATCAGCGCCCGGGCGATCGCCAGCCTTTGCCGCTGCCCGCCGGAGACGTTGGTGCCGCCTTGGGCGATCGGCGCGTCCAACTGCTCGGGCATTTTCTCGACGAAGTCCGCCGCTTGGGCGACCCGCAAAGCGGCCCACATCTCCGCCTCGGTGGCGTCCACCTTGCCCATTTTCAGGTTTGACGCGATGGTGCCCGAGAACAGGTAGGGCTTCTGTGGGACGAAGCCGATTCGCGCCCACATCGCCAGCGGCTCGGCGTCGCGGACATCCACCCCGTCGATGCGGACGGTGCCTTCGGTGGCGTCGAACAGGCGGGGGATCAGGTTGATCAAGGTGGTCTTGCCCGAGCCGGTGGAGCCGATGATGCCGGTCACCTGGCCGCGGCGGGCGGTGAACGTCAAGCCGTGCACCACTGGTTTTTCAGCGCCGGGATAGCGGAACGCCACCTCCTCGAACGCGACCGCCGGGCTGGACGAATCATTGAGGGCGGGAAGCTCGGTGGGGTCTGCGGGCGGAACGACGGAGATTTTGGCGTCCAGGACCTCGTTGATGCGCTCCGAAGAGACGGCCGCGCGCGGGCCGATCATCAGCATCATGGTGGCCATCATCACGCTCATCAGGATTTGCACCAGGTAGGCGATGTAGGCCGTCAACTGGCCGACCTGCAGATCGCCGCCCGCGATCCGCCCGGCGCCAAACCACATCACCGCCACCTGCGAGCAGTTGATGATCAGGAAGACCAACGGGAACATCGTCATCATCCGCACGCCGACGGAGATGGCGGTGTCCGCCAACTCGTGGTTCGCCTTGTTGAAGCGCCGCCCTTCAGTGGGCTCGCGGACGAACGCGCGGATCACCCGCAGGCCGGAAATCTGTTCGCGCAGCACCCGGTTGATGCCGTCGACGCGGGTCTGCATCGTCTTGAACAGCGGATGCACCTGCGTCACGAAGATGCCGATGAGCACGCCCAAGGCCAGGATCGCCACCAGGATCAGCCAGCTCAGCCCGACGTCTTCGCGCAGCGCCATGTAGCAGCCGCCGATCATCGTCAGCGGGGCGGAGACGATCAAGGTGGCGGTGAGCAGCGCCAACACCTGCACCTGCTGCACGTCATTGGTGTTGCGGGTGATCAGGCTGGGCGCGCCGAAGCGGGCCACCTCCCGCGAGGAGAACGTCAACGACTTGTTGAAGATCGCGCCGCGCACGTCGCGGCCGAAGCTCATCGCCGCCCGCGCGCCGCACCAGGCCGCCCCGATCTGCGCGCAAATCTGCACGATGGCCACGCCCAGCATCGCCGCGCCGTAGCTCCAGATCACCCCGTAGTCGCCTTTGGCCACCCCGGAGTCGATGATCACCGCGTTCAAAGTGGGCAGGTAGAGCGAGGCCAGGGACTGCACCAACTGCAGCACCACGACCAGCGCGATCAACCCCCGATAAGGGCGAAGGAACTTTCCCAACAACCTAAACATTGAATGACCAGCCTACTACTTAATTGTGCTCACTACGTTCGCACGTATTGTGTTCGTCGGAGTGCCTTCGGCTTCCTCCTCACTGGTTCCCCGACCTTCGGTCGAGGATGACGAATCCTTGGTGTCTATTTTCCGTCATCCTCGAGCCGCAGGCTCGGGGATCCAGTGAGCGACGCGCGTAGCGCTTGGAGCGAACAAAGAGCGCGGAAGCGAAGCGACCACCGCGACGGAACCCGTCATTTGTAGCGGCTGGCGATGCGGCGGGGGGTGATGAAGAGCAGGGCGAGCAGGATGATGCCGAGGACGATTTCGAGGAAGATGCCGGAGGAGGATTGCAGCAGGGTGTAGACGTAGCCGAGGTAGGGGACGTAGCTCATCACGATGCGGACGTCGGTGACGTCATAGGGGGCGGGGTCGGGCGAGAGGTTCGCGTCCCCTTTGAGGATGAGGCGATAGTAGGACGTCTCCAGCTTCTCTTTGGCGACCACCCGATGGGTGACGGGCAACTGCCCGGCGCGATCCACGACCACCACATCGCCATAGCGCAGATCGGACGCCTCCTGGGCGCGGGTGAAGACCACCGATCCGGTGGGAATGGCCGGCTCCATGGAACCGGAGATGATCACGTAGGGCTTGATGCCGAAGAGCTGCGAGCAGGCGAAGACGAAGATCAGCGCCACCGCCACCAGCGCGAAGAGCCCCAAGAACAGCGCCCGCACTCCGGCATAGAATCCGACCGCCATCCGCGCCCCGAAATCCAGGTGGGAGGCGGGATCGTCGGCATCGTGCTCGGCCTCTTTTTCGGCTTGCGGAATCTCCGCCAAGTTGGCCTCGGAGCCGGGGCCGACCCCCATCCAACCGGACACCGCCACCGGTTCCACCTTCCCCTTGACGGGAACTGCGGGCACCTCGGCCGTGTCGTGGTTTTCGGCAGTCATGGATAAAGACTACTTCTTCGAACTGATTCGTTTCGGACTTAGCAGGAAGAGCGTCACCACGGCGATCAGCAACAACAGCAGGATGACGATGCCTGCCGGGCTTTGCAGGGTGATGGCAAACTGGCCCATCCCGGCGACGTGGAACATGTACAGCCCGACCTCGTTCACGGTGAACGGGGTGGGATCGTTGACGGCGTTCTTGTCGCCCTTGAGGATCAACTCAAAAGTGCCGTTGCCCAAATCGCGCTTCTGCACCACCCGGTGGGTGAGCAGCGTGCCGGAGGTGGGATCCGACACGGTGACGATTTGGCCGGATTCGTCCAAATCGGCGGCGGGGACCGTCCGGGAGACGACCAGCGAACCGGCGGGAATCTCGGGCTCCATGGAACTGGAGAGCTGCACCAAGGGCTGCACGCCCATGATCAAGGCGGCTACCACCGCGATGATGGCCGCGCCGGCCACGGTGGCGGAGAGGATCAAGAGGATCTTGCGCAACACCGCATAGGCGCCCAGCCCGACCAACTCGGCGCCTTCGGCTGCCGCAGGCTTGGCCTTCTTCTCTTTGGGAGGCTTGGGCTCTTTGGGAGGCTTGGGCTCCTTGACCTTCTTTTCTTTCGGCGGCTTCGGCTCCTTGACCTTCTTCGGCTTGGGTTCCGGCTCAGGCTCCGGCTCCACCGGCGGCAACGGCTCGGCCACCGGCGGCGGCGAGGGAGAGAACTCGGGAGCATCCTCGGGGACGAAGAACGATTCGTCAATCGGCGGCTTTTCAGCGGGCTGTTCGGGCACCAGCTTCGGCGCGGGCGCTGGGGGAGCGGGAGCCTCGACGACCGGCTCGGCAGGCGGCTCGGGCTTCACCGCGGCTTTCAGGCGCACCTTCTCCTTCTTCGGAGCGGGGGGCGGCTCGGGAGCCGCTACCTGGGGCTCCTCGACCAACGCGGCGGGAGGCTCGGGCGCGGCGGGCGGCTCGGGCGCGGCGGGGGCTTCGACCACCGGCTCCGGCTTTACCGCGGCCTTCAGGCGCACCTTCTCCTTCTTCGGAGCGGGGGGCGCCACCGGCGGGACGACCGGCTCGGGGACGACCGGCTCGGGGACTACGGGAGCCGCCTCGGGGACGACCGGAGTTGGCTCAACCGCTGGGACGGGTGGACGCGGGGCGGGGGTGACGGACGGAGCGTCATCCAGCTTGGCCTGCGGCACCGCGCCGGCGGATTGATCGTCGGGGATGGGATCGATGCCCAGGGACTCCAATAACTCATTGAGCTTGTCCAATGACTCATCAGCCATGAGAACCTACCTATCCTTGGGGACGTAAGAGCGGATATAGAATTGTTTCACGGATTGACGCATTTGTGAGTAACATCATCAGCCTGTCGAGCCCCAATCCCATTCCACCCATCGGCGGAGCGCCGAATTCCAGCGCGGCTAGGAAGTCCTCGTCAAGCTGCATCGCCTCCGGATCACCGGCGGCCGCCTGCAGCGACTGCGCCGTCAGCCTTTCGCGCTGGATCACCGGGTCGATCAGCTCGGAGAAGCCGGTGGCCCGCTCCACGCCGCCGATGATCAGATCCCAGGCCTCGATCAACTGCGGATCGGAACGGTGCTCGCGCGCCAACGGCTGGGCGATCGGCGGATAGTCGCAGACGAAAGTCGGCTGGATCAGCTTCGGCTCCACGGCCTCTTCGAACAGCTCCATCACCAACTTCTGGGCCGACCAGCCCGGATTGACGGCGAGATCCAGCTTGTCGGCGAGGCCGCGCAACACCGATTGGTCGGTCTGCGGGGTGATTTCCACGCCCAACTCGGCGCTCAAAGTCGGATAGACCGGCTTCCACTCCCATTCGCCGAACAGATCAATGCCGTCCAACTCCACCTCGGCGGCCCGGGCGGCATCCTGGATCAGCTTTTTCGTCATCTCGGCGATGGAGAACTGATCCCCCCAGGCCTCGTAGGCCTCCAGCATGGTGAACTCGGGGGCGTGCGCTGAATCGATGCCCTCGTTGCGGAAGATCCGGCCAATCTCATAGACGCGATCCGCGCCGCCCACCATGGTGCGCTTCAGATACAGCTCCAAGGCGATCCGCAGCGTCATCGGGATGTCGTAGGCGTTCAGATGGGTGCGGAACGGCCGGGCGGCCGCACCACCGTGGATCAACTGCAGCACCGGCGTCTCCACCTCGATGTAGCCCAGCTCGTGCAGGCTTTCGCGCAGCGAACGGGTGACCGCCGCGCGCAGCCGCACCATGTCGCGGGCTTCCGGGCGGGAGACCAGATCGGCGTAACGCTGCCGCACCCGCGTCTCCTCGGAAAGATCCTTGTGCAAAACCGGGAGCGGACGCAGCGCCTTCGAGGCGATCAGCCAGGAGGTGGCCAACACCGAGAGCTCGCCGCGGCGGGAAGCGATCACCCGGCCGGTCACCGAGATGAAATCGCCCAAATCCACCAAAGCCTTCCAATCCGCCAGCGACTCCTCGCCGACCTCCGCCAGCGAAACCATCACCTGCAGCCGCACGCCATCGGCGTCCAGGGTGAAGCCGTCTTGCAAAGTGGCGAAGCAGAGCTTTCCGGTATTGCGCAAGAACACCACCCGCCCGGAGACGGACACCACATCGTCAGTCTCCTCGCCGGCTTGCAGGTAACCCCACTGGGCGTGGACTTCGGCGGCGGAATGGGTACGCGGGACGGTGATCGGATAGGCCTGTTTCCCGGCAGCCAGCAGCGCCTCGCGCTTGTCGTGACGGAAACGCTCTTGTTCAGAGAGGGCAGGTTCACTCATTGGGGTACTCATTTAGGCTGGCGACCAGCCGACAGCTACTTCCACAACGTGGCGACGATGAAGGAAGCAGCCATGAGGCCCATGCCCACCAGGATGTTCCAGCCGCCGATGTCGTGCATTACCGGGACATAGACACTGGCCGAGGCCGTGACGTAGTACACCACCAGCCACGCGACCCCGAGCAACAGCAACGTGATGAACGTCGGCGGAACCCAAGTGCGCGAGCCGGGAGAGGCAGTGTGGCGCGTCTTCTCGTAACGCTCCTTGGCGCGCTCGTCTTTGCGAGCCTGCTTCTGCTTCTCGATGGCGGCCTTGCGGCCTTTACTCTCTGGCATCTTGGTTCTCCTTGGGTTTGCAGCGCTTAATAATACCCCGTCACGCCCGAAACGCTAGATCGGAGTGTCCGGTGTAGGGGTCTCCGTGTCCGTCGGGGTTGGGGACGAGGTTGGCGTCGGGGTGTAGGTGGGCTCCGGTGGCGGAATCGCCAGCGACACCGTGATCTGCTTGGTGCGCTTGACTTCCTCGCCGAAGGCCGGGCTTTGTTTCACAACCGTGCCCTCAGTGGCGGTGGACTCCAACTCCACGAACTTATACTTGGTGAAACCGTTGTCTTTGAGCGCCTGCTCCGCCTGTTCCTGGGTCATGCCCATCAGGTTCGGCACCTTGGACTTCCCGGTGGCGCAGTACACCTCGATCTGGGTGGAATCCGCCACCGAGGCGCCGCCGACCGGATTCGTCCGGGTGACGGTGTCCGCCTTCGCGGTGACGGGTTCCTCCGTATCGGTCATCAACGTCGGGATCGGGAAGCCCATGGCGTGGAGGTCGTTCACCACGTCTTCACACTTCTGGCCGACCAGATCGGATGGAATGGTGATCTTGTTCGAGCCGATGTTGACGGTGTACGTCACCTCGGTGCCCGCGGGAACCTCGATGTTGGCCTTCGGATTCTGCTCCACCACCCGGTCCAAGGTGTCGTCATCGGGGCCGTTCATCGTCGCCATGGTCGGCACCAAGCCATATTCGCGCAGCGTCGCCTCCGCCTCTTCGGCCTTCCGATCCGTGACGTTCGGCACCGTCACGTACTCGACTTCCGGCGTCGGATTGTTGAACCAGACCAGCCAGATCGTCAACCCGGCGCCGATGGCCACCAGCAGCCCCAGGAAGATCCAAAGGCCGATGAAGCGGCGGGGCGGCTCCGGATCGCTGTGGGCGGGTGCCGCCACCGCGGTGGCGGGCGGTTGGGCCACGTTGCCAACGGTTGCCGCAGCCAGCGGGGCGGCGACGGTGGCGGGCACGTGGACTTCGGGAATGACGGTGGTGGCCGGCTGCGTGGGCAGCGTCGGAATCGGGGTGGTGGGCACCTGCGGCTGCCGGACATCCATGCCGGAGAGAATCCGGGTGATGTCCGCGCGCATCGCGGCGGCCGTCTGATAGCGGGTGTCTGGATCCTTGGCCAGCGAGCGCATCACCACCGCGTCCATGCTGGGGGTGACCACCGGATCAAGCCGGGAGGGCGGCACCGGCGGCTCCTGCACATGCTGGTAGGCCACCGAGACCGGCGAATCGCCGACGAAAGGCGGGCGGCCGGTGAGCAGCTCGTAGAGCAGGCAGCCGGTGGAGTAGATGTCCGAGCGGGCGTCCACGGCCTCGCCGCGGGCCTGTTCGGGAGAGAAGTAGGAGGCGGTGCCGATCACGGCGGCGGTTTGCGTCATGGTGGACGAGGTGTCCGCCACCGCGCGGGCGATGCCGAAATCCATCACCTTGACTTGGCCGGACGGGGTGAGCATCACGTTCGCCGGCTTGATGTCCCGGTGCACGATGCCCGCCTTGTGGCTGTAGCTCAGCGCGTCCAACACCCCGGCGGTGAACTCCAACGCCTTGTTCGGCTGGATCTTCCGGCCGGTGCGCAGCAACTCGCGCAGCGTATGCCCGTGGACCAGCTCCATCACGATGTAAGGGACGGCCACGCCGGTGGCTGGATCAACTTCTTCGCCGGTGTCGTAAACGGCGACGATATTCGGGTGGTTCAGCCCAGCGGCGGACTGCGCCTCCCGACGGAAACGCTCCTGGAAAGTCTGGTCAGAAGCCAGATCGATTCGCAGCTGCTTGATGGCAACCTCGCGGTTCAGGCGGGTGTCGAGCGCCTTGCGCACCTCCGCCATGCCGCCGCGCCCGAGCAGCGCGCCAAGCAGGTATCTACCGCCCAGCAGCCTTGGCTCATCGCTCATCAGGCCAATCCTTTCTAAATCTGGCTCCTCATAGCTTAATGGTTTATCGTAAAGCCTCAATCACAGCTTTAGCTATTGGAGCGGCGGCTCGCGCGCCGCCAATGTCGGTATTCTCGATGTCATCGCCTTCCACGAAGGCGCAAACTGCAATGTCTAGCTCGGCAGCGAAAGCCACAAACCAAGCGTACCGCCGCTCCGAGCCTTCGGGGGCGAAGGTGCCAGTCTTGCCGCCCACTTCTATTCCGGGCACCGCCGCCCGCGAGCCGGTGCCGGTGGTGACCACATCCACCATCATCGCCCGCAGCGCCGCGGCGGTCTCCGTGCTGATCGCCTCGCCAAACACCTCGGGGGTGGCCTGGTAGGCGGTCTTCAGATCGTCCGTCAATACCCGTTGCACCAAATAGGGCTTCATCACCACGCCGCCGTTTTGGATGGCGGCGGCCACCATCGCCATCTGCAGCGGGGTGGCCCCGACCTCGAACTCGCCGATGGCGGTCATCGCCACCTGCATGTCGTCCAGGCCGCCTTCGTGGGCGGTCTCGTTGTAGAGCCGACTCGCCGTCGACGAGACCTCTGTGAGCGGTTTGGTGCCAAAGCCGAACTTCGCCGCCTGCTCCTGCAAGCGGGTGATCCCCAACTCGGCGCCCAGCCGGGCGAAGGCCGGATTGCAGCTCACCACCATGGCCCGGGCGATGGTGATGGTGTCCCCGCCGCACCGCTGCGCGATGGTGTGGCTGGTCTGCTTGGTGGTGAAGGTGGTGGCGTCGATGGGCGTCTCCGCGTCCGCCACCAAGCCTTCTTCCAAGGCGGCCGCCGCGGTGATCAGCTTGAACGCCGAACCGGTGGGATAGATCTCGTCGGTGGCCCGATCCCGCATCGGCTTGTCCTTGGCCTTGGTGAGCTTGTCCCAGGCCTCCTTGGAGGCGTCCAGATCGTGGGTGGCGAGCAGGTTCGGATCGTAGCTGGGCGAAGTGACCAGCGCCCGGATCGCGCCGGTGTCGGTGGAAAGCGCCACCACCGCCCCCTTGCGGCCGTCCAGCGCGTCCCAGGCGGCCTCCTGGGCGGCGGCGCTGATGGTGGTCTCCACGGTGGCGCCGGCCGGCTCCGAACCGGCCAGGTTGTTGATGAGCTGATCCAGCATCAGCTCGTCTTGCTGGCCCGATAGCCAGCCGGACTCGGAGGCCTCCAACGCGGTGGCCCCATAGTAGTAGGTGTAGTAGCCGGTGATCGGGGCGTAGAGCGGGCCATCCACGTACTCGCGCTGATACTTGAACCGATCCTTGACCTTCTTCGAAGTGGCGACGGCGGTGGTGCCCACCATGATCGGGCCGCGGCGTTGGGCGAAGCGGGCGTCCAGCACCCGGCGGTTCTGCTGGCTCTCGCCCAAAGCTGGATAGCTGACGACGAAGGCCACCGACATGTTCACCAGCAGCGCGCCCACCAGCAACGCGCAGAGCACCGCCAACTTGCGGATCGGGCCGTTCATCGCGCCCCCTCCAACACCATCGTCTCATCGGCGGCGAAGTTCACCACCGGGTTGGCGGAACGTTCCACCAGCGGACGCCGGGCGTGATGGGTGACCACCATCAGCAGCGCCACCAGCACCCAGTTGGCCACCAGCGAGGAACCGCCCTGGGAGAGAAAGGGAGTCGTCAAGCCGGTGAGCGGCAGCAGCCGCGTCACTCCGCCCAAAATGGTGAACACCTGGATGGCGAAGATGAAGCTCAACCCGGCGGCGAGCAGCTTGCCGAACGGATCCTGGGAGCCGAGCGCGGCCCGCAGCCCGCGGGCGATCAGCACCCCATAGACGACGATGATGGCGGCCAGCCCGAAAACCCCCAGCTCCTCGCCGAGCGCGGCGGAGATGAAGTCGGTCTTCGCCAGCGGCGTCAGATTCGGACGGCCCAGCCCCCAGCCGGTGCCCACCGCACCTCCCCAGGCGAAACCGAACTGCGCCTGGATGATCTGGTAGTTGGTGTCGAAATCCGAGAACGGATCGAGCCAGGCGGTCACCCGGGTGCGCACATGGGCGAAGAGCACGTAAGCGGCATAGGCGGCGGCGGAGAACAGCAGCACCCCGATGATCGGATAGCTGGGCCGCTCGGTGGCGATATAGAGCATCGCCACGAACAGGCCGAAGAAGAGCAGCGCGGTGCCCAAATCTTTTTGGTAGAACAACACCAGCACCGAGATCACCCACATCAGCAGGATCGGGCCGAGATCGCGCAACCGGGGCAGCTCGACGCCGAGCAGCCGCTTGCCAGCCGAGGACAGCACCTCGCGCTTGTCCACCAGGTAGGCGGCGAAGGCGACACAGAGGATGATCTTGGCAAACTCGGCGGGCTGCAACGACGAGAAACCGGTGGAGATCCAGATCTTGGAGCCGTTCTTCTCCTGGCCCAGGCCGGGCACCAGCGGCAGCAGCAGCATGATGATGCCGACGGTGAACAGGATGTAGGGGAAGCGGTGCAGCACCTCATAGTTCTGCAGCAGGATCAGCACCAGGGCGAAGATCAGGATGGACGCCGCCGTCCAGAGCAGCTGCAACTCGGCCGAGTGCATCCGGTCGACGGTGCCGTCTTCGCGGGTAACCGTGGTGGCCAGATCCAGCCGGTGGATCATCGCCAGCCCGATGCCGTTCAGGAACATCGTCAAAGGCAGGATCAGCGGATCGGCATACGGGATGCGCCAGCGGACCATCACGTGCGCCACCAACGCCAGCAAAGTGAGCGCGGCCACCGCCCACGGCCATTCGGCGGGCAGCGCGGAATCGATGTCGAGGTGGGTGAGCAGGTAGCCGGAGATCGCGATCGCAATGGAGAAGACCAGCAGCACCGCCTCGATGCCGCGCCGCTTGCGATACACCACCAGAGTCGGCATCAGCACTCCTGGCCTCGGGCCCGGTTGTTCACACACTCGTAGTACTGGTTGCGCAGTTCCACCAGGCTGGTCTGGCCGTCCTCAACCGATTTGACGGGGTAGGTGTCCTCGACCTTCTCGCGATAGAACGCGGGCAGGTCGGCGACTTTGGTGGTGTCCTGCACCACCACGTGGTTCAGCGGCAGGTTGAAGACCGGATCGGGGATGCCCTGGTAGATGGCGACGTATTCGCCGCTGACCCCGATGTAGTACTGCTGCTGGGTGTAGTTGTACCAGACCACTCCGGCGGTGGCGAGCAGCGCCAGGGGCAGCACGATCGTCAAGAAGACTTTGAGCAGCGTCATCGGACGGCGTTTCGAGGTGGGCGCGTAGCGCTCCTCCTCGGGGCTGGACGGCTCCACCTCTTCCTCGTCGCCCGCATCATCTGCTTCGCCTGCGGCGGCGGCCGGGGCGGCAACTACGGCGGTGGTATCCGCGGCGATGGTGGCCTTGACGGACCTGACCGCCGGGCGGGAGCCGATCTGGGCCTGGATGTCCGCGACAATGTCGGGCAGCTTGGCGGTGATCTCGCTGATCGGCTCGTCCAGGTTGATCAACGCGGCCGCGCCGAGGATCAGCCGCTCCGGCGGGGCGGCATCCAGCTCGCGCTCCACCACATCCGCCACGATCACGGTGATGTTGTCCGAGCCGCCAGCCGAATAGGCCAGATCGACGAGGTTGTCGCGCACCTCGGCCAGCGTGCCCTCCATCCGCATCATCACCGCGTCGTCGAGCACCAGGCCGGAGAGGCCGTCCGAGCAGAAGACCAACCGATCACCCTCCTCCACCGGGAGATAGCTGAGATCCGGCTGGTGCTGCGAGCCGCCGTTAATCACCCGCAGGATCAGCGAGCGATGCGGGTGGATCAGCGACTCCTCCTCGGTGAGCCGGCCCTCGTCCACCAGCGTCTGCACCCAGGAATGGTCGTGGGTGAGGCGGGTCAACTGGCCGTCCCGGTACAGGTAGGCGCGCGAATCGCCGACGTTCGCGATGGCGAGCTGTTCGCCGTCAAACAAGGCGCCGCAGAACGTCGAGCCCATGCCCTCCAGCTCCGGATCGGCGTCCACCAATTGGGCGATGTGGTCGTTGGCGAGTTCGATGGCGTTGGCGAGCAGCTTGATCATGTTCGCGTCGCGGAAGAGGTTGTCGTCAATCTCCTTGAAGGTGCGCACCACCACCGCGGAGGCCAGATCGCCAGCCGCCGCGCCGCCCATGCCGTCCGCCACCATCAGCAGCGTGCCGGAGGCGTAGGCCGAATCCTGGTTGTTCTTGCGCACCGGGCCGATTTCGGAATGCGCCACGTAGCTGAGGGAAAGTGCCATGTCAAACCTACTTTTCGAGAACCATCACCGATTGGCCGATCCGAACCGAATCACCAGTACCCACCTGGGTGGGGACGGTGATGCGCTGGTTGTTCACGAAAGTGCCGTTGGTGGAGCCCAAGTCCTCGATGACGTAGTAGCCCTGGCCTTTCGAAATCCGCGCATGGTGGGTGGAGACGTAGTCGTCCTCCAAGATGAGCTGGGCGTCGTCGTTGCGGCCGATGATGATCGGCTCGCCGAGCGCCAGCGAGAGGCCCGCCTGGGGGCCTTGGATGATCTTGAGCCGCCGGGCCAGCTTCCGATCCCCCCGATCACCCCTTCGGCTCACCTCCCCGGCAGCCGCCAGCTCGGACGTCGAGATCTTGCGGCCAAAGACATCGGTGCGGATGGCGGCGCCCACAAAGAGCACCAGCAGCCAGACCAACGCCAAGAAGCCGATCTTGAGCCCAAGGATGACGTATTCGTTCACGCAACCACCCGCAACTCACTCTTGCCCAGCGAGATGACGTCCCCCACGTTCAACACGGTGGTGTCCACTTTGCGCCCGTTCACCTTGATGCCGTTGGTGGAGGCGAGATCGGTGACGGTGACAATCGGACCATTGATGGTGTATTCGACTTCGATCCGGGCATGTTCACGCGAGATGCCGGGATCGTTGATGCGCAGCTCCACCTCGTTGCCGCGGCCCACGGTGAGGCCGGGCGGAGTGAGCGGATGCCGTACCCCGTTCACCTCCACGAAGAGCGCGTTGTAGCTCGGCGGCGGCGGGGCGACCTCGGCGTTGACCTCGCTGACGGCGGAGGACTCCACCCGGAAGCGGCCGATGGGCAGCTTCGGATCCTCGGCGTACTCGATGGCCACCGGGCCGTTGAAGACATAATCGTGATTGCTGGCGTACTCGCTGACCACCGGGATGATCTCGGCGTTCATGGTCTTCGCGAATGGGGTGAGCCGGGCGAAGTCGTGCTCCGAGAGCGTCACCAGGAAGTGATTCGGGACCAGCTTGCGCGTCTTGTCCAGCATGGTGCCGGCGGCGTCCAGCTCCTTTTGCAGCCGCGCGGTGATCTCCACCGGCTGCACATCGCCTTTGAACGTGCGGGCGAAGGCACCCGAAACCGCACCCTCCAGCTTCCTCTCAATCGCGTCGAAGATACCCAATTTCGCTCCTAGAAGACGTGCCAGCATAACGCCAAGGCCAGTTTAGCCAAGCGTTCAGCCTCCACACTATCGCTTCAGCCGGGAAATACCGGGGAAGACGCCGGGGCTGGCGGGGTAACTTGACGACCCCACCGAAAATCTGACGATTCCAAGGACTCACGATATGCACGGACCACCCGCTGGCGCTGCCAGCCAAGCAACTCAAACCCGCCGATCAGCAGCCCGAAGAGCCCGACGGCGAGAATGGCTTCAAACATGGAACTAGCCTACCGCAACTCTTTCGCGGCGCGTCAAAATGGCCTTGGTTAGGCAGTTAGGTGGGAATCGTTCTAAAATGCTCTCGTCAACACACTCGGATCGGCCTCCGGGCCGAGCAGGACCTATCCGAGAGAAAGACGGCCATGGCTAATAGGAGAGGAGCCACCCGGGTTGACTTAGGCCGGGGGTTCAACGCGATCTTCCCCTACATCATGAAGGGGCGGAACAATTCGATCGCCTACTACCCGATGACGATCGACTGTGAGCCGTTGCTCGCCTACATTGAGGCCGTCAAGGGCACCGAAAAGGAGATCAGCTTCTTCGAGGCGGTGCTGCTGGCGTTGACGAAAATCCTGCGCGAACGTCCCACCTTGAACCGCTACATCATCGGCAGGCGGCTCTGGCAGCGCCAGGACGTGGAGCTCTCGTTCGTCGCCCGCCGGGAATACCAACTCGACTCGACGGAGACGAACGTCTACATCAAGATCAAGCCCGAGGACGACACCGCCATCGCTTTGGCGAAGATCCGCGGCGAGATCAAGACGGCCAAATCCGGCGATGAGAAAGACGACGACAAGCTGATCGAGTTGTTCATGCGGATGCCGCGCGGGGTGCTGCGGGTCGCGCTGAAGGCACTCGACTTGTGGGATTTCTACTTCGACACCCCGGGCTTCCTCAACGGCGTCGATCCGCTGCGCTGCAGCGCCTACCTGGCGAACCTCGGCAGCGTCGGCATGGGCGCCCCCTACCACCATCTCTTCGAATGGGGCACCTGCTCGCTCTTCGTCTGCATCGGGCAAGTTAAACCGACTGTCTGCGTGGGAGACGACGGAAAACCAGCGGTAAAGCGTATGGTGGAGTTGCGCATAGCGTTGGACGAACGTATCGCCGACGGCTACTATGACGCTCGGGCATTGGAGTTGTTTACCACCTACTTGACTGACCCGACACAACTGGAGAAGATTTAGGCCCCCGAACGTCCCCCCCTCAACCAACCAACAAAACGGGAGAAAAAATCATGGAGACAGTGCAAGCGACCGACGTCCGTCCGTGGACGAAGCTCTACCAAGGCTTCGCCGACGACATCGTCGTCCCCGACACCACCATGTACGAACAAGTCGCCGAATCGGCGCGGAAATGGCCGAAGCTGACGGCCTTGATCTACATGGGCAAGCGGCTCAGCTACGAGCAACTGCTCGAAAACATCGATCATTGCGCCGCCGGGATGCTGGCGCAGGGCATCAAGGCGGGCGACACCGTCACCCTGGTGATGCCGAACGTTCCGAACACCCTGGTGGTGTTCTACGCGCTGAACCGGATCGGCGTGCGGGTGGCGATGGTGCATCCGCTTTCCTCGCCGGCCGAGCTGAAGCACTACCTGCAGCAGACCAACTCGACCATGGCCGTCACCATGGACATGTTCTATCCGAAGCTGGACGAGATCATCGACGACACCGTCGTCAAGAAGCTGCTGATCTGCCACTTCTCCGATTACCTCTCCAACCCGAAGAAGGTCGGCTTCAAGATCACCAAGGGCCGCAAGATCGCCAAGGTGCCCGCCAATGACACCCGGGTGATCAACTGGAAGGAGTTCATGGCGAAGGGCAGCGCCGTGCCGCCGTATACGCGCAGCATTGATCCGCAGGCCCCCACGGTGATCCTCTTCTCCGGCGGAACGACGTCGATGCCGAAGGGCGTCGAGCTGTCTTCCGTCGCCTTCAACGCCCTGGCGCTCTCCATGCACGAGATCACCGGATTCACCGTGGGCGACTCGGTGCTGGCCATCCTGCCGCTGTTCCACGGCTTCGGGCTGGGCTTGTGCGTACACACCGCGCTGGTGGTGGGCGCGCACCCGATCCTGGTGCCGGAGTTCTCCGCGAAGATCTACATCGACAACCTGCTCAAGCACCAGCCGTCGTTCATCGCCGGGGTGCCCACCCTGTTCCAGGCTTTGTTGCAGCACGAGAAGTTCGCCAAGGTGTCCTTCGCCAACCTGCACGGCGCCTATTCGGGCGGCGATTCGCTCACCCCGGATCTGAAGGCGCGCTTCGACGAGGCGATCATCAAGCAGGGCGGCTCGGTGGAGCTGATGGAGGGCTACGGGCTCACCGAGTCGGTGACCGCCTGCGCCATTTCGCCCCGGAAGCTCTACAAGGACAACTCCATCGGCGTGCCGATTCCGGGCATGTTGATGAAGGTCGTCGATCCGGTCAGCGCCGAGGCCATCCCGAACGGCGAGGACGGCGAGTTCTGCGTCACCGGCCCGACGTTGATGAACGGCTACCTGAACGAGCCGGAGGCCACCGCGCAAACTTTGCGCAAACACGCGGACGGACGTGTCTGGCTGCACACCGGCGACATCGGCTCGATGGACGACGACGGCTACTTCTACTTCAAGGGCCGCCAGAAGCGGATCGTGAAGGTCTCCGGCGTCTCGGTCTACCCCGCCCAGGTGGAGCAGGTGCTGGAGGCGCACCCGGCCGTCCGGCAGGCTTGCGTGATCGGCATCCCGGACAACTACCAGCTCTCCGCGTTGAAGGCTTTCATCGTGCTCAACGACGGGGTCGAGGAGGACGAGCACCTGCGTCACAAGATCGTGCAGCATTGCAAGGCGCACCTGATCAAGTGGGCGGTGCCGCGCACCATCGAGTTCCGCCGCGAGCTGCCCACCACCTTGGTGGGCAAGACCGCCTACACCCAGTTGGAGCAAGAGGAAATGGCAGCCCGTGGCTGAAGGCTGCGCGCTGGTATTCCCATTTCTGGTAAATAGCGTTCCCAAACGGCTTTTGGCGACGCATCAGACAGCCGGTTTCGGGTGCCTACCGCAGTATTCCCCCTAATGGGAACGGCTTTCAATAACTGGTACACATATGTAGGTTGACTTTCGTTGGCTGACTAATCAGGGTGCTTAGATGTATACCTGAACAAGTGAGGAGACCACGCGAGAGGGTATCGTTCTACGGGCTTGAACCACCCCCAGAACCGAACCTCGACGCCTTGAAGGCCGCGTCTCGCCGACGCCGAGAGTCCATCGACGGTATGACTATTGATCTACTGGCCGCTCGGAGTGGGTTGAGCCGCAACGCCGTGCTGAATTTGCTAAATGGCGATCGCGGTGGCGCACTCACATCCTGGTATCACCTGGCTTACGGTCTTGGGATTCCACTGAGTGATTTAGTGATCTACCTGGATGCGTGAGGATGGTGAGAAAGAAAGGGGGCAGCTCCACCCCAGCAGGAGCTGCCCCCGCCCAACTGATCGTTGGGCAAGTTTGGTTACTTGAAGCTGAGCTTCGCGACCGTCACCTTGCCTTTCCAGCCCGGATCGGGAGCGCCGCCATTGATGTAGTAGACGGTCTTGCCGTCCTTCGACAGCGCGCCGACCAGCATCTCATTTGACTTGGAGCTGAACGAGCCGACCACGGCCTTCGCGCCCTTTTTCTTGGTGTCGATGATCTGCACCGTCAGCGGGTCCGGCAGATACTTGGTGAAGCCGTCCTGGTCGGGGTTGTTCACCAGCACATAGCCGTGGGTGTAAAGCATCTTGTAGCCGATGTTGCCCTTCGGCAGCGGCACCCGGTCGATGCTCTTGATCTTTTTCGGGTTGGACAGATCCAGCACCTCGACGTAGAACGGCTGGCCGTCCTCTACTTCGGTGCTCACCGTGCGGTATACCTTGTCCTTGCCGACATTCAGCAGATCGAAGAACTCCGTATTCCCCAGGCCCCACGGGTTATCCTTGCTGGTCTCCACCGCGGTGACCTTTTTGGTCTTGGTGTCGTAGATGGCAAGCATCGAGAAGATGTCGACGCTCATGCCCACCATCATCGAGAGGTAGAGGTAGCGGCCGGAGTCCGAGGTGGCGATGTCGACGACCTGGCCGGAGGTGACGTTCGCTTCGGCCGGGAAGACCTTGAAGATCTTGGAGATGTCGTACTTGGCGGTCACCTTGTCGGCCTTCACGCTGTAGGAGAGGATCTTGGTGCCGTAGTGCGGCCCGATGTAGATGCGCTTGCCGTCCGGGGAGACTTCCATCACTTCCGGATCGTCGAAGGTGGTCTCGCTGTGCGGCAGTATCACCGTCTTGACCAGCTTGTTCTTGGTGGCGTCGATCACGTACATGCGGTGGCGGTAGCCGTCCAGCACGTACACTTTGTTGCCGAGGGCCTTGATGCCGTTGATTTCGTAGACCTTCGCGTTCGTCAGCTTGATCTTGGCGATCTGCTTGCCGGTCTTCTGGTTCAGCACCGTGACGATCGGCTTGTCGTGGTCGAGCACGTAGAGCCGGCCGTTCTTCGCGCCCACGGCGATGTCATAGGGGAAGGTGCCGCCGGTCTTGAAGACCTTGGAGGACACCTTCACTTTGACGGGCGGGGCGGCAGCTTCCGCGGGGGCCGCGACAGCGCTGCCAGCGAGCAGCGCCGCCACCAAGGCGGGGACAAACAGGGCAGAGCGGAGTTTCATGTGGTTCCTAACGTTGTAGCCGATGAGCATCTCTCAACAGCTACAACGTTAAGACCGGCCGCGTTATTCCGGTGCAGTTTTGTGGATTTCTGCCGCCTATTGACGCAACCCTTTGTGCGGCAAACTACTCTGCGGGAGTTTCTGTGGAGGTGGGCTCGCCGCAGAGCTCCGACGTCCTCGTGTTCAAGTTCTCAGAGGCGGTTTGCATCTTTTCGATTAGCTCCTCGTACTGCGGGGTGAGCTCCGCCTGCTTGTCAGTGTCGTCACCGGCTTCTTGCAGCAACTCAAAGTAGCTGATGAAGACGTCGATGTCGGCATACATGTCCTCGGGAGCCACTGCGCGCACTTTTTGTAGCTGCTCGATGGCCAATGCGAAATTCGTTTCATCCGTGTCGGTGTTCACCAACTCGCAGAACGCCTCCTGGTTGAAGCCGACGGCACTCTCACTCGGCGTGCCGGAGCAACCGGCCAACGCCAACAGCGCCACAATTCCAATCACTGCTTTTTTCATGAAATCCCTTTCTAGACAGTGTTCCAACACTATCCGCATTCTCCAAGAGAGCTTGCCAAGTCCATTTTGATTAGGTGCGGGCGAGGGCTTGGTCGAGGTCGGCGATCAGGTCGTCGGGGTTCTCGATACCGATGGAGAGGCGGACCATTTCGGGAGCCACGCCCGCGTCGCGCAGCTCCGGCTCGGTGAGCTGGGAGTGCGTGGTGGTGGCGTTGTGGATGGCCAAGCTCTTCGCGTCACCGATGTTGGCCAGGTGCGAGAATACCGTCAGCGCCTCGATGAAATCGCTGCCAGCCGCCCGGCCCGCCTTCAGCCCGAAGGAGAGCAGGCCGCCGAAGCCCTTGCCGGTGAGCACCCGCTCGGCGATGGGCTTGTCGGGGCTGGAATCCAGGCCGGGGTAGTTCACCCAGGCGACCTTCGGGTGGCTTTCGAGGTAGGTGGCCACCGCCAGCGCGTTTGACGAATGCCGCTCCATGCGCAGGTGCAGCGTCTCCATGCCCTGCAGCAGCAGCCAGGAGTTGAACGGGGAGATCACCGCGCCGGTGTTCCGCAGCAGCACCGTGCGGGCCCGTACGATGTAGGCGGCTGGGCCGGCGGCGTCCGTCCAGACTGTCTCATGGTAGGCGTGGTCGGGGCTGGTCATGTTCGGGAAACGCTCCGCGTGGGCGAGCCAATCAAACTTGCCCGAATCGACGATCGCGCCGCCCATGGTAGTGCCGTGGCCGCCCAGATACTTGGTGGCCGAATGCACCGAAACGTCCACCCCGTGATCGAACACCTGGCACAGGAAGGGGGTGGGGACGGTGTTGTCGACGATAAAGGGCAGCCCGAAGCTGTGGGCGGCCTCCGCCCAGGCGTCCAGGTCGATGACGTTGATGGCCGGGTTGCCGATGCTCTCGCCGAAGACCAGCTTGGTGTGCGCGTCCACATACTTGCCCAACTCGTCCGGACGCTTCGGATCGACGAAGCGGGCCTCGATCCCATATTGGGTGAGGGTGTGCGCGAACAGCGCGAACGTGCCGCCATAGAGGGTGGAGAGGGCGACGATGTTGTCGCCCGCACTGGTGAGATTCAGCACCGCATAGGTGATCGCCGCGGCCCCCGAGGCCGTCGACAGCGCCCCGATGCCCCGCTCCAAGGCGTTGATCCGCTGCTCGAAGAACTCGTTCGTCGGATTCGTGATCCGGGTATAGATGTTTCCCGGCTGCCGCAACGCAAACAGATCGGCCGCATGCTCCGTCGAATCAAACGTAAACGACGTCGTCTGATAGATCGGCACCGCCCGCGCGTGCGTCGTCGGATCCGCCTGCTCCTGCCCGGCGTGTACCGCCAAGGTCTCCAAACTCAAAGCCATGTTCGCTCCCTTCAGTGGTTTCGAATGCCAATCCTCTCACACCGCGCCCCCTCCCGTGCGTCCGCGAGACCGCCCCACCACCCGAATCACGCTCCCACTTGGGGGTTTGGGGTTTTTCGGTAGCCTCGAAATCAGGAAAAACTACTACCAGGAGAACCAATATGAAAAAGATGCTAGTGATGTGTGCAACCGCTCTTGTGGGTGTCTTGGCGACGGCTTCCGTGGCCAGCGCCGCCCCCGGTTCATTCATGTCTTTCGGTGGCCAGACGTATGGCGTTTCCGCCAGCACTCCGGTCACCAATGGTGTGCTCTCGACGGAAAGCCCTGACAAGATCATGGCCGGGGATTCCTCCGGCTTCCAGACGGTCAGCTTCGGTGTACCGATCACCGCCGGCGTATCCGTCGGCCAGGTCGTCACCACCTCCACCAAGTAATCCTTAAACCAAACGGGAAGCCAGCCTCGGTTGGCTTCCCGTTTCTCATGTCTGCGTGCGCGAGAGAGGAGTTGAACCTCCACGCCCTTTCGGGCACACGGACCTGAACCGTGCGCGTCTGCCATTCCGCCACTCGCGCGTGATGTTGGACAGCGACGATAAGGGTATCACGGAGTGGGGGTGATGGCCAAGGCGAGGCGGGAATCCGCCGGAAGAACCACAACTATTCGCGAACGCGGGCGAACGCGAGCGCGTTAGGATACCCTTACGGGAGAGTTGCGAACTAAAGGAGAAAACATGCCCAGTGCCATCGCGGGCGTCACCGACGCCACCGCCGACAAAGTAGTAGCCATCCTGCAGCAGCGCTTGAGCGCGTACAACGATCTGTCTTTGCTGCTCAAGCACGTCCACTGGAACGTGGTGGGGCCGAACTTCATCGCCGTCCACGAGATGCTTGATCCGCAGATCGACCTGGTGCGCGGTTACGCTGACGAGGCGGCGGAGCGGATCGCCACCCTGGGCGGCACGCCGGTCGGCTTGGCCAGCGCGATCACCAGCCCGCTGCCTTACACGTTGAACCATGGCAACGTGCAAGACCATCTGGCGGCCGTCAACAAGGTGTACGACATCGTGATCGCGGCGAACCGGGAGGCCATCGACGCCACCGAGATCGATCCGGTCACCCAGGACCTCTTCATCGGGGCGACGGCGGAACTGGAGAAGTTCCAGTGGTTCGTCCGCGCCCACCTGCAGAGCTGAACCAGGTTGGACTAAACCGGGTTACGGCACTTTCTTTCCGGCGGCGACCGCGTCCACGGCGGTCACCAGCCGCTTCATGAAGTCTTCGGTGTCGATCTGTCCCTTGGGGTCGCTCCAGATCTCCACGGCTACGGAACCATAGTAGAAAGTGCGATTGCCATCATTTTCGGCGACGACGCCACCCTCGACCTCCGTGAAGCTGCCGGTAAGCGTCGAGGTGTAGCAGCTTTGCAAGTTCGAAAAGAACTCTTCGTCGGTATTTACGGGCACTGTGAAGTTGACCAAATGTGCGCTGCCGATGCCGCGATCAATGCTGTCAATCGTGGCGTAAGTAGTTGATTCCAATTCATCGACACGAAGTATGGCAGCCACGCAACTGTCACCAGTCCAAGGGATGTCAAGAAGTACGGAACGCGATTCCCAACCGTCGGACGAATCTGGCAGCGACTCCAGCACGGTGCTGGTGAGCAACTGCTCCACCTGGGCTGTCGTCAACACCGGATTCGAATGGCCACCGCCAGCCCACGGCTGCCACAGATACAGGCCTACCCCGGCGGCAGCTACCACGACCGCCCCGATGATGCCGAAGATCAGCCCGTTTTTGGACTTCCGCTGCTGGAGTGGGAAGCCGTAGGGCCCAGCCGGGCCTCCAGGCGGCGGCGGATAGACCGGCGGCGCGGGCGGATAAGCCGCTTGCGCGGGGGGATAAGCCGTTTGCGCGGGCGGATAGTTGGGCGGCATCGACGGATAGCCGACCTGATCGGGCGGATAGACCACCTGATCCGGCGGGTAGTTTGCCGTGAACGGTTGACCGAGGTCTGGCGAAGCGGCGAAGACTGGCCCGGCCGGGGCGATTTCCTCCGGCTCCGGGGTGGCGGGTTCCGCTTCAGCCACTGCGGGCTCGGGGGCGATTTCCTCCGCCTCCAGAGGTTCGGCCGCTTCGGGAGTCGGGATGATGGTCTCGTCTGCGGCGGGTTCCGCGGGCATCCGCAAGATGGTCTCGTCCGCATCGACGGGCTCCTGGGGAGCTGCGGCGACGGTTTCGTCAGCGACCGGCTCCTGGGGAGCTGAGGCGACGGTTTCGTCAGCGGCTGGCGGCGCGGCGGCGACAGGTGCTTCGGGAGCCGCGGGCGCGGGTGGCGCGAGCCGCTGGGCGGCGATGGCCCGGGCTGCGTCGTCCGCGTTGGTGGCGATGAAGCTGAGCAACTGCGGATAGGCGTTCGGATGGGCCGCCACTTGGGCGCGCAAGGTGGGCTGCAGCGTCGAAATCAAGGCCAGTTGCGGCCCCGGAAGATTCGGATCTGCGAGCGCGGCCTGGGCCTGCGCAAGATCGGTGAAATCCGCCATTGGAAACCTCCTTGGCACCAGTCTACGGCCAGGATATGGCGTTCGCTAACGCTATGAGAGGAGTGAGCGGTCGGCCATTTGGCCTTTGACGCGTTTGAACTCGTTCATCAGGTCGGCGACGGAGGTCTGCTTTTTGGCTTCGGCGTCCAGCTCGTAGATGATCCGCCCTTCGTGCATCATCACCAGGCGGTTGCCGACCCGCAGCGCTTGGGCCATGTTGTGGGTGACCATCAAAACCGTCAGCTTCGATTCGCCCACCACCTTGACCGTCAGATTGGTGACCAGCTCGGCCCGCTGCGGATCCAACGCGGCGGTGTGCTCGTCCAGCAGCAGGATCTTCGGCCGGGTGAAGGCCGCCATCAGCAGCGAAAGCGCCTGCCGCTGGCCACCGGAGAGCATCCCGACGCGGGTGCGCAGCCGGTCTTCCAGCCCCAAGCCCAGCACCTTCAACTCTTCTTTGAAGGCGGCCCGGCGCTCCGGCGAAACGCCCCGGCCCAAGCCGCGGCCCTTGCCCCTGGTGAGCGCGATGGCCATGTTCTGCTCGATCGTCAAATGTGGTGAGGTGCCCGCCTGCGGATCCTGGAAAACGCGGGCGATCAGCGAGGCGCGGCGGAAATCGGGCAGCTTGGTGACATCCTTGTCGTCAATGCTGATCACCCCGCCGTCCGCCGGCAGCGAGCCGGCGATCACGTTCAGCAGGGTGGATTTCCCGGCCCCGTTCGAGCCGATGATGGTGACGAAATCGCCTTCGTCAAGCCGCAAATCCACCTCGCGCAGCGCCTTGCGCTCGTTCACGGTGTTTGGGAAAAAAGTCTTGGAGACCTGTTGGAGGCTAAGCATCGGCGTCCACCTCCGCGATCATGTCGTCGGTGCCCGGTGAGGACAACGGCAGCGGCGCCTTCAAGGCCGGATCGGCCATCGGCTCGGGGACTCCCGGTTTCTCACGCCACGGGGAGAGCGCGTTGAACGTCTTGCGCAGCCACTCGGCCTTCGAGAGGGCGAGCGCCAGCACCACCAGCACCGCCGAGATCAGCTTCATATCCCCCGGACTGGTCGTCAACGAGACGTCGCCGACCTGGATCTCCCAGGAGAGCGCCCAGAAGATGATCAGCCGGTAAAGCAGTGAGCCGATCACCGAGCCGAGGGTGGCCAGGAACATGAAACGGGTGCCCAGAATCGCGTTGCCGACGATCACCGAGGCCAGGCCGACCAGGATCATGCCGACGCCCATCTGGATGTCCGCCGCGCCGTTGAACTGCACATAGAAGGCTCCGGAAAGCCCCACCAGCCCATTGGAGAGCATCAGGGTGACGATCTTGGTGCGATCCGTGGAGATGCCGTTCGCCAACGCCATGCCCGGATTGTCGCCGGTGGCCTGCACGGCAAGGCCGAAGTTCGTGTTCAGGAACCAATAGAGCAGCACCAGCACCACCGCCACGATCACGGCGAGGATGCCGATCAGCTCCCACGAGTAGAGCAACCCGGCCTCTTTCAACGGGGTGAAGATGTCGACCACCGGGATCGAATGGCCGGGATTGGCGTCGTCCGGCCGCAGATTCAACGAGATGTTCGGCCCCCACATCACCCGCAGGTTGATCGAGTAGAGGGCGATCATCGTCAAAATTGACGCGAGCAGCCCGTCGATCTTCAGCTTGGTGTGCAGCAGGCCGGTGATCAGCCCGCCTATCGCCCCGGCGACGAAGCCGCACACGGTGGCGAGGTAGGGATCAAGGCCGTTGAAGATCATGATGGCCGCGGTGCCGCCACCGGTGGTGAACGAGCCGTCAACCGTCAGATCCGGAAGATTGAGGATGCGATAGGTGAGGAAGACGCCGAGCGCGAGCAGGGCAAAAATCAAGCCCTGTTCGACTGCGGCGATCATCTTCTTCCTCCCTCGAAAGCAAACCCAGCGTACCGGCCACCGCAAAACACGATGGCCGGTATCAGGTTATTTTCAGCTTGCGCCGACTACTCGCCACCGACGATCGTGGCGTTCGCGAGGAACTCCTCGGAGAGCGTCACGCCCATGGCGGCGGCGGCCGTCGGGTTGGCGACGACCTCGGTGTCCAGCACCTGCAACTGCGGGATGGTGCCCGGATCGACGCCGTCCTTGAGGATCTGGATGGCCATCTCGCCAGTGCGCTGCCCGAGCTTGTAGTAGTCGATGCCGCGCGCGGCGATGCTGCCCTCGGAGACGGAGTTGGTGTCCAAGGTGAACAGCGGAATCTGGTTCTGCTGGCAGTAGGACACCACCTGCGACATCGCGCCGACGATGGTGTTGTCGGTGCCGATGTGGATGGCGTTCACGCCTTTCGACTTCAGCGACTCCAGGCCCTGGGTGAGCTCCGAGGCATTAGAGACGCCCGCCGGGACGATCTCCACGCCAGTGCCCTCGGCCTCAGCCTGCAACTGCTCCAACTGCTGCACCGAGTTCGCCTCGCTGAGCGTGTACGGGAAGCCGACCTTGGTGACATTGTCCGCGCCAAGCGCCTCCAAGATCAAGCCGAGCGGCTTGCCTTCGGGGTTGAGATCGGAGGTGCCGGTGACGTTCGTGCCGGAAGCCTCCCAGCTGGGCACGATGCCCGCGGTGACCGGATCGGTGACGCCGGCGTAGAGGATCGGACGATCCGTGATCGCCGTCACCAGCGCCTGGGCTGACGGGGTGGCGATGCCGAGCACCAGGTCGATAGACGAATCGGCCGCGTATTTGCCCGCGATGGTGGTGGTGTTCGCCACCTCAGCCTGCGCGTCGTCTTCCACATAGGTGGCCTCGATGCCGGCCTCTTTCAGCGCGTCCTTGAAGCCGTCGGAGATCTGATCCAACGACGGGTGCGCCAAGAACTTCGTGATCGCAATCTTGTAGCTGCCCGAGCTACCGCTACCGCCGCAGCCCGCCAATGAAACCGCCAACGCCAACGTGGCGACAACGGCAAGTACTTTCTTCATGGTTTTTCCCTTTCCTGCCTGTCAAACAGGGTTGATTTTTCAACCGTCTAATGTTATCCCGACCCGCCGGAAGGTGAACCAGAGTTCACCGTTCCACTCGCTGGCGGGCCGGGATTGGTATTGATTTGTTACCTAAATCAGGCTGTTAGAGCTTGGTGACCCGCTCCTCGGTTTCCACCCAAGCCACCTTGCCGCCCTGGAGCGAGAAGGCCTTCAGCGGCTCCAACTCGACGCCGCCTTCCGAAAGATCCGGATCCTTTTGCAGATATGCCCGGGTCTCCCGCGCGATCAAACCGGAAAGGATCAGCAAGCCGATCAAGTTCGGCAAGGCCATCAGGCCGTTCAGGATGTCGGCGATGTTCCAGATCAGATCGGACTTCCAGATCGCCCAGACCACGATCATCGCGGTGAAGACGATCCGGTACGGAAGCTGCACCTTGATGCCCAGCAGCGAGACGGCGCAGCGCTCGCCGTAATAGGCCCAGCCGATCACGGTGGAGAGCGCGAAGAAGACGATGCACAAGGCCACGATCTTCGGGCCGACGCCGGCGAACGCGGAATCGAAAGCCACCGACGTCAACTTGCCAGCTTCCTCAGAGGCACTGGCGGATTGCCAAGCGCCGGAGGAAATGATCACCAAGCCGGTGAAGGTCACCACGATGATGGTGTCGATGAACGTCTGCGTCATGGAGACCAAGCCTTGGCGCACCGGGTGGGTGGTCTGCGCGGCCGCTGCCACGATGGCCGCCGAGCCCATGCCGGACTCGTTGGAGAAAATGCCGCGGGCCATGCCCTTCTGCAGCGCCAACGCGATCGTCGAGCCGAGGAAGCCGCCGGCTGCCGCGGTGCCGGTGAAGGCGTCATGGAAGACCATGCCGAAGGCCGGGATGATGTTGCCAGCGTAAATCACCAACACGATCAGGCCGGCGATCAGATAGACGATGATCATGAACGGGACGAATGCGGCGGTGACCTTGCCGATGGACTTGATGCCGCCGATCAAGGTGAGGCCGACCAGAATCATGATGACGCAACCGGTGATCGTCGGATGGATACCGAAAGCCGAATCCAAGTTGGACGTCATGGAGTCCACCTGGGTGCCGTTGCCGATGCCGAAAGCCGCCAGCGCGCCAAAGATGGCGAAGAGCACGCCGAGGATCTTGCCTACCGGGCCTTTGATCGCCTTCTTCAGGTAGACCTGCGGGCCGCCCATCACTTCGCCCTTGGCGTCCTTCTCGCGGTACTTCACGCCCAAGAACGCCTCGGAGTACTTTGAGGCCATGCCCAAGATGCCGGTGATCCACATCCAGAACAGCGCGCCGGGGCCGCCAGCGCCAATCGCGGTCGCCACACCGACGATGTTGCCGACGCCGACGGTGGCCGCCAATGCGGTGGTGAGCGCCTGATAATGCGAGATGTCGCCGTCCGAGCCGGGATCCTTGCGCTTGAACAGGCCCAGCTTCAATGCTGGCCACAGCTTGGTGAACTGGATGCCCCGCAACCGGATGGTGAGCACGATGCCGGTGCCCGCCAGCAGCGGGATGAGCAGGTAGATGCTCCAGACGAAGCTATCAATGTCGCCAATAATGGTTTCAAATTGCTCCATGTCACTTCCTTTCTTAGCCCCCAGACCGCGCAAATGGGCGCGCGGACTGGATTGGGCAAGACTAAATGGCAAGTGTGACGAGATTCGTCACTGTCCACGTGAATCTCGTTGTTTTTCGGATTTTGTAACGAAGAATTCACACAGAATAGCGGCTATCCGGCGACGATTTCGTGGCTGACGGGGGCGCTGCGCTCGATCGTCAGGCCGATGGTGCAGCCAGTCTCGATGGCGCGGATGGCCACCTGCCGCACGGCTTCCAGCGTTTCCGCGTCGATGTCGGCGTGCAGTGTGATCCGCTCGGCGAAGCTGGTGAAGCGATCCTCCGTCTCGTGGTGCACCGCCTCCACCTCCACCGTCCGCGGCACCTCGCCGACCCGCCGGGTGATCGCCAGATCGGAACTCATCCCGGCACACCCCGCCAACGCCAACTGCAGCAACTCCCCGGGCGAAAACACACCCTCAGTATCCTTCGGGCCGATCATGACCTCCTGGCCCCGCCCATTGCTCCCGCGATAGATCCGCGTCTCCACCCGTTCCACAGTGATATTCGCCATGCCCCGATTCTAGTGTGCCAGCCTCCGGAATTGTCCTCGCTTCGCTCGGGCACCCTTGGTTCGTCGGAGTGCCTCCGGCTTCCTCCTCACTGGATTCCCAGCCTTCGGCTGAGAATGACGGCTGGTGGGGAGCGGGTTAGGGGGTCCAGGTGCCGGTGGCTTCGGTGGAAAGGAGGGTGATTTCGGGGTGGGGGGCGAGGAGGGTTTGCAGGGAGGGGAGGGCGGGGGTGGGGAGCAGGACGGTGAAGGTGACGGCGGCGGCGTAGTCGACGGCTTCGACGGTGGCGGCGCTGGAGTCGGCCCAGGTGCGCAGCAGGTGTTCGAAGGCGGGGGCGCGGTCGTAGCCAGCCACGATGGTGGCGCGGATGGCGGAACGGTAGGTGAGCAGGGTGGCGGCGGCGATGGCGGCGGCGACCGCGTCGGAGTAGGCGCGGATCAGGCCCCCGACGCCGAGCAGGGTGCCGCCAAAGTAGCGGGTGACGATGGCCAGCACGTCCGTCAGCTCGTGGTGGCGCAACACGGTGAGCATCGGCAGGCCGGCCGAGCCGCCCGGCTCCCCATCGTCGCTGGAACGCTGGGTGTCGGCGACGATCAAGGCGGTGCAATGGTGCCGGGCCGAATAGTGCTCTTTGCGGCGGGCGGTGATGATCGCGTCAGCTTCGGCGACGGTCTTGACGGGCGCGAGCAGGCCGAGGAAGACGGACTTCTTCACCTCGATGCGCGACTCGACGGCAGCCGCGATGGTGGCGGTCATGAAGCCAGTGTAGCTACCGCTTCCGACGAATCAGGAAGAATGCGCCCGCAATCACTAGGATGCCCGCGACGGCCAGCAGCGGCAGCGGATCGAAGCCGGTGTACGGCAGCGGGCCAGGTGACGGCGAGGGGGACGGGGAGGGCGTGGCCGTCACTTCGACTGAAGCCTTCGCGGTGTCGTTGGCGGCGTTGGTGTCGGTGTCGTCATGGGTGACGGTGCCCTTCAGCGTCAGCTGCTTCCCGGCCGCCTTGGTCACCTTGCCGGTGATCTCATAGGTGACCGACTGGCCGACGCCCAGATCGCCGATGGTGCAGATCAGCGAGCCGACCTTGCACTTCGCCTGCGGGTTGGTGCCCGTCGACGATTTGACCAGCACCCCGGAGTAATCCGTGAAGCCATCCGGGAGCTCGAAGGTGACCACGGTGTCGTCGGTGGCGTTCGGCCCGTTGTTCTTGATCACGGCGGTAAACGTCGCCTTTTTGCCCACCTGGACGGTCTTCGTCTTCGCGGTGAGCGTGATGCCGACGTCGGTTTCCGGCGGTTCGACGGCCGTGGAGCAGAACTTCGAATCGTTGTCGGCCGCGTTCGGGTCCAAGCCGCCGGAGCCGACCAGCGCGCCGTTGCACAACTCGCCGGTGTAGTCCTTGGCCAGGTCGAAGGTGATCAGCGCTGACTTCGTCTCGCCGGGAGCCAGCGAGCCCGCGTTGCAGTTCACCACCCGCTGCTGGTCGTGGTCGCTCGGGGCGGGGCAGGCCGCGCCGCCCTCAATCTGCGCGGATTCGAATGTCACCCCGTCGGGCACGGTGTCCGAGATCACCACGTTGTGCGCCACCGACGGGCCGGCGTTCGTGGCCGTCAAGCGATATGTGGCCGGTTTGCCCGCCACCACCGGGTTCGGCGAAACCAGCGTCTTGACCACCTTGGTGTCCGAGACCACCACCACGTTCACCGTCGCCGGGGCGTAGTTGTTGGTGTAGTCGGATTCGCAGGTGCCCGCCCCCGGATCGGGGCACTCAACCGGATTCAAAGAATAGGTGTGGTTGGTGGAGGTGTATTGCCCGGCGGGAGTGTCCTGGGGGATGTGTACCGTCACCGTGCCCGGAATGGTGAAGCCGGGCAGGAAGGAATCGCGGTAGCTGGTGGGCTTCAGGCCGACGCAGTGCAGCGTCTGCACATTGCCGACTTGCGAGGTGGAGCAGCTCATCGTCGGCACGTTGATGTTGGTGATGATGAAACCAGGCGGCATCTCGGCGTCCACCACCGGGCTGTCGGCGGTTGACGGGCCGTTGTTCACGCCGGTGAGCGTGTAGGTGATGTCGGTGCCCGCCGCCGGGGTGTCGGTGCTCACCGAGGAGGTGACGGCGATGTCCGCCAGCCGATCCAGTAGCGATTCCACCGTGGCGGTGTTGTTGTCCGGGTTGGTGTCGGTGGCCGACGAGGAGGCCACCGCGGTGTTCGTGATCGGACGCGGAATCGGCTCGGAGGCGCTCTTCCCGCCGGAAAGGTCGGTGGGCGGCAGTTCCTCGGGGCAGGTGACGCCCTCGACGCCGGGCTGGCCGGGGCACCAGTAGGGCCGCAGGTCGCGCGGGTCGGTCTTCGCCTCGATGCGGATGTTCACCGAATCGTGGGCGGCAATCGCCCCGATGGTGCACACCACCACTTCGCCGGTGGTCGCGTCACCGCTGGAGACCGCGCAGTTCGGCGACTTCGAGGTGTCCAGATCCAACCCGATGGGCAGCGTGTCGGTGACGATGGCGTCGTCGGTGTCCGAGGGGCCGTTGTTGATGGTGGTGAGCGTATAGCCGACGTTCGCGCCCGCGTAATACACCGCCGCGTCGGCCGTCTTCATCTGCTGCAAATCGGCCTGGTCGATGACGTCGACGGTGGCCTCGGCGGTGACGTCGGTGGCTTCGTCAGACATGTTGTGGGTGGTGGAGGTGGCCTCCGCTTGGTTCACCAAGCCGTCGGCGGCGGCGTCCGAGTCGATCGTCCCATAGACGGTGATGGTGATCTTCTGCGGGGAGGCGTTCGCGCCTTGGCCGGGCACGGTGCCCAGTGAGCAGGAGACCACGTTGTCTGTCTCCCCGCCGGTGCCGCTGACGGTACAGGTGCCCTGCGGCGTGTTCACCTGGGTGACGTGGAAGCCGGCCGGGACCGGCGAATCGGTGACCACCACATTCGCGGCGTCGGCCGCGCCGGTGTCGCCGCCGTCCACCCAGACGTCAATCTGATAGCCGAACTTCGCGCCCGCGATGTAGTCGTCGTGGCTGGTGCTCGGATCGACGACGGTGGAGAGCGCGGTCTTCGAGATCTTCAGGTTGGTATACGGGTCGCCGACCGCCAACTGGGTCGTCAAACCGTTGTTGGAGAGCACGTCGTCCGGCGAGGAGGTGGTGATCTCCGCCCAGCCGCCAAAGTCGTTGCAATAGTTCGGCGGGGTGTACCACGGGGCCGGCGGGTCCGGGGTGGTGCACGGGCCGAGCGTCCCGGACGAATCAGAGGGCGCCACCGTGAAGGTGAAGCCCAACTCCAGGCCGCTGCCCGGCGGGAGGACGCCGCCCAAAGACTGGAAGTCCGGGGACTGGTCCACGTCGCAGACCAGCTCCTGGTTCACCGAATGGCACCAAGAGGGGAAATCGCCGGTGAGTTGGCTGGTCAGCTCCACATTCGAACGGATCACCACGTCCTTGGCCGCCGACGGGCCATTGTTCACATAGTGCATGTAGACGGTGCGCAGCGAGCCCGGCCCGGTGTACGAAGAGTCGCACGGGTCGGAGCCGATCACCCTGGTGTCGCACATGGAAATGTCGAAGGTGTCCACCTCCACGTCCGCGTCGACGCTCACCGTGTCGGTGTGCACGGCGGTGTTGTTCGCCTCTGAAGGATCGGTGACGTCTGACATCACGGTGGCCGAGTTGATGATCTCGCCAGCGGCCAACTGCGGGTCGAGCATCACGTCGATGGTGTCGGAGATCGAAGCTCCGGGATTCACGGTGGTGACGCCCGCCGCCGGGGTGAAGTCGCAGGTGATGATCTCCGGGTTGGTGAGCGACCCGGCTGAGGTTACGGTGCACTTGTTCTGCGAGTCGGAGACGTAGTAGACGCCCGGCGGCAACGTGTCCACGAAGATCGGGTTGGTGGTGGCGTCCGGCCCGTTGTTGGTGGCGTTCAAGGTATAGCTCACCTGGGTGAAAGCCCCATAGGAGCCGTCGTTGCCCGCGATGAAGTCGCCGGCGGAAGTCTTGGTGAGCGCCAGGTCGGCCTGCTGTTCGCCGGAGTTGGTGAAGGTGGCGGTGTCGTTCGTGTCCCCGCTCACGTTGTCGATGACGGTGGCGGTCTGCACGAAGCTGGTCGGCTCGACGGCGTAGAGGTCGGCCTCGTACATGTTCACCTGCAGCACCACCGTGCCGCCCACCGGAATGCTGCCCGACCCGGAACAGCTCAGCGTCGGATCGGTGAAGGTGCAGGAGCCGGTGCCGGTGGTGAAGCTGTAATCGGGGTGGGTGTAGGAGAGCACCGTGGTGGGCAGCGTGTCGGTGAGGCTGAAGCCGTTCGCCGCCGAGGGGCCGTTGTTGGTGACGGTGATGGTGTAGGAGACCTCTTGGTCGGTTCCGGGGGCGGGCACCTTGGAGAAGCTGGCGGTCTTCGTGATCGCCAGGTCGGCCTGGTTGGTGACGGTGGTGTTGGCGGTGGCGGTGTTGTTCGAACTCACCGGATCGGTGGAGGTGGAGCTGACGGTGGCGGTGTTCGCCAACGTGCCGGTGAAGCTGGGGTCGACGCGCACGCCGGCGATGGTCACGTTGGCTTTCGCGCCCACCCCGCCGGGGGTGTTCGGGCCGGGCAGCCCGCCGATGGTGCAGGGCAGCGAGGTGCAGCCGCCGCGATCCGCGACGACGGTGGCGTTGGTGAAATCCAAACCGGGAATCTGCGGGTCGGCGATCACCACGCCGGTGGCGTCCGAGGGCCCGTTGTTGACGGCGGTGATGGTGTAGCTGATGGTGCTGCCGGCGACGGCGGTGTCCGGGCCGGTTTTGGTGAGCGCGATGTCAGCCGACGGGGCGGCCACGCTCACTGAAGCGGTGGAGATGTTGTCCGCCTGGTTCGGGTCAAAGGTGGTGGAGGTGACGCCGGAGCTGTTCGACACCGCGGTGCCCTGGGCGACGTTGGCGGGAATGTAGCTGGTGACGGTGACCACGGCGGTGGCGCCCGGGGTGAGCCGCCCGGTGCCGTCGGCGGAGTTGACGGTGCATTGCAGCGAGACGGCGGTGAAGCTGGAGGTGGGGCAGGAGACGGGCACCGTCCCTTGCGCGCCGCCCGCGCCGGTGCCGCCGGTGGCCGAGAGCAGCACCAGTTTCGACGGGTCGGGCACGTTGTCCGAGATGACGACGCCTTCCGCGTCCGACAGGCAGGTGCCGGTGGCCGAACTCGGGCACTGGTTGGTGACGGTGAGCGTCCAGGTCACCAAAGTGCCGGCCGCGGTGGTGGTGGTGGAGGTGGTCTTCGCGATCTTCAGATCCGCCTGATGCGACATCGGGATGGAGACGGAGGCGACGTTGTTGGTCATCACCGGATCGTAGGCGTCGGTGGACACGGTGGCGATGTTCGACAGCGAGGTGTCCAAGGTGGCGGAATCCGGCTGGCCGGCGATGGTGACCACCGCCGTGGTGCCCACCGGCAGATCACCCAGCGAACAGGTCACCTGCGCGCCCGTCGCGGGTACCGGACAGGCTGGGCCGGGAGTGGGCGAGCCGCCGGACGCGGTGAGGGTGACGTTCACCGCAGTCGGGGTGTAGTAGCTGGGCACCGGGTCGGTGACGACCACGTTGGTGGCGGTGTTCGGGCCGGCGTTGGTGACCGTCAACGTGGTGGTGCCCGCCTGGCCGGCGATGGCCGGGTTGGGCGTCATGTTCTTGGTGATGGCGACGTCGGCGATCCGGCTCACGTTCACGCTCACCGGCGGGGTGTCGTAGTTCGCGGAGACGCCGGTGGTGCCGGTCTGGTAGGCCAGATCGGCGATGTTCGTCAACGTGGTGCCGCCAGCCGCGTTGTCGACCGTCACCTGGAATTGGAAGTAGGAGGTGTCGCCCACGTTCAAGATGGTGCTCGACTCGAAGCCGCTGCCCGGCGAGCCGCACCAGCCCGACCCGCAGCCGATCCGCATCTGCACGGTGCCCGAGGGCGCACCGGTCCCCGGCGGGATGAATTCGCCGCGGTCATAGTCGGTAGCGTCGGTGACGGTGTAGGGGGCACTCAGCCCCGGCTCGGAGAGCGCCACCAGGGAGCCGGGCACATAGGTGACGTTCGCGGGCAGCACATCCTTGACCAGCAGGTTCACCGCCGGGTCTTGGCCGGTGTTGGTGTACTCCAGCGTGTACTGCAGCACGTCGCCGGGTTTCGCGGTGCCGGTGCCCGAGAGGTTCACCACCGATTTCGACGACGAGGTGAAATCCGGGGCGTAGAGGTTGATCGCCAGGCCGAGCATCCCGGGGAAGTAGACGTCGCCGTTGGAGTTGAAAGTGAACAGCGCCGAGGTGTCGCCGTTGTTGATCGCCCCCGAGATACCGAGGTTTTTGATGTCCACGCCGAGCATGTTCCGATAGGCCGGGTTGCGGGTGGTGACCGAGACGCCGTTCAGGCCGTTCGCCGAATCGAAGAAGTTCGAGCCGGGCGAGAGCGCGGTGGCCAACTGGTAGGAGTTCAACCGGGTGTAATCACCGGAGGTGGCAAAGTCACCCTCCCAGGCCAGCAGGTTCAACTGGGCGTCGACGGTGCCCGCCAGCGGGGCGACGAAGCCGGAGACCGTCACCCCTTTGGTGGCTCCGGAGTTGATGTATTCGAAGCCGTCAAAGACCGTCAGGTTGCGCAGCGGCATTCCGGGCGCTTGGTAGACGACGGTGATCGCCCAACCGGCGTAGCGGTCCTCGCCGGTGCCCGCGACCACGTTCGCGCCCCAGTAGTCGCCATTGCCGGCCACCTGCACCACCTGGGTGATGTCGGCGAATTCCTGATAGGCGTTCGAACTGGTGGAGTTCGGCCCGAATTCGGCCTGCGAGTTGACGACCTGGTAGCTGGACGTGCCGGGCGCCTTCAGCCACATCACGGTGCGGTCCCCGCTGGCCGCCTGCCCTTTGGAGCCGGCGTTCAGCCGCGCCCCCCAATAGATGCCCGCCCAGAGCACCTGCGCGCCTTGCGGCAGCGAAAGCGTCGAGGAAGACGAGTTGAAGGTGTTCGGGTCGGTGTCGACGTCCAGATTCGTCATCACGAACGCGTTGTTGTTGTAAGACGCGCCACCCAGCGCGGCGGCGCAGCGGTCGTCAGAATCCGGGCAGGTGAGCAACTGGTTGCCAATCGAGATGATGGCGCCGTTGGCGTTGGTGGAATACCGCTGGGTGAACGGCAATGTGGCATCTGCTACGGCATTTGGAGTGAAACTGCCAATCCCGGACACCGCGATGGCGAGCAGGGCAACTAACGCGCCAACCAACCGCTTTTTTTTCATTACCTCTCCTGAAGGTCTCACCGTCTTCCAATGCTACCGATTCAGGCCAGCTTTTGCCGCACAGAATGTTAAGCGGACAGATCAAATCTGAAGCTCGCGTGCAGCCCCTTTGTCGGCGGAAAGCGCCATGGAGGCGTAAACCTGCAGCGCCTTGGACACCTTCCGGTTCCGCTGTTTGGGCTGCCAGCCGATCTCGTCCTGACGCGCGCGCCGCCGGGCCAGTTCGGCATCGTCCACCAGCAAGGCCACTTTGCGATCCGGGATCGAGATTTCGATCACGTCGCCGTCCTCGATCAGGCCGATGGCGCCGCCGGAGGCCGCCTCTGGGGAGACGTGCCCGATGCAGAGCCCGGACGAGCCGCCGGAGAAGCGCCCGTCGGTGATCAAAGCGCACTTCGGCCCCAGGCCGGTGCCTTTCAGATATGACGTCGGGTAGAGCATCTCCTGCATTCCGGGCCCGCCCTTCGGGCCTTCGTAGCGGACGATCACCACATCGCCTTCGCGCACCCGGCCGCCCAGGATCGCCTCCACGGCTTCCTCCTGGGATTCGGTGACCACCGCCGTCCCGCGGAACTCCCACTGTTCGGCGGGCACGCCCGCAGTTTTCACGATGCAGCCCGCCGGCGCCAGGTTGCCCTTCAGCACCGCCAAGCCGCCGTCCTTGGTGTACGGGTGGGCGGTGGAACGGATGCAGCCCGCCTCGGCGTCGGTGTCCAGGGTGTCCCAACGGTTGGTGGTGGAGAACGCCTGGGTGGTGCGCACCCCGCCGGGAGCCGCGTGCCACAGCTCGACCGCCGCGCCGCTGGCATGGCCGCCGCGCAAATCGAAGCGGGCCAGCCAGTCGTCCAACGACGCCGAATGGACGGCGTGGACGTCGCGGTCCAGCAACCCGCCGCGATCCAACTCGCCGATGATGGCCGGGATGCCGCCGGCCCGATGCACGTCCTCCATGTAAAACTTGGTGGTGTTCGGGGCCACCTTGCACAGGCACGGGGTGATCCGCGAGAGCGCGTCGATGTCGTCCGCGTCGAAATCCACCCCGGCCTCGTAGGCGGCGGCGAGCAGGTGCAGCACCGTGTTCGTCGATCCGCCCATCGCGATGTCGACCCGCATCGCGTTGCGGAAGGCGGACTTGGTGGCAATCGAGAGCGGCAAAACCGATTCGTCGCCGTCGCCGTAGTAGCGGTGCACCAGATCCATCACCAGCTTGCCGGCGTCCAGGAACAGGTTGCGGCGGGCGGCGTGGGTGGCCAGCGTGGAGCCGTTGCCGGGCAGCGCCAGGCCGATCACTTCCAGCAGGCAGTTCATCGAGTTCGCGGTGAACATGCCGGAGCAGGAGCCGCAGGTCGGGCAGGCGTAGGCTTCGATGGCGTCCATCTGCGCGTCCGTGACGTTCTTGTCGACGGCCTTGATCATCGCGTCGATCAAGTCGAGTCTTTCCTGGCCGCCGGGGGTGACGGTCGTCAACCGGCCAGCCTCCATCGGGCCGCCGGAGACGAAGACGGTGGGCAGGTTCAGCCGCAGCGCCGCGTTCAACATGCCCGGGGTGATCTTGTCGCAATTCGAGATGCACACCAGCGCGTCGGCGGCGTGCGCGTTCACCATGTACTCCACCGAATCGGCGATGATCTCGCGGCTGGGCAGCGAGTAGAGCATCCCGGCGTGGCCCATCGCGATGCCGTCGTCAATGGCGATGGTGTTGAACTCGCGGGCCACCCCGCCGGCCTCGGTGATCGCCTCGGCCACCAGCGCGCCGAGATCCTTCAGGTGCACGTGGCCGGGCACGAACTGGGTGTACGAGTTCGCCACCGCGATGATCGGCTTGCCGATGTCTTCGTCTTTCAAACCGGTGGCCCGCCACAGGGCGCGCGCCCCGGCCATGTTTCGCCCTTGCGTGGTGATGCGTGATCTTAGAACAGGCATTGCTTCTCCTCTCGAACTCTTAAGAGTACTCGCTGTAGGCTGTAGGTCGTGTCAGTCGCAGAATCCGAATCCGCGCCACCGGTGCGACTCAGCGGATATTTGGAATCGGTGTCTCCGGCCAGTTTGCCGGGGGCGCGGCTCGCGGCGGCAAACTTGGTGGCTGATGACGGCATCGTCTTCGGGGCGGCCGCGGACGACGCGGTGCGGCCCTGGCGGGTGGATCCGCTGCCGGCGATCATCGGCGAGGCCGAGTGGGCCCAGTTGGAGCGCGGTTTGCGGCAACGCGCCCGGCTGTTGGACGCGGTCTGCCAGGACATTTATGGCGCGCAATCGATCTTGCGTGACGGGGTGGTCGATCCGGCGGTGATCCTGTCGCATCCGGGCTATCTGCGCGGCTGCCCGGCGTCTCCTTTGCTGCTTTCCGGGGCGGATCTGGCCAAGGGGGCGGATGGCCGCTGGCGGGTGTTGGCGGACGTGAACGACAATCCGGTGGGCATCGGCTACGCGATGGCGACCCGCCGGGTGGTGGCCCAGGTGATGTCCGGGCTGCACCGACAATTCGACTTGCGGCGGATGCGCGGCTTTTTCCACCTGTTGGCGGCGGCGTTGACGGCGGCCACCGACAAACCGAATCCGCTCTTGGTGCTGTTCACCGCGGGCATCCATTCTGAAACGGCCTTCGATCAAGGCTTCCTGGCCTCGCTGCTGGGTTTCGCGCTCGCCGAGGCGGACGACCTGGTCACCCAGCAGGGCCGGATTTGGTTGCGCGCCGGCGAAGAGTTGGAGGAGGTGGACGTCATTTTGCGGCAGGTGGACGCGGCGCTCGCTGATCCGCTGGAGTCGCATGTGGAATCCACCGTCGGGATTCCGGGGCTGGCCGAGGCGTGCCGCAAACAGGCGCTGGTGTTGGCGAATCCGCTGGGCGCGGGCGTCGTCGACAACCGGGAGCTGTGGCCGTACCTGCCCGACCTGTGCCGGCGTTTCCTCGGCGAGGAACTGCTGTTGGAGTCGTCCCCGGCGGGGCTGGGGGAGGACTCCTGGCGCGTCCCCGTATACGAACAGGAGCTTTCCGAGCGGCCCTTCGTGTTGCGGACTTTCGGCCTAGCCACCGCCGACGGCTGGCAATTCCTGCCCGGCGGACTGGGCCGGGTCGGTGCTGACGGCGAACCGCTGCCGGGCTTGGGCACGCTGGCGAAAGACGTCTGGGTGCTGGACGAGGCGCACACCGGCCAGGCCGTCAGCCAAAGCGGCGTCGGGTTGGGGCGGCTGCCCCAGGCCCGGCCAAGCACCGCCGTCTCCCCGCGCGTGGCCGGCACCCTGTGGGCCATCGGCCGGTTTGCCGAGCGGGCCGAAAGCAAGGCGCGGCTGCTGAAGGTGGCTGACGACATCGCCGCCGACTACGCCGTCTTCCCCGGCACCGCCGGACATTCGGGGCTGTTGGTGCTGCTCCGCGCGATCACCGGGATCACCGGGCAGCCGATCTCCGGGGAGCCCAGCGAGTGGCTCCGCGATTTGACGCTGGGACGCTCCGCCACCGGCTTGCGGCACGACCTGTGGCGGCTGGACGCCAACGCCCAGCAGTTGCGCGACCTGCTTTCGGTGGACACCTGGAGCATCTTCGCCCGGATGCAGCGCAACGTCCGAGACGCCGATCCGGAGCGCGAACTGCAAGACATCCTGGCCGACGTGCTGGAGTCGCTGCTGGCGTGGTCGGGCATCATGGCGCAATCGTTGGTGCATGACGACTCCTGGGCCTATCTTGACGGCGGCGCCCGCTTAGAGCGCGCCCGGCACACTTTGCGGCTGTTGGAGTTGACGAGTTCGCAGGCCCGCGCCCCGGAGGTGAACGAGTTCGTCGCCGAAGCGGTGTTGCGCGCCGGCGAATCGTTGATCACCCACCGCCGCCGGGCGATCACCGGCGTCGGATCAGCCAAGGCCGTCGAATCCCAATACCAGTTGCTGCTCGCCGACCCGCCCAACCCGCGCTCGGTGGTGAACCAGCTCACCGCGCTGGCCGCCGACCTGGAGTTGGTGGGCGATTTGGAGTTGGCCGGCTGGGCGTTAGAGCTTTCCGATCAGGCGGCGACGCGCGAGGTGGGCACGCTCACCGGGCAGGATTTGAACGACCTCGAAGCCGAGATCTCCGCCCGTCACTTCTCCCGGCAGGCCGCCCGGCACGCCACCGAGGAGGTCTGATGCGCCGCTTCCAGATCACCCATCTCTCCCGCTACCGTTACGACGACGAAGTGGAGCACTGCTACAACCGCGCCTACCTCACCCCGCGCGAAACCGCCTACCAGCACGTGCTCTCCCACCAGATCACCGGCACCCCGCCGCTCGCCTACACCAGCACCCATGAAGACCCGTTCGGCAACACCGTCACCTACCTTGAATTCCCCGGCGGCACCCAAGCCATCACGGTGCGCTCCGAGTGCCTCGTCGAAGTGTGCGGCAACGGCGGCCATCCCACCCCCGCCGGGCTTTCCGAGATCGAACGCGCGGAATTCACTTTGCCGTCCCCGTTGGTGCAGCTTGACGGCGGCATCCGCGCCTATGCGGCGGAGATTTTCACCCCCGGCCGGGCTTTGCCGGATGCCTTGCAAGCGCTGCTGGACGCCATCGACCGCGATTTCCACTACCGCACCGGCATCACCCACGTGAACACCGAGATCAAGGACGTGCTGGACACCCGCGTCGGCGTCTGCCAGGATTTCGCGCATCTTTCGGTGGGCATCCTCCGCGCCGCCGGGCTGCCCGCCCGCTACGTCTCCGGCTACATCGAGACCTCTCCCCCGCCCGGCAAGCCGAAGCTGCGCGGCGCCGACGCCACCCACGCCTGGGCGTCCGTCTACACCGAAGCCGGTTGGCTCGATTTTGATCCCACCAACCACCAGTTGGTGGACGACCGCTACATCACCCTCGCCTGGGGACGCGACTTCACCGACGTCTCGCCGCTGCGCGGGGTGGTCTTCACCGAATCCGAGACGTCACACCTCTCAGTGGCCGTCGACGTGATCCCCGCCTGAACCACTCTTAGGCGACCAAGTCCATATACTCCGGATTCACCTTCACGAAGTGCGCCACGAACGGGCACAGCGGCCAGATCTTCTTGCCTTTGGCCCGCACGTCGTCCAACGCCTGCTGCACCAACCGCTTGGCGATCCCCTGCCCCTCGAACGCCGGATCCGTCTCCGTGTGATCAAAGATCAGCATCTTCCCAGTGTCCTGGAAATGCGTCAACGCGGTCCGCACCCCGTCAATATCAATCTCATACCAATGGTTCTCTTCATCCAGCCGGAACTCTTCAGCCATCTCAAACCTCCTTGCTTCAGTGTAACGGTCTTCGCTCCGCTCGGTGGTCGCTTTGCTCCCGCGCCTTTGTTCGTCGGAGTGCCTTCGGCTCCTCCTCACCCTCTTCACCCGCCCGACACCCTCACCTCCAAACTCCGACCCCCGATACCACCGAAACAGGCGGTAAGTTGGCCGATTCGCTATTTACCTCCCCATTCCGTGGTTCCCGGGCACCTTTTTCCACCGAATCGAGAAGTAACCTTAGATTCCGCAACTTACCTCCCCATTCCATGATCTGCCCCCGCATTCCGTGGTCTGTCCCCGACATCCCACCTCCCTTTCCATCGGCCTCTCGCTTTTCCCCTCGCCCTTCACCCCTTCCCCTCTCCCTTTCCCCCTGTCCTCGCGGTTCACTGGCTACCCCCGCGGGCCGGCCCTCCCCGGCATGGCCGTCTGTTGGCCCGCGCCGCCCACCGAAGATTGTGGGATTCCGGCGCTATTCCAGCAGCTTTTACCTCCGGAACCGCTCATTCCTTCACCCGCTCACCCCTTTGCTCCCTCACCTCCTTTTTTCGATGGCGCTTACCCTCCTCGCGGGCCCGGCCTCCTCGGCATGGCCACTCCCGGCCCGCGCCGGCTATTGCGCTCAGGCTTTCCGTCAACATGTTGTGTTGCGTCACCGTCCACACTTTCGTGAAAACGAGAGGTTTTTGGAAAGTGTGGACGGTTTCCTCCAGATCCGGTGGGACGGTTGAGCGTAAGCCACCCCTGTCTGGCTTGTTCGATGGTCCACACTTTTTGAAAACGGCCATTTTTGGGCAAAGTGTGGACGGTGTGGGGGCTTTGCCGCAGGCTGGGCTGGGAATGGTTTTCGCGTGTTCGGCCATCATCCTGGCTGGGCTCTTCTGCTTCCGGTAGCTGTTCTTGGGGGTTGGCTCTTCGACGGGATCAAAAGCCGATCCGCCGGCTGGCCGTCGGACCGACTTTTCCCGAGTGTGGTCAGGCTGGTCGTCCTGCAAGTTGAATGGCTGGGCTGGCCAGACGAGCATCAGTTCGCCACTGGGTGCCGGTCGGTGGCTGGGTACCACAACCCCGTCATTGATGATTTCCATAAAAACAAGGCAGCAAACGCAACCACGAGCACCGTCCTCTAGCGAGGCAGGTGAAGAAGCAGACTGCAAGTGGCAAGGCAACCACAAGCCAACGCGCCAAGACTCCTCGTCCAACGCGGGCCGCCAGACATGCCGTGGTGGTGGGGCCCGCGAGATGGGGGCGACGAACGGGTGATGGGTTGTGGGTGTGGGGCGCGGGAGCGAAGCGACCACGACGCGAAGCGAGGACAATTACCCTGTCATGACGGTGTCGAGTTTCAAGGTGCGGCCGGGGGCCTGTTCGCCGTCGGCGAGGCGGATGACGAGGACGTCGCATTTGGCGTGTTCGACGATTTGGTCGGTGACCGAGCCGAGCAGCAGCCCGGCGAAGCCGCCGGAGCCGCGGGTGCCGACCACGATGAGCTGCGAGTGTTCGGAGGCCTTGATCAGCTCGCGGCCAGCGGCGCCGTGCGGAGTGAGGTACTCCACGGCCACGTTCGGGTATTGGGCGACGATGTCGTCAATCTGTTGGTGCAGTTGCGCGGCGACCGCCGCCTCAAATTCGTCGACGCTGGGCACATAGCCGACGTCCGGGCCGGAAGGCCGGGGCGCGTTGGAGATGGACCAGGCGCGCACGATCTGCACCCGGGCGCCCAGCTTGTTCGCCAACTCCAGGCCGCGCTGCAACGCCGCGAACGAAAAAGCAGACCCGTCAAAACCCACCGTGATTGGAAGCTCACTACTCATGGCACTACTTTAGTGGGCAAGCCGGTGGCGCCGGGCGAGAAGTATGATTGCCCCATGCGAAAAGCGGTGTTGATGGTGCTGCCGATGCTGTTGGCTGGCTGCGGAATGGTGCCGCCGAGCGAGTCAGCCAGTGAATCCGCCCCACCCGTGGCGACGGTCGTCAGCCCGACGCCCAGCGCGACGCCCACGCCGACCCCTGCCCTCGTCAACACCATCCCGGCCGCCACTCTCGCCAAAGCCACCCCGACGCCCACGCCGACACCCAGCCCGTCCGCCAGCGCGCTGCCGCTCGCCGGCAAGGTGATCGTCGTCGATCCGGGCCACAACGGGAAATACAAGAAGTCGTACAACACCAAAAAGGTGCCGGCGGGCAACGGCAAGAAGAAGCCCTGCAACTCGTCCGGGACGGCCACCAATGACGGCTGGGCCGAGCACGCCTACACCTGGACGCAGAGCCAGGCGCTGAAAAAGGAGTTGGAGGCCCTCGGCGCGAAGGTGGTGCTCACCCGGCAGAACGACAATGGCCTCGGCCCGTGCGTGAACGAGCGGGCGGCCGTCGCGAACAAGGCGAAAGCCGATCTCTCCATCTCCATTCACGCGGACGGCTCGTATGCCAAGAACGCCCGCGGCTACCACATCATCATCTCCACCACCATGGACGGGGGCAGCAAGCTGGAAAAGGCGTCGCTGGCGCTGGCTGAGAAGATCCGCACCGAGATGGACAAGACGGACATGCCGCGCAGCACCTACACCGGGAAGGGGACGGCCTTCTCCAAGCGCAGCGACATCGGCGGGCTGAACCTGCTGAAGACCACGCCCGGCATCATGATGGAGATGGGCAACATGCGCAACGCCAAGGACGTCAAGCTGTTGAAATCCGCCAGCTTCCGCAAGGCGGCCGCCAAGGCGCTGGCCCAAGCGGCCGTGAAAGCGTTGCAGTAGCTACTTGCGGCCGATGAACGTCACCGTCGGTTTGTTCACCTCGGCGAAGAAATCGTTGCCTTTGTCGTCCACGATGATGAAGGCCGGGAAATCCTCCACCTCGATCTTCCAGATTGCCTCCATGCCCAACTCGGGGTATTCGAGCACCTCCACATGCTTGATGCAATCTTGCGCCAGCCGGGCGGCTGGGCCGCCGATGGAACCCAGGTAGAAGCCGCCGTACTCCTTGCAGGCGTCCGTCACCTGCTGCGAGCGGTTGCCCTTGGCGACCATCACCATTGAGCCGCCGTGGCTCTGGAAGAGGCCGACATACGAATCCATCCGGCCTGCGGTGGTGGGCCCGAAGGAGCCGGACGGCATCCCTTCGGGAGTCTTCGCCGGGCCGGCGTAATACACCGGGTGGTCTTTCAGGTATTGCGGCAAGTCTTCGCCAGCGTCCAACCGGTCGCGCAGCTTGGCGTGGGCGATGTCGCGCGCCACGATCAAGGTGCCGGTGAGCGAAAGCCGGGTCTTCACCGGGTACTGCGAAAGCTGCGCCAGCACCTCGCCCATCGGCCGCCGCAGATCCACCTTGACGACGTCGCCACCCTCGATCTCCGCCTCGTTCACATCCGGCATATATTGGGCCGGATCGCGTTCCAACTGCTCGATGAACACGCCCTCGGGGGTGATCTTGCCCAGGCATTGCCGATCGGCGGAGCAGGAGACGGAAATCGCCACCGGCAGCGAGGCGCCGTGGCGGGGCAGCCGGATCACGCGGACGTCATGGCAGAAATACTTCCCGCCGAACTGCGCGCCGATGCCGAAATCGCGGGTGAGCTGCAACACCTGCGCCTCCAACTCCAAATCGCGGAAGCCATGCGCGGTCGGCGAGCCGGAGGTGGGCAGCGAATCGATGTACTTCGCGGAGGCGTACTTGGCCACCTTCAGCGCGTACTCGGCGCTCGTCCCGCCGATCACGATGGCCAGGTGGTAGGGCGGGCAGGCGGCCGTGCCCAGCGTGCGGATCTTCTCGTCCAGGAACTTCATCATCGAATCCGGATTCAGGATCGCCTTCGTCTCTTGGAAGAGGTAGCTCTTGTTGGCCGAGCCGCCACCCTTGGCCATGAACAGGAACTTGTAGGCCAGTTCGTGCCCCGGCGCGGTGTCGGCGTACAGTTCGATCTGCGCGGGCAGGTTCGTCCCGGTGTTCTGTTCCTCCCACATGGTGAGCGGCGCGTTCATCGAATAGCGCAGGTTCAGCTTGGTGTAGGCGTCGAATACGCCTTTGGCGAGCGCCCGCTCGTCGTCCCCCGGCGTCAACACATGTTGGCCGCGCTTGCCCATGATGATCGCGGTTCCGGTGTCCTGGCACATCGGCAACACCCCGCCCGCGGAGATGTTCGCGTTCTTGAACAGGTCGAGCGCCACGAAGCGGTCATTCGGCGAGGCCTCCGGATCGGTCAGGATCGAAGCCAGCTGCTTCAGATGCGCGGGGCGGAGGTAGTGGGCGATGTCGTGCATCGCGGTGGCGCTGAGCGTCTCCAGCGCTTCGGGGGCGACCTTCAGGAACTGTTGTCCGTCCGGCCCAGCCACCACTTCGACCCCGTCAGCGGTGACGAGGCGGTACTCGGTTTCATCGGCTCCCGTGGGGAGCATGTCTTCATAGAGAAAATCGGCCATGGGCCTATTCTTTCACCAATCCGCCCCGAGTTGATTCAACAGTCTTCAACTACCCCGGTGGAAGCCCCGCTACCTTGACGGCACTTGAATGAACTCCTAAGCTGGAAGATAACTTAGAGGGTGACGCGCGTCAACGCTGATCCGCGTCGTGCATGGTAAAGAGAAAGGTGCCCGGTGTTCGGCCTGAAGCAATACGAACAAGTGAATTCCCTGATCAACCGCCGCTTGGCGGAGGTTGGCGTACTCGTCGTCTCCCATCGCGGGGCCGGGGTCGGCTCGGCCGCGCAGAACACCGCGCTGGGGGTGCGGGGGGCGCTGGCCTCCGGCGCGGAGATGGTCGAGATTGACGTCGCCGCCTCTTCGGACGGCACCTTCTATTGCTTCCATGACGGCACCGAGCCCGAAGCCCTGGGCATTGACGACAACATCCAATATCTTTCGGCCGAGGAGATCGACAAGCTGCGCTACATCCGGGTGGACCGCCCCGGCCGTCCCTCCCCGGTGGAGCGGCTGCTGCCGTTGCTGAAAGAGTTTCAGGGGACGGACGCGCTGTTCAACCTGGATCGTTCCTGGTGGCGCTGGCCGGCTTTCCTGAAGGCGTTGGAGAGCCTGGGCATGATCGAGCAAATCACCCTGAAGTGCCCGGCCTGGGATCTCTCCGCGGTGGGGTTGCTGAGCAAATACCCGGTGAAGTACCCGTTCGTGCCGATCTGCTCCTCGATGGACGACGTGGATCGGGTGATCGGAATGCCCGGCCTGAACACCATCGGCGTCGAGTTGCTCACCGAAATCCCCATCCATCCGTGGCTGCAACGCGAGACCATCGACACCCTGCACGAACGCGGCGTCTTCACCTTGGCCAGCACCGTCACCCTGCCCACCGGCGTGCCGCTCTTTGGCGGCTATGACGACGAGAAGGCCGTGCTTGGAGACCCAGCCGACGTCTTCGCCCCCTTGATGGATCTCGGCATCGACGCCATCCAGACCGACTGGCCGTGGCTGCTCAAATCCGTGCGCGACAGCCGGGCAACCTTGGCCGAGTGAGCCGCGCGTTCCCAGCCGGTTCGTTAGACTCGCGCCAATGAACGCGTTCCACGTTGACCACGTCATCACCCACCTGGGCGGCATCGAAACCCGCCAACACGGCAGCCACCGCGTCTACGAAGTGTCCTCCCACGGCCAACGGTACGAAACCATCGTCCCCCAACACCACGGAGACCTCCCCGACGGCACCCTCCACTCCATCGAACGCGACCTCGAACCCGCCCTCGGCCCCGGCTGGCTCTACACCACCCACCACCATTTGCATGGTTAACCTGCGGCGCTGGTTAGATGTGGAAGTTGATGACTTCGCCGTAGTTGGATTCGTGGGGGAGGTCTTTGCGGAACTGGTGCCAGCCGTAGAACTTGCCCGAACGGGGGTTGGCGGCTTTTTCGGCGGCGGTCATCGCGCGGCCGGGGTGTTCGAAGGGGGAGAGGTGGCCGGCGTTGCGGAGCCGGTCGTGGAGCTGTTCGTCGGCCTCCAAGGAGCGGCGGCCGTCGTGGGTGAGGTAGGAGACGCGGGCGCAGCGGGCGGCGGAGATGCCCGCCCAGTAGAGCTCGTCTTTACCGCTGTTGGCCTGTTCTTCGGGATCGACGAAGGGCAGGTGCCAGCCGCCGGCGGGGACCGGCTTCGGGGTGGAGGCGCGCAGGGCGTCGAGCATCAGGTTGGCGGCCCGGCGGATTTCCGGTTGGGCGGCCTCGTGGGTGCGCAGCGCGAAGAAATTCGACCAGTCGGTGGCGGTGGTGACCACGGTGTGCCACATGTAAGGCTCCAGCACCCGGTTCACGATCTGCTTGTGCACCCCGAGTTTCGCGGCTTTGACGTCGTCAGCCCCCAGTTTGCCGACGATCTCCGTCAGTTGCGCAAAAGTGGGCTGCCCGGCCACAAAGCCCTTGCCGAACGTCAATTCCAAGGCGGTGACCACCGCGCGATCCCGGCCTGCCAGCCAGACTTCGCGGGCTTCGGCGTCCAACTCGCCGGTGAGCGGCACGGAGGCCTGCATTCCGGGCATGTTCGTGCCGAACTCCTCGGGGACGAACGGCTCTTCCAGGACGGCCCGGATGCGTTTGAGCACCGGGATGGCCCGCGAGGAGGCGGAGTTGCGCGCCAACATGCAGTGGGTGTTGAACTCGCTCAACACGATGCGCGGGAACGTCACCTCGAATGTCACCAGCCGATCTCCAAGCTCGGAGACGGAATCCGTCAGCACCTTCGCCGCAAAGGCCATTCTCCCACGAACCGCGCGGAGAACTACAGCAACACGGCGATCAGCAGGTCGTACCAGGCGTGGATCACCAGCGGCACCAGCAGATTCTTGCTCGTCATGAACAGATACCC
>JAISTQ010000061.1 GCA_031272505.1 Propionibacteriaceae bacterium
AGGCCAGCTATAAGCTGGTGAAGGCTGACAAGGGTAAGAAGATCACGGTGAAGGTGACGGGCAAGAAGTCCGGCTACACCACCGTCTCCAAGGTCTCCAAAGCCCTCAAGATCAAGTAAAACTCCATAACCGCGGGGCCCCTGGCAGTGCTGGGGGCCCTGCTTTTTGCCCGCCTACGAATCATTTTTTGTTACTACAGGGTTAAGTTTTCGTTCCTGAAAACAACCTGAGAATCGCGTTTTCCCTTGTCAGGGGCGGTTTGGCGTATCAGTGTACGAGACACGAAACCTCGGGTTAACTTAAAACTTCTTATGATGCAAAGCAACTGATGGGGGATAGTCAGGGTTGCAAGCCACCAGGCGTCCCTTTTCGGCGTCCGATCGGTTTTTGGGGGGGCCCAAAAGACCATTAGACGAGCGCTTCGCTACGTCTGCGCGATGCCCTTCGCGCGGTCTACGCTACGAAGCCGCCGCGTTTTGCCGTGGGTAGGCCAGTAGCACCACAACGAAATTCATCTCTACTTTTTCCTTACAGGAGGACCGGTGTCTCACACACGCATTACTTCTGGGCATCTGGGACGGATCGGTATCGCCCTATTGACGAGTGCCGCCCTGATCGCCCCCGCCATCTCAACTTCTCTCCCGGCCGGCGCCGCACCGGCCGTCGACCCGTCCGTACTCAACCCCGTCGATCCCCAGAACTGGGTCAAATTCGAGGACATGACCTGGGCCGACTACAAAGCCCTGCCCGCCAAGTACGACTGGGCGAACAAATCCGGCGGCACGCTCCGCGCCTTCAAGGGCGCCGTCGTGCTGGTCCGCTTCGAGGATCGCGGTTTCCTCGCCAGCACCTCATCGGACGACAGCTCCCCGCTCACCAACGCTTCCTCGGATCTGCAATCTCCGATCCCCGAGGCGCAGGTACCGGCCTACTATGCCGACCTGCTCAATGATCCGTCCGGGAACACCATCGGCGGCAAGCTGAACAAGGGCCACACCATCAACGAGTATTGGATGGAGCAATCGGCCGGCCGGCTCTCGGTCGACATGGATTATTTCGGCCCCTACACGCTGCCCGGCGATTACGTCCAGTACGGCCTCGACACCTCGATGAACGGTGGCCCGGCGGCTTCCATCCCCACCGACGAGCTGGATTTTGACGGCGACGGCGACACCACCGAACGCGCCTTCCTGCGCAGTGGCGTGCAAGCTGCCACCAGCGCGAATGCGGCCTCCTGCCCGGCGAAGTACTACGAAGATCCCTCGTATCTGCTGCCGCGCTTTGTGGCTGGCCCCACCGATGACGACGACACCGTCGTCTATGACGTGGTGGGCTGCGCCGGCAACATCCGGACCGACACGCTGCGCATCTGGGCCCAGGATCCGAAGCTGCGCGCCATGATCGCCGAAAAGTGGCCCGAACTGCCGGCGGACGCCCGGGTGAACCCGCTGGCGCTCTTCGACGAGGTCTTCTACGTCACCGCCGGCCATGACGAATCCTCCACCTGGGAGGAATTCGGCCAGATGCGCTGGACGCAGACCACCGTCCCCGACGAGTACGGCCCGCCGGTCGATCCGGTCTACGGCAAGGCGAACGGCTACAGCCCGCTGTCCACCACCCAGACCACCATGAACAACTGGGCGAAGACCCGCTACATCCCGTGGACGTCCTGGAAGGCCGCCATCAACCACTGGCCGAACGCGAATGGCCAAGGCACGGTGAACCCGTCCACCATCGGCAACACCGAGTACCCGGACACCCCGGCCACCTTCGTGAACGCAGCCGGGGAGACGGTCTCCACCTACACCGCGGGCAACTCCACCCAGGCGGAATCCTCCGGCATGGGCACCTTCGCGCACGAGTTCAGCCACATCCTCGGCATCGGCGACAACTATGGCAACCCGTATGGCACCGAGGGTGAGGACGGCGGCCCGCTGCGCGACACCTCCGGCCCGTGGGACATCCTTTCGCGCGGTTCGTTCAACGGCCCCGGCGGCACCCACGAGCGCTACCACGTCCCGTCGCTCACCGGCGGCGCCCAGCCAGCCGGCGTGCCGCTGCGCGACAAGATCTGGCTGAAGATCATCAAGGAAGAAAACCTGCTCACCATCGACGAGGCCGACTTGGATTACGCCGGTTCGATCACCACCACCGTCACCTCGCGGGCGGTGCAGCGTGACGGCGACACCAACGGCATCTACCTGGTGTTCGATCCGGTGGACGGCACCGAAGAGTACGCCGCCTATGCGGACAATTCCTCCGGTTCCTGCCGCCGGACGGTCACCTCTTATGGCGGCGCCACCGGTGGCATTCCGTGGCGTTTCGACTGCGACGGCGGCCAGTTCTCCGGCTACACCGTCGAGGTGATCGACCGGGTCGGCACTGATTCCTTCACCCCGGATTCCGGCGTGAACATCTCCAAGGCCAAACTGCCCAACGGATCGGCTCCGTACATCTGGACGATCGACGCCAATCCGCAGGACATCGGGCTCACCGATTACGTCATGCCGGATGGCACCATCGTGCCGGTGACCCGTGGTGATCAGCGGCAGTTGAACGACTCGCTGTTCCACGCGGGCACCAACTCGGGCTCCGCCTACGAGTATGTCGATCCGTACAACGGCCTGCACTTCTACATCACGAACATGCGCCGCGATGCCGAAGACACGCTGCTCTACGACGTCACCATCCGTTCCACCGTGAACCCCGGCCCGCAGTTGCGCGGCGTCAAGGTGAGCGATCCGGTGATCACCGGTACCGTGGCTGACGACATCGTCGCATTCACCTACACCATCACCAACACCGGCGGCGCGGTCACCGATCCGCTGGCGAACTACGACATCTACCGGCTCACCCCGAGCACGTTGGATCGCGGCTGGGAGCTGATCACCCCGGAGGCCATCCAGGTGCTCAAGCCCGGCGAGTCAAAGTCGGTGACGGTTTATGCCAAGAAGCTCGCCAACGCCTCCACTGACGTCGAGGTCACCCTCACCGTCAACTCGGAGAACGTCGATGCGGCGAATGACGAGGTGATCGCGGACAGCGCCAAGGCCAAGATTCCGACTTCGGCGGCTTCGCCGTCGCCGACTCCGGTGGCTCCTTCGGCTCCGGTGGTGGCGGGTTCGGTGTCGTCGAAGACGGCGTCGGCTACGGATACGGTTGGTCAGACGGTGTCGGTTACGGTGA
>JAISTQ010000009.1 GCA_031272505.1 Propionibacteriaceae bacterium
CCGATCGCCAGCAGGGTGTCCTTGGACACTTGGGCGACGGTGTTGTAGAGGGTGCGGCCCGCCTTCGAGCCCTCGGTGGCGGGGCCTTCTTCGTCGTCGTCGTTCAACACGGTGAAGCCAGCCAGCCGCGTGGTGCCGACCGGGAAATAGCCGGAGGCGGCGTCCACCTTGATCGCGATCCAGCCGACGTCCTTGGCGGCCATCCCGGCGGGCTGCTGCCACACCCCGGAGGAGACTTCCACGCCCTTGGTGAAGAGCGAATGCACGGTGTTGGATGTAATCGGATTGGCGACGGTGGCGGACATGTCCAGCGAGGCGGTGGCTGAACGGCTCGCAAACCAAACCTCGCAGGGGCTGGGACACGAATAGGTGCGGCCCAGCGAATCGGTGCCGGTGGTGTAGGCCTGTTGGAAGACGGTGCGATCAGGAATCTGGTCGATGATCCACGAATCTCGGGGGGCGACGTCGCCGCTGGAAGTGATCATTAGCTGGTAGTGGATGATCCGGTCGGACAGGTCGGCGGCGGTGGCGTGGCCGCAGGGCGAATAGGTGTCGTCGGCGGTGTTGCAGACGCCGTCCGGCCCCGCCCCGTAGTTGGTGAAGATGTAGGTCTCATCGCGGGTCTTGGCTACGGCAATTATCGGAGTACCGCGAATCTCGGTGTGCGCGGTGACGATGGTCTGCAAGCTCTGGCATTGGTGGGCGTCTTTGGCGGTGAACGTGGCTTTGACGGTGATGTCGTCGGCGATCTCCACGCCGATGGGCAACACCAGCGAGATGGTGGCGTTGAAGCTGTCCCCCACGGCCAGCACGCCGGGTGTGAAGGTGATTTTGTCCACCATGCCCGCCTGGGGGCCGCTGGTGATGTAGTGCAGCGTGTAGAGGCTGGCGGAGACCCCGGTGATGCCAGTGAAGGTGGCGTAGCGCAGCGTGCCGTCGCCCATGTGTACCTGCGGGATTTCCACCACGATCTGGGTGCTGGCATCGGTGGGCCCGGTGCCTTGGTTGGAGGTAGTGAACTCGTATTTGCCAATCTCGCCGGGCTGCAAGGTGTCCGGCCCGGTAATCGAGGTGGAATCGGCGACGAAGGGCAAGGGGGTGGCCAGATGGATTGGCTCATAATCCCAATTTGCACTGGGGTCGTTGGCGTTGCCACCAGCCGGATCGCCCAGATGAATCACCGCGCCAGTGTTGGTATACGCCGCCGGAGAACCGTTGCCGTAGCCGTAGGCGACGAAGTGGCCAGCCGTCATCGATTCAGCGATGCCACACCAACATAGGCCGCCCGCCACAGTGCAGACATTCGTGGTCGGAGTGGCGGCTTTGACGGTGATGGTGCCGATCACGGAGTAGGCGATGCCGGTGCCACAGCTAGAGGCCCCGGTGATGGATACGATTGGGTTCAGGCAGTCGACGAAGAAGGTGACCCACTTTACGGCGGCGGACGGAGTGGCGGTCCAGCCCGAGGGGCAGGTGTTCGAAGTGAGGTTGACGCCGGAATAATCGAAGGCCGGGGGCGAACCGGTGGCGTCCACCACCCAGCCGGACGTGCTCGTCGAGTAACAGACGATGCCGTTCACGTTGCCGGGCAGCGTGGCGGAGACCAGCGTCTCATAGTTGGGGACCTGCGCCTGCATCACGACCTTGTTCAGCTTCTCGGTGCCTTGGTTCACGGTGTACAGGTAGATCTCCTCGGTTCCCCCATAAGGGGTCTTGCCCTTCGGGTTGGAAGGATCGGAGTTGGCCGGGCCATCGTCGGTGTAGACGCGGATGCCGACGTCGTTGGTAGTGCGGTTGCCGGTGGCGAACGCGCCCTCGTAGGGCTTCACGCCAGCGGGCTGAATCCGCTTTTGATCCGTCACCGTGGCGCTGTTCGCTGATTTGCCGGTGGCGGTGTTGGTGGCGATGGTGTTTACCTTGGCGGTGCCGCCCGAGTCATAGCAGGAGGAGAAATCCACCTTCAGGGTGAACTCCACGGATTCGAATTTGTTCAACCTCGGCACACCTTGAGTGGCCGCGGAGGTGGACACCCAAGTGGCGACACTGCCGTTCAGCGAATACGTCCAGCCAGCGGGCTGGGTGTGGGAGAGGATCATGCTCGCCGGGTTCGCCACCCCGCAGGAACTGAGCAGCGCGAACACATTGGTGAGGTCGTCCGTCACCGTGTGGCCGGGGAAGAGATCCTCGGTGCCGATGGTGGTTGATGCGCTGGGCTTGCCGGCGTCGTTTTCATAGCGGATGGTGAAGATGGCGTCGCCGGCATAGTCACCAGTGGGGTAGGTGTGCGACAGATCCGTCGGATCGCTGGGCAGGTGAATGGTGTTCGTCACTATCTTGGTGATCTTCGGATACGGGGTGGAGGTGATCTTGGTGCGCACCGTGTTGGACGTCTTCGAATTCGCCAGCGTGCCGTCCGCCCGGAAAGCAAAGACGTTAGCGTTCGCGGTGAAGCTGACGCCGTTCTCCCAACCATTCACCGACGCGAAAGTGGCGCTCACCTGCGAGGCGGTGCCCGCCTTCACTTCGCCGAGCACCCAGTAGATGGTACAGCCGCTCATGGTGACGCCCGCCACCGGCTGCGCGCCCGAGGTATAGACCTGCCCGCCGTTGGTGGCGGAAGCGAAAGTCAAGGTCGGGTTCTGGCCGTAGGCGGAATGGTAGGTGCTGTTGTCGCGGGCCGGGCAGGGCATGGTGATGACGAGGTTGTCGACATTGCTCCAAGACACCGAGTATTTGATCACATACTCGACGTTCTCCCCCGACTTCCGGGTCTCCGGAGCGGTGTCGACCACCAGCAATCCGACGGCGGTGTCAAACTTGACGGTCACGCTGGTGAGGGTCGGCGCGATGCCGTCCGCGTTGGTGTCGGTGAGCGTGACGATGAGCTGGATGCAATCCGGGATCGGGTTGAGCGAGTTCAGCGCCGATAGCGAGATGGTGCCGTTCGCGGCGATGGAGAGCGGGCCGACGTCTGCGGCCGGGCTGGTGGCGCAGGCCGACGAGATGGTGACTTTCACGTCATTGACAGACGACCAGACGCCGTCGAACTTGAGGTTGGTCCATTGGCTCAGCGCGGCGGGTTTGATCTGCTCGGTGGTGAGGGTGCCGGTGGCGGCAGTCGGGATGAGGGTGGCCTGGTTACCATAGATGATGACGTCGGTGTAACTGGCCACACCGAGCGTGTCGGAGAAGCTCAGCTCGTAGGTGCCTTCGGCGTCATTTTGGGTGTAAGCGGCGTTTGCCTGCGGGGTCTGTCCGGGCAAGCCGGAGACGAAGAGCAGCGGCGTCAGCAGCGCCAAGGCGCACAGGAACAGCAGCGCGCGGGCCAAGGCGCTTACCCCTCCACTGCTTGAACTCATGGCTGCTCTTCTCTACAAGTCTTGATGCGTCGTCTCGGTGTGGGCGAGCCGATTGACGACTCGCCCACCCTCCACGGTGGTCTTGCCGACGGGCGGGCAAAAGCGGAAGCCAGTCCCGCCAGCAAGAACCTCCGTGTTTGAGAGGTTATTCAGTTGTCATTTGGCAGCAAGCTTCCGGCCGCGACGCGCCACGAAGAACGCCGCACCACCCAGCAGGCCAGCCGCAATCACCGCCGCGGCGATGCCCTGGCCGCCGGTGAACGGCAGGTTCGTGATGCCCGCGCCGTTGGCCACCGGGAGGACCGCATGGCCGGACTCATCCGAATGGAACTGATCCGCGCCGGACACTCCCGGAATCGTCTGCCCGTCCGGAGGCACCGCGACACCCGGAATGGCCGGGAAGTACTTGTCCTGGTTGCCGTTCTTGTCGATCCACCAGGCGTACTCACCGTTCTCCTGAATCGTGAGGGTGAGATAGACGGGTGCGGCCAGCTTGAAATAGCCGTCCGGGGCGTTGATCTCGGTGAGGGTGTAGGTGCCCGCGCGCAGATCCTTGAAGACGATGTAGCCGTTGGCGTCGGTCGTCAGGCAGACGTCCACCTTGTTCGCCACCGGGGCCTCCTGGGTGTAGCCGGGGGCGGTATCGAACGGACTGCCGTCGATGCGGGTGGTGTTGTCCGTATCGGTGCCCTTCAGGCAAAACTCCACACCGGAGAAGACGGTGGACACGTCGTCAACGTCAACCTTGAGTAGGGTCAACTGGCCGAGGTAGACGATGTCCTTCTCATCTGGGGTGGTCTCGGTGTTCGTCGGGTTTGACGGATCGTTCGAGTACTCAACGTGGATCGCGTTCGGGTTGCCTTCGGTACCCAACACCGCATACTCGTTGACGAGCGCCTCGTAGGTGATCACGATGGTGTCGTCGGCTTCGAAGATGGAGCCCACCAAATCGGAAAAGTCCCACACCAGCACGTCACCGGTCGGCACGACCGTGTACTTGTCAGCAGCGGTCTTGGCCGGATCAGCCGTGTAGGTGAAGGTGTATGCCGAGGAGGGCACGGTGATCAGGTGCGCGGCGTCAATCGGATCACCCGCCTTCACGTAGTTCACCGTGTACACGTGGTTGAACGTGAGGCCTTCGGAGAAGGTGTCCTGGATCTTGTAGGTGTAGGAGGAATAGCCCGCCACCGAAGGAATCGTGGCCTCGGCATGGTAGGTGACGATTTCGTTCACATTCGCCGAAATCTTGTTCGCGACCTTGGTGATCGTCGGCGTCTCCGCCTTCAGGTTCACCTCAGCTTCGCAGACCGTGCCCGCCGCGTTCTGGACGGTGGTGACGATCATCGGGATCGAGTTCAGCGTGCTGCCCGCCGCGCCCTGATCGAGAATCAGATAGACGCCGGGAGCGCTCACCGTGAAGGTGAACGGGGAGCCGGTGGCCGGGCCGACCGTGGTCGCGGTGGCCGGGCCGATCGCCGCGGTGACGGCGGTGGCGAACTGGCGGATAGCCGAGTTCACACCGGAGGGATCCGTCCAATCATCGGCCGGAGGAACGATGTCATCCCAATCCGTGGCGCCAATGGCGGTGAAGCCCGCGCTGACCGCCGCCGCGATGGCCGGATCGGAGGAGGTGACTAAATCGTAAATGACATTGGTGCCGGTACCGGCGGTATCGGCAATCGTCGCCAACTGATATATGTCGAAGGACCGGCCGCTCATATCGGCGTCCGGGCTGGAGATCGTGATCGTTGACGTCGTGCAGGTCGGCGGTGCAGCTTGTGCCACCCCGCCGGTCGT
>JAISTQ010000031.1 GCA_031272505.1 Propionibacteriaceae bacterium
TCCTCAATCGTCTGTTCGGGCTTCGCCCTTCAGACTCAATCGTCACGGTCGAATGAGCTTACGCTCGCTCTCCCGCTCCTCAATCGTCTGGATCCCCGACCTACGGTCGAGGATGACGAAAAGAGTAATCCGTCATTCTCAGCCGAAGGCTGGGAATCCAGTCCGACCATGCCGGAGGCATTAGGGAGGACCAAGAGTGCCCGAGCGAAGCGAGGACAATTACGCGGAGGCACTACGCGAGCGAAGCGAACGCGACGGCGACTACCGTTAGGCGATGATGTCGGCTTCGGAGGTGTTGGCGGCGATGCCGGTGACGATGGATTTCGGAGGGACGTTGGTGACCACCAGGGCGTTGGCGCCGATCTTGGTGTCGTCGCCGATGGTGATCGGCCCGATGACTTTGGCGCCGGCGCCGATGAGCACGCGGTTGCCGATGGTGGGGTGACGCTTGAAGTGGCCGCGAGAGCGTCCGCCGAGGGTGACTTGGTGGTACATCAGCACATCCTCGCCGATCTCGGCGGTCTCGCCGATCACCACCCCCATGCCGTGGTCGATGAAAAAGCGCCGGCCGATCTTGGCGCCGGGGTGGATTTCGATGCCGGTGAAGAAGCGGGAAAGCTGCGAGATGATGCGGGCGGTGGGGCGCAGGACGGGCGAGGTGACCCAGAGCTTGTGGCAGAAACGGTACGTCCAGACCGCGTGCACGCCGGGGTAGGTGAGCGCGACCAGCCATTTGGAAGTCGCGGCCGGGTCTTCGCGCAGCGCGGTCTCCAGGTCTTCCTGCATTCGCAGCCACGCGCGTTTCAGCAAACTGGGCATGTGCATACCTTACCGCCCGAAGCCCCGCCTCCAGAAGGGATTATGAAGGCGGGGCTCAGGTTGGAGGCCAAATGGGGTCAGCGACACAAGGAGAGCGAAAGCGCTAGTGATGTGTCTTCAAGATGAGGGTGTGATTGAGGGCGTCGGGCGGGATGCATCGCAAGACGGAGGAGGGAGGCAGGCTTGGTGGCCTGTCGACCGACGACAACGCGGCGAGGCGCCCGTTCCGGCGTCATTGGAATCACGTGCCCATTTTGGAGACACATCACTGAACCCCACGTGGCTCTTACTAGTCGAGGAGGTCCGAATAGAGCGGAGTGCTCAGGTAGCGCTCGCCCCAGTCGGGGCTGATCACCACGATCGTCTTGCCGGCGTTCGCGGGGTCGGCGGCCAGATCGGCGGCGGCGCGCAACGCGGCACCCGCGCTGATTCCGACAAGCAGACCTTCCTCTTTGGCGGCGCGACGGGCCCAGGCGAGCGCGTCGTCCGAAGTGACTTTGATGATGCCGTCGACGACCGAGCGGTCGAAGATCTCGGGCACGAACCCAGGCGAGATGCCCTGGATCTTGTGCGCGCCCTTCGGCTCACCGGAAAGCACGGCCGATTCGGCGGCTTCCACCGCATAGAGCTGGACGCTCGGCTTGCGCTCCTTGAGCACCTGGCCGACACCGGAGATGGTGCCGCCGGTGCCGACGCCGGAGACGATGATGTCCACCGCGCCGTCGGTATCCTTCCAGATCTCCTCCGCCGTGGTCTTGCGGTGGATGTCGACGTTCGCCGGGTTGGTGAACTGGCTGGCGAGGATCGCGCCGGGGGTGGCGTCGACGATCTCCTGGGCGCGGCGGTTCGCGCCGGGCACGCCCTCGGCGGCCGGGGTGAGCACCAGCTCGGCCCCGAAAGCCCGCAGCAACGCGCGGCGTTCCTTCGAGAAGCTCTCCGGCAAGGTGATGATCACCTTGTAGCCGCGGGCGGCGCCGACCCACGCGAGGGCGATGCCGGTGTTGCCGGACGTCCCCTCCACGATGGTGCCGCCGGGCTGCAGCGAGCCGTCGGCCTCCGCCGCGTCGACAATGGACACGCCGATGCGGTCTTTGACGGAATTGGCCGGGTTGTAGTACTCCAGCTTGGCCAGCACTGTCGCCTGTGAATCACCGTACAGGCGATTGATCTTGACCAACGGGGTACCGCCGATCAGCTTGGTTGCGTCTTGGTAGTAAGGCATTTTTTCTCCTGGGTTTGGTTTGTTAGATGGCATGAAAAAAGCGGCCGGTACAGGCCGCCTGGGTGTTGTGGGGCTTCCGTTTAGAACGTGCGACAACAACCCGCCGACGGCAGGCCGCAACAACACATCGGGATACGGGCCGTCGAGAACATGTGTATACACTAGCACACGCTCCGCATTTCGCAACCCTCTCGTTTCGTATTTCGGACACAGCTTAGCCGTCAATCCCGTGACATGGAAGTAACCGCATCCATATAGACTTGCCCCCATGCAGCATGACTTGGTGTTGGTCGTCGACTTCGGTGCGCAATATGCCCAGCTGATCGCCCGGCGGGTGCGCGAGGCACACGTCTATTCGGAAATCGTCCCGCACACGATGCCCGCGCGGGAGATGCTGGCCAAGGGCCCGAAGGCCATCATCCTTTCCGGCGGCCCCTCCTCGGTCTATGAGGAAGGCGCGCCGAAGCTGGAGCGCGAGCTGCTGGATGCCGGGGTGGCGGTCTTTGGGATCTGCTACGGCTTCATGGCGATGGCCCAAGCCCTCGGCGGCGAAGTGGCGAAGACCGGCCAGCGCGAGTTTGGCCGCACCAACGTCTCGGTGGTGGCTCCCGGCAAGCTGCTGGACGGGCTGCCCGACACTTTGGTCTCCTGGATGTCTCATGGTGACGAGGTGACGGCCGTCCCCGACGGGTTCGTCCTCGCCGCCCGTTCGCCACGGGCCACGGTGGCCGCCTTCGAGCACACTTCCAAACCGTTGGCGGGGGTGCAGTGGCATCCCGAGGTGATGCACTCCGAGCACGGCCAGCGGGTGTTGGAGCATTTCCTCTATGACATCGCCGGCTGCCAGCCGACCTGGACTTCCGGCTCCATCGTGGCCGCGCAGGTGGCTGCCATCAAAGCCCAGGTGGGTGATTCGCGGGCGATCTGCGGGCTCTCCGGCGGGGTCGATTCGGCGGTGGCCGCCGCTTTGGTGCAGCGGGCCATCGGGGACAAGTTGACGTGCGTGTTCGTCGATCATGGGCTGATCCGGGCGGGCGAACGCGAGCAGGTGGAGAAGGATTTCGTGGCCGCGACCGGCGCCAAGCTGGTGGTGGTGGATGCCGCCGAGCGCTTCCTCGGCTTCCTCGCCGGGGTGACGGATCCGGAGGAGAAGCGCAAGATCATCGGCCGCGAGTTCATCCGGGTGTTCGAGCAGGCGGCCCGCGACATCGTCAACGCGGAAACTGACGCGCTGCCGGTGAAATATCTCGTCCAAGGCACCCTCTATCCGGACGTGGTGGAATCCGGCGGCGGCGAAGGCGCGGCGAACATCAAGAGCCACCACAACGTCGGCGGGCTGCCCGACGACTTGCAGTTCGAGCTGGTCGAGCCGCTGCGCACGTTATTTAAAGACGAGGTGCGCCAAGTGGGCCGCGAGTTGGGACTGCCCGAGGCCATCGTCGAACGTCACCCCTTCCCCGGCCCCGGCCTGGGGATTCGGATCATCGGCGCGGTGGACGCCGAACGGCTGCGGATCCTGCGCGCGGCCGACGCGATCGTCCGCGAAGAGACGACGAACGCCGGGCTGGACGGGCAGATCTGGCAGTTCCCGGTAGTGCTGCTGGCGGACGTCCGTTCCGTCGGCGTGCAGGGCGACGGCCGCACCTACGGCCACCCGATCGTGCTGCGGCCGGTCACCTCCGAGGATGCGATGACGGCCGATTGGGGCCGGCTGCCCTACGAGGTGCTGGAGCGGATCAGCACCCGCATCACCAATGAAGTCCCCGAGATCAACCGTGTGGTGCTTGACGTCACCAGCAAGCCGCCCGGCACCATCGAATGGGAATGATTTGAAGTACGTCTTATTTGTAGTCGGAGCGGGAATCCTCTTTGGATCGACGGGCACCACCCAAGCCTTCGCGCCCGCGTCCGCGAGTTCGCTGTCCATCGGGTCGGCCCGGTTGGGCTTCGGCGGGCTGCTGCTCGCGTTGATCGCCCTGGCGGTCCACCTGCGCAAACCGCAACTGATGCGCGAGGCGAAAGGCGGCTGGCAGACCTGGGCGGCGATCCTGATCGGCGGCGCTTCGGTGATGGCCTACCAAGCCACCTTCTTCGCCGGGACGCGCGCCAACGGGGTGGCCATCGGCACTGTGATCGCCATCGGCTCCTCGCCGCTCTTCGCCGGGCTGTTTGAGTGGCTGATCCTGCGGCTGAAGCCCGATCTGATCTGGTTCGGGCTGACTTTGCTGGGCATCGGCGGCGTCTATCTGCTCTCCGTGCTCGGCAGCGCGGAGGTGATGGCCGAGAGCGCCGACCTGGGCGGAGTCGCCGCCTCCCTGGGGGCGGGCGCGTCATATGCCAGCTATGTGGTGGCGATGCGGGTGGTGTTGGCCCGCGGCTGGTCGTCCTTGGCGGCGGTCGCTTCCATGCTCGGCTTTGGCTCGCTGCTGGCTTTCGGAACCCTGGCCACCACCGACGCCAGTTGGCTGGGCAGCACCCATGGCCTGCTGGTGGTCGCCTGGCTGGCCATCGTCACCGTGGTGGCTTCGTACATCCTGAACTCCGCCGGTTTGGCGGGCGTGAACGCGGCCACCGCCGCCACCTTGACATTGGCCGAGCCGGCCACCGCCGCCACCTTGGGGGTGCTGGTGCTGCATGAGGCGCTCACCGGCTACGGGGTGCTGGGCATCGCGCTGGTGGTGCTCTCGGTGGTGCTGATCGGCCTGCCGCGCCGGAAAGCCGACGTGAAAACCAGTTAAGCCGCGGGGGCGAGGTTGGTGAACCTCGAGTGGTGGCCTTGGAACGTCACCTGGATGTCCCGCGTGGCGCCGTTGCGGTGCTTGGCCACGATCAGATCGGCCATGCCGGAGACCTGGTGGAATTTCTCGGCCTCCTTCTCGCGATCCACGTAGTACTCCTCGCGGTGCAGCAGGATCACCAGATCGGCGTCTTGCTCCAAAGAGCCGGATTCGCGCATCTGGCTGAGCATCGGGCGCTTGTCCTTCGTCTGCTCGGAGACGCGGTTCAACTGCGAGAGCGCGACCACCGGAATCTGCAGCTCCTTGGCCAGCAGCTTCATCTGCCGGGAGAACTCGGCGACCTCCACCTGGCGGTTCTCCACCTTCTTGCCGGACGTCATCAACTGCAAATAATCGACGATGATCAACTCCAGGTTGTGGAGCTGCTTCAGCCGCCGCGCCTTGGTGCGGATCTCCATCGCCGTCAAATTCGGGGAATCGTCGATGAAGAGCGGGGCGTCGGAGATCGCGCCCGCCGAGGCGTAGAGCCGATTCCAGTCGTTCGTCGAAAGGGTGGCCTTGCGGATCGAGGAGAGGTTGATGCCGGATTCGGCGGAGACGATCTTCTTCACGATCTCGTCCTTCGTCATCTCCAGGGAGAAGAACGCCGTCGTCTTGTGGTGCTTGATCGCCGCCGAACGGGCGAAATCCAACGCCAAGGTGGATTTGCCCATGCCCGGCCGGGCCGCGATGATGATCATCTGGCCGGGGTGCAGGCCACCGGTGAGCTCGTCCAGATCGGTGAAGCCGGTGGGCACGCCCAGCGAGATGCCCGTCTTGGCCAACGCCTCGATCTCGTCCAGCGTGGGGGTGAGCAGCTCGTCCAAGATCTGGCATTCGTCCGTCTCCACGCCGGCGGAGACCGCGAAGATCGCCTGCTGCGCGGCATCCACGATGTCCGAGACGTCGCCGCGGGCGGCATAGCCCATCTGCGCGATGCGGGTGGACGCCTCCACCAGGCGGCGCAGCACCGCCTTCTCGTGCACGATCTCGGCATAGTAGGTGGCGTTCGCCGCGATCGAGACCGTCTCCAGCAGATCGTGCAGATAGATGTGGCCGCCAACCTTGCCCAATTCGCCGCGCTTCATCAGCTCATCGGCGACGGTGATCGCGTCCACCGGCTGGCCGGAGACATAGAGATCGTTCGCCGCGAGGTAGATCTGCTCGTGGGCGGGGCGGTAGAAATCCTGCGGCTTGACGATGGCGGTGACGTCCGGGATGACCTCCTTGGAGAGCATGATCGCGCCGAGCACGCACTGCTCGGCCTCGACATCCTGCGGGATGAGCCGGGTAGGAGCCTCGATACGCAGCTGATCACCTTCGTAATCCTGCGTTTCCAGGCGTGACACCGACATGTTTCCCCCTTTTTGCATCGCTAAAGTCATGTTCCCAGAGTAATGACGCTCACCGACATTTATTGGGCTCGCAATCCACTACCGAGGTTGACTCTAGATGCTGGAACGGCTGGGCACAACAGGGTTTTGAACACCCCATGTTCATGACCTGTGGATAACTTCGCTCGGTTGCCGTAAGGTTGTGCACTGGCCCTGGGGATAGATTGTGGACGGTTTTTCGCCAGCGTCAAAAAAGTGCCGTTGACTAGGGGAAATACTGCCCACAGGCTGTGGACAACAAGAATTTTCGAACTTTTTTGTCAGCTCTTCGCATGTTGAGACGGCCCCCAAAACCGGTCTCCCGGTTGGTAGATGGGGGCGGCGGAAAAATCAGTTATCCACAAGTTGCAAAACCCCTTGACAACACGCCAATGCACGATGTATGGCGGGCGTGTCGCGAGCGTGTCGCGATGCATTCATCGGCGTGTCTCGGACTGAAAAATGGTCAGACCACCAGTCTTTGACAGCCCCCGGACCAGTTCCGCCAGCATCGCGCACCAGTGGGAAACGCGCCGGGCTAGTTTTGCTGCGGGCTGAAAACGGCCCGAGAAAACCAACGAAAGGAAACTCATGAAGAAGACGCTGGTCACTTTGCTGGGTGTCACCCTGGCAGCGGCGGCATTCTCCGTCAACCCGGCGGGCGCGGATGCCTCCCAGCCTCGCCTCCCGGCCACCCAGACGCAGACCCCGCCGGTACGGCCTTCGCAGCCGACCCAGACCAACCAGAAGCCGACCCAGGCCAACTCGAAGCCGACCAAGCCGACCCAGCCGCAGACCAAGTCGAGCCGGCCGACCAAGGACAAGCGGAAGAGCTTCAAGAAGGCTCCGAATCCGACGATCTCCGGCACCGCGAAGGTGGGCAAGACGCTCAAGGCGAAGGCGAAATTCGACCCGAAGCCGACTTACAGCTACCAGTGGTATCGCGACGGCAAGGCCATCAAGCACGCCACCAAGTCCAGCTACAAGTTGGTGAAGGCCGACAAGAACAAGAAGATCACCGTGAAAGTGACGGGCAGCAAGTCCGGCTACAAGGCCGCGTCCCGCACTTCGGAGGCGACCACCGTCAAGTAGACAACTCTTAGTCGACTCTTCGGCGTGGGGACGGGCAGCGCGTCCGTCCCCGCGTCCGTTTCGGTATCTGACACACTTCGCGCATCCGGCGCGATAGCCTTGTCAGGTGAGCAATATTGACGACATCACGGCCAAAGTGACGGCGTTCGCCCAAGAGGTGGCGGCCACCGTCGGGCCGAAAGTACAGCAGATTGGACATAGCGCCGCCACGGGGGCGGCGAAAACCGCGGAGATCAGCAAACAGGTGGCTGCGGCGCTCACCGGCGAGTATGCGGACGCGGACGGCCTGATCAACGCCTTGACGCGCTACAACTCCGCCACCAAGGTGCAGCGCGATTTCGAAAAGAAGCTGGAGGGGCTGGCCCAGCAGCAGTTAAAGCAGATTGTGCTGCCGGAGACGGAGGATGACCGCGTCCTCAAAGCGGCCGACATCCTGCTGCGCAAGCAGGTGGCCAAGCTGATCCTGCTCGGTGATGCCGAGGCGATCAACGCCCGGGCCGCCGAGCTGGGCCTAGATCTCGGCGCCGCCACCATCCTGCCCACCAACGATCCTGAAAAACTGGAGCTTTACGCGGCCGAGTACGCCAAGCTGCGCGCCCACAAGGGCGTCACCATCGAGCAGGCCCGCGAAAAGATGCTCGATCCGAGCTACTTCGCCACCATGATGGTGCATCTCGGCCAGGCGGACGGCATGGTCTCTGGAGCCTGCCACACCACCGCGAACACCATCCGTCCGGCCTTCGAGTTCATCCGCACCAAGCCGGGCTGCTCGGTGGTCTCCGGGGCGTTCCTGATGTGCCTCACCGAACAGGTGGCCGTCTATGGGGACTGCGCCGTCAACCCGAATCCGACTGCCGCGGAGCTGGCCGACATCGCGATCGCCACCGCCGCCACCGCCGTCCAATTCGGGATCGTGCCCAAGGTGGCCATGCTCTCCTACTCCACGGCCGCCTCCGGGAAGGGCCCGGATGTGGATCGGGTCGCCGAAGCGGTGCGGATCGCCAAGGAGAAGTCGCCCGGCTTGGCCTTGGAGGGGCCGATCCAGTTTGACGCGGCCGTCGACGCCGAGGTGGCGAAGATCAAGCTGCCGGATTCGCAGGTGGCTGGCAACGCCACCGTCTTCATCTTCCCCGATCTTGACGCCGGCAACATCGGCTACAAGGTGGGGCAGCGGATGAGCGGGCGGCTCGCCATCGGCCCGCTGCTGCAAGGTTTGAACAAACCGGTGAACGATCTCTCCCGCGGCGCGCTCGTGGACGATATTGTGAACACCGTGATCATCACCGCCATCCAAGCCCAGGGGTAGACATGACGAAACCGATTTTGTTGCTGAACTGCGGATCATCCTCCATCAAATACCAGCTCATCGACGCTGAATCCGAGCAAGTGCGGGCTTCCGGCCTGGTGCAGCGGATCGGCGAGCCCGGCTCCACCGTCGAACATGAGGTGGACGGCCAGGAGTACGAGCGGCAGCAGGACTTCGCCGACCACGCCGAGGCGTTGCGCTTCCTGGTGGAGCTGTTCGCGGAGGTCGGCCCGGAGTTGGACAAGGTGGTGGCCGTCGGGCATCGCACCGTCCACGGCGGCACCAAGTTCACCCGCACCACCGTCATCGACGACGCGGTGGTGGAGACGATGCGGGAGCTCAGCCCGCTGGCGCCGCTGCACAATCCGCCCGGCATTCTCGGCATTGAGGCCGCCCGGTTGGTGCTGCCGCACGTCCCGCACGTGGGCATCTTCGACACCGCCTTTTTCACCACGTTGCCCCCCGAGGCCTACACCTACGCGCTGGACACCGAGTTGGCCGCCGCCCACGGCATCCGCAAGTACGGTTTCCACGGCACCTCGCACTCGTACGTCTCCAAGAAGGTGGCCGAAGTGCTGGGTCGTCCCTATGACAGCTTCAACCAGATCGTCGCGCATCTGGGCAATGGGGCTTCGATGTCCGCCATCGATCACGGGGTGGCGGTGGAGACTTCCATGGGGTTGACGCCGCTGGCCGGCGTGGTGATGGGCACCCGTTCCGGCGATGTCGATCCGGGCCTGCACGCTTTCCTGGGCCGCGAGCTGGGCCTCAGTTTGGACGAGATCGACGCGCTGCTCAATCGCAAATCCGGGATGCTCGGGCTCACCGGGGTGACGGATTTCCGGGACATCAACAAGCTGATCAACGAAGGCAGCGAACGGGCGCAGCTCGGCATGGACGTCTATATCCACCGGCTGCTCTCCTATGTCGGCTCGTACATCGCGATCCTGGGCGGGGTGGACGCCTTCACCTTCACCGCCGGGGTGGGGGAGAACGACGCCAAGGTGCGCGCGCTGCTCGTCAACCGGCTGGAGCCGCTGGGCTTCAAGCTGGACGAGGCCGCCAACCAGGTGCGTTCCAAGGAGCCGCGCGTCATCTCCGCGCCCGATTCCCAGGTGACGGTGCTGGTCGTCCCCACCAACGAAGAGTTGGCCATGGCGCGAGAAACACTTGCAGTTCTTGGATAGTGGAGTAAAATAGTTGCAGATGTAACCATTTTGGGGTGTGGAGATTTGCGAAGAGAGTAAGGCCGGCGAAGAATCTATAAAGTGCATACGCAAAGAATGAAGAAAGAAGGTGGTCAGATGCTCCGCAAGTTGATAGCGAGCGCTGCCGCCTTTGCGGTGCTCGGATTTGGATTAGTCAGCGTTTCGGCGGCTCAGGCTGCCCCGGATGCGGCGCCGAGCATCATCACTTCCGTGTTGCCCGAGGGTGAAATCGGCCATACCTACAAGCGGAAGTTGACTGCTACCGGTACTCCGTCGCCGGGTTGGACGATCGTCTCCGGTAGCCTGCCCGATGGGCTCAGCCTGTCTTCTTGGAGTGGCGAGATTTCGGGTACCCCGACGAAGACGGGCGTTTTCGATTTCATCATCGAGGCGTCTAACGAGAGCGGGTCGGATACCGAGTCGTTGATGATCAAGGTCGTCGCCGATTCGGGTACCTCCACTGATGTTCCGGTGGACGATCCGTTCACGGTACCCACTGTCCCCGAGTATCCGGTGGAGCCCGTCACCGCCATTGATTTGACGGGCGAGCACCTCACTATCCCCGATGTGGTTTACACCGGCAAGGAGCTCACCCACTCGGTGAAGGTCTACCTGGGCACACATGAGTTGTTCGCGGACGTCGATTACACCGTCGAGGCCGCCGGCCCGAACACCGCCATCGGCGATGCGGCGGTCACCGTCACCGGCGTCAACGCCTACGCTGGCGTGGTCACCGTGCACTTCAACATCATCCCGAAAGCGGTGAAGATCTCCAAGCTCACCGTGGGCAAGAAGCAGGTCACGGTCAAATGGGCCAAGGCCGCGGGCGACGTCAGCAAGTATCAGGTGAGCTACCGGCTGAAGGGCTCGTCGGCTTGGAAGACGAAGACGGTGGACGGCTCCAAGACCAGCCTCGTCATCAAGAGCCTGAAGAAGGGCAAGGTCTACCAGTTCCGGGTGCGCAGCTACAAGACGGTCTCGAAGATCAGCTACACCTCCGCGTGGTCGGCGGTGAAGGCCTCCGCGAAGGTCAAGTAAGCGCCCACCTCCCATTTCCACTAGGCTTCTGCCATGCCTACTGTGCTAATTACCGGCGGCACGTCCGGGATCGGCGCGGCCTTTGCGGCGGCGTATGCGGCCCGCGGCGCGGATCTGGTGCTGGTGGCCCGCGATGAGAACCGGCTGGTCGAGCAGGCCGCCGGGCTGCGGAACCGCTACAACGTCGACGTCGAGATCCTGCCCGCCGATTTGGCAAAGCTCCCGGACGTGGAACGGGTGGCCGCGCGGGTGGAGGATGCCGCCAAGCCCATCGACGTGGTCGTCAACAACGCCGGTTTCGGGCTGCACAACGACATGCTCTCGGCTGATTTTTCCGCTGACGCGCAGGCGTTGGACGTGATGTGCCTGGCGGTGCGCGTCATCTCGGCGGCCGCCGGGCGGGCGATGCAGGCGCGCGGGACGGGCCACATCGTCAACATCTCCTCGCTGGCCTCCTGGATCGCCCAAGGCAACTACTCGGCGGTGAAGGCGTGGGTGCGTTCCTACACCGAGGGCTTGGCCGTCCACCTGAGCGACACCGAGATAAAGGTGACGGCGGTGTGCCCCGGCTGGGTGCGCACCGAGTTCCACCAGCGGGCCGGCATCCGCACCTCCAAGATCCCCGGCTTCGTCTGGGTGTCAGCCGACAAGATGGTGGCCAAAGCCCTGCGCGACATCGACAAGGGCAAGATCATCTCCATCCCCGCCAAGCGCTGGAAAGTGGCCGCTTTTCTGGCTCGCCACGCCCCCCAATCCGCCGTCCGCATGGTCTCCAAGATGCTGGTCCGCTCCCGCGCTTAGTACAGGACTCTCAGCATCGGGCACAAGTGTGCTGGCAGGGCCTGTGGGTGGTAGTCTCATTCGGACGGGGTAAATGCGGCGAAACGAAAGGCATTCGTGAGCGACGAGCACGATCTGAGCATTTACAGCTCGCCGGGCGGCAAGTTCGCCCGGTTCATTGCCCAGCGCCTGTTGATGCGCCCGTATTTCTCGTCGGTGCTGCATGTGCAGTTGCACGGCAAGGAGAATCTGAAGAAGCTGAAGTCCCCGTTCATCACGATTGCGAACCATTCATCGCATCTGGACGCCTGCATGGTGTTCACCTATTTGCCGTGGCGGCTCTCCAAGACGCTGGCGGCGGGCGCGGCGGCCGATTACTTCTTCACCAAGTGGTACAAGAAGCTGGGCACCCGGCTCTTCTTCAACTCCTACCCGGTGGAACGGGCCAAGGACAAGCGCAAAAAGGGGCTTTCGGGCGAGCTGCTGGAGCACGGCATCCCGATCCTGATCTTCCCCGAAGGCACCCGCTCGCGCACCGGCGCGATGGGGGCGTTCAACCCGGGCGCCCCGGCCTTGAGCATCTCCCGGGACGTGCCGATCCTGCCGATCGCGATGGTGGGCAACTACGCCGCCATGCCCTACGGCTCCTCCCGTCCGGTGCCCGGCCGCCCGGACGTCCACGTGGTTTTCGGCCTGCCCATGAAAGCCTCCGCCGGTGAGGACGCCGAACAGTTCGCCGAACGGCTGCGCCGCTACATCATCGAGTTGCACGACACCACCGCCCGCGCCTACTCCATGCCCACCCAAGCCGATTTCGACCGCGCCGTCGCGCTGCGCACCGCCGCCGTCCCCGAAGGCGAACTCCCACCGTACTGACATGCGCCTCGACGTCTGGTTGTGGGCAACCCGCTTTTTCAAATCCCGCTCGCAGGCCACCGCCGCCTGCCGGGCGGGCCGCATCCGGCTGAACGACCACGTCGCCAAAGCCGCCGCCGAAGTCAAACCCGGTGACGTGCTCACCTGGCGTCAAGACTTCCGCGAACGCCGCATCATCGTCCAACAACTGCTCCCCAAGCGCGTCGCCGCCCCCTTGGCCGCCACGGCCTACCGCGACGAATCCGAACCCGAACCCCCGCGCCAATCCCGCATCGGCGTCCGCGACCCCGGCGCCGGCCGCCCCACCAAACGCGACCGCCGCCAACTCGACGACTGGCACGGCTGGAAACGCGACTAGCTACCGGGGGCATGTCACATCGGTTGAGCCGTGCGTTCGAGGTGCCAGCGGCGGAGCCACCAGGCGGTGAAGGCGAGCAGGATGGCAAGAGTGAGGGCGCGGTTGGTGTAGTCGAACCAGTCGGGCGGGACGAAGCTGATGGAGTCGGTTTCGCCGCGGGTGAGTTGTTCGACGGTGTCGTTGAAGGTCTGTGATGTTTGCCAGAACTGGAAGGCGACGGCGATCAGCGGGAGGATGCGGGCCACGATGGAGAACGCGGGGTTGGTTTGCCGCATCGCGATCAGCCAGCCGATGCCGGCGCAGAGCAGCGCGGCGACGAACCAGTACCAATTGCCCTGCAACAGCATGATCAGCGGAGTGCGATAGACGGTGTGGCCGAGCGCGTTGGCCAGCTCTTCCATGACCACCACCAGCGGATAGTAGGTGACGCACATCACCAGCGTCATCGTCAGACAGTTCAGCACCGCCCGGCCCGCCGTCCCGGATGCCACCGCCGCCAGCGTCACCAAAATCGCCCAGAAGCCGACGTTCAACTCCAGATTCGCCAAGAACAGCCGCTTGAGCGAGTTCGTGAACATCCGCGCGTTCAACACCGCCATCACCGCGGCCAGCGCCAACCCGGCGACCGCCCAAAACCAAACCCGCTTCACCATGCCTTGCAGTCTATTTCATGCCTGCTCACTGTGTGACGAGTGTTAACCGATTCCCCGCCCCCAGCGCCACCGCCACAGTTATTCCCGTCGTCGGCTCCGTCTCGGTGGTCGCTCTGCTTGCGCCTCGCTCCCGCGCTCTTGGTCCTCCGAAGGCGCAAGGCGCCCGTCGGACTGGATTCCCAGCCTTCGGCTGAGAATGACGGAGAGGGGGCTGCGCGGAGGCTTGGTCTTCGTACTGGCAGTAGGTTGAACTGGTTTGGGCAACAGGTTGATGACGGCGGTGGGGCTACGGGAAGGCTTATGCTGCGTACTGCCGCTAAGGTTGCACCCACAGCCCGAAGGGAAGGTCTCTCGGCACCCAAAGGCCGTCATCCTCGACCGAAGGTCGGGGATCCAGTGAGCGACGCGCGTAGCGCTTGGAGCGAACAACTGAGCCCGAGCGAAGCGAGGACAATTTCGCGGAGCGACGGTTAACGGGGCTTGGGGAGGGGCTTTGCCCGTCCCCATGCCACTTCAGGTGATTGTGTTTAGTTGGCGCCGTCTCCCAGATCTCCGTCATCGTCGGCGACGGCCTCGTCCGTGTCGTCTTCGGGCTTGGCCTCGGTCA
>JAISTQ010000034.1 GCA_031272505.1 Propionibacteriaceae bacterium
GCGGGAGCGGCTGCTTATAGACATTTTTCTCAGAAAGCGGGGGCTCACGCTCCGCTTAGGAGCGACTGGCTTTCGCCTTATTGTCGCTCCACGCTCCACTGCGCGACCCGGCTTTACGCTTTCTTTCCGAAAAACGTCCATAACAGCCGCATCGCGCTTTTGCTCGACCGTAAGTAACCCCCTGTCGGGGGTTCTTACACTCGACAACGCGCTTCCCGTGCATCACACCATGTGGCAGAGCCTCGACGCATGTACCGGCGGTACGCAGCATGAGTCTCCCCGCAGCCCCCCTTGCCGTCATCCCAGACCTGTACCGGCAACCAACAGCCGCCCGCTTGTTCAGCCAACTCACAGTACGCAGCATGAGTCTCGCGGCAGCCCCTTGCCGTCATTCTCGGCCGCAGGCCGGGGATCCAGTTCGCGACGTACCGAAGGTACTTGGAGCGAACACACTGAGCCCGAGCGAAGCGAGGACAATTCACCCGTCATTGACGAACGGGGATACGATTGGACGTTATGACGAAGCGAGCGTTCGGGCCGGAGATCAGGGCCCATGTGCATGGGAAGGTGACGACGGCTGATCAACGGCTGTTGGAGAATCTGGGGGAAGAGCACTGGGTGCATTATGACGCCTGGCGGGCGCTGCGGATCCAGTCGGAGTTCGTGGAGGGGTTCGGCGCGCTGGCGCAATTGGGCCCGGCGGCGGCGGTGTTCGGGTCGGCGCGCACGCCGGTCGGCGATCCGTTCTACCAGGCGGCCGAGGAGATCGGCAAGCTGCTCGTCGAATCTGGCAAGGCGGTGATCACCGGTGGTGGGCCGGGCATCATGGAGGCCGCCAACAAGGGCGCTTTCGAGGCGGGCGGCCATTCCGTCGGGCTGGGCATCGAGCTGCCGCACGAGCAGGAGCTGAACCGGTACATCACGCTCGGGGTGAATTTCCGCTACTTCTTCGTGCGCAAGATGATGTTCGTCAAATATTCGCAGGGGTTCATCGTGCTGCCCGGCGGATTTGGCACCATGGACGAGTTTTTCGAGGCGATCACGCTGGTGCAGACGCACAAGATCGACGCCTTCCCGGTGGTGCTCTATGGCACCGATTATTGGACTGGTCTGCTGGACTGGCTGCGCGGCCAACAGGCTAGTCGCGGGTACATCGATCCCGGTGATGTGGACACCTTGTTGCTAACCGACGACCCGAAGCAAGCGGTTCAACTGCTGGAGCGCCTACAATAGCCCCATGGAGTTGTTCCTCTGGATTGTCGTCGTCATCGTCCTCGGCTTGGGCGCGCTGGTCGCCACGGGTGCTTTCGGGGAGTTGCCGAAGTCCACGCCGATGCTCCCGAAGCCGCATCTTCCCGAAGGCGAGATCACGCCGGAAGAGCTGCGCAACCTGCGTTTCAGCATCGTCAAGAACGGCTACTCCAAGGCGCAGGTACACGAGGTACTGGAGATGCTGGCCGATCAGCTCGAGTTGGCGGCCGTCACTAACGCGGGCACTCCGCCCGTAGTTGACGACTCCTTCCCGCCCACCGATTCCGATGTCCCGCCGGAGCTGGTGCTCGCCGATGCCGCCCCAGCCGCTGAGGAATCCTTACCGACCGACGCCACACTCCCCGCGGAACAGATATAATTAGATGGTTGTATTCCAGATGCGAGGTATGTGATGGCAGCCATGAAGCCGCGAACAGGTGACGGTCCGATCGAGATCACCAAAGAGGGTCGCATTATCGTCATGCGTATCCCAGCCGAAGGTGGCGGGCGTCTAGTCATAGAGTTGAACGCAGCCGAGGTACATGCCCTCAAAGACGCGGTGGACGAGATCGCCGCAGTCGTCTAGCTACCTAGCGGTTACCTACTTAGCGCGATACCAGTCAATCGCTTTTTGGTAGACGTCGACCGTCTGCTTGGCGATCTTCTCCCAGCTGAACTCGTCGATGCAGCGCTGCCGTCCGGCCAGCCCATACGCGGCCGCCTTGGCCGGGTCGCGGGTGAGCGCGTTGACGTCCGCCGCGAACTGCTCCTCGAAGCCGCGCACGTAAGCCGGATCGCCAGCCTGCGCCGGATCGTAGGGGACGAGCGTGCCCGTCACCCCGTCCACCACCACTTCGGGGATGCCGCCCACCGCGGAGGCCACCACCGCCGTCTCGCAGGCCATCGCCTCCAGGTTGACAATGCCGAGCGGCTCATAGATTGACGGGCAGGCGAACACGGTGGCGTGGCTCATCACCTGGCGCACTTGTTCGCGGGGCAGCATCTCCTGAATCCAGGTGACCGGGCGGATTTTGCTCAACTCGCCGAACGCCTCGTGGAACTCGGCGGCGATCTCCGGGGTGTCCGGGGCGCCGGCGAGCAGCAGCAACTGGGTGCCCGGATCGAAATCGCGGGCGGCCCGCACCAGGTGCACCAGGCCCTTCTGCCGGGTGATCCGGCCCACGAACACCACCAGCGGTTTGTCCCGATCCACGCCGAGGCCGTCCACCACGTCCGTCCCCAGATCGGGCTTGAACTCGTCGGTGTCGATGCCGTTGCGCACCACGAAGACCCGCTCGGGATCCAGCGCGGTGTAGGAGGCCAACACGTCCTTGCGCATCCCGGCGCTCACCGAGATCACCGCGGCCGCCGCCTCAAAGGCCGTCTTCTCCGCCCACGACGAGATGCGATACCCGCCGCCCAACTGCTCGGCCTTCCAGGGCCGGTGCGGCTCCAACGAGTGCGAAGTGACCACATGCGGCACATCCAGATACAGCGAGCCCACCAGCCCGGCGAAGTTCGCATACCAGGTGTGCGAGTGGATCACGTCAGTGTCGGCCGGGATCGCGTTCGCCATCGCCACGTCGGTGGAGAGCGTGCGCAGCGCCGCGTTCGCCCCCTTCGGGTGGATTTCCGGATGCGCCGTCGCCCCTTCGCGCGGCTCGCCCATCGCCTGCACGTCCACATGCTCGGTGATCTTGCGCAGTTGGGGCACCAACTGGCCGACGTGCACACCGGCGCCGCCGTAGATGTAAGGGGGATACTCTCGGGTGAGGATGGATACGCGCATGGGTCAATTGTCCGCTCTAAGTCTGGATTTGTGTGGTGTTTTTGCCGTATTTCCTTGTGGAGAGCGGCGCGAGGCCATAAGTTCTTAGTATGAACAGACCCAGGGTGCTCTCTATCGTCCTCGCCGGAGGCGAAGGCAAGCGCTTGATGCCGCTCACCGCTGATCGGGCCAAGCCAGCCGTGCCGTTCGGGGGGACCTACCGCCTGATAGATTTCGTGCTCTCCAACCTAGTCAACTCCGATTTGACGAAGGTGTGCGTGCTCACCCAGTACAAGTCCCATTCACTGGATCGGCACGTCTCCGTGGCCTGGCGGCTTTCCACCATGCTCGGCTCCTATGTGACGTCCGTCCCCGCGCAGCAGCGCACCGGCAAGCAGTGGTTCCAAGGCAGCGCCGACGCCATCTACCAATCGATGAACCTGATCCGCGACGAAGACCCGGATTACGTGGTGGTATTCGGGGCGGACAACATCTACCGGATGGACATCGAGCAGATGCTGGACGCCCACATCGATTCCGGCAAGGCCTGCTCGGTGGCCGGCATCCGGGTGCCGCGCGCCGAGGCCTCCGCCTTCGGCATCATCGACGCCCGCGAGGATGGCACGATCGCGCAATTCATGGAAAAGCCCGCCGATCCGCCCGGCCTGCCGGATTCTCCCGACGAGTCGTTTGCCTCGATGGGCAACTACATCTTCACCCGCAAGGCCTTCGTGGAGGCGCTGAACTCGGACGCGGAAGACACCGAATCCCGGCACGACATGGGCGGCAACATCATCCCCGCCTTCGTGGCGGGCGGCGACGCCCAGGTGTACGACTTCACCACCAATGACGTCCCCGGCGCCACCGACAAGGATCGCAACTATTGGCGCGATGTCGGCTCCATCCCGGCGTACCATTCCGCGCACATGGATCTCATCTCCACCGATCCGGAGTTCAACCTCTACAACAACCGGTGGCCGATCTGGACGGCGCAAGCCCAGCGGCCCGGCGCCAAGTTCGTGCTGCGCGGCACCGCCGAGGATTCCATCGTCTCCTCCGGCTGCGTGATCTCCGGCGGCGACGTCGCCTATTCGGTGCTCTCCCCGAACGTCTGGGTGGACATGTGGGCCAGGGTGGACGGCTCCATCCTCTTCGACAACTGCCGCATCGGCAAGAACGCCACCGTGAAGGCCAGCATCCTCGACAAGAACGTCATCGTTGACGACGGCGTCACCATCGGCGTCGACAAAGAGCAAGACACCGCCCGCGGCTTCTTCGTGGTCGACGGCATCACCGTCGTCCCCAAGAACTCCCACGTCACCAAAGACTGACTCATTGCAGCAATTCGCGGATCACGGTGTTCCAGCCGGTGGGCCACGAGTAGTAGTCGCAGTGGTCGGTGGGAAAGTCCAACTCGCGGATGGTGAAATCGGCGCTTGCGGCGGTGGCGGCGGCGACCCAATCGTCGGCGGCCTGCGGTTGGGTGACGATCTTGTCAGCCTCGGGCTGGGCCATCAGGTAAGTGAAGTGGATGCCGGTCAGCCCGTCCATGCTGGGCAGGCCCTTGGCCAGGTAGCGCACCTCATCGGCAAACTTGGAAAGCGGGAACCCGGTGCTGGATTCCTGCTGCGCGATGCGGGTGCTCTCCACGTCCAGCCCTGCCTCGATCTCGCCGTTGGTGTAGCCCGCCGACCACGACCATTGCACCGGCCCCGGAAACGCCCCGAAGAGTTTCCCGATGGCGTGCCCGACGCCGAAAAGCCCGTTCGCCACGGCGTTTGAGATCGGGCCCGGATAGTAGAAACTGGTGACGGCGCTGAACCCGCTGATGGAATCGCGCCCGGATGGGCAGTCGGCCAAGGTCACATTCAGCTTGGCGCGGGCGTCGGGAGCGAGTTCCACCTGCATTGAGCTGAGCGATTCGACGGTGACCATGCAGCCCATCGATTCCGCGAACACATTCACCCGCTCATATCTGGCCAGGTCGCCCGCCAACAGCTCGGCGAGGGCGTCCGCCACCTTGGCGGCGTCGAACCCATCCCCGGTGAAATCAAACAGTTGCACATCCCCGAACTCCCGCATGGTGCCCAAGATCGGCTGGGTAGCCCGCTCGGAGACCACCACCACTCCCGGCACATACACGGTGACGGTGGCGCTGGCCGAACCAGCGCAATCCAAGCTGGTGGCGGCCTGCCCTGCCTGCGGCACCGCAGTGCACACGATGTCCGTGCTGGCGAACTGATGCCAAATCGCATCCCCCACCAACACGCCCACAATCGTCAACAAACAACACCCCACTCGCCGCAGCACCCTTCCAACTCGCATACGGGCAGTCTATCCGCCAGCCCCCGCATTCCGGCGCAACCCGTCCCCCCAACCCGTCCCCGTCTCTCGTGCCGTTCAAATTTGAGTTCTTGCACTTTCTGTCGACGGATCACTACCACAACGCAAATCTGAACGCCGCAGCACACCGTCACCCACCCGGTTCCCGCCTTCCATTCCCTGTCCCCTTCCTCTTCCCCCGAATCAGCCGGTCGCTCCTTCTCGCGGGCCAGCAGGTGTGCATGGCAAGAAACCTGGCCCGTGAATCGGGGGCGGCACCATGAAAAGGGGTGCGAGGGTGAGGGTAGTGAGTTTAGAGGCGGGTGATGCCGAGGCCGCGGTTCTTGCGGACCACGGCGGCGAGTTTGCTGAAGGCGGCGTCGAAGAGCATCCCGATGATGAGGATGACGAGAATCACACCATCACGTAGGGCTCATTCGCCCCCGCGTGCAGCGGCCAGGCCCAATCGCCGTCAATGCTGATCAGCCGCACGCCGGGCTGCTCCAGCCAATCGGCCACCCTCTCGATCTCCTCGGCGAGCTTGGGGACGGCGCTTTCCACCTCGGCGATGGACGCGGTGGCCGCCAAGGCTTCCGCGGCGGGGAGCGGGCTCTCGCCGACGCGGACGAAATCAGCGCCGACCAGTTGCCCGCGCCGGATCACGTGGAGTTCCCAACCGGGGCCGGTGCCGTAGCCATCCGTCTGCCGGGCGGCGACGATCTCCGCGCACTCGCGCAGAGAACGCATCCGGTGATGCCGCCGTACCGAATACACGCACGCCTCCACCCGGTGGGTGAGCTCGGCGCATTCCTCGTAACGCTGCATCCCGGCCAGTTGCGAGATCCGCGAGCCCATTTGGCTGAGCATCGGGCGCAGATCACCCCCGAGCACGCTGATTGCTTGGCCGAGCAACTCCTGGTAATCCGCCTTGGAAACCGAAAGCTGGCAAGGGGCGACGCACTTGCCCATCTCCGCCAACGCGCAGGCCCCGGAAGGCTTGGTGGCATTCAGTCGGGTGTTGCACTGCCGGATCGGCACGGTGTCGTACAAGGCCAGCAGCAACTGCTCGATGGCGTTGCGGGAGCGGATCGGCCCGAAATGGAAAGCCGCGGCGTCCTTCGGAGGCGACTTCACCACCGAAAAGCGCGGGAAGGGCTCCTCGGTGAGCTTCAGCCAATGCTGCCGCTGCGGGTATTTGGAGCGACGGTTGTAGCGCGGCTCGAAGGCGGCGATCATCCGCAGCTCCAGCACCTCGGCCTCCAGCTCAGTGCGGCAGACCGTCGCCTGCACGCTGGTGGCGATGCGGACCATCTCGTCCATCCGGGCGCGGCCCTCGGCGGCGGTGAAATAGGTGCGCACCCGGTTCTTGATGTTGCGGCTCTTGCCCACATAGAGCACCTGCTTGTGCGGGACGCCCTTGCCGTCCGGCAATTCGGCCACGAACGAATACACCCCCGGCGCGTAGGGCAGATGATCGGCGAGGATCCGTTTCGCGCGGCGTTCCTTGGAGACGTAGTGGGTGAACTCGCCCAGCTCTTCCAAGGTGAAGACGTTGAAGGAGCCGACCCGTTCCAGCAACGCGTGCAGCACATCGACGGTGGCGCGGGCGTCATCCAAAGCGCGGTGGCTGGGGGTGACGGAAGTGCCGAAATGCGCGGCCAAGGTGCCGAGCTTGAAGTTGGGCACCTCGTCGCGCAGCATGGCTTGCCGGGCCAAAGCCACGGTGTCCACCACCGGGAAGCTCGGCCACGGGTAGCCCAACCTCTCGGCGGCCCGTTTCAAAAAGCCGATGTCAAAGCGGGCGTTGTGCGCCACCAACACCGTGCCTTCGGCGAAGGCGAGGAAGGTGGGGAAGACGGCGTCAAGCGCGGGGGCGTCAGCCACCATCGAATCGGTGATGCCGGTGAGCTTTTGGATCATGCCGGGAATGTGCTGGCCGGGGTTGACGAACGTCTGGAATTCGCCGAGCACCTCCCCGCCGCGGACTTTCACCGCGCCGAATTCGGTGATGGTGTCATCGGGGCCGCCGCCCGTCGTCTCCAGATCGACCACGCAGAAGGTGACCTCGCCCAGCGGCTGGCCCAAGTCTTCGAACGTCGGCTGTGCTTCAGGCATCGCTACTTCACGGTGGACGACTCGGCGGTGAACGTGTTGCATTTGCCCACCTGCGCGCTGTCAAGGCCGGTGGTGTACCAGTTGGCGCGGTTCTTCCCGGTGCCGTGCGTCTCCGAATAGTCTTCGACGCCGGAGAGCACATCGTCGCCGATGTAGTAGAAAAGATCCCGCAGATTCATGACATCTTGATCGTCCAAACCGGAGGCGGCCGACACCGCGCCGGTGAACATGCCGGCGAAACAATCCGCCTGCATCTCGGTGCGGCGCGAGAACTCTTCCTGCTCGGAGATGGAGGTGGAGTTCTTGTCCTCCCAGGCGTATTCCGCCATCAGGATGCCGGTGCGCGCCTGGATGGCGTGGCCGAACTCGTGGGCGATCACCGCGTCGACGGTGAATTGCGCGGTTCGCAGATCGCTGGGCAGATCGACGTAGAACTTCTTCGCATAGTAGATGCGCTGATCAGCCCCGCAGTAGGTGGCGTTGACGCTGTCCTGCTTGCCGCAGCCGGTGGTGATCGGCTGGGTATAGACGGTGACGGGCGGGCGCGGCAACTGGTAGCCGGCGGCCTCCAGCGGCGGATTCCACACCTGCCACAGGCAGGCCGTCACCGTGTTCAGATGGGCCTCCAGCTCGTCCACGGTGGCGGTGGTGGCGTCAATCTCGGCGACGGGGCAATCGGTGGGCACGGTGATCGACTGGGAGTAGACGCTGTTGCTTTCCAGCCAATCGGTGGCTTCCTCGTAGGTGTCGGGCTCGGGAATCGCGGGCGGGTTGAAATCCGGATCGGGGATGTCCTCGCTGACCGGCGCATCGGGGGTGAAGGTGGTGTTCGGGGTGGGCGTCGGATAATCCTCATCCGGATAATCGGGGTAGACCTCCGGGTATTCGGGGTAGGAGTAGGTGTCTTCGCTCAAGTAGCTCGCCAACGAGCCGATGAACGTGCACAGCCCGACGAACATCATGATGCCGAAGATGATGCCAAAGCCCGAGCTCTTGCGCTTGGGAGCGGGGTAATAGTGCTGCGGATAATAAGCGGCTTGGGCTGGGTATTGGACGCCACGCTGCTGCGCGTACCCGGCCTGCTGCGGGTATTGGGCCGGGTAGCCCTGCTGGGGATACTGGGCTGGGTAGCCCTGCTGCGGGTACTGGGCCGGATAACCCTGCTGCGGATAGGCGGCTTGCCCAGGGTAGGCGGCTTGCCCCGGATAGGCGGCTTGCTGCGGATAACCCGTCTGCTGCGGATACGCCGGCCCCTGCGCCCAACCGTAGGCTGGCGTGGCCGCCCGCTGCGGCCAACTGGCGGCGGGTACCACCGGCTGCCCGGTAGGCGGCGCCCAACTGCCCACGGCCCGCTGCGGCGGGGTGCTCCACGCGCTGGGGCGATTGGCCGGATCGTACGGGTTTTGCGTCATGTGCAATAGGTTACTCGACCACTCCGACATTTATTATTCGAGCTCGCCCCGTTCGTCCGCTAACGTATTAGCATGAAGAAATTCGCCGCGCTGCTGCTGGTGGCGCTTGTCGGCTTCGGCGTCACTCCCGCCCAAGCCGCAGACCCGGTCGTCACCCAGCTTGACGTCACCGCCCAACTGGAAAAAGACGGCAGCCTGCAAGTCGCGGAGACGTTCACCTTCGACACCACGCCCGCGACGTTCGAGCAAATGCTCGCCACCAAGATGGCCGATGTCGGCAAGAGCGATTTCCATTACACCATCAAAGATGTCTCCGCGGCGGCCGGGGATGCGCCGTTGACCGTCGAGCCGCGCGTCACCGAGGACACCTTCGGCATCGCCGTCCCCACCGGCGGCACGTCCGAGCCGATCACCATCCGCTACACCGTGATCGGAGCCGCCCAAATGCTGAACAACGGGGACACGCTGGTGAGCTGGGACGTGGTCCAAGGCCTGCCCTACGCGGTGGCCAGCGTCGACGCCACGGTGAGCGCGTCGTCACAGTTTAACATGGTCGATTGCGCGGCCGGAGACGTGGAGCATCCGCAAGCCTGCGTCTATTACGGTGGCGGCACGCATGACGATCCGATCCCCTTCTTCCACCACGAGCAGTTGGCTCCCGGCCAGGTGCTGCGGGCGATCCTCAGCTTCCCCAATGGCGCGGTCACTCCCAACGCGGAGCTGATCGAACGCTGGAGCTTGGATCGGGCGTTCAGCTTCGGGCCGCTGCAATTGGCGCTGGTGGCCGGGCTGCTGCTGATCGGCGGGCTGGCGATCTTCCTGGTGCATCGGCGTTTCGGACGGGACGCGGCGGGCACCCAGCCGATCCAGGTGGCGGAGTTCGCGCCGGTCGCCGCCGGGGTGAACGAGTTCCGCGTCCTCGATGCCATTCGGCCGGGGCTGGTCGGCACCGTGATGGACGAGCGGGTCGACCCGGTGGACGTGGCCGCCACCCTCGTCGACTTGGCGGTGCGCAAACACCTCTTAATTGAGGAATTGCCCCGCGTGGGCCACACTCCCCCGGATTGGACGTTCACCCGGTTGGACGGCGCAGACGAGTTGGTCGATTTCGAGCGCACCCTGTTGGACGCCGTCGCTCCCGTGGACGGCACCCCCGCGCGGGTCTCGGAGCTGGGGCCGCGGATCGGCGCGGTGATCGGGCAGGTCTCCGCGCAGCTCTATGGCGAGGTGGTGCGGCGCGGCTGGTTCCGCAGCAATCCGCACGCCACCCGGCAACGCTGGCGTCGCGGGGCGGTGGCGCTGCTCGGCCTGGGGGTGATCGGCACGGTGCTGCTGGTGCTCTTCACCAGTTTCGCGCTGGTGGGCCTGGCGTTCCTGCTGCTGGTCGGCGTGTCAATCGTGGTCGCGGGCGAGATGCCGTCGCGGACCAGCGCCGGCGTGGGCTTGGTGAGCGGCCTGCAGTTGCTGCGGGATCGGCTTTTCATCGAGCCGGTGGAGCGGCTGCCCGAGCCGACGCGCGTCGAACAGGTTTCCAGTATTCTGCCCTATGCCTTGGTGTTGGGCGGCTACCAGCGCTGGGTCGCCGCCATCGTGGCCACCGACGTCGATGACGCCCCCGATCCGAATGCCGTCTACTGGTATCACGCCCCCGCCGATTGGCACCTCGCCTACCTTCCCGACAGCCTGCACACCTTCGTGGTGACGGTGCTGGGCACCCTCTTCGCCCGCGTATGAGCGGCGAGACCATTCGGCTGCGGATCGGCGGCCCCGCCCACGGTGGCACCTGCGTCGCCCGCCGGGACGGCCAGGTGGTGTTCGTCTATGGCACCGCCCCCGGCGAACTCGTGGAGGTGGAGATCATCGAGAGCCGCTCCAAGCTGCTTTTTGCCCGCGCCACCCAGATTCTGGAGCCCTCCGCCGACCGCATCGCGCATATCTGGCCGCTCGCCGAGCGCACTTTCGTCGGTGGTGCCGATCTGGGGCACATCACCGCGGCAGCAGGCCGCCGCTGGAAGGCGGAGGTGGTGGCCCAACAGCTACTGCGGATCGCCCACCTGGAGGTTGACGTCGAAGTGCAGGAAACCGCCCCCTTGGCCTATCGCACCCGCATCGAGGCGGTAGTTTCCGAGGGTGGCGGGCTGGCGATGCACAAGCAGCATTCCCATGATTTGATCGAGATCGACTCCATGCCTTTGGCCGTCGACGCCATCACCGAGTTGGCCCCTTGGGATGGCCGCTACCGCCCCGGCGAGCGGATCACCGTCGTCCACTCGTCCGGTGCTGACGAGCAACCTGCGCAGACGCGGATCGCCACCGGAGCCCACCTGTTCGAACACGTCGTCTTGGACGGACAGCGATACCAATACCGCGTCAACGATGACGGCTTCTGGCAAGTCCACTTGGAGGCCCCACGCCGCTTGGTCCAGCAAGTGCAAGCCACGCTGCCGTCAACTACTCCGTTGACGGTCTTCGATCTCTACTGCGGTTCCGGCCTGTTCACCCTGCCGCTAGTGCAAGCTGGCCATCGCGTCTATGCCGTCGAATCAAATGAGGCCGCCGCCGCCAACGCGCTTTTCAACACGGAGGGAAATGCGCGGGTGTTTGCCGCTGACGTATTGCAAGCCCTTCAACGGAGAACCCTCCCAAATCGAGCCGACGTAATTCTGCTCGATCCGCCGCGCGCCGGAGTCGGCCGCCAAGTTGTCGAGGCGATCTGCGCCCGTCAACCTGCCCACATCATCTACGTATCCTGCGACCCCGCCTCCTTGGCCCGCGACACCAACTACCTCTCCCAACACGGCTACCACCTCACCCACCTCCAAGCCCTCGACCTCTTCCCCCACACCCACCACATCGAATCCATCGCCCAGTTCACGCACTGAAACTGCCCTACACACAGGACAAAACGACGCTGCGAACTGGTCAAGTCGGGTTGGTGTTTTCGGAGTCGGCTTGGCGCTGGGCACCGGGCAGCAGATTTGGCCCGCCCCGGAGTTCACCTTGGGCATCGCGGTGCTCTGTGTGATCGCCGCCATCGTGGCTTCGGCGATCCCCGCGTTGATCGCCATCACCCAAGACCCGGTGAAGGCGCTGCGCACCCCGTAGCTAGACCAGCGGGGCGAAATCGGGGCCGGTCTGGCCGAGGGTTTCGTCCAGCTTGGCGAACAGCGGCGTGGGCTTGGCCAGCGGGGTGCCGACGGCCAACGGGCGCGATTCCCAAACCGCCTGCTGGGTGGCGTAGTCGCCCTGCAAAGTGGGGTAATCCGGGCCGCCCGCCTCGGTGACCACTTCGATGCGCGGCTGTGCCGCCCAGACGCCGGTGCCGCCCAACCCCTCGTGTACCTTTTGGGCCGCGTGGGGCAGGAAGGGCGTCAACAAAGTGTTCGCGTCTTGCACCACCTGCAGCGCCACATGCAGCACGGTGTCGCGCCGCGGGATGTCCTCCTTGAGCTTCCACGGCTCCGATTCGGAAATGTATTTGTTGGCCAGGCCGACCACCCGCATCGCCTCCGAGATCGCCTGCTTGAAACGGCAGCGCCGCAAGTGCGCGCCCACGGTACCAAAAGCATCCTTGGCGGCGCCGAGCAACTCCAGATCCTCGCCGCGCAGCTCGGTGGCCGCCGGGATCGCCCCGACGTTCTTGAACGCCATCGAGATGGAGCGGTTCACCAGGTTGCCCCACTCGTTCGCCAGCTCGAAGTTGTTGCGGCGCACGAACTCTTCCCAGGTGAAATCCGAATCGTTGTTCTCCGGGCCGGCCACCGCGATGTAATAGCGCAGCGCGTCCGGGCCGAATTCCTTGAGGAAATCGCCCACATAGATGACCTGCTTACGCGAGGTGGAGAATTTCGCGCCCGACATCGTCAAATACTCGCTGGAGACCACCTCGGTGGGCAGATTCAACTGCCCGAACGGGCCCAGCTCCCCGCCGTGGTCGCCGGTGCCGTTCTGCCCCATCAGCATCGACGGCCAGATCACCGAATGGAAGACGATGTTGTCCTTGCCCATGAAGTAGTAGCTTTCCGCCTCCGGATCGCACCACCATTTCTGCCAAGCGTCCGCCGCCCCCGAGCGCCGCGCCCACTCAATCGACGCCGAGAGGTAGCCGATCACCGCGTCAAACCACACGTAGATGCGTTTCATCGGATTGTCCGCCCAGGTGTCCAGCGGAATCGGGACGCCCCAATCCAGATCGCGGGTGATCGCCCGCGGCTTCAAGTCTTCGAGCAGGTTCGCGGAGAACTTCAGCACGTTCGGACGCCAGTCGGTGCGGGTGGCCAGCCAGTTGCCCAAAGTTTCCGCGAAGGCGGGCAGATCCAGGAAGAACTGCTCCGATTCGACGAACTTGGGCGTCTCGCCGTTGATCTTCGAACGCGGGTTGATCAAGTCGATCGGATCGAGCTGGTTGCCGCAGTTGTCGCATTGATCCCCGCGGGCGCCGTCATAGCCGCAGATCGGGCAGGTGCCCTCGATGAAACGATCCGGCAGGGTGCGGCCCGTCGACGGGGAGATCGCCGACTGTTGCGCGTGCGACACCACATAGCCGTTGGCGTACAGCGCCTTGAAAATGCTTTGGACGACGGAGTAGTGGTTCACCGTCGTGGTGCGGGTGAACAAATCGTAGGAAAGCCCCAAGCCTTGCAGGTCTTCCACGATCACCCGGTTGTACTTGTCGGCCAACTGCCGGGGGGTGACGCCCTCCAGATCAGCCTGGACCGAGATCGGGGTGCCGTGCTCGTCCGTCCCCGAGACCATCAACACGTCATGCCCGGCCATTCGCGCATACCGCGCAAACACGTCCGAAGGGACGCCGAAGCCGGAGACATGGCCAATGTGCCGCGGGCCGTTCGCATAGGGCCAGGCGACGTTCGTGAGGATGGAAGTCATGCTCGTAGTTTACCCATACGCACACCTGCTTAGCGTAGGATGTTTAACGTGACCCCAGAGCTGTTCCTCTTGGCCATAGTGTGCCTAACTGCTCTGGCATTCGATTTCACCAATGGCTTCCACGACACCGCCAACGCGATGGCTACCTCGATTGCCACTCGGGCGCTCACCCCGAAGGCGGCGGTGGCGCTCTGCGCGGTGCTGAATCTGGTGGGCGCGTTCCTCTCGGTGGAGGTGGCGATCACCGTCACCAATGCCGTGATCCGGATCCAAAACTCGGACGGCTCGCCCAAACCGGAGTTGATGACCGACGGCGGCTTCCCGCTGCTGCTGATCCTGATGGCCGGCCTGGCCGGGGCGATCATCTGGAATATCTTGACGTGGCTGTGGGGGCTGCCCTCGTCGTCCTCCCACGCGCTCTTTGGCGGCCTGGTCGGGGCGACGGTCGCCTCCATGGGCTGGGACGGCGTGAAATGGGTGGGCGAAGGCAACCACCTGGACGGGGTGATCGGAAAAGTGGTGCTGCCGGCGCTGGCCTCGCCGGTGATCGCCTGCATCGTGGCGGCCATCGGCACCCGGCTGGTGTACGCGCTGACGTCCAAGATCGCCGAAAACTACCGCGACAACTTCTTCCGCCGCGCCCAGATCGGCACCGCCTCGCTGCTTTCGCTCTCGCACGGCACCAACGACGCCCAAAAGACGATGGGCGTGATCACCCTGGCGCTGATCGCCTCCGGCACTTGGACGGATCTCGCCGAGATTCCCTTCTGGGTGAAGATCGCCTGCGCGGTGGCCATCGCCTCGGGCACCTTCATTGGCGGCTGGCGGATCATCCGCACTATGGGCCAGGGATTGGTGACGGTCTCGCCCCCGCAAGGTTTCTCGGCGGAGGCCTCCTCGGCGTCCGTCATCCTGATCTCCTCGCAGTTGGGCTTCGCGCTCTCGACGACGCACGTGGCGACCGGCTCGATCATCGGCACCGGGCTGGGCAAGAAGGGCGGCAAGGTGCGCTGGGCGACCGCCGGGCGGATGGGCATGGCCTGGCTGATCACGCTGCCGCTTTCGGCGTTGGTGGGGGCGATCTGCTGGTTCATCGGGCATCTGATCGGCGGCTGGGGCGGCGCGTTCGCGGTGTTCGGGCTGATCGTGGTGGCCGCCACCTACATGTATATCCATTCGCGGCGCACCGCGGTGGGCCACCACAACGTGAACGAGGAATGGGAAGCGGACGAACCCGACGAGTTCCAGCGCCATAATGAAGACGACGACGAGGAAGACGAGGACTAGCGATGGACCAACTGCTGGCCGCATTGGATGACTCCTGGCGGGTGCTGGTGCTCGGCATCGCCATCGGCGCCGGGTTGCCCACCCTCTTCGCCCTCGGGGTGAAATCGCTGGCCTGGGGCCTCGGCGGCGACGTCGAACGGCACGCCGCAGGGGAGTTCCCCAAACCGCACCTGCCCGGCCGGATCATCGCCTACACCCTGTTCGCGATTGTGATCCTGGTGGCCGCGCTCGGCATCACCTACATCGTCGCCCACGGCCAGGGCTGGGTGATCACCTTCGACGGCATCGTGCCCGTCTTCACGCCGAAATAAGGACAGGTGGTGTCCACCTGACACGGTCGTTGCCGTAGCGCGTTTTTCAATCGGTAGGGTTGTCGCGTGACCCCGCAGATCGTGCTGTTGGTAGTGGTATGCGCCACTGCGCTCGCATTCGATTTCACCAACGGGTTTCACGACACCGCGAACGCGATGGCGGCCGCAATCGCCACCGGGGCGTTGAAGCCGCGCGCCGCCGTCAGCCTCTGCGCCTCCCTGGATCTAATCGGCGCGTTGATCTCGGTGGAGGTGGCGATCACCGTCACCAACCAGGTGATCCGGATTCAGAATCCGGACGGCTCGCCAATCGCCACTTTGATGGACGACGGGGGGATGCCGCTGCTGCTGATCGTAATGGCCGGGCTGGCCGGGGCGATCATCTGGAATATCCTGACGTGGCTGTTCGGGCTGCCCTCGTCGTCCTCCCACGCGCTGTTCGGCGGGCTGATCGGGGCCACGGTGGCCTCGGTGGGCTGGGACGGCGTGAAATGGGTGGGCGAAGGTTTCCATCTGGACGGGGTGGTCGGCAAGGTGGTGCTGCCGGCATTGGCCTCACCGGTGATCGCCTGCATTGTGGCCACGGTGGGCACCCGGCTGGTCTTCGCGTTGACCTCCCGCATCACCGAGGTTTACCGGGATCGGTTCTTCCGTCGGGCGCAGCTCGGCTCGGCTTCGATGCTGGCGCTCTCGCACGGCACCAATGACGCGCAGAAGACGATGGGCGTGATCACTTTGGCGTTGATCGCCTCCGGGGTGTGGACGGACACCGCCGCGATTCCGCTGTGGGTGAAGCTCACTTGCGCGGTGGCCATCGCGTCGGGCACTTTCACCGGCGGCTGGCGGATCATCCGCACTATGGGCAAAGGATTGGTGGAGATTGCCCCGCCGCAGGGCTTCTGCGCCGAGTCTTCTTCGGCGACCGTCATCCTGATTTCCTCGCAATTGGGCTTCGCGCTCTCGACGACGCATGTGGCCACCGGTTCGATTCTGGGGACGGGCTTGGGCCGACCCGGTGCCACCGTCCGCTGGGCGACCGCTGGCCGGATGGGGATGGCCTGGCTGATCACCCTGCCGCTCTCCGGCGCGGTGGGGGCGGTGTGCTGGTGGGTTTCGCACCTGATCGGCGGTCTGGCCGGTGGGCTCACCGTGTTTGTGCTGGTGGTGCTTTCCGCCGGCTACATGTTCCTGCACTCGCGCCGCGAGGTGGTCTCGCACCACAACGTCACCGACGAATGGTCATGAGGTTGCGGCGGGGCCGATTTGCGGCGACTTCGGAAATTGCCCGATTAAAGTTGTTACCAAATCGTGTTTCCGAAGGAGTTAGTAGTAGGAAATACTGGAGGCTGCATCTGAAGGCGGTTTGGTATGTCGGTGACGGCTTGCGAGATAGAGAGCGGGGCGAGGATGGATGGTGACACTCATGCCGTGGTAGCTCGCTACAAGGACATGGTGTACCGTATCGCGCTTACGCATACGCGATATGCCGGCGATGCGGACGACGTCTTCCAGGATGTATTCCTGGCTTATCACCGGAAACAACCGGAGTTGAACGGCGAGGAACACCTGAAGGCTTGGCTGATCACCACTACCGTGAACTGCGCTCGGCGCGTTTCGATGAACTCGTGGCGAACGAAGGTGATTCCGATGCGCCCCGAAGACATGGAACAGCCTGAAGTATTCCATTTCAATAGTGAGGTGCAGGACGAGCTTTTTACGGCGCTGGGGAAACTCCCAGAGGCGTACAAGACCGTCCTGCACCTCTTCTATTTCGAGGACCTCTCGGTGAACATGATCGCCGCGATGTTGGAACTCGAAGCCGGGACAGTCAAGATGCGGCTCTCCCGGGGCCGCGGCTTGATGCGCACCCAGATGAGTGAAGGAGGGTATTTCGATGAGCGATGAGATCTTTGACAAGATGTCGGCGCAGATGAAGCCGAGTGACGAGCTGTTGGCCCGGTTGGATGCCGCACTCGCCGCCGAATCCGCCGACGCGGCCAGTGCCGCAGCACCGTCCGACGTGGTGTCCGGCGAGAGCCCGCTGCAGGCCGCTTCCGGTTCGACGCGCCCAGCTGTGTCCCGTCCGACGGGTGCGCCGAAGCGCAAGCGCCGGGTGTGGTTGCCGATCGCTTCGGGCGTCAGCGCGCTCGCAGTGGTGGTGGCAGGCAGCTTCATGATCGGCCCGATGCTGCAGCAGGGCGCGATGGAATCCAGCGCTCCGCAGGAAAATGCCCCGGCGGCGACCCAGTTCCCGATGGACAGCACCGAGGCGGTGGCCACCAGCGCTCCCCCGGAGGTTGAGCCGGTGGCATCGCCCACGATCACGGCTTCCGGCCCGTATGCCGAGGTGCTGGGCAAGATCGCCAACATGCCCAGCATGTCCGAGTATCTCAATCCGGCTTACTCCTCCGCCCGAGAGCAGGCCAACACCGCCCCGATGCCGGCTTCCGCGCCGGAGGTGGCTACCGACACCGGCGTGCTGGAAGCGGGTAGCTATACCGGTTACACCGGCACGAACACGCAGGTGGTCGGCATTGACGAAGGCGACATCGTCAAAACAGACGGCAAAGCCATCTACGTGGCCAGCGGCAAGCAGATCAAGATCGTGGATCCGGTCGGCGCCGCTACGCAGGTGGTCGCCACCATCAACACCACGGATTTGCTCGCCGACGCGGATCCGGCCGCCGGGCTGATCTCCTCGCAGGTGCTGGAGATGATGGTCGATGACGGCAAGCTGATCGTGTTCGTCACCGAATACCAGCCGCGTACGGTGGAGGTCGGCTCCGAGAACACCACCTACGTCCCCTACGATGCCACCCAGACCAAGGCCGTCATCTATGACGTCTCCACCCCGGCCAGCCCGAAGTATCTGGCCTCGCTGGGGCAGTCGGGCGCGTACTCCACCACCCGGCTCAGCGAGGGGGTGCTCTATGTGGTGACGTCCTACTCGATTGACGATCCGGCCAGCATCGATCCGGAGGATCCGTCCACCTTCGTGCCGCTCACCTCTGATGACGACCGGAAGAAGCTGACGCCCATCGGGCCCGACCGCATCTCCATCTGCCCCGGCGAGGAAATCCCGGTCTACACGGTGGCCACCGCCATCGACGTGAACTCCCAAAAGCGGCTCGGCGAGGCTTCGGTGTTGGGCAGCCCCAACAACGTCTACATGAGCGATGCCAACCTGTACATCGCCAGCTACCGCTACCACGACGTCTACACCGGCGTCGACACCGCCACCCAGAAAGAGGTGGATTGGGATTCGCTGCCGAAGCTGGGCTTCAAGGTGGAAAACGGCACCCAGTTGGTGCGCATCAGACTGAACGGCGGCGATCTGCAGGTGGCCGCGCAAGGCTTGGTGGCCGGCAGCCTCGTCGACCAGTTCGCGATGGACGAGTACGACGGGTACCTGCGGGTGGCCACCACCATCGGCGGGGCGACCGGTGATTCGTCCAACTTCACCTGGAAGTCCCAGCCGGCGTTGTTCGTGTTGGACGGCGACCTGAAGACCGTGGGCAGCATCGAGAAGCTGGTGAGCGACGAGAGCATCCAGTCGGTGCGCTTCAACGGGGCGGTTGGCTACGTGGTGACGTTCCAGCAGGTCGATCCGCTGTTCGCCATCAACTTGGGGAACCCGAAGGATCCGAAGGTGATGGACAAGCTGAAGGTTCCCGGCTACAGCACCTACATGCACCCATGGACGGACGGCAAGCTGCTCGGGCTCGGCTACAACGCCGACACCAACGGGAACGTCTCCGGCATGAAGCTCAGCATGTATGACGCGGCCAATCCGTACGACCTGCGGGAATTGCAGACCGAAAAGGTGAAGTTTGACGATTCGGAGGCGCTGCAAGACCATCGCGCGGTCTTCGTCGATCCCGAAAGCGGCATCGTCGCCTTCCCGGCCTATAGCTGGTCCTACACCGAGACGACGACGAACATGAGCGCCGTATACCTGGTCTACAAGTATGACGACGAAGCTGGCTTCACCCAGCTTGGCTCGTTCGAGTTGCCGGTAGCGAACCTCAGTTACGTGTCCACGCGCGCCTTCCGCATCGAATCTAGCTTCTATGTGGCCAACCGCGTCGAGGTGGACGTCTTCGACTACGAGTCGCTGGCCGAGCAGCACACCGTCAAACTCGATTGAGTGAGGGTGCCCCCACCGGGATTCGAACCCGGACTGGAGCGGGTTTAAGCCGCTTGCCTCTGCCGTTGGGCTATGGGGGCGGGCGGTGGGGCGGGATCAGACAATCGCGGCCATCGTGGCGATGATCGCCGCGGCTGCGGCGTCTTCCTCTTGGTCGGCGTTCACCAGGCCTTCGATCACCCCGTCGAGCAGATCCGCCTCGGACACCCGCATCGGTAAGCCGACGAAGCGCATCACCTCGCGGGCGATCAGGCAACCGGAGGCGATCACGTCCTCGCGGCCGTCCTCCATGGTGGGAATCTGCTTGATCTGCGCAATCGGGGTAGTGAGCAGCCGGGCGGCGAGCGCGCGCAGATCGTCAGTGGAAATCACCGAATCGTGAACCTGCTCGCGGTCGTACTCGTCCAGCCCCTGCACGATGGCGGAGAGGCTGGTGACGGTGCCGCCAACCCCCACGAAGGAGTAGACCTCGGAGAAATCCAAGCCGGATTCGTCCACCAGCGAATCAACGAACTCCTTGGCGTCGGCAATCTCGGCCTTCGCGGGCGGATCGCCCTTCAGGATGCGCTCCTTGAGCCGCACCGAGCCGACGTCCAGGCTGGTGACCTGCTTGATCCGCTTCCGGCCCCCGATCGTCAACTCGGTGGAGCCGCCGCCGATGTCCATCACCAGAATCGGCTTGGGCAGCTTCGGCAGGCCGTGGATGGCGCCGAAGTAGGAAAGCGTGGCCTCTTCCTCGCCGGAGATGATCTCCGGTTCGACGCCGAGCCGGGCCTTCACCCCGGCGACAAAATCGCCCAGGTTGCGGGCGTCGCGGGCCGCCGAAGTGGCCACCACCCGCAGCTTCGCCCCGCCGACCTCTTTGATCTGGGCGGCGAAATCATCAAGCGCCGCGAAAGTGCGCTCCAAGGCTTCGCTGCTGAGCACGCCACTGGCGTCCACCCCTTCGCCGAGCCGGGTGATCACCAGCCGCCGATCCACCTCGCTGAGCTTGCCGTTGCGTTCCTTCACCAGAAGCAGGCGTACCGTATTCGTGCCACAGTCGATTGCCGCGTAATGATTTGCCATGTAGACAACTCTAATGCTTTTTTCGGATGCGAATTGCCGCGGGGGCTATGAATCTGCCTCCAGCAGCTTGCGCACCTCGTCGCCGAAAGGATTGACGCCGGGGCCGGCCGCGAGGGCGTGGGCGAGCAGCGCGTGCAGGCATTTCACCCGATTCGGCATCCCGCCGGCGCTCACCCCCTCAATTTCGGGGACGGCTTCCACGGCTTCCCGGTCCGCGAGGTATTGCTCGTGGGCGGCCAGATACTGGGCGGCCAACTCGTCATCCGCGCGCAGCCGGGCCGTCATCTCGGCCATCAATCCGGAGGATTCCAGCCGGGAGCACTCGGCCACCAGGTGCGGGCAGGTCAGATAGTAGAAGGTGGGGAAGGGGGTGCCGTCGGGCAGCCGCGGAGCGGTGGCGATCACGCCCGGATCGCCGTTCGGGCAACGCCAGGCGATGTCCAGGACACCGCGCGGCTCCCGGTTCAACTGCCGGGCCAGGATCTCCAGATCCGCTGCGGTGGGGGTGCTCATGCGGGATTGTCGGCGGCGGCGATCGCGCCCCACATCTTGGACCACCAGGGGTCGTCGGCATTGGTTTCGGCGCCCACGGTGGTCTGCACCGAGACGTCACCGGAGATCGGGTTGCCTTCGGAATCGACGACGTGGTAGCCGGTCTCGCCGGGCGTCACCCAGCCGAGCCGATCCCGGGCCTGGGTGCGGATGAAGGCCGGATCGTCCCAGCGGGCGATCTCCTTTTCCAGCCGGGCGATCTCCTCGGCGCGCTCCCGGATCAAATCCTGGGCCTGGGCGATCTCGTGCGATTGATCCAGATAGACGCGCAACGTCGGCGCATAAAACAGCACCATGAACAGCAGCACGCAGACCACCGCGATAAACCGGCCGGTGGCAAAAGCCGCCCGCGGTGGGGTTTCCACTGCGAGCGGCGTGGTGGGCTCTTGGGCGGGATCCGTCTCGGCGGCTTCCGCGCGCCGGTCCACCTTCGGGATGCCCCCGGAATCGCGCGTCCCCTTCCCAGACCCGCGCACGCCCGGCCGCGCCGGTGGGCGACCGGGGTTCGGATAGCTGGACGGGGAAGGGGTCATACGCTATTTCTACTGCATTTACGCCTTGAATCGGGGGAACGCCGCCGCACCAGCGTAGCGGGCCGCGTCGTCGAGATCCTCTTCGATGCGGAGCAACTGGTTGTACTTGGCGACGCGCTCCGAACGGGCCGGCGCGCCAGACTTGATCTGGCCGCAGCCGAGGGCGACCGCCAGATCGGCGATAGTGACGTCCTCGGTCTCGCCGGAACGGTGGCTCATCATGGTGTGGTAGCCGCTGCGATGCGCCAGCTCCACCGCGTCAATCGTCTCGGTGAGCGAACCAATCTGGTTCACCTTCACCAGCAGCGCGTTGCCCGCGCCCAGGTCGATGCCGCGCTGCAGCCGCTCGACGTTGGTGACGAACAGATCGTCGCCCACCAACTGCACCTTGGCGCCCAGCACCTTGGTGATCGTCTCCCAGCCTTCCCAATCCTCTTCGTTCAGCGGATCCTCGATGGAGACCAGCGGATAATCCGCGACTAGCTTCTCGTAGTACTCGATCAACTGCGCGGAGCTCTTCAGCTCGCCTTCGAAGCGGTACTTGCCGTCCTCATAGAACTCGGAGGCGGCCACATCCAGCGCCAAGGCCACATCGCGGCCCGGCTGCAAGCCCGCCTTCTCGATGGCGAGGATGATCAGATCGAGGGCCTCGGCATTGGATTCCAGGTTCGGGGCGAAGCCGCCCTCGTCGCCCAGGCCGGTGTTCAGGCCCTTCTCCTTCAGCACGCCCTTCAGCGCGTGGTAGACGCCCGCGCCCCACTCCAGGGCCTGCGCGAAGCTGGCCGCGCCAATCGGGGCGATCATGAACTCTTGGATGTCGACGTTGGAATCGGCATGTGCGCCACCGTTCAGGATGTTCATCATCGGGACCGGCAGCAGGTAGGCCGTCGGGCCGCCCAGGTAGCGGTACAGCGGCAGGCCGGCGGAATCCGCGGCCGCCTGGGCCACCGCCAGCGAGACGCCGAGGATGGCGTTGGCGCCCAGCTTCGACTTGTTCGGGGTGCCGTCCAACTCGATCACGGCTTGGTCGATCAGGCGCTGCTCGTCAGCTTCCTGGCCCAGCACCTCAGGGGCGATCTGCTCGATGACGTTCTCCACGGCCTTCAACACCGACTTGCCGCCGTAGCTGTCGCCGCCGTCACGCAGCTCGGCAGCTTCAAAAGCGCCGGTTGACGCGCCGGACGGAACCGCAGCGCGACCCGCCGCGCCATCGTCGAGGATGACCTCTACCTCAATAGTGGGATTGCCGCGCGAATCCAGGATTTGGCGCGCGTCAACAAATTCAATACTTGCCACGAAAGTGCCTTTCAATAGACGAAAAATCTCGGCACCAAGCCTAGCCCTTCCGGGCTGTGTTTGCGCGGCGGCTTGGCGAAGAAAGAGCTGTCAGTTGGCCAAGTTGGCGGGTTACTGCAGCACCTCGGCGTCGTTCTCCGCCGCGATCTGCTGCTGCGCGGCCTCGGTGACCGCCGCCTGCATCTCGGATTCGGAGTAGGAGAGCGAGCCGGAGCCGCTGATCGCGAAGCTGCTCGGATCCCAGCTGCCGTAGCGCGGGTTGACCTCGATCTCGTCGGTCTCCTCGAAGAGCGGGGACGGATCGAGCACGTAGGTGTAGTCGCCCTCCAGCACCGAGTCGAAATTCTTATCGCCGCCGATGACCGCCGCGCCATTCATCAAAACGAACAGGTCGACGTAGCCGTCCGCCCACTCGCCCAGCGCGCCGCCCACGCTCAACCAGTTGGACAGCACCGCGTACTGCGCCAGGTAATACTCTTTGGCCTCGGGCAGCGGCTCCGCGTCGTTCTCGGCCATGAACTGCTGGGCCGCCAGGATTTCCACCTGGGAGACCAGCACGTTCAGCCGGGACATGGTGGTGCCGTCCTCGGCGGCGTACTTCGGATCGTTGATCAGTTGGAAGAGCTGGTCGACTTCGGCTTCGGTGACGACTTGATCGCCCACCCGTGCCGCCACCTGCGAACCGCCCGCACAACCAGAGAGCCACAACGTCGCCAACGCCAAACCAACAGCCGCCAGTTTCTTCATGCTTTTCAGTCTACAACGTTCACATGTGCCGCACGTGCCCAGTGATTGCCCGTAGGATTCTGGCATGGAAATCTCGCGACGCACGGCCCTGCTCGGCTTGGCGGCGACGGCGCTGGTCGGGTGCAGCAACACCGAGCCCACCCCCACGCCCACCCTGACGCCGAGCGCCACCCCGACCCCGACGCCCACCCCCACACCCACGCCGACCCCGACGCTGCTCACCGCCACCGACTGCTGGCCGCTCACCGGCGTCGCCTTTGGCGAGGGGGACGCCGAAAAGGCCAACCACGCGGCCGTCGCCTTGAAGATCTCCGACATCAAGGCCGCCCACCCGCAGCGCGGCCTAGAGAGCGCCGACATCGTCTTCTGCGAGGCGAACGGCGTCGCCTACACCCGGCTTTGCGCGGTCTTCCACTCCAAACTGCCCGAATGGGCCGGGCCGGTGCGTTCGATCCGGCCCGTCGACGTGCCGCTGCTCGCCCCGATGAAGCCCGCCTTCGGCAACACCGCGGCCGCCAACTGGGTGATGAATTACGTCAAGCATTACGCCAAGTACGTCGACAACCTCTACTACTTCAAGGTGAAGGGCACCGGCTCCTACGAGATCGTCTCCGGACGCGGGGCGTTGGAGCACTCGGTGTTCTGCCACCCGGCCACCCTCGTCAAACAGTCGAAGTTCTCCGCGCCGCCGCCGATCTACCTGCCCTTCCACGCTCCCGGCGTCGAGCCGTCCACGGTGAACGGCGAACCGGTCTCCAAAGTTTCCATCCCGTATGGCAAAGGCAAGGCTTTCGCGATGACGTACAGCTACAACGAGGAGAAGGGCAAGTTTTACCGCTCCGAGCCGTGGGGCAAGCACAAGATGGAGAACGGCAAGCAGATCGCGCCCGACAACGTGCTCATCCTGCGCTGCAAATGGAAGATGGACAAAATCTACAAGGGCAGCGGGGCAAAGGATCCGGTCTACGACATTATTGACGGCTCCGGCGACGGCTGGCTGCTGCACCTGGGCAAGGTGATCCCGATCAAGTGGGCCAAAGGGGCGATCGATTCGCTCTTCACTTTGACCACCGAAACCGGCGAGCCGCTGCTAATTGCACCGGGAAAGACTTGGGTCGAACTGCCGCAAAAGGACGCGCAAGTTACAATCAAATCGTGAAACGCATCCTGTTTCTGTTCTCCGACACCGGGGGTGGGCATCGCAGCGCCACCGAGGCGATCATTGAAGCGATGTCCGCCGACTATCCGGGCGAGTTTTCGTGCAACATGGTGGATTTCTTCCGCAGCTACTACCCGGCGCCCTTCAAGTACGCGCCGGAGATCTATCAGCGGATGGCCAAATACCCGATTGGCTGGAGCATTCCCTACGAGCTCAGTGACGGCAAGCGCCGCACCCGGATGGCCTACGGGTTGAGCTACCCGGTGCTGCGCCGGGCCATGCACCGGCTGCTGGCCGAGAATCCGTGCGACCTGGTGGTCTCGGTGCATCCGCTGCCGAACAACACCGTGCTGCGGGCGATGCGGCACCACCCGAAGCCGCTGATCACCGTGGTCACCGACATGGTCACCACCCACGCTTTTTGGTACGAGCGTCGGGCCAACGTGGTGATCGTGCCCACCGAGGCGGCGAAGAAGCTGGCGCTCAAATACGGGGTGCCCGAGGCGCGGGTGCGGGTGATCGGGTTGCCGGTGGCCGCGAAGTTCTCCACGCCGCTGTTGGATCGTTCCGCGTGGCGCCGCGAGCAGGGCTGGGACGAATCCCTGCCGACGGCGCTGCTGGTCGGCGGCGGTGACGGCATGGGCCCGCTGCTCAAAGTGGCCAAGGCCCTCAACGAGGCGAGTCTGCCGATGCAGTTGGCGGTGATCTGTGGCCGCAACGAGGATTTAAAGGCCGACATGGAGGCTTTGGAGTGGAATATTCCGGCCCACATCTACGGTTTTACTACGCAGATGCCTGCGTTTATGGGAGCCTCTGACATGCTGATCACCAAAGCCGGGCCGGGGACGATCTCGGAAGGGTTCATCGCCGGGCTGCCGCTGATCCTCTACTCGCGCCTGCCCGGCCAGGAGGACGGCAACGTCACCTATGTCAAAGAGAACGGCGCGGGCGTCTGGGCGCCGAACGCGAAGGCCGTGTTGGAGACGGTGCGCGAATGGGTGGCGCAACCCGAGGCGCGCGCGGCCGCCGCGGCCGCCAGCAAGTCGCTGGCCAAGCCGGACGCCGCCAAGGACATCGCGAAAGTGATCGCCGAACAGGTTGGAGTAGCGTGACAGTATCGAAGCAACCGGCCGAGCAGGTGGAAAAGGTCGAGAAGATCGAGATCAACCTCTCGCTGCCGCAGATCATCGGTGGTGCCCTCGCGGCCGCCACCGCTGCGGTGATTGGTTCGACCCTCGGTGTCGCCGGGACGGTGATCGGCGCGGCTTTGGCCTCCATCATCGGCGCGGTCGGCGGCACGCTCTATTCGGCCTTCATCAAGAAGACCAGCCGGGGCATCTCCAAGATCATCCCCACCAAGACCGTGGGCGACACCTCCGACAGCGAGGACACCAAGGAATGGCCGCCGGTCGATCCGGAACACGATCCGGACGCCACCCAAGTCTGGGAAGAGGGGCTGCATGTGGACGCGGCCCACGTGGACGCCGATCCGGACGCGACGCGAATCCACCCGCTTCCCGATGACGACGCCACCCGCTTACATGAGCTGGTTAACGACGAAGGGGACGCCACCCGCGTGCTGCCCAAAGTGGAGACGGCCGCCGAAGCCGCCGAGGCCGCCGGCACCCCGCTTACCCGCAAACAGCTCGTGATCCGCATCGCGCTCTACGCTTTGGCCTTCTTCGCACTCGCCTTCGCGGTGATCACCACCTACGAGCTGATCGCCGGGCACTCTCTCGAAGGGAACCCAGGCACCACCATTGGCGACGTCGTCGACCCCGGCCCCAAGCCGTCCGCCTCCGACGAACCCACGGATGAGCCCACGGACGAGCCTACCGACGAGCCCACGGACGAGCCCACCGACGAGCCCACCGACAGGCCTTCGCCCACGCCCACCGATACCCCCACGCCCACCGACACCCCCCCGCCCACCGACACTCCCACCGTCACCCCCACCCTAACTCCGACACCGACCCCCACCGTCACCCCAACCCTCA
>JAISTQ010000044.1 GCA_031272505.1 Propionibacteriaceae bacterium
AGCGAAACCGCCGCGGACGCGATCAGCTTAAAGCTGCGGGAGGGGGTCGACTTCATTGCCTTTCCTCCTTCGTGAAAGGGATGAGAACTACCAAAAAAGCGTACCAGCCACCCCCGCTCACTGTCACGTCAGCAGAACCGGTAGAGTGGGCGTGTGAGTTTGGCGTTACGGGTGATTCCGTGTCTCGATGTGCATGACGGACGGGTGGTGAAAGGCGTCAATTTCAAGAATCTGCGCGATGCCGGCGATCCGGTGGAGTTGGCGGCGCTCTATGGGCGCGAAGGGGCGGACGAACTGGTCTTCCTCGACATCTCCGCCTCCGCGCAAGGCCGGGACACCACCTACGAGGTGGTACGCCGGACGGCCGAGACGGTGTTCATCCCGCTGTGTGTGGGCGGGGGAGTGCGCTCGGTGGAAGACGTGGATCGATTGTTGCGCACCGGCGCGGACAAGTGCGGCATCAACACCGGGGCGATTGAGCGCCCGCAGGCGATAGACGAGATCGTGGCCCGCTTCGGCAACCAGGTGTTGGTGCTCTCGCTGGACGCCCGCCGCGAGCCCTGCCACCCTTCGGGCTTCGGGGTGACGACGCATGGTGGCCGCCGGCCGGCCGGGCTGGACGCCCTGGAGTGGGTCACGGAGGCGGTGGAGCGCGGCTGCGGCGAGGTTCTGCTGAACTCCATGGACGCGGACGGCACCACCGACGGCTTCGACATCGAGCTGATCCAAGCGGTGAAATCGGTGGTGGACGTGCCGGTGATCGCCTCTGGCGGCGCGGGCACGGCGCAGCATTTCGTGGCGGCAGCCCAGGCGGGCGCGGACGCGGTGCTGGCGGCGTCCGTCTTCCACTACGGGACGCTCACCATCGGCGAGGTGAAAGACGCGCTGCGTTTGGCGGGGATCACGGTGCGATAGCCGCTGCCCCGGTATTGTTGAGCTATGTGCATTTTCTGCGAAATCGTGGCGGGAAACATCCCCTCAAAGAAGGTTTATGAGGACGACGTCGCCTACGCCTTCCTGGACATCAACCCCTTCCACGCGGGCCACACCCTGGTGATCCCGAAGCGGCACGTCGACCGGCTCACCGACGATCCGACGGCGCTGGGGGAGATCGCCCCCGCCGTCACCGCCGTCGCCGCGCTGCTGCAAGAGAAGTTAGGCGCCGAGGGGCTGAACCTGCTGATCAACTCCGGCGCGGTGGCCGGCCAGGAGGTTTTCCACCTGCACGTCCACCTGATTCCACGCTACGCGGACAACCCCGGCATGTCCGGTTTGGCGAAACGCGATCCGGACATTGATCTGGATGGGGTGTACCAGCGGCTTTCAGCTTAGGATTGTCACCGTGCCCTTGCTCGATTCGATTCACAGCCCCGCTGACGTGCGCGCGCTGTCAGCCGCGCAGTTGGCGGATTTGGCCCAGGAGATCCGCAGCTTCCTGATCTCCTCGGTGAGCCACACCGGCGGGCATCTGGGCCCGAACCTGGGGGTGGTGGAGCTCACCATCGCGCTGCACCGGGTTTTCGATTCGCCTACGGACGCGATCGTCTTCGACACCGGGCACCAAAGCTACGTGCACAAGATTTTGACGGGACGCAAAGACGCCTTCGCCACGTTGCGGCAGCATGACGGCCTCTCCGGCTACCCGAAACGGGCCGAATCCGAGCACGACTGGGTGGAAAACTCGCACGCCTCCACCTCCATCGGCTGGGCCTTCGGGCTGGCCCGCGGCTTCGCCCAGCGCGGCGAGGACCGGCATGTGGTGGCGGTGGTGGGGGACGGCGCGCTTACCGGCGGTTTGACGTGGGAGGCGCTCAACAACATCTCCACCAACGAGGATCTCAAGCTGGTGGTGTTGGTGAACGACAACGGCCTTTCCTATACGCCCACGGTGGGCGGGGTGGCCACCCAGCTTTCGGCGTTGGGCCGCAGGCTCTCCGCGCTGCGCACCGACCGGCGCTACGAGCGCTTCATGAAATGGCTGAAACGCCTGGTGCAGCGCACCCCGGTAATCGGCGAGCCCGCCTACGGGCTGCTGCACGGCTTCAAGACCGGCGTCCGGGACGTGCTGCTGCCGCGTTCGCTCTACCCGAACCTCTCGTTGAAGTACATCGGCCCCATCAACGGCCATGACGAGGCGGCGGTGGAGGTGGCCCTGCAGCAGGCGAAGAGCTTCGGCGGGCCCACCATCGTGCACTGCATCACCGAGAAAGGCCGGGGCTTCACGCCCGCCGAGGACGATGAGAAGCAGCATTTCCACGCGGTGGGCCGGTTTGACGAGATCACCGGCGAGCGGCTCGACAACGGGCACGGCAAGGGCTTCTCGAAGGCTTTCGGGGACGAGCTGCTGCAGTTGGCCGGCCAGGACGAGCGGATCGTGGCGATCACCGCGGCCATGCTCGACCCGGTGGGGTTGACGCCGCTGGCCTCCCGCTTCCCCAAGCGGGTCTATGACGTCGGCATCGCCGAGCAGGTGGCGGTCACCATGGCGGCTGGGCTGTCAGCCGCCGGGATGCACCCGGTGGTGGCCGTCTACTCCACCTTCCTGAACCGCGCCTACGACCAGGTTTTGATGGACGTCGGCCTGCATCGCCAGGGCGTCACCTTCGTGCTGGACCGCGCCGGGGTGACCGGCCCCGACGGCGCCAGCCACCACGGCATGTGGGATGTGCCGATCCTGGCCACCGTCCCCGGCTTGCGGCTGGCCACCGTCCGCGACGAGCCGACGCTGCGCGCCCGGCTGCGCGAAGCCGTCCAGATCGACGACGCGCCCACGGTGTTGCGCTACCCGCGCGGGGCGATGCCCAAGCCCTTCGAGGTCGTCGCGGAGTTGCCCGCCGGAGACGTGCTCTATACCCATGGTGGCAAGAAGCTGCTGCTGGTCGCCTACGGGCTGCCCGGCAACGCCGTCGCCGCCGCGAAACGGATGGAAAACGTGACGGTGATCGATCCGCGCTGGGCGCTGCCGGTATCCGAAGAGCTGGTCCGCTACGCCGCCGAGTTCGATCAGGTGATCACCGTCGAGGACAACCTCGCCGAAGGCGGCCTGGGCTCGCGGCTGGCCCAGCAGTTGCCCAACACCATGGTGCAGAACATCGGCATCCCGAAGGCCTACCTGGGCCAGGGCTCGCGCAAGGAAGTGCTCAAAGACATCCGGTTGGACGCGGCGGGCATCACCGCCCAGTCAGCGGCGGGTGTGCAGGAAACAGGCCCCGCTGAGCACGGTGAGCACCCCGATGAGCGCCAGCCAGCCGATGCCGTCGCTGGCGCCCGTGAAGGCTAGCTCGTCATCGTCATCCCCGCCGCCCGAAGAATTGCCGCCATCGCCGTCGTCGACGTCCACATCAAAGAGCGGATTTGACGCCGTGGGTGTGGGCGTGGGGCTGGGAGAATCGTCCGGTTCATAGGGGGCCGCGCTGCTGCACGTCCCCACATCGCAGGTGATGGTGTAGGGCGGATCGACCGGGGGAGTGACGGACTCGGTGATGATGCCGGTGCCCGGCTTGGCCTTGTAGTCGTCCGACGGATCCAGGGGGTTGGTGCCGTAGCGCACCTCGGTGAAGTCGTCCGCCCCGCCGCCGTCGGTGTCCGGGTTGTCCGGGTCGGTGCCGGTGCCGCCATCGGCCAGCGAGGCCAGCTCGCGGGCGTCGCAGAGCCCGTCGCCGTCCGAATCCAGCTCTTCGGTCAGCTTCACGATCCGCTCGATCGGAATGCCGTCCACCGAGGTGAACCGGCCCGCGACGATCATGTTGCCGTCGGCGTCGAAGTCGATCATCCGGGGCATCCCGTTGAAGGTCTCATCGCCGGGAGTGCCCTCGAAGATCGCGGTTACCTTGCACTGCTGCTCGATGGTGCCGTCAGTGTTGATGCGGGCGATGGCGTACTTGCCCGGTTCACTAGTGGCCTGCGGCCCGACGAAAATACGGTTCTCGCTATCCATGCCGGGGATGTTGTCGAACTTGTAGTTCGGGTTCGGGTAGAACTCCAGCAGGTCGTAGGCGGCGAGCAGGTTCGCGTATTGGTCGAAAATGGCGAAGGAGTGTTCGGTGCCGTCGGGCATGGTTATCTGCCCGGCGATCGCGAAGTCGTTGGTGGTGGGCGAGAGCAAGATGCCGCGCGCCTCGATCTGGTAATCCGCCATCGCCTCGTTGACGATGGTGTCCGGAGTGCCGTCCCGGTTCACCTTGAAAATGCTGACGTACGGGCCGTCCAGGCTGGTGCCCATGAAGACGTTGCCGGTCTGCGGGGAGATGGTCAGCTCCTCGCCGTCCATTCCCGGTGGGGTGCCGCCCGCGTCGTCAAGCTGACGGGCGAAGTCGTAGTCGACGTCACCGTCCTGCTTCAGCTTCATCAACGTGTGCCCGGTGGTGGCGGGCTGGGTGTCGGTGGCGGGGATCGGATAGGTGATCTGGCCCGCCAGGTAGATGTCGGTGCGGGTCTCCTCAAAGTAGTCGTACACCACGCCGTGCGCGGCGCCCGTCACCCCGCTGGCTGCCATCTTGGCCGCGAAATCGAGGTCCAGCTCGCCGTCCAGCTTGATCCGGGCCACGCAGGGCGAAGGGGCGGTGGCCAGCACCCCGTTGTATTGCCAGGTGATCTGCAATGACTCGCTGCCCGAGATCAGCACCCCGCGATCCGTGTCCGGGAAGCCGACGCCGTTGGCCACCTGCAAGGCGAGCTGCGGCGTGTGCGCGCCCGCCCGATCCGACCAGCGGACCAGGTAGTTGGTGTCCAGCACCCCGTCGGTGCTGATCCGGTAGACCCCGCCGGTGGACGGCGTTTCGATGACGAAGGGCACGTCGACGGTGACCACGTAGATCCAGTCGCGCGCCTGATCCACCTCCATCGAGGAGATCCGGCCAATGCTGTCCAAGGTGTTCCCGATGTTGTTCACGAACTCCAGGTTCACCTGGGTGGTGAGCAGCGTGGCGTGCGAAGATTCCACCGTGGTGAGGGCAGGCAGATAGAGGGCGAACGCCGCGAGTAGGAGAGCACCCCGCTTTGATCGCATTCAAACCCCCTGTTAGTGCTGAGTATATGTTACCCCTCGCAACCCAGTCCGCAAGATAATAATGAAAACGGTTACCATTCCCTGCAGGGAGGATAGAGGCCTCGATTAGGTTAAATGGGCAGGTAACGGGTAAAGTCTGACTCCCAAGCACATTGTGAGGTTATCCAAATGGCTGCTCCGGCACTCGTACTCGTGTCGCTAGGCGGAAACGATCCTCAACAGGCGGCTGTCGCCTACAGTTTGCGTGATGGGCTGCGTCGGCTCAAGCCCGAGCTCATCACCCACGCTGGCACATTGGATCGTGGCCCGGCACATGTAATGAACATAATTGAATCCTTCCCCAGCCAAGACATCGAGGAGTGCGTCCTCGTCCCGCTCGGCTTCCACAACGCTGTGGAGAACGACGCCGAGGTGGAGGCGCTGCTGCTCAAGGCCAAGAGTCTCATCCCTGACGTCCGCTTTGCCGCCTCCCGTCCCCTCGGCCCGGAATCCACGCTCTTGCAGGTGGTTGACGCGCGGCTTCGCAGCGCGCTGGTGCACGCGCACTGCTTGGAGTTGGATGGTCTGGTGCTCTCCGCGGAGCGCACCGGCGATATTCGCGGCAACGCCTTGCTGGCCCGCCGCTCGCGGCAGTGGTCCGCCCATCATCGGCTGCCCTGCATCACCGCGGTGGGGGACGACAACGGCCTCAGCGTGGCCCAGGCGATCATGTCCCTGCGTTCGCAGGGGCGGCGGCACATCGCCGTCGGTTCGCTGTTCCTGGCGCCCACCGAGTGCTATCAGGCGCAAAGAGAATTGGCCTTTAGGTTCGGAGCCATCGCCGTCTCCGAGCCTATCGGCCCCGCTCGCGAGGTGCTCGATCTGGTCTTCGCCCGCTATGCCTTCGCCGCCTTTGATCTGCTTGATTTCGGTTTCGGCACCGCCGCCGAAGCTGTCGAGCGGCAGTTGCGCGTGGTGGGAGAATAGCCCTTCGCAGCGTGGCTACCACGTTCATCGGGCTTCAGCCAATAAGCTGCACTCGTGCTAAAAGGTGAGGCCGCTTGGCGGTTCGCGGATGTGACCAGCGCGCTGGAAGCGATGCGCTGGCGTCCGGAAGTCACCCCCGAAGAGATTCCCGCCCCGATCAAGATCGCCCCCTACGCGGCGGCGATCAGCGCGGTGGCCGCCGCGGGCACTGAAGAATTGGCGAACGGACGGCTGGTGCTGCTGCACGATCCGGCCGGCAATCCCTCCTGGGACGGCACCTTCCGCTGCGTCGGCTTCATCCAGGCTGACGTGGATGCCGAGATGGCGGCCGATCCGCTGCTCACCGAGGTCGGCTGGTCCTGGCTGATCGACGCCCTGGAGCGGCAGCACGCCAGCTATCTCGCCCCGTCCGGCACCGTCACCTCGGTGAACTCGCGGGCCTTTGGCGGCATGGAAGGCGATCCGTTCCGCGGCCAGATCGAGATTCGCGCCTCCTGGACGCCCAGCATCGTCCAGCCGGAGGACATCTTGGCGCATGTGAAAGCCTGGGAGGAGTTGCTTTGCTTTGCCGCCGGGTTGCCGCCGCTTCCCGCTGACGTATTGCCTTTGACGAAACGGTTCCGGTGAGAGTGCAGCGCGCCCCGGAAGAGGGCATCCCCGAGTTGACGGCCGACGCGGCCGCGCTGGCGGATGCGCGCGGTGAACTGTTGGCGGTGTCGGGGCCGCTGGCGGTGGACACCGAGCGGGCGCAGAGTTTCCGCTACACCGGCAAGGCCTACCTGATCCAACTCCGCCGTGGTGATGGCGAGACGATCCTGATCGACCCGATTCCCTTCGAAGGCGACCAGGAGCGGGCGGATTTCTCCACCCTGGCGGCCGATTTGGCTGACGTCGAGTGGATCATCCACGCCGCGTCCAACGATCTGCCCTGCCTGGCCGAGGTGAAGTTCACCCCGAAGATCCTCTTTGACACCGAGTTGGCCGGCCGGCTGCTCGGCTACGAGAAGGTGAACCTGGCGCAGTTGATGGCCGACCACCTGGGCGTCAGCATCATCAAGAACCATGGGGCGGAGAACTGGTCGGTGCGCCCGCTGCCGCCGTCTTGGCGCTCGTATGCGGCCTTGGACGTCGAACACCTCGCCGAGCTGCGCGACGTGCTCGCCCAGAAGCTCAAAGACGCGAGCAAATGGGAGTTCGCCCAGGAGGAGTTCGCCTACTTGGTCGCCCACGCCTACGATCCGCTGCCGGTCTATGACGAGCCGTGGCGGCGCACCTCCGGGATGCACCAGGTGCATGGCCGCCGGGCGTTGGCGATCATCCGCGAAGTCTGGCTGGATCGGGACCAGCTGGCCCAGGCCAGCGACACCGCCCCCGGCCGCCTGCTCGCCGACAAGACCCTCACCGCCTACGCGGACACCTTGGCGTCCCGCCGGAAAGTGGACGCCCGCTTCTTGCGCTCCCTGCCCGACTTCCGCCGTCCGGCCACGCTGGCACACCTGAAAGTGTGGGTGGAGGCCATCAATCGGGCGCTGAAGCTGCCCGAATCCGAGCTGCCCACCCGCTCCAAGGCGAAGAGCCCGCTGCCCTCCCAGTGGGCCTGGAAACGCACCGAGCCGGAACGCTACGAACGCTACCAGCGCATCCGCGACGTGCTCGCCGCCGAAGCCGTCGCCCGCGAGTTGCCGCTTCGCAACCTGCTCGCCCCCGACGCGCTCCGCCAGTTGATCGCCGACGTCGACGCCCAGCCCAACACCGCCGACATCGCCCGCCTGCTCACCCAACTCGAAGTCCGCCCCTGGCAACAAAACATCGTCTCCCCCCTCATCGCCACCAACTGGTGAGTCGCGTTCGCTCCGCGAATTGTCCTCGCTTCGCTCGGGCTCAGTTGTTCGCTCCAAGCGCTATCGCGCGTCGCTCACTGGATCCCCGACCTACGGTCGAGGATGACGATGAAGTGTACCTTATTCCGTCATTCTCGGGCGAAGCCCGGGAATCCATACGCGCCTGGCGCGAAGCGCTGCGGACCGTAGCGAAGCGGAGGTTCGTTATGGCGCGTTAATCACGCGGGAGCGAGGCGAAAGCCGCAGCGACCACCGAGCCGAAGGCACTCCGACGAACAATAAGTGTGAGCGAAGGGAACTCCGCTACGCCCAGAGGTCGTGGTGGGTGCAGCGGGGGTGGATGGGGATGGCGGTTTCGTGGACGGTGAAGTCGGCTGTGCCCAGCTCTTTGGTGCGGGAGAGCCCTTCGGTGTGGTGGCCTTCCAAATAGGCGTTCACCTGGGCGCAGGCGGTGGCGCAGGCCCATTGCCGTAGCAGCAGCGGCGTCTCCGCCACGGTGTAGCGGCAGAGCTGGGCGAGCAGTTCGGGGTACGAGTGGTCGGCCTCGGCGAGGAAGAGGTCTTGGCAGCGCAAGCAGGAGCTTTGTCCCGGAATGATCAGCGGCCCGACGATGGCCACGCTGGGGGCGAGCCGCACGATCAGGCAGGTGCGGCGCTGATCATAGAACTGGTCGGTGAGCGAGCGGTCCGGCTCCACCACCTCGGTGGCGAAGACCGTCAACTCCGGCCAGGGATGCCCGTCCAGCTCCAGGTAGCGGCGCGGCACCAGGCTGGGCTCGTCCTCGCGATCCACCAGCAGCGCGCTGCCGGGGAGCCGGTCGTTGAGCGTCTGGAAGATGTCATCCGCCACCGGCGACGGGCCGAATATCGCCACCTTCAGCCCGCGCACCGCATCGGTGCACAGCAGGCCGTGCGAATCCAACTGGGAAAGCACGAAATCGATCCAACTGCTCGACAGGGAGGGCACCTTGCGTTCCAACTGCCGGTGGGTGAGCGGACGCCGCATGGCGATGAGCAAATCCGGGGTCTCGGGTGGGACATGCGTCAAAACCAACGCCCCGCGCAAGCCCAATTGCAGGGTATCGCGGTCCCTCCAGACTGGAATCAGCGGCTGGGCTAACCAATACCGCAACTCCATGTTGACACTATGCAACACCTACACAGTCATGCGCAGCAAAACCACAAAAAGTTGGACCAAATTAGTCGCGTTTTGCTACTTGTTTGCTACTTAAGGTTAGACGTCGCCGTTGGTGCGCCGCAGTACCTCGGTGAGCTTCTCGGCGGCGGCCACCACGGCCGGCGCGTGTTGACGTCCGGGCTGACGCGAAAGCCGCTCGATCGGCCCCGACACCGAGACCGCCGCGATCACCTTGCCCGCCGGGGAGCGCACCGGGGCGGAGACCGAGGCCACGCCGGGCTCGCGCTCGGCGACCGACTGCGCCCAGCCACGCCGCCGGACGTTCGCCAGGGCGACCGCTGAGAACTGGGCGTTCATCAGGCCGCGCTGGATGTGCTCCGGATCCTCCCAGGCGAGCAGCACCTGGGCGGCCGAGCCCGCTGACATCGTCAACTGGGAGCCCACCGGGATGGTGTCCCGCAAGCCGGCCTTCGGTTCGACGGCGGCGGCGCAGATCCGGAAATCGCCTTGGCGGCGGAAAAGCTGTGCCGACTCACCAGTGATGTCCTGCAGCCGTTTGAGCACCGGCATTGCGGTGGCCAGCAGCCGATCCTCGCCCGCGGCGGCAGCCAGCTCCGCCAGCCGGGGGCCGAGTACGAAACGGCCTTGCAGATCCCGGCTCACCATGCGGTGATGCTCCAGGGCGACGGCGAGCCGATGGGCCGTGGGCCGGGCCAAACCGGTGGCGGTGACCAGGCCGGTAAGCGTGGTAGGTCCTTGCTCCAAAGCGGTTAAAACCAGTGCCGCCTTGTCTAATACTCCAACTCCGCTAGAATTGTCCATAGTTCAAGATTGCCGTCTCGAATCGCGATACGCAAATTAATGTTGAACTAAGAGGGCTGAACGAAAAACTTTCGCTCAGAAGAGAACGTCTAAGGAGAAGCATAATGGGTTCCACCCTGAGTGACAAAGTCTGGGAGCGACATGTGGTGCGATCCGGCGCGGGCGAGCCGGATTTGCTCTACATCGACCTCCAGCTTGTCCATGAGGTCACCAGCCCGCAGGCGTTCGACGGGTTGAGACTCGCCGGGCGGCAGGTGCGCAGGCCGGATCAGACCATCGCCACTGAAGATCACAACACGCCCACTTTGAATATTTTGGCTCCAATCGCCGATCCGGTCTCCAAGCTGCAGGTGGACACGCTACGGCAGAACGCCAAGGAGTTCGGCATCCGGCTGCACTCGCTGGGCGACAAGGATCAAGGCGTGGTCCACGTGGTGGGCCCGCAACTCGGCCTCACCCAGCCCGGCCTGACCATCGTCTGCGGCGATTCGCATACCTCGACGCATGGTGCGTTCGGGGCGTTGGCGTTCGGGATCGGCACTTCCGAGGTGGAGCATGTGCTGGCCACCCAGACGCTGCCGCAGTCGCGGCCGAAGACCATGGCCGTCAACATCAACGGTGAGCTGCCCGACGGCGTCACCGCCAAAGACGTCGTGCTCTACCTGATCTCGCTGGTGGGCACCGGCGGCGGCCAGGGCTACATCGTCGAGTATCGCGGCTCCACCATCGAGGCGCTCTCCATGGAGGGCCGGATGACGATCTGCAACATGAGCATCGAATGGGGCGCGAAGGCGGGCATGATCGCCCCCGACGAGAAGACCTTCGCATACCTCAAGGGCCGTCCGCACGCGCCGCAGGGGGCCGATTGGGAGGCCGCGCTCGCCTACTGGAAGACGCTCTACTCGGACGCCGACGCGGTGTTCGACCGCGAGATCGACATTGACGCGAACCAGCTCACCCCGTTCGTCACCTGGGGGACCAACCCCGGCCAGGGCGTGCCGCTGGGCGGCAGTGTGCCCGAGCCGTCCAGCTTCACCGATCCGGTGCTGCGTTCGGCGGCCGAGCGGGCGCTCGACTACATGGGATTGCAGGCGGGCACCCCGATGCGGCAGATCGCGGTGGACACCGTCTTCCTCGGCTCCTGCACCAACGGGCGGATCGAGGATCTGCGGCTGGCCGCGTCCATCCTGAAAGGGAAAAAGAAGGCGGACAGCGTGCGGATGCTGGTGGTTCCCGGCTCCGCGCGGGTACGGCTGCAGGCCGAGGCCGAGGGCTTGGACGAGGTGTTCACCGACTTCGGCGCCGAATGGCGGGCGGCCGGCTGTTCGATGTGCCTGGGCATGAACCCGGACCAGTTGGCACCCGGCGAACGTTCGGCTTCCACGTCAAACCGGAACTTCGAAGGCCGGCAGGGCAAAGGCGGACGCACCCACCTGGTGTCGCCAGCCGTCGCCGCGGCCACCGCCATCCGGGGAACGCTCAGCAGCCCGGCGGATCTGTAGGAGGAAATCATGGAGAAATTCACCATCCACACCGGCGTCGCCGTCCCGCTGCAACGCAGCAACGTCGATACCGACCAGATCATCCCGGCGGTCTACCTCAAAAGGGTGACCCGCACCGGCTTCGAGGACGGCCTGTTCTCGGCGTGGCGGCAAGATCCAGATTTCGTGCTGAACCAGCCGGCCTACGCTTCCGGCTCGATCTTGATCGTCGGCCCGGATTTCGGCACCGGCTCCTCGCGCGAACACGCGGTCTGGGCGCTGCAGAACTACGGCTTCAAAGTGGTGATCGGCTCGCGCTTCGGCGACATCTTCCGTTCCAACGCCGGCAAGGCGGGGTTGTTGATCGCCACCGTCGACCAGGCGGTGGTGGAGCGGTTCTGGGAGATCGCGCTGCAAAACCCGGGCATCAGCTTCACCGTCGACCTCAAAGAGCGCACCATTGACGTCGGCGACCAGCTTTTCGACTTCGCCGTGGACGACTTCACCGCCCACCGGCTCCTCGAAGGGCTGGACGACATCTCGATGACGCTGCAGCACGAGGGGGAGATCGCCACCTACGAGGCGATGCGGCCCGCCTGGTTGCCCAAGACGTTACCGGCCAAAGTGGAAAGCTGAGATAAGGTATCTGTATGGCCATTCCCACCGTTGCGATCTGCTTCGGCGGGGTATCGGCGGAACATGAGATTTCCTGCTTGACGGCTGGCGGCGTCTCCAAGGCCATCGATCCGGATCGTTTCCAGGTGGTCGGCATCGGCATCACCAAGGCCGGCAAGCTGGTGCGGGTGAGCCTGGAGCAATTGCGGGCCTTTGCCGTCCCCTCCTCCCAGTTGCCCAGCCTGAGCGGAGATTATCCGGCGGCTTGCCTGCTGCAGTTGGAGGAAGGCGGGGTCGCCGTCGCCACCCACAGCCCGGACGGGTTGACGGACGTGGTGCCCATCGACGTTGCCTTCCCGCTGCTGCACGGCCCGTTCGGCGAAGACGGCACCATCCAAGGCTGGTTCGAGATGCTCTCGCTGCCCTATGTGGGCGCCGGGGTGGCCGCGTCGGCGATGAGCATGGACAAAGACTTGACGAAACGGATGCTCAGCTTCGCCTCGCTGCCGGTGGTGCCTTGGGTTTTGGTGACGGACGGCGAATGGAAGGCGGATCGGGTCCGCTTGACGGGGCTGGTGGCCGAGTTGGGCTATCCGGTGTTCGTCAAACCCGCGCGTTCGGGCTCGTCCGTGGGGATGAGCCGGGTGGTCCACGAGCGCGATCTGGACGACGCCATCGAGACGGCGCTGCGCCACGACCCGAGGGTGATCGTGGAGGCTGGCCTGGTGGGTGCCCGCGAGCTGGAGGTGGCGGTGCTGCAAGGCCATTTCGGCGATCCGCCACGGGTGTCGCGTCCTGGCGAGATCATCGTCTCCGGCAACGACGGCTTCTACGATTACCAGTCGAAGTACCTGGATGTCGATTACGTCAGCCTGCAAGTGCCCGCCGATCTCACCGAGCCCACTGAGGAGCGGTTGCGGCTGCTGGCCGCGCGGGTCTTCGTGGTGATGGGCGTCGAAGGGCTGGCGCGGGTGGATTTCTTCCTGCCCGAGGGCGGCGAGCCCGTCGTCAACGAGCTGAACACCATGCCCGGCTTCACCACCGGTTCGCTCTTCCCGAGGATGTGGGAGGCGAGCGGCGTCAGCTACCCCGAATTGGTCGCCGATCTGATCGACCTCGCCCTGGAGCGCCCAATCGGGCTGCGCTGAACGGCGTTGGCTCCCAAGAAAACCGGTGGTTCCGCGTTAGTCTGATTTCATGGCGGCATCTCCGGCAAAACAGGCCAAAGCGACCCCGAAGACGTCCAGCAAAAAGGCTGCGACGCCGGTCAAGCGTGGCTTCTTCGGCACCATCGGCCACGGGCTGGCGGTGGCCGGGAAGGGCCTGAGTTCGCTGATCGGCAAGGGATTCCGGGCCATCGGCACCAGCGCCAAGGAGCTGGATCCGGCGATCCGCCGGGACGGGGCGGGGGTGCTGCTGCTGATCCTGGCGTTGATCACCGCCGGGCAGTTCTGGTTCGGGCTGCCGGGTATCGTCGGCGTCGCCATCGACTTCGTCTTCACCGTGCTTTTCGGGGAGCTGTTCTGCAAGGTGATCCCCGTCATCTTGCTGCTGCTCGCCTGGCGGACGCTGCGGCATCCGGATCACAACGGCTCGTTGGGCCGGCAGGTGCTCGGCTGGCTGCTGGTGCTTTTCGGGGTGCTGGGGCAGATCGCCATCGCCCACAATCTGCCCAACTACATCGACGACATCCGCAAGGCCGGCGGCTATATCGGCTGGCTGGCGGGCATGTTGGAGTATCTGGTTTCCCGTTGGATCGCGGTGCCGGTGCTCGCCTTGATCTCGCTTTTCGGGCTGGTGATCGTGATCGGGGTGCCGTTCCGCGAGCTGCCCGCCCGCGTCGGAGCGTTCTTCAACCGGCTGCGCGGCCAGCCGAAGCCCAAGCCCGTCCCGCCCACGGAGGTGCCCGATCTTCCCATCGAGGACGATTTTGAGGACGAGACGGGCGACATCACCGCCTGGCAGCCCTCCGATCCGCTGCCCGAGTTCGCGCCACCGCCCCCGCCGCCGGGGCCCAGTCTGCCGCCGGGCACGCCTCCGTTCAGTTCCCACGGCGAGCAGGAGCCGTTGAGCGGCGACGTCGTCTACGTGCTGCCCGATCCGAAATCGCTGGTGGCCGGTACCGCCACCAAGGCGCGCACCGCCGGGGCCGAGTACACTGCCGCGCGCATCAAGGAGACTTTTGAGCGGTTCAACATTGACGCGGACGTCACCGGCTACACCCGTGGCCCCACCGTCACCCGCTACGAGGTGGAGTTGGGCAACGAGCAGCGGGTCCGTTCGGTGCTCTCGCTCTCCAAGGACATCGAATTGGCGGTCGGTTCGCCAGACGTGCGCATCCTCTCGCCGGTGCCCGGAAAGTCGGTGATCGGGCTGGAGATCCCGAATCAGGACCGCGACATCGTCACTTTGGGCGACGTGCTCGCCTCGAACCGGGCGAAGAAGGCCACCGCGCCGCTCACCATCGGCCTCGGCAAAGACGTCGAGGGCGGCTATGTGGTGACGAATTTAGCCGACATGCCGCACCTGCTGGTGGCCGGGGCGACGGGGGCGGGCAAATCCGGTTTCATCAACGCCCTGGTGGTGTCGCTGCTGATGCGCACCACGCCCGACGAGGTGCGGCTGATGCTGGTCGATCCGAAGCGCGTGGAGTTGACGGTCTATGAAGGCATCCCGCATCTGATCACCCCGATCATCACCCAGCCGAAGAAGGCGGCCGAGGCCCTCGATTGGGTGGTCCGGGAGATGGACGCCCGCTATGACGACATGAACGCCTTCGGGCTGCGGCACATTGACGAGTTCAACGCCGCGGTACGTTCGGGCAAGCTGCAGCCGCCGCCGGGTTCCGAGCGGGTGCTGCGGCCCTATCCGTACCTGGTGGTGGTCGTCGACGAGCTCTCCGACCTGATGATCGTCGCCCCGCGCGATGTGGAGACGTCAATCGTGCGGATCACCCAGTTGGCCCGCGCCGCCGGGATCGTGCTGGTGCTGGCCACCCAGCGGCCGTCGGTGGATGTGGTCACCGGGCTGATCAAGGCGAACATTCCGTCCCGGTTGGCCTTCATGACCTCCTCGCTGATGGATTCGCGGGTAATCTTGGACGACAAGGGCGCGGAGAAGCTGGTCGGCAAAGGGGACGCGCTCTTCGCCCCGCAAGGCCAAAGCCCGATGCGGGTGCAGGTGGCCTGGGTTTCCTCGCAGGAGATCAAGACGGTGGTGAAGCAGGTGAAGGCGCAGGCCGCCCCCGAATACCGCGAGGACGTGGAGCAGCCGGTCGCCGCGTCCCACAAGCCCGCCGAGGAGATCGGCGAAGACTTGCAGCTTCTGATCGAGGCGATGCGGCTGGTCGTCAACAACGATCTCGGCTCCACCTCGATGCTGCAGCGCAAGCTCTCGGTCGGCTTCGCGAAGGCCGGCCGGCTGATGGACTTGATGGAGACGCACGGCGTGGTCGGTCCGCAACAGGGCACCAAACCCCGCGAGGTGCTGATCAAGCCGGATCAACTTGATGACGTGATTGCCTCGTTGACGTACGGTTAAGCCGTGAAAGTCCAGATCGTCACCTTGGGCTGTGCCCGCAACGAGACCGATTCCGAGGAATTGGCCGGACGGCTGGCTGCCGCCGACATCGGCCTGGTTGACGACGAGGACGACGCCGATCTGGTGCTGGTGAACACCTGCGGCTTTATCGACGCGGCGAAGAAGGATTCGATTGACGTGATCCTGGCGGCCGGCAAGCCAGTAGTGGCGGTCGGTTGCCTGGCGGAGCGCTATGGGGCTCAGTTGGCCGCCGAACTGCCCGACGTGACGGTCTGGGGGTTTGACGCCTACCCCGGTATCGCCGACCGGTTGCGCGAGTTGGCAGGGGAGCAACCTCCCCGGCGTCCGGCCCGGAAACTGGAGTTGGCTACGCCCATCGTCCAGCCGGAATCCACGTTTGCCCGCGAGTTGCTGCGGCATTCGCGCAGCGCGCCTTTGAAGATCGCCACCGGATGTGACCGCCGCTGCACTTTTTGCGCGATTCCGGGCATCCGGGGCCGTTTCCACAGTCGCCCGATCGCCGAAGTGGTGGCGGAGGCTCGCTGGCTGGCCGCCCAGGGCATCGCCGAGGTGGTGCTGGTCTCCGAGAACAGCACCTCGTATGGCAAGGATCTCGGGCCGGGTGAGGATCTCGTCGCGTTGCTGCGCGCCCTGGAGGCGGTCGAGGGGCTGGCCTGGGTGCGGGTGGTCTACCTGCAGCCCGCCGAGACCCGCCCGCAACTGATCGAGCAGATCGCCAACTCGCGCGTCCCCTATTTCGACCTGCCGTTCCAACATGTCTCCCCGGCCATCTTGAAGCGGATGCGCCGCTATGGCGACACCGAGCAGTTCCTGGGGCTGCTGGCCAAGATCCGGGCGGTCAACCCGCGCGCGGGCGTCCGTTCGAACTTCATCGTCGGTTTTCCGGGGGAGACCGAGGCCGAGTTGGAGTTGCTGGCGGAATTCGTCAACGCCGCTGAGCTGGATGCCATCGGGATCTTCGGGTATTCGGACGAGGAAGGCACCGAAGCCCACGCGCTGGACGGCAAACTGCCGCAGGGCGAGATCAACGCGCGGGTCGATTGGCTGGCCGACATCACCGAGGAGGCGGTGGCGCAACGGGCGGAGCGCCGCGTCGGGGAGCGTGTCGAAGTGCTGATAGATTATGATGGCTCGGCGCGGGCTGCCCATCAGGGGGATGACGACGGGTCTACAACCATCGAAAATCCTATGCCCGGAACGCTTGGTTGCGCTATCGTGACAGCAAACGAAGGAGTGGACTTATTAGCGCGAATGATCACCCGGTGATCAAGCACATTCCGAACGTGCTCACCGTCTTCAGGCTGGTGTTGGTACCGGTCTTCTTGGTGTTTCTTTTCATCGCCCCGCACGATCAGCTGTGGCGGCTGGGTGCCACGCTGGTGTTCGTGGTGGCGGTGCTCACTGACCTCTTCGACGGGCAGATCGCCCGCAAATACGAGGTGGTGAGCGATTTCGGCAAACTGTGGGATCCGATCGCCGATAAAGCGATCACCGGGGCCGCGTTCATCGGGCTGAGCATCCTGGGCGAGTTGTGGTGGTGGGTGACCATCCTGATCCTGATCCGCGAATGGGGGATCACCATCATGCGGGTGGTGATGCTCAAATACCAGGTGATGGCGGCCGCGCTGGGCGGCAAGTGGAAGACGATGCTGCAGTGCATCGCGCTCACCATCTTGCTGCTCTATCCGCTCGGGCTGCCCTTTGGGCCGGTGATCGACTGGATCATCGCCTCGGTGGGCTGGATCATCATGGGGATCGCTTTGATCTTCACGGTGGTCACCGGGGGGATGTATGTGCGCGACGCCCTGAAGCTGAAACGGGAGGCGGCCCAGCCAGCCGAGGTGGCTGCGGAAGCCGAGGTGGCCGAATGAGCCTGAATCAGCGTGCCGCCGTCCGCGCCCGGCAGGTGGTCGAGTTGTTCACCGCCCGCGGATTGACGTTGGTGAGCGCCGAATCGCTCACCGGAGGGCTGATCGGAGCCACTTTGACGGGCATTCCCGGCGCCTCGGCCGTGTATTGGGGCGGCGCGATCACCTACGCGACCTCAATGAAGGCCCGGGTGCTCGGCGTCAGCTCCGAGACCATCGACCACCACTCCGTGATCTCCGCCCAGACCGTCTCCGAGATGGCCCTCGGCGCGCAGCAGGACACCGGCGCCGACTTCGCACTCGCGGTCACCGGCGTGGCCGGCCCCGATCCCCAAGACGGCCACAACGTCGGCGAAGTCTGGGTCGGCGTCGCCTGCCCCCGCGACGGCGTGATCGGCAAAGTCGTCACCCGCGCCTACAACTTCGACGGCACCCGCTCCGAGATCCGCTGGAAAACCGTCGTCGAAGCCCTCCAACTCCTCCTCGAAGAAGTCATGGGCGACTAACCGTTCCCCCTCCACCCCATCCCCCCGGCCCCTGGCCCTTGGCCCTTGGCCCCTGGTCCCTGGTCCCTGGTCCCTGGCTCTTTCTCTTCCCCCCTTCAACTCCCTACCCGCTCGTCGCCCCATCTCGCGGGCCAGGCTTCTCTCCATGCACACCTGTTGGCCCGCGCCGACCACTGAAGAATGAGCGGTTCCGGCGCTATTCCGGCAGCTTTTGCCTCCGGAATCGCTCATTCTTTCACTCGCTCACCCCTTTCC
>JAISTQ010000030.1 GCA_031272505.1 Propionibacteriaceae bacterium
TCCTCAATCGTCTGTTCGGGCTTCGCCCTTCAGACTCAATCGTCACGGTCGAATGAGCTTACGCTCGCTCTCCCGCTCCTCAATCGTCTGGATCCCCGACCTACGGTCGAGGATGACGAGAAGAGTAATCCGTCATTCTCAGCCGAAGGCTGGGAATCCAGTCCGACCATGCCGGAGGCATTAGGGAGGACCAAGAGTGCCCGAGCGCAGCGAGGACAATTCCGAAGGCGACGACGAAGACGGCGGGGATTCACAGGCAAGACATAGTGTCGGCATGGGGGTGCCATAAAGCGATTCTCTATGTTGTTTGCCGTGACTGAGAGTAAACAAACCCCAAACAGTGTTGTCGATGAATCGGAGCCAACGGCCCCCCCTAAGGCCCGAAAGAAATCCAACCGGGGTTTGATACTCCTGGTTGTGCTGGTAGTACTCGTCGGTGGCGGGTTTGGCGTATGGCAAGTTATGCAGCCCACAACGGACGCCGTGGATTATGCTGCGCCGATGGTCCAAACCGCCGCTGTCGAGTACAACAACCTTTCGGAGACGGTGGGGCTGGAGGGCACATTGTCCCCGGCCGTCACCGCCAACTTGAGTTTCTCAGTATCCGGCACAGTCACCAAGGTTTATGTGAAAGTCGGCGAGCAGGTCGCGAAGGGCGACAAGCTGGCCGCCGTCAGCAAAGACGATCTGCAGGACGCCGTCACGCTGGCGAAAGCGAATCTGACCAGCGCGAAGGCCGATTACACCGACGCGAAGTCGAACGGCACGTCAGCCCAGATCAAATCGGCGAAAGCCCAGGTGGCCGCCGCCGAAGCCTCGCTGGCCACCGCGAAGTCGAATCTTTCCGACGCGGTGCTGAAATCCACCATCGACGGCACCATCGCCGAGGTGAACGTCTCGGTGGGCGACACCATCGGCGGGCAGAGCTCGTCCAGCGGCGCGTCGATGCCCGGTGACGTGAGCAGTTCCTCGGCCGCCTTCCTGATTCTCGACACCTCCGCCTGGCAGGTGGAAGGGACGGTCTCCGCCGCCGACGTCTCCCAGGTGAAATCCGGGCAGACGGTCGCGGTGACGGTCGGCGAAGACTTGACGCCGGTCGCCGGGACGGTCGCCGCGGTGGGCATGGTCGCCACTTCCTCGATGGACGGGCAGGCCACTTTCCCCGTCACCGTCACCATTGACGAGCCCAACGAGAGCTTCTATTCGGGCACCACCGCCTCTGCGCAGATCACCGTCTCCGAGAGCGGCAACGTGCTCACCGTGCCGACGGCGGCGGTGCTGGCTGACGGCGATCAGACCTACGTCACCATGGCCGACGGCAGCACCCGCGACATCACCATCGGCAAGACGGTCGGCGACCTCACCGAAGTGACCGACGGCCTCGCCGAGGGCGAAGAAGTGCAATACACGTCCGCATTCGCGGGCGTGGCCGCTGATGACTCCGGCCAGTTCACTCAGGGCATGGGCGGCATGGGCGGCATCGGCATGGGTGGCAGCGGCATCACCGTGGTCACCCAAAGCGGCGGGGGCGGGACCCGCCGGATGCAAGCCGCTCCGATGCCGAGGTAGCTGACATGGGTGAGCTGCTCCGCCTGCGTGGCGTGAAAAAGACGTACGCTTCCTCCGAGCAAGTGCAAGTGCAAGCGCTGCGCGGCATCGATCTGCGGGTGCTGGAGGGCGAATACCTGGCCATCATGGGCCCGTCGGGATCGGGCAAATCCACGCTGATGCACATCATCGGCTGCCTGGACGTCTCCACCGCCGGCACTTATGAGATTGACGGCGTGAACACCGCCGAGATGAACGAAAAGGCGTTGGCGAAGATCCGCAACCAGAAGATCGGCTTCGTCTTCCAGCAGTTCAACCTGCTGCCCACACTCAGCGCGCTGCGCAACGTCGAGGTGCCGCTGCTCTATGCCGGGGTGCCCGCCTCGCAGCGCAAGGAACGGGCCCGTCAGGCCCTGGAGCGGGTCGGTTTGGCGGATCGCGCCGAGCACCGCCCCGGTCAGCTTTCCGGCGGCCAGCAGCAGCGCGTCGCGGTGGCCCGGGCGTTGGTCACCAACCCGTCGCTGATTTTGGCGGACGAGCCCACCGGCGCCCTCGATTCGGTCTCCACCGCCGATCTGCTCGATCTTTTCGACGAGCTTCACGAAGCCGGGCGCACCCTGGTGGTGATCACCCACGAGGCGGACGTGGCGGCCCGCGCGCAACGCACGGTACATCTATATGACGGTTTGATCCGCTCCGTCACCACGGGGGTGGCAGCCTGATGCTGGGACAGACTATTCGCACCGCCATCGAGGCGCTGAGCGCCCGTCGGATGCGCTCGATTTTGACGCTGCTGGGCATCCTGATCGGCATCGGCGCGGTGATGCTCACCGTCGGCCTCGGCCAGGGCGCCTCCGATGCCATCGCCTCGCAGATCAACTCGCTGGGCTCGAATTTGCTGATCGTTACGCCCGGCTCGTCGTCTTCGGGCGGCTTCCGCGGCGCCTCCTCCACCGCCAGCCTCACCGAGGCGGACGTGGAGATGCTCGCCGACCAGGCGATCGTCCCGGACGTGGTGGCCGTCGCCCCCATCGCGTCGACGAGCGGCTCGCTGCGTTCGTCCACCACCACTTGGACTTCCCAGACGACCGGCACGCTGCCGGATTGGACGAAGGTGCGCGCCCGCGAAGTGGAATCGGGGCGCTTCTTCACCCAAGGCGAAGTGGATTCGAAATCTTCGGTCGCGGTGATCGGCTCGGACACCGCCACGGAGCTGTATGCCGGAGCCTCACCCGTCGGCTCCACCTTGATCATCAACGGGCAGACTTTCACCGTCATCGGGGTGCTGAAATCTGAGGGCTCGTCACTTTCGGGTTCCGAGGACGACATCGTCATCATCCCGATCACCACCTTGGCCGACCGGTTCACTGACGGCACCATCACCATCGACACCATCTACCTTTCGGCCGCGGACAGCGACGTGCTCGCCTCGGCGCAGCAGGAGATCAACAAGGCGCTGCTGGCCGCCCACCGGGTGGACGCCGACAACGCGGATTTCAGCGTTTCCACCCAGGCTTCGCTGGTGGAGACGGCCACCTCGGTGATGGGCATTCTGACGCTGGTGCTCGGCGGCATCGCGGCGATTTCGCTGCTGGTCGGCGGCATCGGCGTGATGAACATCATGCTGGTCTCCGTCTCCGAGCGGGTGCGCGAGATCGGCCTGCGCAAAGCCCTGGGGGCCACCCCATCACTGATCTTGCAACAGTTCTTGGTGGAGGCGGTTATTTTGGGTTTGACGGGCGGTCTGCTGGGGGTGGCGCTGGGCTTCGGTGGCGCGGCGCTGATCAACCCGATGCTGACCGAACAATCGGTGTCGATCTCCATCTCCACCTCGGCCACGCTGTTGGCCTTGGGGGTCTCGATGGCGATCGGCCTGGTAGCGGGCGTATATCCGGCCTCCCGGGCCGCGCGGATGGCGCCTATTGACGCACTGAGGAGCGAATGATGAGAACGAAACGTAAGCTCACCTGGATGACCATGACGGCGCTGCTGCTCGCCCAGATCACCGGCGCGGTGAAGGTAACGCTGCCGGTGGCGCAGGCGGCCGAAGGCCGTTTCGTGGTCGCCGAGACGCAGACCCAGGACGTCACCCAGGTGTGGACGTCCACCGGCACGGTCTCCCGCGAGGGCACCGAGAGTTTGGGATTCACCGCTTCGGGCACGGTGAAGTCGATCAAGGTCGCCGTGGGCGACACCGTCGAGGCAGGCGACACGCTCGCCACCCTGGAGACTTTGGAGCTCAAGCAGGAAGTCGCCCAGAAGAAGGCGTCGCTGCTGCAGGCGAAGGCGTCGCTTTACACCATCGAGCATCCGACGTCGTACAAGGTGCCGGTCTCCACCGGCGGCTCGTCGGGCGGCCAAGGCGGCAACACGCCGTCATCGGGCGGCGATTCGAGCAACACCGACAACACCAAGGTTTTGACGGAGGTCTCCAAGGCGATCACCGCGCTGGAGAAGGCGAACACCGAGGAGGCCACCTTGTGCGCCACCCCGGATCCCACCACCGGCGCGGACACCGCGGAGTGCATCGCGGCGAAGACCGAGCTGCAAAATGCGATCAGCGCGCTCATCGCGATGCAGAAGTCGCTGGGCAGCTCGTCGTCGTCCACATCCAAGACGTCCACCACGTCGTCGTCGGCGAAGAAGGCGTCCACCCCGACGGTCAAGTACAAGTGGGTGACTCCGGCCATCAACAAGCCGCAGCAAGCCCGCGCGAAAGCCCAGGTGTTGCAGGCGCAGCAGCAGTATGACGCGGCGAAGAAGGCGTTGGCCCAGGCCAGCCTGAAGGCCGAGGTGGCCGGGGTGGTCGGCGAGATCACGCTCGTGGAGGGCACGGACGCGTCGTCGGGCACCGTCACCATCATCTCTGACGATCCGGTCGTCGAGGTCTCCACCACCGTCCCGCTTTCCACCCGGAAGCAGTTGGATGTGGGGGATACCGCCATCGTCACCGCGGGCGTCACCAACAAGCAGTTGACGGGCACCATCACCCGGATCTCCCCGCTGGACACCACCGTCTATGAGTTCTTCTCCTGGGAGGGCCCGTGGGGCTCGGGTTCCAGCACCGACGGCGATCCGTCATATCCGATGACGATCACCCTGGAGGATCCGGAAGCGTTGTTGACCGACGGCACCACCGTCGCGGTAAGTGTTGAAGTTGCGAAGGCGTCCGGGGCGGTGGTGATTCCCGCCTCGGCGCTGACGCCCACAAACACCACCACGGGCACGGTGCAGGTGGTCGCCTCCCCAGATGCCACCGAAGCGCAGGACGTGCCGGTCAGCTACGGCGTGATCGGCGGCGGCTACGTGGAGATCACCGAAGGGCTGAGCCTCGGCGAATACGTGGTGCTGGCCGACCGCGAGCAAGCCCTCGAGTCCAACGAAGGCGGAGTGCGTATCTAAGCGCTACCGTCACAGCGAGAGCAGGAAGCGGTTCAGCTCCCACTCGGAGACGTTCGAGCGGAACGCCTCGTACTCGGCCTTCTTGTTGCGCAGGAAGAAATCGAAGACCTGCTCGCCCAGGGTTTGGGCCACCAGCTCGGATTCCTCCATGGCGTCGATGGCGTTGCCCAGCGATTTCGGCAGCGGGCGGATGCCCAGGGCTTGCCGCTGCTTGTCGGTGAGCGCCCAGACGTCATCTTCCGCGCCTTCGGGCAGCGGGTATTCGTTCTCGATGCCCTTCAGGCCGGCGGCGAGCACCACCGCGAAGGCGAGGTACGGGTTCGCGCCGACGTCGAGCGAGCGCAGCTCGATGCGCACCGAGGCCCCCTTGTTCGGCTTGAACATCGGGACGCGCACCAGGGCCGAGCGGTTGTTCTGGCCCCAGGAGATGTATGACGGGGCTTCCCCGCCCGTCACCAGGCGCTTGTAGGAGTTCACCCACGGGTTGGTGATCGCGGAGATCTCGGAGGCGTGCGCCAGGATGCCCGCGATGAAGTGCCGGGCCACCTTGGAGAGGTGGTATTCGGCCGAGGCGTCATAGAAGGCGTTGGAATCGCCCTCGAAGAGCGACATGTGGGTGTGCATCCCGGAGCCCGGCTGATCGGAGAGCGGCTTGGGCATGAAGGACGCGAAGAGGTTCTTCAAGGTGGCCACCTCTTTGAGCACCACCTTGAACGTCATGATGTTGTCGGCCATGGTGAGCGCGTCGGCGTAGCGCAGGTCGATCTCCTGCTGGCCGGGGCCGCCCTCGTGGTGCGAGAACTCCACCGAGATGCCCATCTGCTCCAGCATGGTGATCGCCTCGCGGCGGAAATCCGCGCCGGGGGAGCGGGTGGTGTGGTCGAAATAGCCGGAACGATCGGCGGGGACGGGGATCTGGCCCGGCTCGACCGGCTGCTTGAACAGGTAAAACTCGATCTCCGGGTGCGTGTAGAAGGTGAAGCCCATGTCGGAGGCCTTGCGCAGCGCGCGCTTCAGCACGAACCGCGGATCGGCGAACGAGGGGGAGCCGTCCGGCAGCGAGATGTCGCAGAACATCCGGGCGGTGCCCTGCGTCTGGCCGCGCCACGGCAGCAACTGGAACGTGGCCGGATCGGGATGCGCCACCATATCCGATTCATAGACCCGCGCGAACCCCTCAATGGCCGAGCCGTCAAAACCGATACCCTCCGAGAACGCGCCTTCGAGCTCCGCGGGGGCGATGGCCACCGACTTCAACCCACCGAGCACATCCGTGAACCATAACCTTACAAATCGCACGTCCCGCTCTTCCATCGTGCGCAGGACGAATTCAGTCTGCTTATCCATAGGTTCTATCATGCCCAGAACCGTGTTTCATTAGGGTTACGAATACGCCTTGTTCACCCTTGTAACCGAAAGCAATGGCCCACAATTCCCCAACTGCTGATGGCACCCTGCCTCATCGACTCTGCTCCTTCTTGACTCCCTCGCTCCCAACCCCTTCCGGACCTCCTTTCTCTGCTAGGTTTTTCGCAGCGGCATGAAAACCGTGACGCTTCACTACGTCTCCAAAGATTGAGCGATTCCGGAGCCCGCTGGCCGCACCTTAGCACCGGAACCGCTCATTCTTTGCGGCGGGGGGCTGGTTGGGCAGCTACAGCGCGTGGAACAGGCGGCTCGGGTCCGATGGGAATGGCACAAAATCGTGGTGCAGGTAGAACTCAGCGGCAGCGTCCGTGAGGGCTTCGACGATCAAAGCCCGCGATCCGATTAGCGCGGCCACTTGCTTTGCACGGCAGATCGCGTCAAAGAGTAGATCCGCCCCCAGCCCCTGGCCTTGGAACCGAAGATCAACGGCCAATCGTCCCAGCAGCACAGCGGGAACGGATCGGGGAGCATTCCGGGCGAGCTTGCCGCCACCGACAGCATCCCTGGCCACCGCAAAGGCACTGAGACAGTAATACCCGGCTATGACCTCCCCGCACGTGGTGACGTAGGTGCGCGCGGTCTTGGCCAACTCAGCGCGGACGGCCGTCTGCTTCAACCACTGATTCAAGGATGGCTCACCGCAATCAAAACTGGTCAGCTGGTCGTGGGCGTGAATCGGCCGGGGCGGTGAAAAACTCACTCTTCCCATGACGGCTTCCGAGCCATAAGCGCATCCCAACGTTCGCCGTTGGGCTGATCCAAAGCCGAGATGAACGCCTCGAAATCCGCATCGCCCAACAGCAACACCTGCGATTGCGCCACCACCTTGTTGGCAGCCTTCAGCAGCGAACTCAACGCAAAACTCGACACGGTACTCCCGCTCTCCAGCGCAGCTTGCGCAATGAGCTGCTTCTGCGCTGCGGTAAGCCGCAAATCCAGCCGCTCCGACTTCGCATCCATGC
>JAISTQ010000052.1 GCA_031272505.1 Propionibacteriaceae bacterium
ACGACCCCTTTGCGCACGTCCGGGCCAATGACGACCACCCGCTGCAGGGTGGCGGTCTTCGCCGGGCCTTCGGTGGTGCCGTCGTCTTCGAGGTCGGGGCTGTGGTTGTCGGTTACCGAATAGGTGACGATGTAGGTGCCGACAGCGGTGGTGTCGAGCGGGAGGCCGCCGGGGCTGACGTTCGTCACCGTGATCGGGCCGCCGGCCGCGCTAGCAGTTGTCAGGTCGTTGCCGTCGACGTCCACGGCGGTGACGTCGGCAAGCAGGTCGGCGGTGCTCAGCGAGCCGCCGTTCGCGCCCACCGCCAGGTTCATCGCGCTCGTACCAGATGTGAAATACGGCGGGCCGCTGGTGGCGGTATAGGTGAAGGTGACGGTGAGCGTGGTGCTGGCCAAGGCGGGCAGGTTGTCGATCGCGCGGTCGGCGCTCAAGGTGCCGGTGGAGGCAGATTGTACTTTGTAGCCGGTGAACGTCGGCACGTCCAGGGCGACCGTCTTGCCGCGGGCGATGATGGCGTCGGTGGACGCCTGCTGCTTAGTCAGATCGGTCTTGATGGTCTGGTCGGGGGCGATAGTGTCGCCGTCGAGGTTCACGAATTTGGCGGTGATGGTGGCCGGGGCCACGATCTCGCCGAAGGCGTTCGGCACCGAGTAGCTGACCACCCTCGGGTTGTTGCCGGTGACGACGACATAGCAGCCGTTGTCGGCGAACACCCGCTCGCCATAGCTGGTCACTTGCGTGGGCACGTTCACTTCGGTGAAGGCGTTACCCTCAAAGGCGGAGTCGGAAATGCCGGTGACCGTGGTGGGAATGGTAATGGTCTCCAGGAGATTGTCCATGAAGGCGCCCTCGCCGATGTTGAAGCCGGCGGTTGATGGCCAAGTAATGGACGTAATTTGGTTGCCGCGGAAGGCGAACGCGCCCAGCCCGTCGGCGTCCAAGCTATTTGGCAGCGTCACGTCGGTGAGCTTGTTGAAGGCGAACGCGTACTTGCCGATCTTCGTCAGCGCGGGCAGGGTGACGGAGGTTAAGTCATTCTCTTGGAAGGCACCTTCGCCAATCTCGGTGACGGAAGCGGGAATGCCCACCTCGGTAAGCCCTTTCGACTTGAACGCCTGCGCGCCGATCTTGAGCACGGTGATGCCGCCAATGCTGCTGGGAATCTCCGGCTGCTTGCTCAGGCCGAAATACCCCACGATGGTTTGCGTGTCTTGGTCGAACACATAGTCGGTCTCCGCTGTGACCTCGGGTGTGGCGAAGCTCACCTGCGCCGACAGCACCGCCGATTGAAACACCAGCGCGAGCGCCACCACAGACGCGAACCCACGCGCCCACCTCCGCGGCAAAACGCCGAACGCCCGTCTTGTCGTGTGCTTTTTGACAGTCATACCGACCTTCATTTCCTCTGCCCGTGGAAGCGAGCACCCCCTCCCAGCCACACCTCTATGGCAAGGTCTAGGTCTTCAGTACATTCCCTTCAGTACATTCCTACCTAGTCAACCCCCAATAACCACGAATGTCAGCTATCCGTTGGTTTATTGTCAGGTTACATGAAGTATACCTTTAGATTTGGGTTACTCTGCATCACCACCCGGATTACACAACAGCAGTCGTCGACTGCCACTTTGTGGAGTAGTTTGGAGCCGTGGCTGAATCGAATGGATCTGCGGCTGAGTGGGTAGCCGTTGCCGTCCGTCCAGAATTGTCGGTGGCGGCGTCTACTCTTTAAGACACTGGCGGTTCGCACCAGGTGTTGCCGCTTCTGATCTGAGAGGATATGACTATGGCACACGGCGAGACGACAGTTCTGGAGATTTGCGCCGGTGCCGGTGGCCAATCCTCTGGTCTGGAGATGGCAGGGTTTGAGCATGTGTGTGCGGTCGAGATTGACTCTGACGCGGCGGCCACCCTTCGCCTGAACCGCCCTTACTGGGATGTTGCCGAGGCCGATGTGCGGGAGTTCGACGCTTCCACCTATCGCGGGGTAACCATGTTGGCGGGCGGCGTGCCTTGCCCGCCCTTCAGCATCGCGGGCAAGCAGCTTGGCCCCGACGATGAGCGCGACCTGTTTCCCAGGGCCATGGAACTCGTCCGGCAGACCCGCCCGGAAGCGGTCATGCTCGAAAACGTCAAGGGCCTGGCCTCGCCCAGATTCGACACCTATAGGGCCTCGCTTCTACGCATCCTGCACTCGATGGGCTACGAAACGGATTGGAAGCTCCTCCACGCCAGTTGGTACGGGGTGCCTCAGCTTCGCCCCCGGTTCATCCTGGTCGCCATGAAGCCCCGCGCCTTCGCCCACTTCCAGTGGCCCGAACCGATTGGCGAACCACCCACTGTTGGGGAAACGCTGCTTGAGCACATGGCTGCGAACGGTTGGGTTGGCGCTCAAGCGTGGGCAGAAAAGGCAGACGGCATCGCACCCACCATCGTGGGCGGCTCTAAAAAGCATGGCGGCGCTGACCTTGGGCCGACCCGGTCGCGCCGCGCGTGGCTTGAGCTTGGCGTTGATGGGCGCGGAGTCGCCGACGCGCCTCCTTCCGAAGAAGCGCCTATCGACTATCTGCCGAGGCTGACGAACCGGATGGTGGCGCTGTTGCAGGGCTTCTTGCCGCAGTGGCAGTTCGCAGGCCGGAAAACCTCTGTCTACCGCCAGATCGGCAACGCATTTCCTCCGCCAGTTGCATATCACGTTGGCAACGCCATCCAGGCCGCACTCGCTGGTACTGGCAGGCCCAGAAAGATGCAACCGTTGTTCGATTTGGAAGCGGGCACTGGCACATACGGCTGACCTGGCGCTACTTTGCCTTCTTCGTGCTGGAAAGTGGCGGGGCAGCTTCTGTAACCACATCATCCGGCTTGGCCACTCTCCACCATGAGCCCCCAAGCTCGACACTTGCAGGCGATCCGGCAGCGGCTGGGACAACCTGGACGCTGACGAACTCCCCTTCCTGTGGAACAGCTATTCCGAGTTTTTCGGCGATTTCCCGATGCGAGGCATAGTCGCCGCCAGGAATGATGTAACCCTCCGGCGCAAGTGCCGAGCGGGCCCCTCCATTCTCGCGAACCCGCTTCATGTAGTCCTTTTGCTGGGCGACGGTGGCTATCACGACACGGCTGATCCGGCGATTCGTCACCCTTCGGAACAACTCATTGATGCGCTGTTGGCCCGACTCTGGAGACATGATCGCCTCCCGAGTCTCGTCATCGACACTGAGCAGGATGTTCTCGGCCATCTCTGCATCCCGGAACAGCCAGTAGATGGCATCTCTGCCCGACTTGCTGAGCCCTGTCTTGCCGTCCCGGTTGGAACTTTCCCGGCGGTTGCGATCAGTGGCTCTCACCACACCCAGCGACCAACGCGCGCGCCCGTCGTCAGCGGTTGCGACAAGGAGAAGTAGCCCGAAGCTCTCTGGTGGGAGCATCCAAGCCCCGTCCTTGAACGAGAACTTGCAGTCGATGTCGTACCCGGCGATTCGATAATCCAGCTTGTCGCCGTCGTCAATGATGTCCTTGAACTCACGGCGCAGGTTGATTTCGATGAGAGTCCCGAAGTGCGTCTTCTCGGTCTTGTAAAGCTGGTCCACGGAGTAGCGCCCCGTGTGCTCGCCGTCGTAGAGCTGATCGAAGGTCGCGCGGAATACGCGGGCCGCCCTGGAACCTTCCGGGTCGGCACGCTGGATGACCTCAACGATTTCTGCCAGTTCTGGGTCGCCTTGGAGAATCGCGCTTGCTTCAGATGCCACAGCGTCAGCCTATCGCCTTAACGCCGCCGCACCGTTTCCAACGGGCCTTGTGCACAAGCCGACGTCAGTTGAGGCGCAGCCTCGGCTCTCTGGGCGAGCGCCAAGGTCCTGACAAGTGAGAGGATGTAGACCGCAGAAGCGAGCGAGAAAGCCGCCGAAACGGCGGCGACCGGTCGGCTGGATGACGGTCACGCTGAGCTTGCTCAAGCGGGGACGGCAGCCAGGCGGCGGGAGACGAGGCGCAGCCTCGGCTCTCTGAGCGAGCGCCAAGGTCTTGACGAGCAAAGCGCCCGGAAGGGCGCTTTGCGAGGAGTAGCCCCGAGCGGATTCGAACCGCCGTTTCAGCCTTGAGAGGGCCGCGTGCTAGGCCGCTACACAACGGGGCCATATGAAGTTGTCGCCAAGGACGTACCCTGACAGAAGTCGCGCTCAGACGCTTCCAGGAAGCGGATGAGCCGACTTACGTTGGGGTACCAGGACTCGAACCTGGACTGACGGAACCAGAATCCGGCGGGCTGCCAATTACCCCATACCCCAGGGTTCGCTTCAAACCAGCAAGGGTCAACGATACCGGATTTGCCGGTAAGCAGCAACCTAAGCGGCAACCTACGGCGTGGTGTTGGGGAGTTTGAGTTTTTGGGCGAACCAGAGGGCGGCCAACGCGAACAGGGCGTAGCCGGTGATGTCGAAGATGGCCGTCAGCCACGTCAGCTCGGTGGTGGAGATCACTTGCGCGATTGAGGAGGTGAGCCCGGCCACGAGGTAGGCGTAGAGGTTGTTGACGGTATGCACGGCGATGCTGGCCTCCAGGCCGCCGGTGTAGAGCGCCAACACCCCGGCGACCATGCCGAAGCCGAACCGCTCGGTGAACAGCGCCCAGTTCTGGGTGCCGTGGAACACCGCGAAGAGCAGCGCGGAGGCGATGATCGGCAGCCATTTGCTGCGCGCGGACGAGCCCAACGCGGCGAGCAGGTAGCCGCGGAAGAAGTACTCCTCGGCGGCCGCCTGGATCGGCACCGTCAAAATGATCACGACCAGCCACACCCCAAAGTCGGCCTGCGGCTTGATGGGCAGAATCGTGAATCCAGAGCTGGCCCAGGCGAAAGCGCCGATCACCACCAGGCCAGCCAAAAAGCAGATGAACGCCCAGCGCCAGCGGAAGCCCGGCTGCACCGAGCTCAGCCAGCGGCCCCGGGTCTGATGCAGCAACGTCACCAGCGCGAAAGCCACCACGATCAGCGAGCCCATCCCGAGATGCCGGGCGAGCATCCCCTCCGGTTTGGTGAAAGTCGTCAAAGTGAGCAGGAAGTCGCTCATCGAGCCCGGCTGGCCTTCGATCTGCCAGATGGTCGCCCCGACGCCGACCATCACGTAGGCCACCCCGAACATGAAGAACAGCATCGCGATCAGCAGCCCGACCATGCCTTTCACCGCCTCGGACATCACCGGCGGCTCGCTCAAGGGCGCGCGCAGCAGCACATACGGGTAGGTGACGTCGGCAGGCGGGTCTTTCAGTTTCAGTTTGAAGGCCATGTCACTCCTCGGCGATGACCGGATTCGTCAAAGTGCCGATCTCGGCGACGCTCACGCTCACTTCCGCGCCCGGCTCCATCGGCCCGATGCCCGCCGGGGTGCCCGTCAAGATCACATCGCCGGGCAGCAGCGTGGTGAACGAGGAGACGAACTCGATCAAGCGCGGAATCGGGTTCAGCATCAGCGCAGTGCTCTCCTTTTGCTTCACCTCGCCGTCCACGGTGGTGGTGATCAGCAGGTCGCCCGCCTCCTCCAAGCCCAAATGCGTGACCATCCACGGCCCGAGCACGGTGAAGGTGTCATAGCCCTTGCCGCGCGTCCACTGGCCGTCTTTGTCCTGCAAGTCCCGGGCGGTGACGTCATTGCCGACGGTGTAGCCGAAGATCACCTCGGCGGCCCGCGCGGCCGGCACCCGGCGGCAGATCCGCCCGATGATGACGGCCAATTCGCCCTCGTAATCGAGCCGCTGGCACTCAATCGGCTTGACGATCGCCTCGCCCGGCCCGATCACCGAGGTATTCGGCTTCAGGAACGTCAACGGCTCGGCGGGAATGGCGCTGCCCATCTCGGCGGCGTGGTCGGCGTAGTTCTTGCCGATGCCCACCACCTTCGAGCGCGGCAGCACCGGGGCCAGCAGCCGCACCTCGGCGAGCAGCACCCGCTCGCCGGTGTAGTGGATCGGCCCCGCCAACGGATCGCCGGAAACCACCGCGATGGTCTCCGGATGCTCCCCGTGATCCTCGGCCAACTCCACGATGCCGTACGCCGTCTCACCGACGTGGGAAAACCTGGCGACCCGCATCAGACGACCCGCAGCATCCAGCCGTGGGTGTCCTCCGCCCGGCCGTATTGGATGTCGATCAGCCGCTCGCGGAGTTTCAGCGTCACCGGCCCGGCGGGCTGCGGCAACTGCCAGACGCCGTGCCGGGACTTGAACGAGTTCACCGGGCTCATCACCGCGGCCGTCCCACAGGCGAACGCCTCCTGCACCGCGCCCGACGCGATGCCGTCAAACAGATCCGCGGCGGTGAGCCGACGCTCCTCGGTCTCGATGCCGAGATCGGCGGCCACCTGGATCACCGACTTGCGGGTGATGCCGTCCAGAATCATGCCGTCCAAAGCCGGGGTGAGCAGCTTGCCGTCGCGGTAGAGGAAGACGTTCATGCCGCCCAACTCCTCCACCTGATCCTTGCCCACCGACTCGATGTAAAGCACCTGCGAGCAGCCGTGCTCGGAGCCCTCGACCTGGGGCAGCAGCGAAGCCGCGTAGTTGCCGCCACACTTGGCGAAACCGGTGCCGCCGATGCCCGCGCGGGCGTAATCGGCAGTCACCCAGATGTCCACCGGCTTCACTCCCCCGGCGAAATACGGGGCCACCGGGCTGCCGATCACACAGAAGACCGCGCTCGGCGACGGGCGCACCCCGACATAATCCTCGGAGGCGAACATGAACGGCCGCAGATACAGCGAACGCTCCCCGGCCGCATCCGGAACCCAGCGGGCGTCAGTCTCCACCAGCCGGGTGCACGCCTTGATGAAATCCGCCTCGTCAAGCTGCGGCAGCACCAGCCGCTCGGCCGACTTGTTCATCCGCTTGGCGTTCTCGTCCGGACGGAACAACCAGATCGAGCCGTCCGCGTGCCGGTAGGCCTTCAGGCCCTCGAAGATCTCCTGCGCATAGTGCAGCACCGCGCAGGCGGGATTGATCTGGAAGGGGCCGTAGGGAACCACGCCGTCAGCTACCCAACCTTGGTCCTGGTGCCACGTGGTCACCGACATATGGTCGGAAAAGTGGGTGCCAAAACCGGGGTTTGCGTGGATCGCCGCGATCTCTGCGTCAGATTTCGGCGACGGATTGGGTGTCAACGGAAACTCTAAAGCCATGGAGGGGATTCTACCCCCACCAGCGGGGTCTAAATGACGGAAACAGTGTCACGATGCGGTGGACGTGTGCGCGGCGGTGGCGGCGGACAAGTAAGGTTGGTCGGGTGAGCGAGACTATTGCCGTTATTCCGGGCGACGGCATTGGCCCGGAAGTTGTCGCCGAAGGGCTGAAGGTGCTGCAGGCAGCCGTCGGTACCGACACCTACGTTTTCCAACACCACGAACTGGGCGCGCAGCGCTGGCAGCGCACCGGCGAGGTGCTCCCCGACGATGAGCTGGCCGCGCTGGCGCAAGCGAAAGCCATCATCTTGGGCGCGGTGGGCGCCGCCCCCGGCTCGAAAGCCATCCCTTCGGGGCTGCTGGAGCGCGGGCTGCTGCTCAAACTGCGCTTCAGCTTCGACCAATACATCAACCTGCGCCCGTCCAAGCTCTATCCGGGCGTGGCCACCCCGCTGTCGGAATCGGTGGTCGCCCAAGGCCCGGTGGATTTCGTGGTGGTCCGCGAGGGCACCGAGGGGCTCTACGCCGGCAACGGCGGCTCCTTCAGAACGGGCACTTCGCAAGAGTTGGCCACCGAAATCTCCATCAACACCGCTTTCGGGGTGGAACGGGTGATCCGCGATGCCTTCCGCAGGGCGGCCCGGCGGCGCGGCAAGGTGACGTTGATCCACAAGCACAACGTGCTGGTGCACGCGGGCGGGTTGTGGAATCGGCTCTTCACCGAGATCGCCGCCGAACACCCCGACATCGAGACGGATTACCTGCACATCGACGCGGCCACCATCGCCTTGGTGCAGGATCCGCAGCGGTTTGACGTGGTGGTGACGGACAACCTCTTCGGCGACATCATCACCGATCTGGCGGGGGCGGTGACGGGCGGCATCGGGCTCTCCGCGTCGGCGAACATCAACGCCGAAGGCAAGTACCCCTCCATGTTCGAGCCCGTGCACGGCTCGGCACCGGACATCGCCGGGCAGCACATCGCCGATCCGCGCGCCACCATCAGCTCGATGGCGCTGCTGCTCGACCACTTGGGCCGCCCGGAGGACGCCAAGCGCATCGAGGCGGCCGTCGACGCCGACATCTTCGCAAACGGCACCACTCCCGGCACGCGGCGCACCGAAGCCATCGGTGACGCCATCGCCGCCCGGCTGTAAAATCTCCCTGTGGAGTCATCCGAGGCCTTCCGTCGGCACCACGAGTTGAGCGAACTCGTGATCCAAGCCCGCGAGGATTACTACCTGCGCGACGCGCCCACGATTTCCGACGGCGAGTTTGACGACTATGTGCGCGAGTTGGAGGCCATCGAGGCCGAGTACCCGCAGTTGTCCGACGGCTCCCCCACCCAGCAGGTGGGCGGTTGGGCGGCCGCCACCTTCGCCCCGGTGACGCACCTGCAACAGTTGCTCTCGCTCGACAACGTCTTCTCCGAGGGCGAGTTGCGCGCTTGGGCGGAACGCGCGATCAAGGCGGTCGGGGAGGCGGCCATCGCGGAGGCCGGGTGGCTGTGCGAAGTGAAAATTGACGGCCTGGCGCTCGATCTGGTGTATCGGAACCGGAAGTTGGAATCGGCCGCCACCCGTGGCGACGGAGTCACCGGCGAGGACGTCACCGGGAACGTGCGCACCATCGCGGCCATCCCGAAAACCCTGCCCAAAGACGCCCCCGACGTGGTGGAAGTGCGCGGCGAGGTCTTCATGAAGGTCGCCGATTTTGAGGCTCTGAACGCCGCCATGGGCATCGAGCGGGAGCGGGATTTTGCCGCCGCCAAGGCCGCCGGCAAGGATCTGCCCAAGAAACGGTACTTCTTCGCCAACCCGCGCAACGCGGCCGCTGGCTCCCTGCGTCAAAAAGACCCGAAGATCACCGCCAGCCGGAAACTGTCCTTCTACTGCCACGGCTTCGGGGAGGTCTCCAGCTTGGACGGCGCCTTTGACCGGCAATCTGACGGCTACGAGTTGGCCGCCCGCTGGGGGCTGCCCACCAGCCCGTACACCAAGGTGGTCGCCTCGCTGGCCGAAGTGTGGGAGTTCGTGCAGCGCTATGCCGAGCAGCGGCACTCGCTGGAGCATGAGATTGACGGCGTGGTGGTCAAGATCAACGACCGCGCGCTGCAGGAGACGCTGGGGGCCACCTCCCGCGCCCCGCGCTGGGCCGTCGCCTACAAGTATCCGCCGGAAGAGGTCACCACCAAGCTGCTGGACATCGAGGTGGGCGTGGGCCGCACCGGCCGGGTCACCCCGTATGCGGTGATGGAGCCCGTGCGGGTGGCCGGCTCCACCGTCGAACACGCCACTTTGCACAACGAGACCGAAGTCCGCCGCAAGGGCGTGCTGATCGGCGACACCGTGGTGCTGCGCAAGGCCGGCGACGTGATCCCCGAGGTGCTCGGCCCGGTGGAATCGCTCCGGGACGGCAGCGAGCGCGAGTTCACCATGCCGACCCACTGCCCGTCTTGCGGCGCCGAGTTGAAGCCGGAGAAGGAAGACGATCTGGACATCCGCTGCCCGAATCAGCGCAGTTGCCCGGCGCAGTTGATCGAACGGCTCAGCTACATCGGCTCCCGGGCGGCGCTCGACATCGAGACGCTGGGCGAGCGGACGGCGACGGAGTTGGTGCGCGGCGGGCTGCTCGGTGACGAGGGCGATCTGTTCAATCTGGATGCCGCCACCTTGCTGCGCAACCCGTTCTTCACCCTCAAGGACGATCCGGGCAAACTCACCAAACCCGCCGAGCAGCTCTTGGACAACCTGGAAGCGGCGAAGACCAGCCCGTTCACCCGCTTCCTCACCGCGCTCTCCATCCGGCATATCGGCAAGGGCACCGCCCCGGCGGTCGCGGCAGCCTTCCCGTCGATCACGGCGTTGGCGGCAGCTTCCACCGCGGAGTTGGCGGCCGTCGAAGGCGTCGGCCCGATCTTGGCGGAGGCGATTACCGAATGGTTCGCCGAGCCGTGGCACCGCGAGATCATCGCCAAGTGGGAGGCGGCGGGCTGCATACTGGCCGACTCCCCCAGCGCGCGGCCGGACGTCGAGCAAACCCTCGCCGGGATGACGGTGGTAGTCACCGGCACCGTGCCCGGCTACACCCGCGATGGGGCCAACGAGGCCGTGATCGCCCACGGCGGCAAAGCCACCGGCTCCGTCTCCGCGAAGACTGACGCGGTGGTCGTCGGCGAAGGCGCGGGCTCAAAGTACGACAAGGCCGTCGCGCTCGGCATCCGGATCATCCCGGCGGCCGACTTTGACGAGTTCCTGCGCGCCGGCTAGCGGCTGCTCACTCCTCGGTTTCGAGCTCGAACTCTTCCTCGTCTTCGTAGAGATCAACCTCGCAGACCGTCCCGGCGGCGGGCAGCTTGCCCTCGGCCAGGTAGGCCACCACGGCTTCGTCAATGCAGGTGGAGTACCCGCCGAAAGCCCCGTGGCCCTCGCCGTCCATGGTGAGCAGCACCGACTGGGTGTAGTGCGCGGCGAAAGCCTCCGACTGCGCGTAAGGCGTGGCCGGATCGCCGGTGATCCCGATTACCAGGAAGGCCGGGGCGGATTGCGCGCCGGTGATCGTCAACTCGGTGAGCGAGGGCACCGCCCACACCGAGTTCAGGTAATCCGGGCCCCAATACTTGCCCAGGATAGGGGCGGCCGTCTTTTCCTCATCCCAGCGCTTATCGGCGTCCAACACGCCTTGGTTGCCCTGATCCACATCCGAGATGGCCGGGAAGGCGTAGGCGGCGGCACCGTAATCCTCGGGGCCGTTGCGGGTGTTCATCAGATCCGCCAGCGAGAGCAGATATTCGCCGTCCCCGGACATCGCCTCCGTCAGCGCGGCGTCCGCCTCCACCCAGCCGTCCTCGCCGGAGTACAGCGTGTACAGGAAGCCGGTGAGCGCCAGCGACTGGGTGAGCTCCCGCTCCTCGGTCTCCCCGGTTTCCTCGTCCAACTCCACTTCGACGATGATCGGCTTGGCGTCCAGCTCGGTGAAGAAGGAATCGATATTTTCCAAAACCTCTTCCTTGGTGGAGCCGAGATCCCAGCCCTCTTCGGGAGCCCACTCGGCAAACCGGTTCAGCGCCGCTTCGAAGCCGCTCACCTGCAGCACCTCGTCCTTCTTGATCAACGCGGCGGCGGAATCGGCGACGATCTTGCCGACGGTCGTGGGGAAGAGCTCCAGGTACCATCCGGCGATGGAGGTGCCATAGGAATAGCCGAAATAGTTCAGCTTCTCGTCGCCCACCAGTTGGCGCAACAGGTCGAGGTCGCGGGCGGTTTCCTCAGTGCTGATGTACTTCAGATAGTCGCCCGAACCCTGCCAGCAGGCGTCCGAGAAAGACTTCGACCCCGCGAGCAGCGCCGCCCGCTCGGTGTCGTCGTCCGGCGAGAAGTCCAACTCGAAATACTTATCGGTGGCGGCGGCATCCATGCAGACGATGGGGGTGGACCAACCCGTCCCGCGCGGATCCCAGCCGACGATGTCGTACTGCTCCAGCCCATCGGTGGGGAACCAGGTGGCCGCGTCCGAGCCGGGCTCACCCGGACCGCCCGGATTGACGAACAAGGTGCCGATCTTCGGCTCCTGGGAGGCTTCCACCTTGCGCAGGAAGAGCGTGATCGCCTGGGTGCCGGGCGCATCGTAATCCTCGGGGACGTACACTTCGGCGCACATGTACTCGTCGTCGCACTCCTCCCAGGCGACCTCCTGGGCGGCATAATCCGCCAAGCTCTCGCCCAGCGCGGGGACGAACCCCTCCAACTGCACCGGATTCGAGCCGTTGTCGGGCCGATCCACATCCAGGGAAGAGACGGCGGAGACTTCGATGTCTCCGATCAGGACGGTCTGTTTCTCCGCGGCTGAGGGGTTGTCAGACGGCGAGGGGCCATCCGACGGTGTGGTGGACGTGCAACTGGCCAGCAGCAGCGCCCCCAAGAGCGCGGGAACGACAAAATGGACGGATTTACGAGCTTCTTTGACAAACATGTCCCTTATCGAAGCACATTTGCCTTTGTTTTGCCGTGTCGGTTCGCCAAACGGGCAGGTTTTCCTGAGAGAGTGGACGCTGAAGAACTCTCTTGGGAGGAAACGTGACTTATCAACCGAATGATCCGGCTTACAATCCGCCTGCGGCACCCGAAGGCGCGGCGCCATCCCCGTTCGCCCCGCCCCCGGAGTTCGCGCAAGCTGCCGCTCCGCAGCCTCCGGTCGCCCCGCAACCGGCAGCACCCGTAGCCCCGCAGCCTCCGGCAGCGCCGTTCGAGCCCGCCACCCCAGGGGTACCCGAGGCGGCCCAGGTGCCCGAAGCGGCCCAGTATGCCGCTGAGGTTGCCGCCCAGCCGGCCGAACCGCCCACGGCACCAGCCGAGCCCGCGTACCCGGCGGCACCCGCCTACCCGGCGGCCCCGGCCTATCCGGCGGAGCCGGCCCCGTATGCGCCACCGGCTGAGGGCGCCCGGCTGATCACGGACGAATCCGCCCCCGGCGAGCCGGTCTATGCCGAGCGCGAGTCGGTGCCGATCCGCGCTGACATCGCGCCCGCCGCCGACATCCCGCCCACCGACGAGGTGGAGATCGTGGATCCCCAGGCGGGGCAGGTGGATGATTCCATCTTCCGCGATTCCGGCCAGTTCCCCGCGGTGCAGACCCCGGCGTTGACGGAAGAGGAGCTGAAGCTGAAGGCGGAGCGCGAAGCCCGCCGCGAGGCCACCCTGGCCAACCTCTCCGCGCCCGCGCCCGTCCCGGCCCCCACCCCCGAGCCCGCCCCGGTCCCGAAGCGCGAATCGGACAAATTCTTCCCCTCCCTGGGCTTCATGCTGCTGCGGCTGGTGGTGGCTGGCATCTTCATCCTCAACGGCCTGTTCAAGCTCACCAACAAGGACGCCGCGATCACCCAGTTCTCCCAGACGGTGCTGGGCAGCATGGTCGGCGGCAGCACCATCGAGATCCTGGTGTTGGTCACCGGCATCATCGAGTTGCTGATCGCTTTGGCTTTGGTGCTGGGCCTGCTCACCAGGGTGGCCGGCGCCGGGGTGACGATCATCACCGCCGCCGCGTTGGTGTTGGTCTATTGGGGCCCGTGGTCGATCCTGAAAGTCGGCGAGCCCGGCTTCCTCGGCGATTTCGAGTTGCTGCTGGCGGCCGTCGGCCTGCTCTTCCTCTTCGCTGGCGCCGGTGGCTGGTCGATTGACCGCACCATCCGCGCCTCCCGCGAGCGGAAAAAGGCCGCCCGCGCCGTCCCCGTCGAAGAGTAGCAGCTCAGATCAGGGAAATCATCAAAGCCTGAGTAGCCAACAGGGGTGTGACGTTCTGGGCTAACGCGGTGCGGCACGCCAAGATGGCGTCCAGCTTGCCGATGGTGGCATTCGCGGTGCTGCGGGCCGCGTACTCGTCCAACTGGCCTTGCAGCTCCTGATTGACCAATGGGGCTTTGGCGTCCGTCTGGATGGCGAGCACGTCGCGGAACCAGTTCGTCAACTCCGTCAACGCCACATCCAGGCTGTTGCGCTGCAGCCGTTTGCCGCGCAGCTTCTGCTGCTCCTCCAAGTGCTTGAACTGGGCTTGGGCGAAACGCGGCAGCGGCTTGGAATCATCCAACCCGAGCAGCCGGTTCATGTTGCGCTCGCGCTTGTCTCCCTCTTGCTTCGACTGCGCCTCCGAATCCGATTTGGCGATCCCCACCAAGGCTTCGGCGGCCTCCAACGCGGCGAGCAGCGAATCCAACCGTGGCGGGATGGCGAGCACCTGGGTACGCCGGGAGCGGGCTTCCTCGCTGGTGGCTAAGACCTTCGCCCGCCCGATATGACCCCCGCAGACCCGCGCCGCCCAGGCGGCCAACTGCGGCTCCACCCCTTCGCGTTCGCGCAAAAGCTGGGCGATGGCGGCCGGGGCGGGCAACACCAGCTCAATGAACCGGCACCGGGAGCGGACGGTGACGATGACGTCCGACTTGGTGGGCGCGCAGAGCAGCCAGATACACCGCGAGGCGGGCTCTTCCAGGCTTTTGAGCAGCGCGTCCGCCGCCCGATCCGTGAGCAGATCGGCCTCCGAGATGACGATGATGCGGTACCGGCCCATCACCGGACGCTGCTGGGCGGCCATCGCCAGCTCGCGGGCCCGCTCCACACCGATGGAGAGGGTATCCGTCTTCACCCACATCACATCCGGATGGGTGACGTGCTCCTCCCCCACAATCTCTTGGCAGGACTTGCATTCCCCACAGCCGCCGAACTCGCATTGCAGCGCCGCCGCGAAGGCCAGCGCCGCCACCGAACGGCCCGAACCCGGCGGGCCGGTGAACAACCAGGCGTGCGACATCGAGTGGCGCTCCCCCGCTACCGCCTTGCGCAGCAGCGCGACCGCCTGATCTTGGCCGGTCAACCGGGCATAGACGTCACTCATAGCTCAATGGTAGTGCCCGCCACCGACACTTATTTAGGTAACCCGGCGGAGCACGGCGGTGGCGATCTGCTCGACGGAGGCGCGGGCGGGCAGCACCAGGTAGCGTTCCGGGGCGGCCGCGGCCAACGCCAGGAAGCCGTCGCGGACCCGCTGGTGGAACTCTTCTCCCGCCGCCTCCAGGCGATCCAGTTCGCGTTTCGCGCCCACGCCCACGCTCGGATCCAGATCCAGCAGCACCGTCAAATCGGGCACCAGTCCGCCGGTGGCCCAATCCGCCAGCTTTTTCAGCTCGGCGGCGTCCAGCGTCCGTCCGGCGCCTTGGTAGGCCAGCATCGAATCCACATAGCGGTCGCAGATCACCCATTGGCCGCGTTCCAAGGCGGGCCGGATCACCTGCGCCACATGCTGGGCCTTGTCGGCCGCGTACAGCAGCGCCTCGGTGCGGGCGGAAATGTCGCCGGTGGCTGGATCAAGCAGCAGTTTGCGCAACCGCTCGCCCAACTCGGTGCCACCGGGCTCGGCGGTGACCAGCACGTCACCACGGTCAGCCAAAGCCTGGGCCAGCAGCCGCACCTGCGTCGACTTGCCGACCCCGTCCCCGCCTTCGAAGACGATGAACCGCCCGGACACGGCTACTTCTTCTTTTTCGCGGCTGGACGACGGCGGGTGGAGGGCCCTTTGGCCCGTTTGTCGGCCAGCAGCTCCAAGGCCCGCTGCAGCGTCACCTCGTCCGGCTCGTCACCGCGGCGCAGCGTGGCATTCACCTCGCCGTCGGTCACATAAGGGCCGTACTTGCCGTCCTTCAACAGCACCGACTTGCCGGATTGGGGATCCTTGCCCAACGTGCGCGCGGCTGCCGCCGATCCGGCGCGGCCGCGAGCCGCCTTCGGGGCGGCCAGCAGCGCCAAGGCCTCCGCCGCGGTGATGGTGAGCAACTCTTCCTCGGTGGCCAGCGAGCGGGTGTCCGCGCCCCGCTTGATGTAGGGGCCGTAGCGGCCATTCGCGGCAGTGATCTCCACCCCAGCCTCGTCTTTGCCGACCACCCGGGGCAGCGTCAGCAACTCCAACGCCTGCGCCAAGGTAACGGTATCCACACTCATCGACTTGAACAGGCTGGAGATGCGCGGCTTGGCCGACTTCGGGGCGTCCGGCCCCAAAACCTCGGTGACATACGGGCCGTAACGGCCATCTTTGGCCACAATCTGCACCCCGTCGGGGCTGGTGCCCAACTGCCGCTCGGCGGTGCCACCTTGGGCGAGCAGTTCGCGGGCCATTTCCAAAGTCAACTCGTCCGGCGGCAGATCCGGATCCACATTCGCCCGCCGTCCGTCCGCGTCTTCCAGATAGGTGCCGTAGCGGCCCACCCGCACGTAGATGCCGCTCTCATCCAACTGGAATGACGAGATGGCTTTGGCGTCAATGTCGCCCAGCTCGCCCACCAACTGGTGCAGCCCCACGCCATCTTGGGGGCCGTAGTAGAACTCCTTGAGCACCGCCAGCCGGGAGGTCTCCCCGGCTTCGATCTCGTCCAGCCGCTCCTCCATCTCGGCGGTGAAGGCGTAATCCACCAAGGTGGTGAAATGCCGCTCCAGCAACTGGGTGACGGCGAAGGCCAGCCAGGTGGGCACCAACGCCCGGCCCTTTTTGAAGACGTAGTCGCGGGCGGTGATGGTGGCGATGATGGTGGCGTAGGTGGACGGGCGGCCGATCGACTGCGATTCCAGCTTTTCGATCAGCGACTCTTCGGTGTAGCGGGCCGGCGGTTGGGTCTGATGGCCTTCCGGATTCAGCTCTGCGGGCGCCAACGGCTGCCCGGCCTGGAGCTCCGGGATGCGGTCTTGCTTGTCGTCGGCGTCGCCGTCATCCACCGAGGCCACATAGGCGGCCAGGAAGCCCAGGAAGGTGATGGTCCGCCCAGTGGCCTGGAAGCCAAACCGGTGGTGCTTGCCCGTCTCCCCGCTGGAAACGTCAGCCAGTTCGACCGGCGCGGCGGTGGTGGCGCCCACCTTCACGTTCACCGACAGGCCTTCGGCGTCCTTCATCTGCGAGGCCAAGGTGCGCTTCCAGATCAACTCGTAGAGGCGCAGCTCGTCGCCGGACAAACCCGAGGACTTCGGGATGCGGAAACTGTCGCCAGCGGGGCGGATCGCCTCGTGCGCCTCCTGCGCGTTCTTGACCTTCGAATAGTAGTGACGCGGCTTCTCCGGCACCGAATCCGAGCCGAACAACTGGGCAGCCTGGGTGCGCGCCGCTTTCACGGCGGTGGCCGACAGGGTGATCGAGTCGGTGCGCATGTAGGTGATGAAACCGCGCTCGTAGAGCCCTTGGGCGACCTTCATGGTCCGCTGCGCGGTGAAGCCCAGCTTCCGTCCGGCCTCCTGCTGCAAAGTGGTGGTGCGGAACGGCTCATACGGACGGCGGCGGTACGCCTTGGATTCCACCGATTCCACCTCAAATGTGGCGTCTTGCAGCTTTTCGGCGAGCATCTCGGCCTGGGGCACATCCAGATGCAGCCGCCCGGCGGCCACTTTGCCCACCGAATCGAAATCCCGCCCGGTGGCGATGCGCAAATCCCCGGCGGTGAACAGGTTGGCGGTGAACCGGCGGGGGCTGGCTTGCGCCCCGGCGTCCAACACCGCGGTGATCCCGGCATAGTCGGCGGCCCGGAAGGCCAGCCGTTCGCGCTCGCGGTCGACCACCATCCGAGTGGCTACCGACTGCACCCGGCCGGCGGAGAGCTTGGGCATCACTTTCTTCCAGAGCACCGGCGAGACCTCATAGCCGTAGAGCCGGTCCAGGATGCGGCGGGTCTCCTGCGCGTCCACCTTGTCGACGTTCAGATCGCGCAGGTTGTCCACCGCAGCCGAGATGGCGGACGGGGTGATCTCGTGGAAGACCAGCCGTTTCACCGGCACCTTCGGCTTCAGCACTTGGAGCAGATGCCAGGCAATCGATTCGCCCTCGCGATCCTCGTCAGTGGCCAGCCACAGCTCATCGACATCGGCCAGTTTGGCCTTGATGTCCCGGATCACCTTCTGCTTGCCGGTGGCCACCACGTAGATCGGCTCAAAATCCTTTTCCACGTTGACGCCGGTGCGCGCCCACGGCTGGCCTTTGTACTTCGCGGGCACCTCGGCGGCGCTGGTGGGCAGGTCGCGCACGTGCCCGGCACTGGCCGCGATCTCGAAGCCCTTCCCCAATGCCTGAGCCACCGTGCGCATCTTCGTCGGGGACTCGACGACCACCAGCCGGCGTAGCGTCTCAGCCACAGCACCTCCCAAAAAACGTTGTCTTGGTGCATTGTAGCGGCACGCGAAGGATCAGTTGACCGGGGACGCCTCCAAAGTGACGGTGGCGGTCTGCTCTGCTCCACCTGGATTGACCCAAGTGACGCTCACGCGGTCGCCCGGCTCCAGCACCCGGATCACCCCGGCGAGATTGGTGTCGGAATAGATCGTGGTGCCGCCGATGTCGGTGATCACGGCATTCGCGACCAGCCCCGCCTGCGCAGCCGGGCCGCCTTCGCTGACTCCAGCGATAGTGCGGCCCAGGCTGCGCCGCTGGTGGCTGTCGGTATCCGCCACGGTGATGCCCAGATAGCCCGCCGGGCCCACCCGGACCGTACCCACATCCTGTCCTTTTTCAATGGTCTCAACCACGTCCAGCGCGGTGTCAATCGGAACGGCATAGGAGATGCCCTCAGCCTCCGAGCCGGCGGTGGTCATCCCGATCACTTCGCCTTCGTCGTCAAACATCGGGCCACCGGAATCACCCGGCTCCGCGGCCGCATTCGTCTCGATGACGTTCTCCAGGTCTTCCTCGTTGCCCCACGGCGAATCGGAGTTCACCGAGACATCCACCGAGAGGCTGGTGACGTAGCCGTCCGCCCGCACCAAAGTGTTGCCGCCGCCAGCGTTGCCGACCGCGCTGACCGCGTCGGAGAGCTGCACCCCGTCATCATCCACGGTGATCGTTTCCAGATTCGAGGCGTCTTTGAGTTGCAGCAGCGCCACATCCTTCACCTGGTCGAAGCCGACCAAGGTGGCGGTGTAGGTGTCCTTGGTGGTCGCCACCTGGACGGCGACGCCGATGGTACCGGCGACCACGTGGTAGTTCGTCAGCACCTTGCCGTCCGAACTGAGGATCATGCCAGTGCCGGCCGCCACTCCCGACCCGGTGTCCGCGTTGATGATCACAATGCCCTTCGCCTGCTGGTCGGTGACCCGCTGCGAGACGGCGGTGGTGCTGTCTTGCGGGAAGGTCTGCTGCTGCTGCTCGCCCGGCCATTGCTGCCCGCCGTCATCGGGCCACTGCTGCCCGCCGCTTTCCGTGCCCTGCTCGCGATCCGGATAGTAGGGCTGGTACGGCTGAGTCTGCGGCTCGGTGACGCTGACATTGTTGCTCGGGGTGAGCACGTTGATGAGGTTCATGGTGGCCACGCCCACGCCGCCGGCGAAGACGCAGAAGGCCAAGATCACGGCCACCACCGAGGTGACCAAGCGCCCTTTGCTCTTGGCTGCCCGGCGCGGCTGCAAATACTGGTTGTACGGGTATTGGGCCTGCCCGTAAGCCGGGGTTTGCGCGCCCACGGTGGCGGAGTAACCCCAGACCGGCCCCGCAGCCGGTGGCGGCGGGGGTGGCGGGACGCTGGCAGCGCCCTGCGCCCACGAAGACTGTTCGCCGTAAAGGAACCCCGGGTATGTCGGATTCGAGTATCCGTAAGCTGAAGGAGGAGCCCATTGAGTTGGTCCCGACGCGGTTGGCTCCGCTTCCTGCGGCGCCGACGAAGATAGGGCTTCATCGCTGCCGGGATAGTACCGGGGCTTCCAATCCTGTCCTTCCACTTCCATTTACTCCTTCGCTCTGGTCTTCGACTCCGATCCGGATCAGCAGCCTTAGCCAATCTGCTCATCTCGCCCGGGGCCCTTCACGTGGTACACACTCTGCACCCCCTCACCAAGAAAGGACAGTAACGACCCTGTGAAACACCTATTTACAGGAAACTCACAGTGCAATCCCCCAGCCGGGCGGCTGGTCAGAGTTTTCCGGCGACGGAGGTGGCGTCGAAACTCACCCCGAAGAGCCAGTCGTGGGAGACCTTCACGCTGACGGCGAAGCTCAGCGAATCGCCGACGGTCTCACAGCTCTCCAGGGAGACGTCGTTCTGGGCGGCGGCCTGGGCGGCGGCCTGGCACGGATCGGCGGAGGCCGCATAGGCGTTCGCGCCGGAGAGCGCCACCATGTCGGCCGCGCCCACCAGCTTTTGGCGGGCGTCCCAGCCCGCGCCGATGATCAGCGCGATGGCGGTAAAGAGCGAAAGCACGATCACGGCGGTGCCCATCATCACCGTGCCGGAGCCGCGTTCGTCCGATCTCATTCTTCAGCCCTGACGGTCGCGGAGGCGCGCAGCGGGACCGCCGGCAGCCAACTCACCCAAGGGCGGGCGTCGAGCGTCACCAACACGACCACGTCGCCCGCTTTGCTGTCCACCAGCACCTTCGCCCCTTCGGGAGCGTGGCTGGCGGCCACCTCGGCGGCGGCGATGTCGCCCCGGGCGTGTTCCCGGGCGACTTGGTCGGCGGTGGCCTGGCAACTGGCCAGCATCATCAGCAAGCCAAGCAACCAGGCCACCATCGCGGTGAACCCGACGACAAACAGCGAGGCGACGGCCGTCTCAGCGGTGACCATGCCTCTTTCGTCAAGCTCACGGGTGTTCATTTAGCCACCGAAGATCCCGGTAATCCAGCCCAGCAGGTTTTTCGCGATCGCGTCGATGATGCCCTTCATCAGGTCTTGGAACCAGTCCTGGCCGATGATGGAAATCAGGCCGCCCGCCAGGGAGACGGTGGCCACCGTGCCGACCGCGTACTCCGCGGTGGTCATGCCCCGCTGGTCGCTCTTGCGATGCCGGATCTTGTTGATGAGTTTGCGCATAGTTGCTCCTTTCGTTTTCCGCCCAGAGTTTCTGGGTCTACCGAAGTAATTGGGGTTTGCGACGGCGATTTGTCCGCGATTTTTCGCGGCTGTGGAAAACTCCCTCCGGTGGCGCGACATGTGGATAACTATCCGCCGAAGACATGGGCGAAGAGGCTGACCACGATGGGCACGATGCCCAGCAACACGAAGGCCGGCAGGAAGCACACCATCAACGGCATCACCGAGCGCACCCCGACCTTCCGCGCCTTCACCTGCAACGTCGCCACCGACTGCTCCCGCAGCCGCGCCGCCAACCGCCGCAAGGTGTCCGCCTGGGCGGTGCCCGCCCCCAAGCAGCGGGCGAAATCGAACGCAAAACCGCACAAAGCGGGATCAGAGGCGGCAGCCGTCCAGACTTCCTGCTCGTCAGCCCCGAGCTGCACCCGGGCATTGACGCGTTTGAGCGAATCCGCCAACGGCCCGGTGAGCACCTCGGAGAGCACTTCCACCCCGGTGCGGGTGGGCAAACCGGCATCCAGGCAGACGGAAAGCAACTCGGGCAGCTTGGGCAACTCGGCGATGACCGCCGCCCGCCGCTGCTCCTCCTTCGAGGAGACGGGCTTTTCCAGCCCGATGGCGGCCGCCACCCGCAACAGCCCGGCGCGCAGCTTCACCTGCCAGGCCGGCGTCTGCTTTTCGCGCAGCCTTCCGGCGGTATCCGGGAGCCACAGCCAGACGGCCAATCCGGCGAGTATCGCGCTAACAGCGAACATTGGAGATCCTTTCCACCCACAGCATTCCGGCAGCGCCAGCCGCCACCCCGCCCAGCAAAGCCATCTGCCCGAACAGCGACCCAAACAAAAAGCCGAGCGGATCGCCGCCCAGCATCATCCCCAGCCCGATGCCCGCCAAGGGCAGGAAGGCCAAAGTCTTTGAGGTGGCGCGCGCCGCCGACAATTCGGCCTCCACCTGCTCGCCCAACTCCCTTTCCCGCTCCAGCCGCCGGCTCAACGACGCCAACGTCGCCGTCATCGAGGCGCCGGTGCGCACCGACACCTCCCAGGCTTCCGCCAACTCGTTCAAGTGCGGCAAACCGGCCTGCTGGGCCGTCTCGCGCAGCGCTGCGGAGACTTGGCCGCCCACCTGCGCGGCCGCCGCCGCCAGCCGCAGCATCTCTTCATGCTCGGCCACCGCCTGCAAGGCCGCCTGCGGCAGCAACCCGACGGCCACTTGTCCGGCGAGCTCGCGGCAGACCGCCAAAACTGACTGCCGGGCCCGTTTCGCGGACCGCTGCCGCAATGCGCGGCGCACCTGCCACTGCGCCATCGCCACGATGATGGCCGCACACAGGCTGAGCGGCCAGCCGATGCACCGCGCCGAGGCGAACAACGCGACGCCACTGCCGGCCACCACTCCCAGGCGGCGCAGCCGCCGGCGGCTCAGCTGCGGCACCGGACGCAGCCGGGAACTGCTGGCCGGGCGCACCCTGAGATACGCCGCCAGCCCGGCGAATACCACGGCGGCGAACATCAGCCCACCATCCGTTCCAACATGCCATAGCCCTCGCCGCGCCACACCGCGCCGGAGCGGCTGAACCCGACCGCCGGGACGGCACTCACCAGGCCATCAGCGGGATCGGCGTGCAGCAACTGGATCTCCTCCACCCAGCGGCGGCCATCGGGATAACGGCGGATGTGCACCACCAGATCCAAAGCGGCGGCAAGCTGCGAATGCAACGCCGCCCGATTCAATCCGCCCAAAGCCCCCAATGCTTCCAGACGGGCGGGCACGTCCTGCGCGGAATTCGCGTGGATGGTACCGCAGCCGCCCTCGTGGCCGGTGTTCAAAGCCATCAGCAGATCGACAACTTCCGCGCCGCGCACCTCGCCGACCACCACCCGATCCGGGCGCATTCGCAGCGCTTGGCGCACCAGCGCCGTCAACGTCACCTGGCCGACGCCCTCGATGTTTCCGGCCCGGCTCTCCAGGCGCACCACATGCGGATGCGGCGGATTGAGCTCGCGGGAATCCTCGGCGATCACCAGCCGCTCGGCGGGCGGCACCAAACCCAGCAGCGTGGAGAGCAGCGTCGTCTTCCCCGAGCCGGTGCCCCCGGAGACCAAGAACGCCAGCCGCCGCGCCACCACCTCTTTTAATATGGTGGCGGCCACCGGAGACATGGTGCCCGAATCCACCCAATCACCCAAAGACAACTGCACCCGATGCGGAATCCGCAGCGAGAGGCAGGTGCCCGAGCCCGTCAGGCAATCCAGAATCGCATGTACCCGCACCCCGGATGGCAGCCGGGCATCCACGTAGGGGCAGCCGTCGTCCAGCCGCCGACCCACCGCCGCCGCCATCCGCACCGCCAGCTTGCGCACCTCGGCGTCGGCGCCAAAACAGCTCTCCACCTGCCGCAGCCCCTCGCCCTGATCGACGAACACCTGCGTGGGGCCGTTCACCACGATGTCGGTGATGCCCGGCAGCGCCAACAGCGGCTCCAACGGCCCGGCTCCCACTGAATCGCGCAGCAACGCGTCCACCGTGGAGCGCACCGCCACCTCGGAGACCAGATAGCCCAACTGCCGCAACGCCTGCGCCACCGACGCAGGCCCGATGGAAAGCCCGTGGGATGCCAGATACTCGCGGACCTTCGCCAACTCCACCATCTCAAGCCGCCCGCGCCGCCGAATGCCGCGCCGGCTCCGCCACCGACTTCGGCAACAGCTTGGCGCAATCCTTCAAGAAGCCGCGATGCCGCGGCGGATCGCCCCGAGTGGCCGCGGCGGCGACCGCCGACTCGTCCCGCACCTGCCCGGCGATGGGCAGGGAGAGAATGTCGGCGATGGCGGCGTCGTTCAACCCGGCGGAGGATTTCCCGCGCACCACCACCCGCGCCTGGGTGTGGAAGGCCTGCAACGTCTGCGCGGCGGCGGCAACCGAGCGCACCGAGGAATTGAGCAGCAGCAGCCGATCGGTGGCCAGCCGCACCGCCTCCCGGGCGACCGGGCTCTGGGTGCGGCCGACGTCCAGCACCACCAAGGAGTGGCTGCGCCGCAGCGACTGCAACACCGCCGTCAAAGCCTGGGGGCGCAACTCCCCCGCATCCGCGCGCGCCATGGAGAGCACCGAGACGGTGTCGATTTGCGGCACGAAGCCGCGCAGATCGCCGATGTAGCCTTCGGCGGCCGCCAGACTGGGCCACCGCCAGCCGCCCACGTGTTCCAGGCCGAGCAGCAGATCAATGCCGCCACCGGCGACATCCGCATCCACCAAGGCCACCGCCGCCCCGGATTTCGCCTGCGCCAAGGCCAATCCCGCCGCCAGCGTCGACGCCCCCACTCCCCCGCTGCCGCCGAGCACCGCCAGCACCGGGGTGTTCGCTCGGCTGACCCCTTCGTCGAGCACCGAGCCGAGCCAGAGCGCCCCGTCTGGAAGCGGAATCACCAACGCTTCCAAAGGGGCTGACCAGCGGGCCAGCACCGATTCGTCCTCCCCAAGCAGGATGACGGCCTCGCGACGCGGCAAGGCTAGCGAAGCCACCGCCGCGGCCAGATCCTGCCCGACGCACACCGCCGCCGCCGATTCCCACCGCGCCGGGAGCTGGGCCGGATCGTCCACCTGTTCCGCCCCCAACTCCAATGCCGCCGCGGTGGTGAGCACCAACTCGGCGAGCGGGACGGACTTCGTTACCGCAAGAATGTCGTTCATGACCAGTTAATTAAGGGCGGCGCACCCCGATTTGCAGTTATCCACAGGCGGAAAACCGCAGAGCGCGCGTCAATCCGGCAGTTTTCCGCTTCTCCCGCGTAGCATGGCCGTCATGGGGAGTTCTTTTCCAGCTGCCGCCTACGCCTGGTTGGCCCCGCCGCCCGGCAAACTCTTGGCTGTTGGCACCAAAAGCATCCCGTTCGCGCAGCAGCTCGTCACCTCTGATCGCGTCACCTTGGTTGATCCGGACGCGCAATCCCTGTGGGAAAACTCAGATCGGCTGCCCAGCGCCCGGATGATCGCCGCCCACCCCGAAAAGCTGCCGCTGCGCCCACAGCTGTTCAGCGCCGTGCTGGTCTCGCAGTGCCTCCAGACACTGCCGCAGCACGCGCTGCCCTCGCTGGCCCGCTCTCTCTCCGAGGGTGGGCAGTTGCTGGTTCATCTCACCGTCCGGGATGACACGGTGCCGTGGGTGCAGCGGCTTGCAGAAATCGTCCGCAAGGTGAATCCCACCGCGATGACTTCCGACGGCGGGCTCAGCTCGCTGCTGGTGCTGGACGATTCGCCGCACTTCCCGAAACTGGATCACAAGACCTTTCGAATGTGGGTGCCAGTCACCAAGAACACGCTGCTGAAGATGGTCAAAGACTCTGACGTCGACGACGCCGAGGTGTTGGACGAGGTCAGCGAGCTATACGATTCGCTGGCCCGGCCCGCAGAGCCGCTGCGGCTGCCCTACACCGTTCATTGTTGGCGTTCGACGGTGGATCACACCCGCGTCAAGGTAGATTTGCTGTTTGAGGACTCTTTGCGATTCCGCCTCTGAGCGACCCGAGGGAGGGAACATGGCCGATCAACCGTCTATCGCACAGTTGGTGAAAGACATCCAGACGGACGTCTCCGGCATCGTCCACGACGAGCTTGCCCTGGCCAAGGCCGAAATGGCCGAACAAGGCAAGCGGGTGGGCAAAGGCGCCGGGCTGCTCGGCGTCGGCGGCTATCTGGCCTTCGTGGCCAGCCTGCTGCTCTTCGTGGCCATCTCGCTGTGGTCCGGCTACGGCTTCGTGCAGTGTTTCGGGATGGATCCGCTGTTCTCCATCTGCCTCGGCTTCACCTGCGCCGGGGTGTTCTTCCTGATCATTGGCGGCCTGTTCGCGCTGGCCGGCAAGGGCAAGGTGCACTTCGAGGGGCCGACGAAGGCGTTGGATTCACAGGCCAAGTTCAAGTCGGCTGTTAAAGACGGTGTAGCTGCGGGGAAGGCCAGAAGTACGGGCAAAGCGGGCTGACGGGGCAGCTCAAACAATCAGGCTTGCGGGCGTGGCAGCGTCGCCGCCCATGCCAAATCAGCCGATGGTTCAAGGTGTTCCAGTCGGCGGGCTGGAACAGTTTTCCGACCACCCGTTCCACCACGTCGGGATTCTTGGAATCCACCCAGCCAAGCCGATTCGAAAGCCGGATGAAGTGGGTGTCGGTCGTCAAACCAGGGACGTCGAAGAGTTCCGCCAGGATCACGTTGGCGCTTTTGCGGCCAATCCCGTGAAGGCGCACCAGTTCGTCCGCGTTGCGGGGCACCTCGCCGCTGGCCAAGGCCGCGCCCACCTGCAGCAGCGCATCCGCTTTGTGGCGGAAGAACCCGGTGGGACGGATGTAGCCCTCCAATTCGGCGCGGTCCGCCGCCGCCAACGCTTGAAAATCCGGATAGCGGGCGAAGAGCGCGGGCGTCACCTGGTTCACCCGGACGTCAGTGCATTGCGCGGAGAGCATCACCGCGACGATCAACTGATAGGCGTCCGCGTAGTCCAACTCGCAATGCGCGTCCGGATACAACTCCCCCAAGATTTCAAAAACTTGGTACGGACGCGAGCCAGGCATTACCTCTCACGCGCGCCAATGCTCGGATGCCCGCCCGCGGCGCTGGGATGCTGGCAAAGCACCGCCGACCACGAAGTGACGTGCCGATTCTGTTTAAGTAGCTGTCGGCGTTCCCGCTCTGTCATACCGCCCCAAACCCCCCATTCGATGCGATTGTCAAGAGCTTCCGCCAAACATTCCGAGCGCACTGGGCACGAATAGCAGATCGTCCGCGCTTTCTTTTGTGCCGAACCCTCGGGGAACATGTCGTCCTGAGTGCCGCGGCAGGAGGCGCGGAGCTTCCAACTGTCTGACAGCGCTAATGACACCACTTTCACCTCCCTGATTCCCTACCTCAATCTCCCAGGGGACCTATCCTTGGTGTCCCCTTTGCTCCAACAAGGACACAATAGCGGGCGGCGACAATCATTGACAAGCCCCCTGACAGCTATTGAAACAACGCCAAGCGGACGGGGTTTCTGTTATGGACACGCCTGCTTCTCAGGTGTATCTCAGTTTCGTTCGGTATGGTAGAAGAGTGCATCTTGGAAAACGGCTCTACTCCCTGCTGCTCTTTATCGCGGTGTCCGCCATCGCGGGTATTTTAGTCGCCGGTTTGATCGTCCCGATGATCACCTTGATGAGCGGGGCGACGCAATCGATGGCCTCGTTCGTCACCACGCTGCCCGCCGATCTGGATCCCACCGACCAGCCGGAACGTTCCCGGCTGCTGAACGCCGACAAGTCCGTTTTGGCCTATTTCTACGAGCAAAACCGCTGGTACGTCACGTTGGACAAGATCTCCGACAACATGAAGAACGCCCAGTTGGCCATCGAGGATCACCGCTTCTACGAGCATGGCGCGATTGATCTGCAAGGCACCCTGCGCGCGCTGTTGTCGACGTCCCAGGGCGTCACCCAGGGTGGTTCGTCGCTCACCCAGCAATATGTGCGGCTGGTGCTGGTGCAGAACGCCCAGGAGAACAACGACGCGGTGGCCGAGCAGTTGGCCAAGGAGAACACCATCGCCCGCAAGATCCGCGAGCTGCGCTACGCCATCGGCATCGAGGAGCAGTTCTCCAAGGACGAGATCTTGGAACGCTACCTGAACATCTCGTATTACGGCGACGGCGCCTACGGGGTGGAGGCGGCCGCCCGGCACTTCTTCAACGTCTCGGCGGCGAATCTGAGCATCGCGCAGGCGGCGATGCTGGCCGGCCTGGTGCGCGAGCCGAATGCCACCAATCCGGTGAAAGACGCGGCGCTGGCCATTGAGCGGCGCAACACGGTGTTGGATCGGATGCTCGAATACGAGATGATCACCGAAGCGGAATACTATGCCGCCCGGGCGGAGACTTTCGATCCGGCGAATGTGCGGGTGTACCCGAAAGGCTGTGTGGACACCGATTACCCGTTCATTTGCGATTTCGCCTATCAGACGCTGCTGCAGACCCCCAGCCTCGGGGATACCATGGAAGAGCGGGAAAACAAGATTTTGCGCGGCGGTTTGACGATTCAGACGCAGATCGATCTGAAGATCCAGAAGAAGGCGCAGAAGACCATTTCCAAGTACATCAGCGCCAAGGATCCGGCGATCTCGGTGATCGTCTTCCTGGAGCCGGGCACCGGGCAGATTCTGGCGATGGCGCAGAGCCGCCCGACGATGGGCACCAACATCAAGAAGGGCGAGACTTTCTACAACTATGCCACCTCGCGGTCGATGAACGGGGCGGACGGCTTCCAAGGCGGTTCCACCTTCAAGGCTTATGTCGCGGCGGCCGCCCTCGATGAGGGCTTGGGGGCGTCGTGGACGACGAATGTCCAAGGCCGGATGGATTTCGAGGGGAAGATCTACGAATCCTGCGACGGCTCCTACCCGGCCCGCGGTTCGAACGGCCACTGGTGGGTGGTCGGCTCCTCAGGCTCGCATATGAACATGTACGAGGGCGCGCGGCGCTCGGTGAACGGCTATTTCGTGCAGCTGGAGATGGCTGTGGGCATGTGTCCGGTGGTGAAGATGGCGAAGAAGCTGGGCTTGGAGATGGCGAACGGCGAAGACATCATGCAGTTCCAGTGGATGCCCTCGTTCACCCTCGGCGCGGCTGAGATCACCCCGCTTTCGGCGGTGGAGGCCTACGCCACCTTCGCGGCCCGCGGCATCCACTGCGAACCGGTGTTGATCAAGTCGATCACCACCCGCACCGGTACTTCGCTGGAGCCGCCGAGCGCGAACTGCAAGCGGGTGATCTCCAAGGATGTGGCGGACGGCGTCAACAAGCTGTTGGTCGGCTCGATCACCGGCGGCACCTCGTCACCGACGCGGATTTACGGCATCGATATGGCCGGCAAGACCGGCACCGTGGATTCCAATAAGGCGATCTGGCAGATCGCCTACAACCCGTCGGTGGTGGGCGCGGCGGTGCTCTCGGTGGACAACAACCAGCGATTCAAGTCGTTCTGGAAATCGCATTCCCGGTTGCTCGGTGGCGTGACGTTGCCAAGTTCGGGCACCTACATCAGCGGCGGTTCGGGCTCGGTTACCGGCCGGATGCTGTTGCGGCCGGTCTTCGAAACCGCCATCAAACAAGTGAAGCCGGGGCATTTCTCGGAGCCTTCGGCGTCCATCATGCGCGGCGAACAAGTGTCCGTGCCCGGCTGCGAAGGGCGGAGTGTGTCCTCTTGCAAGGCGGTTTTGGAGGACGCCGGCTTCAGCGCCTACACTGCGAAGAAGAAGGTCTACTCGGACACGGTCGAAGAGGGCAAGGTGGTGTCCACCGATCCGTCGGGCCGGGCCTCAAAGCGCTCCATGGTGGAGATGAACGTCTCCAAGGGCCCGAAGCCGGTGGAGCCGGATCCGAACGCCGATCCGAACGCCGATCCGAACCAACAGCAACAGCAACCACAGCCGGCGCAGCAGTCCTTGCCCACGCAAGAGGCGGCGGTGCCCGTCAAACCGTAGGGAAAATGGGTATCGGCAAGCTCTTCCGCCGCTTGGGCGTGCTTTCGCTGGGGTGTTTCCTCTACGGCGTCTTCATTGAGCCCTATCAGTATCGGGTGCGCCGCTTCCGGGTGCCGATCCTGCCCGCTGGGGCCGCCCCGATCCGGGTGTTGCACATCTCCGACGCCCACCTGCTCGCCCGCAATCACTCCCGGTTGAACTTCCTGCGCGCGCTGGCTGGCCTGGAGCCGGATCTGGTGGTCTGCACCGGGGACATGATCTCCGAACCGGAAGCCGTTGACGCGCTGGACGTGGCCTTGGAGCGGCTGCGGCAGTTCCCCGGCGTCTTTGTCTTCGGCTCGTCAGACTATGTGAAGCCCAAGCCGATCAACCCGCTGAAATACCTGTTCAGCCCGTCCGCCCGGCGTAAATTCGAGCCCGACCTGCCCTATGAGCAGCTCGCGCAGACGCTCGCCCCCTGGCACAACCTGAACAACCGGCAGGTGGAGCTGGAGTTGCGCGGCACCAAGCTGGAGTTGCGCGGCACCAACGACGCCCACGTCGATCTGGACGATTACGCCTCCCTCGCGGGCCCTCCGGCCGCTGGGGCGACGCTGATCGGCGTCACCCACGCCCCCTACCAGCGGGTCTTGGACGAGTTGACGTCCGACGGCGCCCGGCTGATCCTCACCGGCCACACCCACGGCGGCCAGGTGTGCGTCCCGATCTATGGGGCATTGGTGACCAACTGCGATCTGCCTTCCGAGCAGGCCAAGGGCCTCTCCCGCTGGGAGACCGGCGAACACACCGCCTACCTGCACGTCTCCGCCGGCGTCGGGCAGTCCCCCGCCGCCCCCTTCCGCTTCTCTTGCCCGCCGGAAGTCACCCTGCTCACCTTGACTCCCCGACGGTAGCTTTTCGATAGCCCGCCACTGGCGCTGGACGGGCGATAAAGTGCCCGGCACACTCTTGTCATGGGTATGGTGTGTGCACAGCTCATCGTCGACGACCTGGTCCGCTATCTGCGGGCCGGAGTGAGCGTCAACCTGGTGGGCATGAGTGGTTCGGGCCGGTCGACGGCCCTGGATGCGGCGGCCCGGCGGCTGGCCGAACTTGGTTCGCCGGTGGTCCGCCTGCATGGGATTCCGCTGCTTTCCGAGCGGCCCTTGCTGGCCTTGGCGGTGTCCGGAGTGGAGATCCAATCAGCTTCGTCAAGCGTGGGCATCGTGAACGCGGTGGTGGCCTTGGCGCGGGCTTTGGGTGGGCCGCGGTCGGTGTTGGTCGTGGACGACGCGGACGCGCTGGATCAGCTCAGCATGGGCGCGATCCAGGCTGCCCGTTCCCGCACCAGCTTCACCATCTTGGCGGCCACCCGGCTGCCCGAGCGTCAACCACAGCATCTGCTGCAGGGCGTCCAGCCGAGCGTGCGGCTGAAGCTGCCGCCCCCGCGTTTTGACGAACTGCACCAGATGATCCACCAGTTGCTGCCCGGCACGGTCTCTTCGGCGACGGTGGCCCGGATCGCTACGCTGACCGGCGGGTTGCCGGGGCTGGTGAACGCCGTCATCGACGCCGCCCGACGCACCGGGGCGCTGCGGCTGGTCGACGGGACCTGGCAGGTGGAGGGGTTGCTGTACTCGGAGCGGCTCACTGAGATCGTCGAGGAAATGCTGGACGGCATCGGGGCTGAGGAGGTCTTTGAGCTCACCGAGTTGGCGCTGCTGGGCAGTGTGCCGGTGCGCGACGCCTTCCGGCTGATCGGGCGCGAGCGGGTCGGGGTGCTGGAGGACACCGGGCTGTTGCAGCTTTCCGGAGGTGACCTGTCCCCCATCGCCGCCGTCTATCCGCCGCTGGTGGGCGAGTATCTGCGCCGCGAATGCAACGCCTCGATGCGGCAGCGGATTTTGGCCCAGATGCAGCAATCGGGTACCGGCGACATCCGTCACATCGCCAAGCACGTCTGTCTGCGCAAGCGCAACCCGGAGGGCGACTCCGCGCTGCTCAGCCATCGGATTCGCGAGTATTGGCTCACCGAGGCGCTGCTCCGCCGTCAAGCCTTCGACGCCGACCCCACGCCGGAGCAAGCGGTGCCGCTGCTGGGGGCGCTGCACGCGGCTTCCGCCCCGCTGGACGAGTTGCGGGAGGTGATCGCGGCCACCAATCCGGGGGACGAGGGTTCGACGTGGCGGCTGCGGCTGGCGATCTGGGAGGCGGTGCAATTGGCCAGCACCGATCTAAAGGCGGCATTGCAGGTACTTGACGAAGACAGTTTCCCCGAACACCAGCTTTGGGTGAGCGCGGCCCGGGCTCATCTGCGTTGTTTTGAGGATCGCGTCGAAAAACTGCCGGATGCCAGCGGGCCGGAACACGCCGTCTGGGAACTCGTCCGCGCCGAGAACCAGTTGGCTGCCGGGCAGGTCCAGCTCGCCTTAGAGACCTTGGCGGCCGAGCCTCCCGAACACCCCCACATGGCGGGATACGCGCAACTGCTGCGGTCGCTGGCCTATCTGCTGGACGGCCAGGTGGAGGCCGCCACCGAGCTGTCGGCGGCGCAGTTGGCGCGCGCGGAGGCGGAGTTGGAGCCGGGGATGATCCTGGCGAACGGCTATGTGCAGGTGCTCTGTCTGGCGTTGACGGGCGATTTCGCCCAGTTGGACGCCGTCACCTCCACCATCCTCACCATCAGCGGCGAAACCCGGGTTTTCGAGCATTTCCAGCTGGGGCTGATCACGCTCGCGGCGATCTGCGCCTACTGGGATGGCCGGGACGGCTACGCGCAGAACCTCGCCAAACAGGCGCAGGAGTACCCGAAGCTCGGCCCCTTCCCGGCGATGCTCGCCAAGGTCGCGCCCAGCGCCGTCAGCGCGCTTGACGAACGGGGCGAGGAGCTGTGGCAGGCGGCGGCCGACCGGTTGCGGCGCGGCTATGTGGCGGCCGGGGTCTTTGCGGCGGCGGCGGCCATCGAGGCCTCCACCAACCTGAAGGTGGCACATAGCGCCCACAAGGCCGGAGAGAACTCCCAAAGTGTGCTCATCCAACTGCTGAGCCGCTATGTGCTGGCGGCCGCGCAGCATGACGTGGACGAGTTGCGGCAGGTGGTGGCCGAATTGCAACGGCTCGGGTTCGCGATTCCGGCGTTCCGGGCCGGGGTGCGGCTGGCCATCGCGATGCGGCAGGCGGGAGACCTCACCGGAGCGGCGGCCACCGCCACCCGGACTTGGGCTGACGACGCCGTCGAGGAACGCGTCAAAGTGACGTTGTTCGCCCCCTACGTCAAAGCGGTCGACCTTTCCACCCGGGAGGTGGAGATCGCCCAGATGGTGGCGGCCGACCTGGCTGGAAACGAGATCGCCACCGAGTTGAACCTGAGCATCCACACCGTCCAGAACCACATCGCGAACATCTACCGCAAGATGGGCATCTCTTCGCGCGGCGCCCTGCAGACCGCGATGCGCACTTGGCTTGCCGGGGGTGAATGACCGTGATGCTCCTCCATCATCAGATTCGTTAGCTATTTACCGCGAGGGCGTACATCAGCGCCCCGGCGCCACTGCCCCAATCCGCGTGACGCGGTTCTAACTTGGAGGCAGTTCGCCCCAAGGCGGACATGCGACAGAAAGGAAAAACCACATGCAGTCAAAGAACCGCCGCAAGGCGTTGACCGCCTGGGGCGCATTGGTCGGGTTGGTTGCCCTGTTGACCACTGCGGCCTTCACAGATGCCATCTACCTCAACTTCGGTACCGGCACCGACGACACCGGTATCGGCGGCGGTGGCGATGGCACGAAGTCATACAACCTCCAAGTGGGCGCCACCAACACTGATGGCACCTTCAAGAATGACAACACCTGGCAGGAAGCGGACGATCCGAAGGGCGTGCCGATCAAGCTCGCGGGCGCGGAGGCGCTGTTCCCTGGCTCTCCGGCGGCCACCGTCGAGATCCCGGTGAAGAACGCCTCCAAGGCGATGGGCTCCACGCTAGCGATCAAGCTGGTGAACCACGACCCGTCGAAGACGGACGTCAACTATCTGAACGCGTTGCGTTTCACCATCTCGATGCCGGCCACGGTGTCTGGCAGCAATCCGGTGCTGGCCCAGGACAAGACCTTCAATGAGCTGTCCAGCGGTTTGGCGTTGAACGACATGAAGGCCGAAACGGTTTCGAAGATCACCGTCACGGTCACGCTGCCGAGCCAAGGTCAGCCCGCTGACGATGCCTTGAACGGCAAGGCCGCTTTTGTGCAGGCGGTGCTGTCCGGCAACTCGAAGTACATTCCTTAATCCCTACCACCCCGACTGGGCCGGCTGGCGATCCCCCTGCCGGCCGGCCCACCCAGAGCTTCCGAACAACTTAGAAAGGAGTGGCGATGATCAAGCAACTCGGTATAGGCGCCGGATTGCTCGCCTTCGCCTTCATAAGTGCTTTCGAGTCTACCGAGGCCGCCAAAACCGCTCCCCAGCACTTCCTGCAGGTGGCTTGGGGAACTGACGCTGATTGGCAGCCGTCCGCGTCAGGTTGGGTGGATGCCACTTCGGAGGCTTGGGTGAATCTGAATGACGGCGCGGGATTGCCGAATCGACCGGGTGATCCGCAGCGGCTGCGCATCGCGGTGCGCTCCCAGGCGGACGCGCCGGTCGAACTCTACGTCTCGCTCGTCGACCCGGATCCGCAACCGGGCGCGGATGCCGAAGGTTATCGTCACGATCTTTTCGAGAAATTGCAGTTGGAAGTCTCCGCCGCCGGACGGGTGTTGGTGGACGCGGCCGCCCCCGAGGTGATCGGCAAGCCGCTGGGCGGACAGTTAGGCAGCCAGGAGACGCGCGTGTTTGACGTCGAGTTCAGCCTGCCCGACACACTGGACAACCAATGGCTCAAGGCGCACACCGGTTTGACGATGGTGTTGCAGGCCACCGGGAAAACACCCAAGGCGGAGCCCACCCCGGCGCCGACGCGGCCAACTCCTCCGTCAAGGCCGAATCCTCCCTACTCGCGCACTGGCGGCATGTTGCTGCCCACCGCCTTCGGGTTGGGGCTGGCCGGGCTGGGGCTGGGCGTGCTGGCCGTGGGGGCGACCATTCTCGTCACCCTGCACCGCCGCCGAAGGGAGAAGTAAGTAAGGAGAAATGATGCCCTGGCGTTCCTCCCGTACCAAAGCCCCCGCCTGCCGACGCGGGGTGGTGAAGCGTCAGCCGACGCGGGTCTACACCCCCGCAGCCGACACCTCGCCGCCGAACGATGCCGCGCTGCGGCTGCTGCAAACGGTGCAACGGGTGGTGTTGAACCTGGGCGCGGTGCTGGGTGTGGTCTGCATCGCGCTGCTGCTGGCCTGCCTGGCCTTCAACGTGCGGCCCGCCGTGGTGATTTCGGGATCGATGTCCCCCAACATTCCAATCGGCTCGATCACCTTGCACCAGCCGACGCGCGTCTCCGAGATCCACGTCGGTGACGTGGTGACGCTGGTGCGCCCCGAAGACGGCACCCTGGTGACCCACCGGGTGATCCAGATCGAGCCCAAAGAGTTTGGGGCCACCTTGACGCTGAAGGGGGACGCGAACGCGGTCGCCGATCCGCTCGGTTACGACGTCTACGAAGTCGGCAAGGTGCTGGCGGTGCTGCCGCTGGTCGGCTACCTGGTGCTCGCCGTCCAACACCACCCGCTGCTGGTGGTGCTGCTGCTGCTGTTGATCACCGCCCTCGCCGTCTTCCCCACCAAACACCTGATCCGCGACCCCCAACCCGACCCCGACCGCCACCGCTCGTCCGGATGAGTTACCCATATCCCCGCGAATAAGCTAAACTAGCTCAGGTTCGTTTGCTTAGGGATCGCTCCCGCAGCATGGATCGCTCGGGGTGTGGCGCAGCTTGGTAGCGCGCTTCGTTCGGGACGAAGAGGTCGCAGGTTCAAATCCTGTCACCCCGACCAGTTTGTAGGGCATTCGCCCTTGCCGGTGGCGGTTTCCGCCCAGCGCGAGGACGGTGCCAAAGTGGCCAAGTCATCAAATTGCCATCAAAATGGGCTGCGCCTGAGCGTGGCTCCGGAAGCCAGTTACCGGTTGGTTGCGGTTGTTCCTTCTGGGGAGGCTTGCGCACCTGCCATCCGTGGAGACTGTCACCGAACACAAGCCAATGCCGCTCGGCTTGGAGCCGCTGCTCACTGTGGTCGAGCTGGCCGAGTACCTGGGCATCCCAGTCTCGACCCTGTGTTCCTCGCTCCGCTCGTCAACAGCTTCCTTGGCCTCGGGAGAACGAACAAGTTCGTTCTCCTCTCGGCCTGCGTCGCTGCACGACTGGCGGTTGCGCGGCGAAGGCCCGGTAGCGCATCGGTTTGGCAAGCACCTGAAGTTCGCCGCGTCCGACGTGAAGGCGTGGATGGCCTCCCGACGCGAGGGAGCCGGGCATGAGCAGGGCTAGGAAACCCA